>JBMONI010000015.1:0-91225 GCA_049324575.1 Candidatus Omnitrophota bacterium | reverse complement strand
TCCTCTTCCCAATTCTCATCCATGGCCCAATCTTCGTCTTCCCAATTCTCCTCCATGGCCCAGTCTTCATCGCCGACCCCGAAATCCTCGAAGCCCTGCTCTCCGCGATCCGAAAGGGCATTAAAGGCTAAGAAGCCAAGTAAACCGGCAACGACGACCGTGATCCCGATGATCCAAAGGGTTTTTTTATTTGCCATACGAGCACCTCCTTGCAGTAGGTCTTGAAAATTAAACCAACGGATCCAATGGATGAATGATGGATAAGTCTGCCCATAATCTAAAATTACGCTCTTCCGGTGTCAACCGCTATCTTCCCCCTCATGCCGGCGGCGCAAGAGCCTTTATTTCGCGGGTTTCTGATATCCCCCGATCACACGGGGAATATCTTCGACCGTAACAAAAGAATGGGGATCCGCCCCGGCGATGATCCGCAGGACTTCTTTCATAAAACGGCGCATGACGACCACTTGCACAAGTCCGACCGAGCCGGATCGGCCCTCGGCCTTGAGCAAGGTCGCCCCGAATCCGGAACCACGGACCGCCGCCAGGATCGCCGCTCCGTTCTGGGGACTGATCGCACGAATATTGACATAACCGATCGCCAGCCATTCGACGATCTGCATCCCTACCAAAGTCCCGGTGGCGAACCCGCCCGCATAGGCAACTACATAAAGCGGATGGGAAAGGCTCAGAAGCACCTTGCTCACCGCGGTAATCCAGATCGTGATCTCAAAGAACCCGCAAAGCGCCGCCCAATAGGACATCCCCCGCGTGGTGAGAATGGTGCGGATCGTCCCCAGCGAAACATCGGCGATCCGCAGGCAAAAGATCAAGAGCATATGCGACAAGATAGAGAGCATGGCCCAAAAACTCCTCGCTTAGGCCCTATTTATCGGCATTTCCGGCCTAATCTGCAGGCTTTCGGAAAGTTTCCTGGAGATTGTTTTTCGTGCTAGACTAAGCCCATCGTTCGCACACGGGATGGGTGCCTTGATGACCGCAGGGTCCAATATCTTTCTCGCGTTATTGCCTTCCTGTTTCGCCGGTCTTTCGACAGAGATCCGCAACGCGATCGCCTACGGAATCGACAGGATGATCCCCCAATCGCGAGAATCCTCATCCCCTGGAACAGGAAGCATCGATGGCTGCGTCCTCGGAATGAGGGGCATGGCAGTCAGCCTGACGTTACTTTAGGAGCCCGATGGAAGAACTGAAATCTCCCCTACGGGAAAAGAAGGTACTTGTCGCCGCCTGCTGCAGCACCTGCTCCTGCGCAGTGCTCGATGCGCTCTTGAAGGCCGCTTTTCATCCGACGGTCTTTTTCTACAATCCGAATATCCAACCCGCCGCCGAATATGAGAAAAGAAAATCCGATACCCGGTGCTACGCCCAAAAACGCGGGGTCCCTTTTGTGGAGGGAGAATATGATACAGACCGTTGGCTTGAAGCCACGCAAGGTCTTGAACGGGAACCCGAACGCGGACGCCGCTGCAGCCTTTGTTTTACATTGCGGCTCGAAAAAGCAGCAACGTATGCTCGAGACCACGGATTCAAGGTCCTGACCAGCTCCTTCGCTCTCTCGCGCTGGAAAGACTATGAGCAAGTGACGGCAGCGGGACATGAAGCCGCCGGGAAAGTGCCCGGGATCGCTTATTGGGATCACAATTGGCGCAAGCAAGGCGGGAGTCAACGCATGAGCGAGATCGCCAAGGCCGAAAACTTTTACCAGCAGAATTACTGCGGCTGTATTTATTCCCTCGAGAACTCCAGGAATCACACGGTTTTTTAACCCGGCCCCTCCCGAAAAATCCCCTGGCCCTTCCCGGTCAAACGCCCGGTCTTTTCAGAGAAGCCACTGAGGTCAGGATCGAGATCGCGATCGAAAGCGCGATTACGGCAAGCGAAGCCCCGATCGGAATGTGGACAAATTCCATTACGATCATTTTTACACCGATGTAAACAAGGATCACTGCCAATCCGTAATGCAAATGCCGGAAGATTTTCATTAAAGCCGCCAACGCAAAAAAGAGGGCTCTCAGTCCCAGGATCGCAAAGATATTGGACGTGTAGACGATGAACGGGTCCAGGCTGACCGCAAGGACCGCAGGAATGGAATCCAGCGCGAAAACGAGGTCGGTCGTTTCGACGGTCATTAGAACAAGAAAAAGAACCGTCAAATAGGTCTTTCCATCCTTCTTAACCAAAAACCGTCCCTCCGGATTCTCCATCGTCACCGGAAAGAATCTTCGAAACGCCGCAACTACGGGATTCTTCTCGGGATGGACCTCCTTTTCTTTCTCGACCGCAAAGCGGACCCCCGACCAGATGAGGATCGCTCCGAACACATAGAACATGAACTGGAAATGATGGATCAGGGCCACCCCTGCCGCAATAAAAATGGCGCGAAAAACAAGCGCTCCCAAGATTCCCCAGAAAAGGACCTTATGCTGGAACTCTGCGGGGACCCGGAAATGCGTGAAGATCAGAAGAAAAACAAAAAGGTTGTCGATGCTGAGGGCTTTTTCGATCAAATAAGCTGTGAAGAATTGAAGCGCTCTTTGCGGCCCGTGGAAATAATAGACCATGACATTGAAAAGCAGAGCGGCCCCGATCCACACGGCACTCCAAAGAAGCGCTTCGCGCATCCCCACCGTATGGGCTTTGCGGTTGAGGACCCCGAGATCCAGGTAGAGCATCCCCAGGATAACAATCCCGAAAATGATCCATTCCATATTCTGTATCATCCGTATCCTTTCTCAGCCGCCGGGCGGGTTATCCCGTTATTCAAGACCTGCGTATAATACCGGAATTTGAGTTCTGCACTGAACAAAAATCCGCGCGCCCCGTTCCCCTAGCCATTCCTCGCCTTAGCCTTATCTCCCTCCATCAAACGGCGGATCGCATAAGGCGCAGCCATGAGGCCGGAAATCCCGGTCATGGTCGGAAGGCTGCCGAGCTTGCGCCTTCTCGTCCCCGCACCCATTTATCCTCTTCATTCAAAAGCGCATCCGATCCTTGAACGTTCCGCATTCTGAAAAAAGATCCCTGTCCGTCGGCATCGATCGACAAAGGATGAGGATGTGCATCCGACCGCATGGGAATTATCTTAGCATGAAACCCTCTCCCTGCGCATCCCGCCTCACGGAACGACTTATGCTATAATCCGCCCGTGGAAAAACCTTCCTGGGATCTGATCATCATCGGCGGAGGGGCCGCCGGGATCTTCGCCGCGATCCGGAGCCGGCAGCTTGGAATCCGAACCCTGGTGATCGAAAGCCAACCCCGGGCGGGGTCGAAATTCCTTTTGTCCGGCGGCGGCCGCTGCAATATCACCAACCGTCTTTATTCGGCCCAGGATTTCGCTTCCGAAACCCCGCTCCTGGTCCGGAACGTGCTTCAAGCCCTTTCTTATGAGAAAACAAAAAGTTTCTTTCACTCCCTGGGCATCGAACTTGTCCAGGAAGAGGAAGGCCGGATGTTCCCGAAGAATGACTCGGCCGAGAAAACGCTTGCGGTTCTGCTTCGGATCGCCAGAGAACAAGGGGTGGAATTTCGGATGAACTCGAAAATCCAAAGGATGAGTACCGATCATGGCTGTTTTTCGGTTTCCGGAGAGGGGTTCGCCCTTAATTCCCAAACCGTCCTTTTGGCCACCGGAGGCGCTTCCTTCCCCAAAACGGGAAGCGACGGCTCGGGCTATGCGCTGGCCCAGAGTCTCGGACATACTCTCGTCGAGATCAGCCCTGCCCTGACTCCCCTGCTGACTCGTTCAAAAACATGGCAGGCCCTGAGTGGACTTTCCGTCCCCGCCATTCTTCAGCTTAGCCTCGAAGAAAAACTCGTTCGAGAAACCCGGGGACCCCTTTTGTTCACGCATCACGGATTTAGCGGAAGTGCGGTTCTGAACATGAGCCGTTTTTTCATCCGGGCAGAAAAAGGAACGCATCCCAAGCTTCAGGCGGATTTCCTCCCCGGCAAGTCCCGTGAGTATTTCCGCCGTGAGATGGATGAACAATGCCGGGCCGCACCCAAGAAGTCGCTGCTCTCTTTTTGCGAGCATTTCCTGCCTTCACGGCTTTCAACGGCTTTGATCCAGACCGCCGGTTTAACTGCTGAAAAACCCTTGAACCAATTGGCTCTTTCGGAGAGGAACAAGCTGACCGAAACCCTTTTTGCCTGTCCGCTTCCCATCAGCGGTTTCCTTGGGTTTGAGACCGCTCATGTAACCGCCGGCGGCATCCCCTTATCGGAAGTCGATACCGCCACGCTGAGTTCCAAGATCCGTCCCGGTCTTTTTTTCGCCGGCGAGATCCTCGATGCCGACGGCCGCTCGGGGGGATTCAACTTGCAATGGGCCTGGTCCAGCGCTTATGCAGCCGCTGCCGGAGTTGCGAAATATTTAAGGCTCGGGTCTCTCAAAGGATCGCGAATTCCGCATGGACCACAGCTGTAACTTTCTTGCGAAGCGCTGAGGTATCGTTCTCACCCCAATCCGATACACTGGTCGAATTCTCCGGGGTGATCTGGAACACCCCTGAACTTCCCGAACGCATAAAACCGACCCGGTTCTGTGTCGCGCTCAGCATTTTCTCCGCCCGCCCCTTGGCGTCCTGAATCGCTTCCCGCAAGAGGTCATGTTTGAGTTCCGAAAGCCGCGTATAGAAAAAACTGGGCGCATAGGAAATAGCTTCCACCCCCTCATGGATCAGTTCAGTCGCACGGCGAGAAACCGTGTCGATCTTCGTCACATCGGCCGATTGGACTTCAATCGACTGTTCCACGCGGTAGCCTTCGATCTCATTGGTGTCATAGCCCTTTTCGTTCTTCTTATAAAGGACCGTCGTCTGCGCCTGCTGCACGGTCATCTCCGGCTCCAGGACCCCCTGCTTCAAGAGATAAGCGCGGACGATCCCAAGGTCCTTTTCAAGATCTGCGTAAGCCGCCTTGAGGTCGAGAGCCCGTTTCGAGAACCCGATATGCCAGATCACCTTATCCGAGTGGATCTTCCGCTCCGCCGAACCAGTCACCTTGACCACTTCTTCCTTCATTTGGAAGATCTTCACGAAGCCCTGCGAAAGGATATAACTCGCTCCGAGTGTTCCGATCGCGATGCATATCCCGAGAACGATAATCTGGATGCTTTTGAGGAAATTTTCTCTCTCCATAGCGGCCTCCATGCGGCGGTTTTGAGCAGCGGTTCGGTTGTCCCTCCAATGGGGGGATAATCTTATCGACGCAGCCGCGCAAAACTTAATAGTCTTCAGAGGATTTTTTGAAAAAAGTTCATCCCAAAAACCAGAAAAGCAAATCTCCTCGGCCCAAAAGAAAGCGAACGGGGTCATGAAAGCGAGAGGCGCTTAATCCGCGGTGGTGTTGGCAGGTAATCGCAGGTCCCAGACAATCCGCCCCCGGGCAAGCAGTCGAAGGAGGACATAACTCGCATCGACCTCCCACCAAGTAAGACCTTGCCTGGCCAAAGACGGATAGCGATGGTGATTATTATGCCATCCTTCCCCCATTGTCAGCAGGGCCACCCAGAAGTTGTTCCGGCTAGTGTCTTTAGTCTCAAACCGCCGGGTCCCAAAGAGATGGCAAATAGAATTGACGGCAAACGTGTTGTGATAGACAAAAACCGTACTGATGAAATACCCCCAGACCATCATCTGCAGCCCGTTGGTCCCAAGATCCGGCATCCAAACTTCGAGTCCCGCCCCCAGAGAAAACATCGCAAGGACCAATATCACGGGCGGGACCAGGGGATGATTGTCAAGCCAGACAAGTTCCGGAAAGGCTTTCCATTCTTTTGCGTACATACGCTCCTTGTCGCGGTAATTCTTCATACACAAAACCCACCCCAAATGCGCCCAAAGAAATCCATGGCGAGCGGGCGAATGGACATCCTGTTCGGTATCGGCCGCCTGGTGATGCCAGCGATGATGGTCCGCCCACCAGATCGGGCCCATTTGGGCCGCCGATGTTCCGAGAAAACCGAGGATAAATTGAAAGAACCTGCTGGTCTTAAAACTGCGGTGGGAAAAGTACCGATGGAAACCTGCCGTTAAACCAAAAGCCCGAAGAAAGTAAGTGGCGACGCAAACGATGACCGCGACCCAGCTTGTCCCCGTCTCGAAAACAAGCAAACAAGCCAAATGAACGGTGAAAAAGGGAATGCTGGGGATCAGATCGATCTTGCGTTCTTCTTTGCGCCAAGCAAACGGACTGGACACGCCGCTTGCCCTCTCAGCCCTGCGGTAAATGGGATTCGATCTGTGAGATCACCCCGTCGGAGAGCGGTTCATCCCTGGAACCAAACCGGGCGACAACCTCTCCCGTGGGAGAGACCAGGAACTTATTGAAATTCCAGCTAATCTCACCCGGCTCCGGAGGTCCTTGGGTCAGATAAGCGTAAAGTGGATGAATATCGGCCCCCTTAACGCTGATCTTTGAGAACATCGGGAAAGTGACGTTGTATTTCAGGGAGCAGAATTGCTTGATCTCCGCGTCCGTGCCCGGTTCCTGCCCCATGAAATTATTGGCCGGGAAACCCAGGACCACGAAGCCCTTGGCCTTATAGCGTTGATACAGCTCTTCCAGCCCGGCGTATTGTTTTGTAAATCCGCAACGGGAAGCCGTATTCACGATGAGAAGCGCTTTACCCTTGAAATCGGCCAGGGAGACTTCCTGGCCATCGATCGTCTTGACTTTGAATCCGTAGAGCTGGGCATCTTCCATAGTGGAACCCTCCTCCGCTTTGGCGGTCATGATCCCCAAAACCGCAACCATGAGGCTTAAAGACAGTAAAAAGACCGGGACTCTTCTCATCCAGTGCTCCTTTTGTAACGATTTTAACGAAAGATTATTTAGCGAAAGATTATAACACCCGGGAGAAATCCCTTGTGGGAGGAAGGGACCTTGGGAACCCCCGCGAACGCAGAAAGCTCAGGAGGCCGTGCTCTTTCTGCGTTTCTCAAACCGCGCAAAGATCAGATAAGCGGCCGGCACTACAAAAAGCGTCAGCAGCGTCGAGATGATCACGCCTCCGATCACGGCAATCGCCATAGGAATCCGCGTCTCGGCCCCCGGCCCCATCGCCAAAGCCGGAGGGATCGCCGCAGAAATCGTCGAGACCGAGGTCATGACGATCGGCCGAAGGCGGGTCGGGCAGGCGTTCTTGATGGCGATCAGGGCATTCTGTCCCTGTTCACGAAGCTGATTCGTGAATTCGACCAAAAGGATCGAGTTCTTCTTCACGATCCCCATCAGAAGAAGCAATCCGATGAAACTGAAGATATTGATGGACTGATTCGTCAGGAGAAGCGCCAGGAACGCGCCCGAAACACTGAACGGCAGGGCAAGGAGCACAGTCACCGGATGGATGATGTGATTGAACTGGGATGCCAGAATCATATATGCCACAATGATCCCGAGGACCAGGGCGAAGAAAAGGCTCCCGAACGATTCTTTGAATGTTTCACTGGTGCCGCTGAACACAAGACGGTATCCGGCCGGCAAAGTCTCGCGCGCGATCGCCTCCGCGCGCTTGAGGGCCTCCTCCTGGGATTTTCCTTCCCGCACGTTCGCAAAGATACCGATCGCGCGCTCCCGGCCGCGCCGCGTGATATTAAGCAAGCTGGGCTTGGACTCGATCCGGACCACATCCGACATGCGGACCATCTCCCCCCGGTTGTTCCAGATCCAGAGCTTTTCAATGTCCTCAGCGCTCATTCGCTGTTCGGCGATCGCTTTCACCCGGACATCATAACGCCGGCCTTCCCGTGTATATTTCGCAACGCGCTCCCCTCCCACCATCGCGTTGATGGTCGTCGCGATCGACTGCACGCTCACGCCGCGGTCAAAGGCCTTGTCCCGGTCGGGGAACACGCGGATTTCCGTTAAGCCGGACCGGTAATCGGTATCGACATCATCAAAAAGACCTGCCTCTTTCATCTTGCTCTGGATCGCTTCGTCAAATTCAACCAGTTTTTCCCAATCCGGCCCTCGGATCGTGAATTCGATCGGAAATCCACGCTGCGCCGCGAAACCGCGGGTCGAAAGATCCTGGATGAAAGCCTTCAGGTCCGGGACCGCATTCAGCGCATTTCTGAAATATTCGATGATATCCTGCTGGGTCGGCTTCCGTTTCAATTGAGGATCGTATTTCCGTTCCTGGGGCTGTTTTAAGGTCACAAAAAGCATACCGGCGTTGACCTCGCCCTCGATCCCTCCCATGCGGACCCCCACGATGCAAAAATAGCGTTTCACATCGGGATGTTCCATGGCGAGCTTTTCCGCTTCTTTGAATTTTTCGTTTGTGAAATAGATCGAAGATCCGATCGGCGTCTGGAGATGCGCCAGGAACATGCTTTGATCCTGCATGGGGACAAATTCCTTGCGGATCAAGGGGACCGTTAAGAACGAAAGGAAGAAAAAAGCAAGCGATCCGAGCAAAACCTTTCCTTTATGGCGCAAGGCCAAGAGCAGCAGTTTGCTGTAAGTGGTCCGGAGCCATTCCATCCCCTTTTCAAATTTTTTCCCGAAATCGGTTTTGCGCTCGCCTACTTCCAGGAACTGGGAGCAGCGCATCGGCGCAAGGGTCAAAGCTTCGAGAAGGGAGATCACAACAGCCGCCGTGATGGTGATCCCGAACTGGAGGAAAAACTTTCCGATGATCCCTTTCATATAGACGACCGGAAGAAAGATCGCCGCAATCGAAAGCGTGGCCGCGATCGCAGCGAACGAGATTTGCTTAGAACCTTTCAAAGCGGAATCGACCTTGCTTTCCCCCATTTCCCGGTGGCGAACGATGTTCTCCAGAACCATAATGGCATCATCGACCACGATCCCGATCGCAAGCGACAGGCCGAGAAGCGTGAAGGTATTCAGCGTAAAGTTGAACGCCTTCATGAGGATGAAAGTCCCCAGGATCGAAGTCGGGATCGCAAGCAGAATATTCAGATTAGAACTCCAGGAGCCCAGAAAGAGCCAGCAGACAAGGGACGTCAGGATCGCGGAGAGGAATAGAGTAAAATAAAGCTCATGCACAGTATCCTCGATATATTGACTCGAATCAAAATTCACGCCGATACGGTAGCCTTCGGGAAATTCGTTCTGGAGTTCTTTCATCCGCTCTTTGACAGCATGCGCAACCGCCACCGTATTCGCGCCGCGCTGTTTGCGGATCCCGAGTCCCACCGAAGTTTGCCCCATCGCCCGTGCGGCTTTACGCATATCCGCAAGCCCGTCTTCGATCCGGGCCACTTCCTTCAGCCGGATCGGCTTGTAGATTGGCTGGGTCCCACGCTTGGTGATCATGATCTTTTCGAATTCCTCCACCGAACGGGCTTCCCCCATCGCCCGAACCGATGATTCATGCTTGTCGGTCTCAAGTTTTCCCGCGGGGATCTCGACATGTTCGGCCTGGATCGCATGCATAACGTCTTCAACGGTAAGTTGGTAGGCCAGCAATTTGTCGACATCAAGCCAGACCCGGAGGTTCCGTTCCAGGAACCCCCCGAGGAAGATCTCGCCAACCCCCGGGATGGTCTTGAAACGGTCCTTCACGCTGCGGTCAACGAAGTCCATGAGATCACGAAGCGGCTCATCGGAAGTCACCGCCAGCCACAGGATCGGCTGATCCTCCGGATTGAATTTCATGATGATGGCCGGATCCATGTCCGGCGGAAGACGCCGCTGGGCCTCCGCGATCTTGCTTTGCACTTCCTGGAGCGCAACGTCGATGTCGCGATTGAGGCTGAATTCGAGAGTGATCTGGGCTTTCCCCTCGCTTGAATTCGACGAAATATCCTTCAAGCCTTCGACGCCCATGACCGAATCTTCGATGATATCGACGACATCCGTCTCCATAACCTCCGGCGCCGCGCCTTCCCATGTAACGCTGATCGTCAACACGGGGAAATCCACGTCCGGCATTTGCCCGACTCCCATCCCGAAGAACCCGAGGCAGCCGAAGAACATGAGGCCCAGCATAAGCATCCATGCGAACACTGGATTTTTGATCGATAGTTCGGAAAGGTGCATAAATGTTCCTAATCCCGCCGGCGAATCCCAAGCAGTTCTCGCGGCAAAGCGCCCGAGGCGACCTGCAATCCCCAATAATGATTTTTCATCCGGTAAAAAACCTCTTGCTCGCTGCGGCGCGCCTCAAAAAGCCCCTGCAAGGCCGCGAGGACATCAAGGTTACTGACCAGATTCCTTCGGTACTCATCTTCTTGAAGCTTATAATTCTCGTCCGCGTCTTTGACCGCGATCTCCAAAGCCGCGTATTCGTCTTTGGCATGGAGCCATTTAGAATAAGCCTGAGAGGTCTCCAAACCGGCTTCGCGTTTGCCAAGCGACTCATGCAGCTTGGATTTGTTCCATTCGCTCCAGGCGTCCTTGAGCCGTCCTACGGCCCCCGTCCCCTGGAAGATCGGAACGTCGATGCGGATAAGCAGGTCCCAGTCGATCCCGGACTGAAAGCTGGTCCGGTCCAAATACTGGTTGTGCTCAAGCGTGGCTTTGGGCCAAAGCCCGCTTTGGGTCACGATCACATTCTGCCATGCCACGCGCCGCGATTGCTCGAGCGCGGAAACATCCGGTCGTTCATAGGTCTTTTTGAGGTGTTCGTCCAGCGGGTAGACCGGGGTCTTGGCGAGATCATCATCGACAACCGCAGTGGGATCAATATCGATCCCCGTCAAAAATTCGAGCATATAGCGCATGACATCCAACAGCCCCTGCACCCGCGCCTGCTCGGCTAAAAGCATGCTTTTGCGCGACCGGGCCGATACTAGCTCACTGGTCCGGGAACGGCCGATCCGCTCGCGCTCGGTCAATTCCTCCAAACGCTTGTCAAAGAGAGCCGAGATCTCCTTGATCAGCTCGAGGTCTTTGCGATAGTAGAGAAGCGCGTAGAAAGCAGCGGTTACATCTTCGAAAAGAAGCGACTCGGCCCAGCGCAGCTCGGCTTTCCGTTGCTTGCGTAGACTTCCGGCTCCGCGCAGGGCCCCATAGGCCTTGAATCCCTGAAAGATCGGCTGGCTGAAGAAGATCCTCCGTTCGCCTTTGTAGGGGTTGAGAAAACTCCCGCTGTATTCATTACGTCCCTGGTCCTCCTGCCAGGTATGGCTCATGATCAGACTGACATCCCCCAACGCTTCGCTGGCGGCCTGCAGGAACTGCGCTTCCGTTTTTTCGATCTCTTCGCGGCCGAGAGCGATCTTTTCGCTCTGGTCTAATGCCAGTTCATAGAGATATTTCAAGGTAAGAAGACAGTCCCCGTCGGAAGCTTGATCCGAACAGGCCAGTGTTTTTTCTTCGTCGCTTGCTGCATAGCCGAACGGCTGCAGAAAAAAGGTCAGAAGGCAAAATCCCGCCCAGAACCGTTTCATGGATTTAATCCCCGGCTGTTCATTAGCGCTTTATCCAGGGTTTGGGACAATGTGTCATAAAACCGGAGAACCGTGTTCAGTTCGCCCCCTTCAAAACGCTTGAGGGCCGTCAACAGATGTTTCAGAATCTTCCCCTGCATATCCCGGACGATCGCCTTGCCCTTCGGCAGGACCTGGATCAACGAACTGCGGCGGTCTTTGGGATGCGGAAGGCGCCGGAGGAACTTATGGCTTTCCAGCCTGTCGACCAAGTGTGTCACGGCAGGTTTCGAGATAAAAAGCTTCTCGCTCAATTCCGTCATCGGCACCGTCCCGCCCTGCACCACCGTGCTAAGGATCGCATATTGCGCCATGGTCAATTCGGCTTCGTCGAGATAGCGGGCCCCAAGCCGGGAGAATTTGGGATGGATCTCGCGAAAACAGCGGACAAAGGCCTCACGGGAGTTCATTTTGTTTATTCCATTAATAGTTAATTAAGTTAACCAAATACCAAAAAGATAATACCATGCGGCGGACCCCGCCGCAAGAGTTAATTGGGATTTTTAAAGCGCCCGGGCCTAGCCTTCTGTGGGCGGAAGCGGCAGGCCCTTTCGACCGGCGCAAAAGCGGGCCCTAAGAATCCAATCGAAGCCTCGAGGGCCTCCGCATTAGCCATTCAGCCTGGAATGCGCTTGCAATGCCTGCTCATTGATGTAGAGCAGGCTTTTCTTTTCATTCCTGAAGACCTTGGCAAGGGCTTTTTTCGCACTATCGAGCTTCAAGATCCCGGTCCGCGCAAGCATCGCACCGATCATGATCATATTCGCGACCTTGGCATTGCCCATTTCCTTGGCGATCTGGCTCGCCGGAATCAAGACGATCTCTCCGCTCGTTTTTTTGGGTTCGATCCGAAGCACCTCGGAACTGTTGACGAAGAGGATCCCGTCGTCACGCGTTTTGTTCCGGAACTTGTCGTAAGCCTCTTGACTGAGCGCAAAACCGATCGTCGCGCGATCGATAATCGGACAATCGATCTCTTCATTCGAAATAATGACAAAACTATGGGAGGCACCGCCCCGCATCTCCGCCCCATAAGAGACCATCCCCAGGATATGTTTTCCCTCGATCATCGCGGCATGCGCAAGTAGATTGCCGGCCAGCACGACGCCCTGCCCTCCAAACCCCGCAATAAAGATCTGTTCTTCCATCGGTTATGTCCTGTCCAAGATCTTTCCGATCGGAAAAGCGCTTGCCATCTCGTTGCCGACGAACCGGCATGATTCTCCGCCCGTCATTTTCCAGTTGGTCGGGCACATCGAAAGGACTTCCACAAAGGAGAACCCCTTGCCTTCAATCTGGTTCTGGAACGCCTTTTTGATCGCGATCCGCGCCCGTTTTACGTTCGGGGCATCATGGACCGCCACGCGCTCGATGTAGACTGGCCGGTCAAGGGTGGCCAGCATTTCACAGATCTTGATCGGCCCGCCCGTCGTCGCGGCCTCACGCCCCCTCTTGGTGGTCAAGGTTTTCTGGCCGATCAAAGTCGTCGGCGCCATTTGCCCCCCGGTCATGCCGTAAACCGCGTTATTGATGAAGATCACGGTCAGGTTCTCACCACGATTCGCGCAATGGATGGTCTCCGCCATGCCGATCGAAAGGAGATCCCCATCCCCTCCGTAAACCATGACGATCCTATCGGGCTGAACCCTTTTGATCCCCGTCGCGACCGCCGGAATCCTGCCATGCGGGCATTCGATGATGTCGAAATTGAAATAATCGTATAAAAGGACCGCGCAACCGACCGGCGCCGTCCCAATCAGTTTTTCGCGGATCCCGAGCTCATCGACGATCTCGCTGATCATGCGCTGAACGATCGTATGGCCACAAGTCGGACAATAATGCATCTTCGTCTGCTTCAGCGACTTCTCGACCAGAAAGCCCAGCGGATTTTCACCCAGAAACACGGGTTTCCTCCTTGATCCGGCCTAGGATCTCCGACGGCTTCGGATACCATCCGCCGCCGCGGCCCAAAAAAGCCACCGGGGTCCTGCACTCATCGCGGTAGCAGGCCAGCTTTACGTCTTCGATCATCTGCCCGTTGCTCATCTCCACGACCAGGATCTTCCTCACCCGCCGGGCGATCTTCGCTAACGCTTTCCACGGAAAAGGCCAAAGGATGACTGGCCGGAAAAGACCGACCCGGATCCCCTCCGCCCTCGCCTGACGGATCGCGGCCTTGGCCGTCCTTGCCGCAGTCCCGTAGGCCACGATCAAAAGCTCGGCGTCCTCACATTCGATCTCTTGGGATACTTGGAGTTCTTTCTCGATCTTCTCATATTTTTGGGCCAATTCGACATTGAGCTTCTCGAGCGCATCCTCAGGCTCCAGATAAAGAGTGCGGACAACATTCGGCTTTCGGCCCTTGCATCCGGTGAGCGCCCATTCTTTTTTTGCAGGGGTTTTTTTGGGAAAATCTTTCAGTTCGATCGCTTCGGCCATCTGGCCCTGGATCCCGTCCGCCAGGATCATGGCAGGATTGCGGTAACGATCGGCTAATTCGAAGGCTTCGAAGGTCAGGTCGTACATTTCCTGGACCGACCACGGTGCAAGCACGATCAGCCGGTAGTCCCCATGACCTCCGCCTTTGGTCGCTTGGAAATAATCGCCCTGGGATCCCCGGATGTTGCCAAGGCCGGGACCGCCGCGCATCAAATTCGCAATGACACAGGGGATCTGGGCCGCGGCAATATAGGAAATCCCTTCCTGTTTAAGGCTGATCCCGGGACTGGAGGACGAGGTCAATGCGCGGATCCCCGAAGCAGCCGCTCCAAAGACCATATTGATCGCGGCTAACTCGGACTCCGCCTGAATAAAGACCCCTCCCGCTTCCGGAAGTTTTTGAGCGAGGTATTCGCTGACCTCGTTCTGGGGAGTGATCGGATAGCCCGCGTAGAAACGGCAACCGGCGCGGATCGCAGCCTCCGACATGGCCTCGTTGCCCATCATCAGTGTTTTTTCGTTCATAGGATCCAAAGCACGCACAGCGCCAGCGAATGTTCACCAAAAACAAAAACCCCCGGACTTTGGGGGGGGTGACCGCACAAGCGCATGCGGTGCTGTTGTGGAAACTATTTTACCTCAACGGAACAGAATTGCCTAACGCAGATTGTAATCGACCAAGCAAGCTTTTCAGTGCTTCGTCCATTCGCCGGAGGCAAGCTGGAAGGGATCGCCGGGCCTTGATTTTTCGCGTTGGACTTCCGCAAAGACGGTCTCGACGATAGAAAATTCCGAAGGTCCGAGATGGTTCTGGTCGACCACGGCCTGATAAATCGCCCTGCGGTCATCATTCTCTTCCGCAACGATACGCCGGACCCGGTCATCCCCGGAAAGGACCGCAAGATAACCCCGGTTGTTCTCTCCGATAAGACCCTGCTGTTTCATAAGCTGAAGTTCCTGGTAGCGGGCCTGGCGATTGGAGATCGCCCGTTCAACGGCCGGGGTCATTTCTTTAAGATCGTATTGAGCTGCAGTCAAAAAACCGGAGGCGATCAACAAAAGACCGATCAGACCTCCCATAATCTTCCAATGTCCACGCTTCATGACTTCCCTCCCTGGGCCACCATGTCTTCGATATTGGTCGCCGACTGTTTTAATCCGCGGATATCGACCACCACGTTCGCATTGATCGTGATAGGACGCTCCGGATCGCCGACCGCCTTGACCGTGCAGCCGGCAAATCCTGCCGTAAGACTTATCAAAACCAAGGTAAGCGCTATCGTTCTCATGATACCTTCACTTTCACAAGCCCCATGACCTGGGCCAATTGTCCCAAGGCTTCGTTATCTTCGACGCGGATGACCAGGTTTAAATTCAAGTTTAAATTATAGTCGGGCACCAGGATCCGAAGTAATACATTTATCGTCCCCGGCTCGCCAAGCTTGACCGAAAAATCGGCGTTCCGATAATCCACCGTTCTCTCTTTCCGGACCTTCTCCAGGACCTTTTGGCTCGCCGGCGGAAGATAAGGAAGGAAAAGATCAAAGAACCGGGCCTGAAGATGCCCGCCCGGCTCCTGGACCTTGAGGTCCATTCGGAACTCTTGTTCCCCCTCCGCTTGGGTCTTTAAAAAGAATTGCCCCGTCAGGATCCCGGTTGCCCCGCGCAAATTCTCGGGATCCAGCGGTTCAAACTCTCCGAGGTCGAGACCGAGGAAATCGGCCCTCATCTCAAAAGTGCCGGCCGGATCCATATGAACGATGGCCTCGGCGCTGATCCCCGGGCTCTTCGACCCTTGCGGACGGAACGCCAGGACCCCGATACGGACCGGCTCCTGGCGCAGGATATTCGTCAAAGGATCCCGCGTTTCAATGTCTTCGATCTCGATCGGAAATTCCCCTTCCAGGGTTTGCCAAACGCCGGTCACCCTGCCGATATGAAGCCGGAAGGATCGGTCCAAATGGACCTCATGGAGATCTAAAGTTCCCGCGAAGAGCTCCTTCTGACTTTGATTCAAGAAGATCTCGAGGCCTCGTTCGATGCCGGCATCCAAAAACGAAACGGCGAACGCCACACCCGTGACGGCCAGAACAAAGATCGCAAGGATCCACCGAGAGGTCTTATTCATAGGATCATTCCTCGTTCGCCAGGCTTGGCGAACATTCGACCGGAAGGTCCAGAAGCTCCCGCCACTTCCCTTTCCATCCTTCTTGATGCCCCATCCCCTGAACGACGGTCATCGCCACACATGAAGATGCGCCCATTTTTTGGATAAAACCTTCCGCGATCGTTACCGGCACAACAGAATCTTCGTCTCCCGCAAAATGCCGTTGCGGAAGCATCCGAAGCAGTGCCGCCTCCTTCAAAGGGTCCAAAGACCCGCTCAGCGGACTGGCCCCGTGAAGGCGGTTGAGCCTCCCGGGATCCAGGTTCCCCGCTACCGTCCGAAGGCTTTGGATATCGTGGCGTCTCTGTGCGACAAGGACTGCCACCGCTCCCCCTCCCGAATATCCGATCAGACGGATGTCCCGGGTTTTGATCCGCTCTTGGATCTGATCCAAGGCCTGATCCAAGGCCGCGATTACTTCTTCGGAAAAACGCGCTTCGGACCAAAAGCGGTCGTCTTCACACAAAGGATCCATCTCCGGATCCGTATATTGACAAGGGCGCCCCAGATAGATCACATTCGGGGCTGGATCTTCCGCCGCAAGCCGCAAAGCGATCGGATCGCGCGGCGTCGGATCGGACGAAAGTCGATGCGAAGTCACCCAGGCGTAGCCATCTCCTTCGATATAAACCTGGACCGGTCCCCCCGACTCGGTCAAACGCTGATATCCGGTCAACGCAAAGGTCGGTGTTCTAAAAATCGTCCGGCGAAGTCCGGCCGCTTGCGCGATCGAATCGGCAGTGGCAATCCGCTCCTCATGGGACGGCAAAGTGGCACATCCGGCGAGCACGATCAGAGCCAGCCCTGCAAAAAAACTCTGAAAAAGGAGCCGGATACTCATGGGTTTATTTTACCTTGCAGAGCCCGCACCCATATCGAATATTTCTTTCGGAAAGAAAGACTTGCATAGGCCGGACTGGTGGAGGGCATTCGAACGCACTGGACCTTTTGTGCTTTGAACCATCGAAGAAAATACCGTTCCGCGCTGGCCCCATTGAAAAGAACGCTCTGGATGCCTGGATGCGCTCGAAGGAATCCGGCAATATCGTTGGGCCGGGCTTTCCGGATTTTCGCATCCGCAGCGCCGCGGCGCTCGCAAGAACAGAGCACGTCCCATAACGCAAGGCGTTTTTTCGCGAGAAACCTTTTTTTAGCTTGGTAATCGCGAAACCGGGTCCGGTAGTGTTTCTCCAAGATCGCCCAAAAGGCATTGTGAGGATGGGCATAATATTCCCGTTTCGCGAGCGAGGCCGGTCCTGGCATCGAGCCCAGGATCAGGATCCTGGCTTGCCGGTTCCCGACAGGAGGAAAACTTGTATGAACCGCGGCCGTCATGGAATATCATTCGCCATGATTGAATTTGAAACACCGGTCTTAGAACAGCGAAGGGCTCCATGCTTTCCGGCATGGGGGTCTTTTCGTTTCAGGGGTTCCGGATCCTCCCCGCAATTCGCCACAGGCAAAGCGGGGTCGCCAAATACAGGATGGCGCTCAGATAGAAATTCGTCGAGATCCCAAAGAAGATGGAAAAAAAGACCGCCATGGCGGAGCACAACACTCCAAAAATCCCGTTCAAAGCCCAATACCATGGCGTTTGTCCTTGCGCCACGGAAGCCGCAAGGCGCATTCCAACCGGAAAGAAAAAGCCGAGCAGGATCCCCAGAGGGAAGATCATCCCGATCGAGGCGAGGATCTTTAAAAAGATCGGACTTGCGACCATGTTCACGGTCACTTGAAGCATGAGCGCGCGCAACAGCAAAAGGACCAAGGCGGTCGCGAGCGGAAAAACAAACCGCCACGGAGATTTCGTTAGAGGTAATTTTTCACTCAGATAACTCCCCAGACCGGCACTTAAAATGATCGTAAAAAGAAGAATGCCCAGAGCATAGGTCGGATGACCAAGGAACACAGAAAGGGTCTGGACAAGGCCGATCTCGATCAACATGAACCCGGCACCGATCAAAGAAAAGTAAAGCGCCCCGGGCCATAGTTCCCGCATTCCTGCGGCACTCGAGGAAACCAGCCGCTTCCCCCAAAGCAAAGGGAACACGACCGTCGCCGCGCAAAGGATGAGAAGGGCCGCAATCAATTCGATCAAGGTCGTAGTCGCAAGAAGGTTCCCCTGCAAAACCCCCGGATGGAAGATCGGCTTCAAGATCCAGCCCATGCGGAGCATGTTGAAAAAATACGGGCTTTCATCGGTCGGCGCTGAAAAATTGAAGGGACTTTTTTCCTCAATCCTTTCAAGTTCTTCCGCCGAACGGACCGACAAGAGCGCACGGAACACGGGATGCTCGGGCGGCATACCTGGACGGATCAAAAACCGGTAATCCAGTTTTTGGATAATCGCCGAGAGCTTATTGACATCCGCCTGCTGAAACGGTCTTTTACTTAAAAGAAGCACGGAGATATTATTGCGCGTGACCATCGCAATATGACGGGAATAATCCCGGATCCCCTGATCAAGGAGGGTCGCGACAGCCAGGCTCAAAACCCGTCCGGTTTCATTGACAACGAGGGGATTAAAATACCGCGCTACGGTAAAGATCCCGTCCTCTTCCAGCCTCTGGTAAAAGATCCTCCAGCCTTGGACAGTATAAAGAGCGTTCTCCGTTAGCGAAAAAGCGCCGGCGCCGGTCGCTGCCCATGTGTCGATCAGGGACATCTGGATGAGGGAGAATTTTTCGGATGTCCTCGATAAATAACTTCTGGCCTCATCGGCCACAAGCTGAACCTCGGGACGCCCTGCGATTCCAGCAAAATCTCGGAATTCGTTTTGAAGGACCTTCACAAAAACCGGGTTGACATCGATCCCCACCACCCTTTCATAGCCAAAGAGGAGAGCGCTTTGCACATCGCGCCCCCCCCCAAGCCCGACCACACAAGCGGTCCCCCCCGGCCTCAAAAAGTACGCGATATTCGTGACATCAAAACCCAGGTGTTCGATGTCCTTTTCGGTTTTGTACCCGGTTACGGTGGTTCCCGCAACGCCGTCAATGACCATTGGGTACTGAAACAGCTTGGGCTCCATGGGAGCAAAACGGCTGGCGCCCCAAAAGTGAGGCTCCTTTAAACGGCCCTTTTCGACGACAACCCGGGAAAATGAATTCCATTTCTCGAGCATGATCTTGGACGCATCCTCTTGACGTCCTTTCACATAAACAGGCCGAAGGTCCCAAGCTAAAAAGAGCGCAAGAAAAACCAATCCCGTGAGGATTCCCACCCGGGAACTGATTACGCGCCGGAATTCGAAACCGGCACAAGACCTTCCATAAAAAGCAGCTGCGGCGAGTACTCCCACCAGGCTGCACCCAAGGATTAATCTCGGAGCCGAAAGGATCTCCAATCCCGCCAGCACAAAAAGACAGCCGAAAGCCGCCCCCGCCAGGTCACTGGCATAGACTTTTCCGATCGGCAAAGTTTGTTTTGTCAGCACCGCGGTCACGGCGATGCCGGAGAAATAAAACGGGACGGAACAAGCGAATGCGACAAGAACAACTCGGGGAAGACTATTCCATGAAATCATTAATTCCGAAGGCAGCGCCGTATGGCAAAGCACAGCGAGGGAAAAAGGCACGCTGAGAGAAAAAAGAACACAACTCGAGGCGATGTGGCGATTGAGGACCTCCCGCTCATACCACTTGGGCTTGAGATAGACCGTCACAGCTCCAGCAGTCATCCCGAGCATTGCCGTTGAGATCGCGAAGAACGCGAGATGATACCACGTAATCAGGCTTAAGATGCGGGACAACGTAACTTCTAAAGCCAGCGTTGCGAATGCGATCAAAAACGTCCCGAGATAGATCCCCATACACTTCCCCATGTCCCTTCAAAATATTGCTCAGCAAAAAAGAATCGAACTGCGGTTTTTCTCGTCTAAAAAAGAAATCGGGGCGAGAGGATTTGAACCTCCGACCACTCGCACCCCAAGCGAGTGCGCTAATCCAGGCTGCGCTACGCCCCGATGAAAAAGGAAGCCGCGACTTTAACGGCCGCGATCCAAAATAGCAATGAAGACAGAAGCGGGACAGGCTGATCCTCCGTCCGGCAAGGCCGTGCGGAAAAAACAGCCTGTCCCCTTTCAGGATTATTTCACGGCATTCTTCAGTTCAGCGCCCGCCGAGAAAGCAGGAACCTTGCGCGCTTTGATCTGGATCGTCTCTCCCGTTTTCGGGTTGCGACCCTGACGCGCCTTTCTCTGCCTTACGACGAAACTGCCGAAACCGACCAGCGCCACTTTATCGCCCTTTTTAAGAGCGCCTTTGATGGCATCGAAAACCGCATCCACCGCTTCAAGAGCTTTGGATTTGGAAAGTTCGAGGTTTTTTGCCACGGCTTCCGCCAATTCGCCTTTGTTCATGTTATCACCTCCTTTTCTTTTTCAGATTTTCAGGCCAGAACCGCTTCGCTCATGTCCTCGCGCTCTATCCCACACAGCGAAAAGCACAGAAGCAAAACCCTTTCCTGCCTCAATACTGTTTCCACTCGTCATAGACCGCACGGTTCAAGAGATCCGTCACGGCCTGCCGGGGATCTTTGTCCTCAAAGACCATCCGGTACACTTCATTCATGATCGGGAGTTCAAGATTCATCCGTGCCGTCATTTCATGAACGCTCTTGGCCGTATCGACGCCCTCGGCAACCATTTCCATGGACGCCAGGATCTCCCGGACCTTTTTTCCGAGACCGATCTCACGGCCCACCTTCAAATTCCGGCCATGCGGTGAAAAACAGGTCGTCGCAAGGTCGCCGAGCCCCGAAAGCCCGAAGACCGTATTGGGATTCCCGCCAGAACGGACGGTCAAACGCATCATTTCCAGAAGCCCCCGGGAGACCAGACCGGATTTGGTATTATCGCCGTATCCGAGCCCATCGCTTACACCGGCAGCAACGGCGATCACGTTCTTCAAAGCGCCGCCGAGCTCGACCCCGACCTCGTCGGTCTGCACATAGATCCTGAAAAAAGTATCGCAAAGCGCCGCCTGGATGAATTGGGCCACGCTTTTGTCACGCGAAGCGATCACCACCAGGGTCGGAATATTGCGGGCCACTTCTTCGGCATGAGAAGGCCCCGAAAGGATCCCGAGCCGCGTCCCTTCACCAAGAATACTGCGAACAATCTGCGAAGGCCGCAGAAGGGTCCGGTTCTCGATCCCCTTGGCCACACTGACAAAAACCTTGTTCGTGATGTGTTGTTCTTTGATCCAGTAAACCACGTTCCTCAAATACCGGGTCGGGATCGCCAGAACGATAATATCGGCAAAATCGAGGGCTTCTTTAAGATCGGACGTAATGACGATCGAAGGTTCGATCGAGATCCCGGGAAGGAATTTTTTGTTCTCACGGGTTTCGCGAAGGAGCTTCGCATAATCCGCGAAGGCGGACCATAGCAGGACTTCATTCCCGCGTCTTGCGTTGATGACCGCAAGCGCCGTCCCCCATCCCCCGTCGCCAAGAACCGAGATCCGATACCGATGCGTCATGCTCCCCCGCTTCGTTTAAAACCCTTGTGTGGCAAGGCTTTCAAGGAAACGTAATGTAACATGGAAACCCAGCAGGGTCAAAAGGAAAAGAAAGGATTTTTCGGCCGGCCGAAAATTTTTAGCGCGTGTCGCCGGAAAGAAGTTTGAACGGCGTCACGATCGAGCGGATGAACTCCGGAATGCGGCAGGGTTTCAAAGTCCGGTCGACAAAAACATGCAGCGTGTATCCCGTTGCCAGCGTTTTTTGGGTTTCCGCGTGCAGAACGATATACTCAAACCGGAGCGAAGTCCGCGTCATTTCCGCCACACTGGTGCGGACGATCAACGGATCGTCGTAAGTGGACGGCGCCTGGTAATTCGCCATGGCCTCGCGGACCGGGAGATAATACCCCTGTTCTTCGCAGCGCGTATAGGCATAGCCCAAAGCCCGAAAATATTCGGTACGGGCCGCTTCGAACCACACCAGATAGTTCGCATAATAGCTAACGTTCATTTTGTCCGTATCCGCATAGCGGACACGGTATACATAATCAAAGTAATTCATTCCCGGACCCCTTTTTTATGATGCGTTCATGCCTGGCTAACCCAGCCCTACCCGGACAAGGCTTCGAGGGCTTCCCGAAAAGCCTATCCATCATTCAAACACATCTTTGATCTGATCGAAGAGGCCTTTCTTTTTGATCTGGGCCTTCTCCCCCCGTAGCTTGGCGTACTCAGCAAGCAAAACCCTTTCTTTATCCCCGACCTTCTTGGGCACTTCGATTTCGACCCGCACATACTGGTCCCCCCGGTGCGAAGGTTCTCTCAAGTGCGGCATCCCCTCCCCTTTGAGTTTGAGGATCTTCCCGGAGGGCGTTCCGCTCGGGATCTCCAGCTTCGCTTTGTCCTTAAGGGTCGGGACCGTGACCTCTCCTCCCAGGACCGCGGTCGTATACGGGATCAGCACTTCGCAAAAAAGATCCTGGGCTTTTCGTTCAAAGACCGGATGGGGTTTGACCAAAACATGCACATACAAATCGCCCCGGGGTCCTCCGTTAATCCCGACTTCTCCTTCGCCGGATACTTTCAGCTGAGCACCGGTATCGATGCCGGGCGGGATCTTGATCTGAAGTTTGCGGACCTTTTTAGTGCGTCCATTCCCCTTGCATTCGCCGCAAACCTTCTCCAGGATCTCGCCTGCTCCTCCGCAACGAGAGCAGGTCCGCCGCATGGTGAAAAACCCTTGCGTCATACGGATCTCCCCTTGGCCGCGGCAATCGGGACATTCTTTCTTCTTCGAACCCGGTTCCGCCCCCGTGCCTTTGCAATGGCCGCAAAGCTCATGGCGCGGGATTTCAAGATCCTCCTGCCGTCCGGCAAGCGCCTCTTCCAAGGTCATCTCCAGACGCATCTCAAGGTCCGATCCCCGGCGGGGCCGGTGGCGTCCCGCTCCGCGCGATCTCGATCCCCCTCCGAAAAAGTCTTCAAAAATATCCCCGAAGACATCGCCGAACCCGCGAAAAGCATCTTCAAATCCCTCGAATCCCTGAAAGCCGCGACCGCCGAGTGAATGGCCGAATTGATCGTATTGGGCGCGTTTCTCGTAATCGGAAAGGACCGCATAGGCTTCGGACGCTTCTTTGAACTTTTCTTCAGCCGCTTTGTCTCCGGGATTGCGGTCCGGATGATACTTCAGCGCGAGCTGGCGGTAGGATTTCTTGATCTCTTCGACGCTCGCATTCCTGGGAACTCCGAGGATCTCATAATAATCGCGTTTAGTGGCCATACAATAATAGGAAGATCCGTTCTTTAGGTGATCTCGTCGTCTTTATCTTCGGCAGGAGAGTTTTCCGTGGAAGAAGACGCCGGCCTCATACGGACCCGGACTTTGGCGGCGCGAAGCAGTTTCCCGTGAAGGGTGTATCCCGCCTGGATCTCGTCCAGAATGATCTCTTCCTCCCCTTCTTCCTGCTGATAGCTGACCGCCTCGTGCCAGTGGGGGTCAAAAGGTTTGCCGACGGTCTCGATCCTCTGAAGCCCCTGGTTCCTGAAAATCTCAGTCATCTGTTTGCAGACCATCTGGATCCCCGCCACAAGCGCTTTCACCTTAGGGTCTTCCCCTTCACCGGCATGGCTGAGCGCCCGTTCGAAATTGTCCAAGACCGGAAGCATCTCGCGAAGAAGGTTCTCCTGCGCAAATTTGACGAATTCATCACGCTCCCGGAGAAGCCGCTTTTTGGCATTCTCATAGTCCGCCGCGGTCCGGAGCATCTTATCCTTCATCGCCTCCAGCTCTTCGATCCGCGCAAGCAACTTCCGATGCTCCTCTTGCTTGAGCACCACGTCCTCGGTCTTTACGGGTTCCTTCGCCGAGGTTCCCTCTTTATGTTCGGAGGAATGGGGATGATCTTTTTTCATGATCCAGCCCCTCCGGGATCTTGCATAAAATGATTCTCGAGATACCGGATCATACCCTGCATAAAGGAGATCACACGCCGGTAATGCATGCGCCGCGGACCGATGATCGCGATCGCACCGGCCTGCCGCCCTCCCGGAGAATATTCCGAAGTGACCACCGAGCAATCCCAAAGAGCGCTCAACCGGTTCTCCCGGCCGATCCGCACCACCACTTCGCCTTCCCGGGCGATCCCCTGGATCCAACGCGCCAATTCTTCTTTCTCATCGAAGGCTTCGAGAAGCGGTTTGGCCTTCTGAGGGTCGCGGAATTCCGGCTTTTCAAGAAGCCGATAGAATCCGCGGACCAGGCATTTCGAAGCCCCGCCGGTCGGCAAAACAACGTCCGGATCGTGAAAAACGACCGCGCTGGCCTCCGAAGTCAAAGTCGAAAGCCAACGGGAGATCTCTTCCGAAAAAAGATCCAGATCGCGGATCGCCCCTGACCTCAGCAATTCTGGATCCCTAGGGTCGAATTCGTTTGCCTCCGTGTCAGGGAGCAAAGAGGATTCGACATAAAAACGATACCCGGTATCGGTCGGTACACGCCCCGATGAGATGTGGGTATGGACAAGATATCCTTTTTCCTCGAGCTCTCCCATTTCATGGCGAAGCGTGGCCGGAGAGCAGTCCATCCCGGCATATTCTGCCAACCAGCGGGAGCCAATCGGCTGCGCACTCTCAATGTGAGCTTCCACTAAAGCGGTCAGCACCCTTTGTTGTCTTTGGGTCAGGAGGTCCATAGCGCGCATATGATATCAGAATTCGATGGAAGACAAAAGGAGAGGCTTGCTCCCGGGCAAGCAGAGTGGCCGGCCCGGATCACAATCCGTTCAGGTCCGAAAGAAGAGGTGCCAGGCCAATCTTGCGACGGCGAAAACGCTCCAGGTCTTCTTGCGGAAAGATCCAGCTTTCCATATCCCGCACAAGATTCAGCTGTAAATACTCATACTCGGAAAAGCCGTAGCTGTGGGTCACCTTCACGAACTCCCGCATCGCCAGATCGATCAAATAGAGCAGATCTTCGTGAAGCGGTTCCGAAAGATCGCCTTTCACTTTTCGAACTTCGCGGGGCAATGCTTCGACGTTCAATACGAAGGATGAGTTCGGATCTGCCTCCTGATACTCAAAATCAATCTTCAAGCCCTCAAGCGTAAGGAGCACCCGTTCATCGTTCATCAGGATCGCTTCGACCCGCCTTGAGATCTGCTTTGCCAGGAAATCCCCCAGCCTCACGGGAACGATCGTGAAATCCTCGCTCCATTTCGCAAGATTTTCCTCGACCCTCAGCTCTTTGGGAAAGGTCACTCTTTCAAACTCCCCTTGAGTGTTCACAAATTGGAAAGGAATGATCTTGGTAATCCGTGTCCCGGAGTCCTTCACATTGATGGAAAAGAAATATTCGAATTCGGGGGCGGGGCGCCTTATGTCCTCACGATCCAAAACCGCCGCCGCCCGCACATAGACGATCGCTTCCTGGTCGTTCTCCATGGCGCTCCGTATATCGCGGATCTCCCAACGAGGCAGGGCCTCGGCCCGGGATGCGCCCGGGACGAGATCCAGAAAAAACCGGTCGATAGAATCTTCCCCATACAGGTCCGTCAGATCCGAAAGCTCTTCAAAAGCGCCGGTCGAAAGGGACTCAAAAAAACGGCGGATCCTTTGGTGCCAGATCAGCGGCTGATTAAAACGGATCTCATGGAAGACCCGCTTGCGGTATTCATCGCGGGAGATATCCCAGACCCGGACTCTCTTGATATCGTCCACATTCCCCGTCAAAAGAAGTTCAATCCCCGGATTTTTCTGATCGCCGACCTGCAGGATATAGAATAGGATGTTTTTGTCCGTGCTCATAATGACACGAGAGATCGTGAACAGGACATCGTCGATACGGTCCAGGGCTTCCTCCGAAGGCTGGAAAAGCGATTCCAGGTCCTGCGCTTTTTCCAAACCCTTTTCATCGCTGAAATCGGCGGAAAAAAGATTGCTGACAGGAAGGAAAACACCGACCGTCTGACCGGCCACTTTGACCGACACATCATAGACCTGGTATTCCTTGGCACAAATATCGCGGATCGATTGTTCGAGCCTATCGCCCGGGTAGGAGGAAGACCCGCAGCCGGTCAAAACCCCGGCTGCCCAAATGAAAAAAAACAGGGACAGGCTGTTTTTCCTCAAAAACACGCCTGTCCCCATGTTAGACATTCTGCCCTGGCCTCAAGGTCCTAGACCTTCGGCGGTTCACTATTCTCGCGCGGTCCGCTGAAACGCCGCGGATTGGCCTTGCCGTATTCGCTGAAGATGGCCTCGATCTCATCGTAGTCGAGCTCGTTCTTTTGAAGCAGTTCGTGAGCGAACCGTTCAAAGAGTTCTTTTTCCTTTTTCAAGAGCTCTTCAACTTCGGCCATGCATAACTTCAGGATCTTATCGACGTCCTGGTTCAATTGGGTCTTTCTCTCTTCGGACAAAAGCTCGTGGCTCACCGTATAATCCCCCACCAAGCCCGAAGGCCCCATGCCGTATTTCCAGACCATGGCATTAGCGATCGTAGAAGCCTGATAAAAATCGCTGCCGGGCCCGCCGCCAACCCCTGTAGACGTCGTCCCGAATTTGATCTTCTCCGCCACGTAACTCGCCACGCACACCTTGATCTGGGCAAGAAGGCTGTCACGGTCCTGCGTATGCCATTCTTCGATCGAAGTCGGATGGACGACCCCAAGCGTTCCTTTTCTCGGAATAATGGACGCCTTAAACACATCACTCCGGGGATGAAGGAGATAGGTAACGATCAAATGCCCCGTTTCATGATAAGCGATCATTTCTCTTTCCCGCTGGTTCACTGTAAGCTTCTGCTTCATTCCGAGTTCGATACGCTCGATCGCTTCGGAAATATCCTTCAACGTAACCGCATCCCGCTTGCTCCGGGTCGCGATCAGGGCGGCTTCTTTTACAATGTTCTCAATGTCCGCCGGTGATTTCTCGATCGCCTTCCGGGCAAGGCGTTTACAATCGATCGATGCCTCATGTTTGACTTTGCTCAAGTAAAACTTAAAAAGCGCCTCACGGCCTTCCAAGCTCGGCTTTCGAATATAGACTTTCCGGTCAAAGCGCCCCGGACGCAGGATCGCTTCATCCAAGGTGCTTTCCGGAGCGTTCGTCGCCCCGATCACGATCACATTCTCTTGTTTGCCGGACAATCCGTCCATTTCGACGAGAAGCTGGTTCTGAGTCGTATTGGTCTCGGCGCCGCCAAACTGGTTAAATACACGCTTGTGCGCTAACGCATCCAATTCGTCGATAAAAACGATGCATCCGCCGAACCCGAACGCCAACCGTTTGGCTTTTTTGAACAGCTGACGCACGCGGCTGGATCCCACGCCGACAAAGACCTCGTTGAATTCACTGGCCGCCATCGAGAGGAACGGCATGGCCGCCTCCGTGGCGATCGCCTTGGCAAGGTAGGTTTTTCCGCAGCCCGGAGGACCGAGCATCAGGATTCCTCGCAGGATCTTCCCGCCGATCTTCTTGAGCCGGGCGTGGTCCTTGATAAGCTGGACCACTTCCCAGCACTCTTCCTTGGCTTCGTCGATCCCGATCACATCCGTGAATTTGACGTTCACATCGTGGGATTTGATGTTCTTTTTGTCGAGCTTTGCGAACCCGCCGCGAAAGACAATCATGTAAAGGTAGACAAAGATCACGGAATTGATGATGACCATGAGGATCTGCAGCGGAAGCTGGGCCAGCGTAATATTCCGGTAATAGCTCTCGAGCGATGCCATGCCCCAGATCGAAAACCCGATAATGAGGATCCCCGCCAGAGTAATGGTGATCTTGACCCAATGGTCCATCCAGAACAGCTTCCAACGTTTCCAATAATTCATGATTTGAGATGCTCCTTTATTGCCTCAGCCCGGGTTCCCAGAGGCAGGCAAAAGTCCGGACATTATAGCTTTAAGCGCTCAGGTTTTATAGATTATTTTCACCACGTGAATTCTTCGGCTCCAGCCTTAGAGGCCGATGGGCTATCCGCTTCCCACCAAGCCTCCTCCGAAATCTCCTCAGGCCCCAGGGGTTCCCCCTCGGCCGCGGCAGGTCCGGTCTCATCTTCCATTCCTTCCACTTGCGAAGACAAATCTTCCCCCGCTCCGTACGATCCCCAATTTTCGCCTCCGTCCCAAAGCGCTTCGTCCTGCTCCGCCGGAGCCTGCCAATCTTCCGCTTCCCAATTCACGTCCTCTTGCCACCAAAGGTCCTCTTCCCAATTCCCGAAATCTTCGGGAATAGGTTCATCCGGACGGGGCAGGCGGTCCAAGGGTTCCTCTTTTTTCTCTTTTTCGACGGGAGGCTCGGTCAGGAAGGTGCGTTTATCGTAGAATTCCATAGGCGGAGCCGGAGCGCCCTTCTCCCCATCTTTGATCTCTTCCATTTTTTTCTTATAAGCGATCGGATCCGTCTGGGTCTTTCGAATCGCATCTTCCTCGCGCCGGATCGGAGCGATTTGGAGAAGTCCGGCCGCCACGAGGACCACGATCCCAAGCCTGAAGTTTGATGTTTTTTCTTTCATTGTCTTATAGAAAAATATACCCCTTCCGGCGGCCGCATTCAAACCCCCGGAAAGCCGTCCCGCTGGAAGATCGCCTTCAAATAGCGTCCTGTATGGGAACGGCTATTTTCCGCAATTCCTTGAAGCGGTCCTTCATAGATCACCTCGCCGCCCGCCGCGCCCCCCTCCGGTCCCAGGTCGATGAGGTAATCCGCCAGGCGGATCACTTCCATATTGTGTTCGATCACCACCAGAGAATGCCCCCGGTCGAGAAGCGTCTCGAACGAACGCATCAAATACCGGATATCGTCATAGTGGAGGCCGGTCGTCGGCTCGTCAAAAAGATAAAGGCACCGGTTCCCGCGTTTTTCTTCGATCTCAGCGGCAAGTTTCAACCGCTGAGCTTCGCCTCCCGAAAGATCGGGGGACGGCTGGCCAAGCCTTAAATAGCCAAGGCCGGCCTTTTCAAGCAAAACCAGTTTTTCAGCAACCCGCGGCTCCTCGGCAAAATGCCCAAGCGCTTCGTCAACGGTCATCCGGAGAACATCGTCGATCGTCCGCCCTTGGTAACGCACCTCAAAGATCTCCTTCTTAAACCGGCGTCCCTGGCAAGCTTCACAGGGAATGAAAATATCCGCCAAAAAATGCATTTCGACTTTGATCCTGCCGTCCCCTTTACAGGATTCACAGCGTCCTCCGTCCACATTGAACGAGAAATGCCGCGCCTCGAAACCGAGCCGTTTTGCATCCGGGGTCCTCGCGAACGCTTTACGGATCTCATCATAGGCCTGAATATAAGTCGCCGGATTCGAACGCGCTGATCTTCCGATCGGTGTTTGATCGACCAGGATCACCTCGTCCAGTTTCTCAAGCCCGCGGATCTCGCCAACCTTGCCCACATCCTGCACCCCTTGCCCTTTCATGCGCAGATAATTACGGTAAAGGATCTCATACAAGAGCGTGCTTTTCCCGGACCCCGAAACCCCCGTAATAACGACGAACTGACCCAAAGGAATCTTCACGGAAATATTCTTGAGGTTATGCTCCGAAGCCCCGAGGATCTCAAGCCAGTCAGCCGTTTCGGCCCGTTTTCCGCCTGTTCGACCGACCTCTTTTTCCCGGCTCAAATACTGCCCAGTGACCGACCGGGCGCAGGCCCGAAGCCCTTCGACCGTTCCCTGAAAAACGAGCTGCCCCCCCTGCTCGCCGCCCCCGGGCCCGAGGTCCAGAACCTCTTCCGCGGCTTCGATCATCGCCCGGTCGTGTTCGACCACGACCACCGTATTCCCGAGGTCGCGGAGTTCCCGCAACAAAGCGATTAGAAGACCGTTGTCGCGTTCATGAAGTCCGATGCTCGGCTCATCGAGCACATAGAGCGTATCGACCAGGGCCGAGCCAAGGGAAGCCGCCAGATGGATCCTCTGAACTTCGCCTCCCGAAAGCGTGCGCGAAGTGCGCGCCAGGGTCAGATAACCGAGTCCGACATCGTTCAAAAAGCGGATCCTCCGCGCGAGGTCCGCATAAACGGATTCCACTAAAGCCCGCTCTTCGCTGCTGAGCGAGTAGGCTTTAAAAAAATCCTGAAGCTCCCCGATACTCATCTCCTGGAGATCCGCGATCGAGCGCCCGCCGATCCGGAAACAAAGCGCCTCCGACTTGAGCCGGCTGCCACCGCACTCCTTGCAGGGAATATAGCCGCGGTATCTGCTCAGAAAGACTCGAACATGCATTTTGTAGGTTTTTTTCTCAAGATAGCGGAAAAATTCGGATACGCTGAAGTAATCATCTCCCTGGATCCCCTCCAGAACCGCTTTCCGGTGTCTCGCCGCAAGGGTTTTCCAGGGTTGATGGACCGGGATCTTCCGACGCCGGCAAAATTTCAGCATTTGCTGATACTCCCAGGTCGCACTCGGCTTGGTCCACGGCTCGATCGCCCCCTCCAGCAGCGACTTCCCGGTATCCGGCACGACGAGGTCCCCGTCGATCGTGATCGTCCGGCCGAACCCTTGACATGAAGGACAAGCTCCCAAAGGGCTATTGAAAGAAAATAAATTCGGCGAAGGTTCCCGGAAGGTTTTTCCGCAATCCAAGCACCGGAGGCCGGGGCCAAACGCTAAAAGCGTCTTCCCGAAAGCGACCTGGAATTCCTCCCGTCCGAACCGCATAGCGGTTTCGATGGAGTCCACGAGACGCGTTCGCGCCCCCGGTTCGAGCACAAGCCGGTCCACCTTGGGATAAAGATCCTCGTGTTTTTTCCGGGATCCCAGCAGTTCTTCCGTGCCCACCAGACGGCCTTCCGTGTAAAGCTCCGAGAACCCCTGTCGTTCGAGTTCGCGGAGCGCTTCACGAAGATAAGCTGACGCCTTGGCGGCCAAGGCAACCCGAAAGAGGATCAGGGCCTCCCGCCCCGCCTGCTTTGCGATCAAATGATCCGCTACCGCGATCGGCGTCAAACGCCGGACTTCTCCGCCGCACGGACACACCCCCCGCGCGATCCTTGAAAAAAGCACACGCAGATAATCGTTGATCTCGGTCTGGGTCCCGACCGTCGAACGGGCATTCGTGATCGCGTTCTTGGCTTCGATTGCGATCGCGGGCAGGATCCCCGAAACGGATTCCACCTCGGGTCTTTCCATGCGTTCGAGAAACTGCCGCGCATAGGCCGAAAGCGATTCGACATAGCGGCGTTGGCCTTCCGCATAGAGCGTATCAAAAGCCAGGGAGGATTTCCCGGAACCGGAAACCCCGGTCACGGCATACAGCTTTCGATGCTCGAGTTTGAGGTCGAAATTCTTAAGATTATGGGTGCGGACACCCTTGAGAACGATCGCGTCCACCTTGCCTCCGGTTACGGCCCAAAACAGAAACTGCTTTTTCGGACTTTAAACTTCATAGTATACAACAAGAAGCGAACGCTGAAAGGTCAAGCAGAGAAGGCCGAAGAGAAGGCTAGAATTTGCCCGTCATGCGGACAAACGGACCGTGGCTCGTAAAGTCGTTATCGCTCCGGAGATCGTCATCGAGGTCGGAGAAATTATAACCGGCCCCCAGCCGCACATAATCGTAGATCTCCCGGTCTACTTCCATGAGCGCGCCGCTTTCGATCGCATCCGCAAGCCCCATCTGATAGAGGGTGCGGTATTCCAGCGCCAGGTCCCATTTGCGGGTCACGTGAAAATTGACCCGGTTCGCCCACAGGAAAGAATGCAGACGCCCATCATCGGCGATCGAGGTTTCGAGAAGGGAGTTCTTGTAAGCCAGTTTCTGGACAAATCCGAGATAGCGGTTGAGCTCGAAGACATAGTCGGTCGCGAGGATGTGCGCGATGTGATCGATATCGATCCCTTCGAGAAGCTGGGCGTCATTGGCGATGTCCCGAAGGTACGTATAGCGGGCAAGCCAGTTGAAACGGTCATGGTCGACCGGCCGGTAAGCAAAACCCACGTTGAATTCCGTAAAATCGGCTGTCAGATCATCGGGGTCGGTGAAACGGCTCGTGCCGTAATTGTAATTGCCGAGGAAACTCCAATCCCGCGTGATCTTGTAATCCAGGAAATAGCGCTGAACGATCTGCCAAAGATTCGGCACATCGGTATCCTGGCGCCCTTCCAGATAAATCCGCGCCTTGAGCCTCTTCCCGTCCTGATACGCCAAAGACCCCGAGACCGAACTGAAGGAATTCGCGCGGATGAGCGAATCGGCAGCGCTGACATCCATGAGCCGGGTCGCCGCGTTCTTGAGATGGCGGCGCTCATATTTGATATGGTAATCCCAACGTTGATGGATCTTTCCCGTATAACCAAGGATATCCGCATAGCCTTCTTCGGACGAAAAGGTCGAGGTCTCGCGCTCGGAATAGAACCTGGAATTCGTTCCCAGCGGCATCGACGAACCCACCGCGGTCGCCAGCGTCCGGGAGCCGATCCCTCGATCGCGGGAGCGCAGGTTCGCGTAATGCCGCGCGCCGTTATCCTGGTACTGCTCGATACCGAAATTCGTGGAATCCCCGATATTACCGATCATTTGTTCGATATAAGCGTAGACGTTCTTCGTCACCTCATAGCGGATCCCTCCGCCGAACTGATTGTTCGGCTGGCTCCGGTTCTCATCGCCCTGGATCGAAGCCTGAGCGCGGATATAAGGCAGCAAGCGATCATTGACCCGATAACCCACTTTGGCGCCGATAAGCCCCCGGTTCGGGAACTCCGAAATGAGATCCGCCGTCAGGTTGTTCAAGGTCTCCGGATTATCCGTAAAGTTGTAGCGATATTCAGCCTGCGCGACATACTTTCCGTCATCATAGGTTGTCTGGAAAAGCTGGCTCCGGAGCTTCTCGTAGGAGGACCGGATACTGTTCTGGGCCACCGGCAAAAGCTGGTCGGCCAGTTCGTTGTGGTCCCAGCGATATCGCACATCCCAATCGCGGGTCAGCTTATAGCGGAGGGCCAACCCATATTTTTTCGTCCCTTCCTGGCTCCGGATCCTCGCGGTCGAAAACCCCGGCTCGACGGCCTGCAGGTAAGCGGAAACATCGAGATGATCGGTGGGCGTGGATTCGCCTTTAACAAGATAAGCATTCTCACGCGGCCGCGTATTCATCCCGCGAACCGACCCGAGATCCGCGAAACTCAAGCCTCCGTTATAGGAAACCGACTGGTTGGTCTGCCGGAGCATGGTTTCGGCATATTCGGTCACGATCTTCGTCCGGCGGCCGAATTTGAAGGTCGCATCGACGCCCCGCAAGTCGTAATCCCCTTCCGGCCTTTTTTCTTCGACCCCCGTCACGCCCAGTTTCACGTGATCTCCCAAATGCGTAAAGGCCCGGACGCCGGCATTCCCGTTCGCGTTCTCGTTGAATCCCGCATCGTACTCATAATCGACGACGAGATACACGGGATTCCCGTCCAGAATGTCGAGCGAAACAAGATGATCGCTGGCCGCCACCGAGGAAAGCGGTTTCGAAAGGAGGATCCGGCCCTGGTCGTAATCAATCTCGTAATCGATCCCTTCTTTCAACTCATAGCTGTCGAGCTGGATATCCTGGATCTTGTCGCGGATCTCGACGCGGATCTTCTCACTCCCTTCCAGCACGTTCTGGCGCCTCAGGTAATAAAGCGTCCCGCCCGTCGCCGCGAATTCATTGTGTTCGGGACGGTACTGCGCTTCGGCGATAAAGCCTTTGACCCCGCTTTTGGGATCGCCGTAGATCGTCCGTTTCAAAGATTCATAATTGAACTTGAATCCCGAAAGGGTCCGTTCAAAAGAAGAAAGCTCGGTATCGTTAAAGTCCGTTTCGTAACTGCCCCACTTCACATAAGAACGGTCGAATTCCACGACCAGGAAAAGCCGGCCTTGCGTGTCCTGGCCTTCATAATCGCGGACCGAACCGTCGCCGTAGACCGGATAGTAATCGTCCGGGTCCATATTCGTGAAAAGCCCCGGACGCTCGTCTCCGGTATCCAGGTGCGATCGAACGAGGAATTTCCCCTTCACTTTCCCGATCAGATGATAGGCCATCTTCCCGTCCTGGTAGAACCCGTCGCGATACTGCTCGTCCTGCCCCACCACATTGAGAGCCCCTTTCGCCATATTGATCCCAAGCTGCTCTTCCCCCAAAGCCACCATAAAGAACATGCTGTCCTTCACCGTGATCTGTTTATGGTAGGAGGTCGATTCGCCTTCGGGATCGGTCGTCGTCACGATGATATCGCGATCCCCGGGCTGGGTATAGAACTCGGTCTGGAATCTTCCCGTCTCGGGATCCACCGGGACCGGATAGCCGTTCACTTTCACAGCGTTCTTGGCCGACGTGTTGCCCATCACGCGGATCGTCGGTTTGGCGACCAGCGGAATAGATTGCTGGCCGTCCTTGAAAAGATTGAAGTCCCCGATCGGCGGGATCTCGACCTGCATGTGCTCGCGGGCCGAACTGTCCTGTTTGGAAATGACCCGAAGGAACTTGAGCGGCGTCCAATCCTGCTGGCCGCGGGCGTCTTCGACCTTCAGCTGGTACGAATAGATCCCGGGCGCAACCAATTTTCCCGTTTCGGAGATCCCTCCCCAGGGCACTTCCGAAGGAAGCTGCCCGATCCCATAACCGGTCCACACTTCCCGGCCCATATCGTCACGGACCTCGAGATACCAACGTGCGATGAAATCCGGATAATTGGTCGAAAAGGTGAAAACCGGATCTTTTTCGAGGACCCCAAGACCGGTCTTCAGGATCTCCTGATCGATCTGGACCTCGAGACGCGGCTTCGCAAGATCCACCCCCTGGGTCACCATCACGGTCAGATCTTTCTGATATTCGGCCGGCACGTCGGAAGGCGGAAGCAGGACCGCGAAATTCGCTTTGCCCATGATCCCATCCGTGATCTTCACAAGAAAAGACTCTTCGGAAATAAAGGCCGTGCCTTCGGGAAGCGTATGCGCGTCGATCTTCACAAGATGCCGGCCTGGCATGACGCCGGGGATATGATAACGGCCGTATTCGTCCGTCACGACGATGATCCCTTGTTCGGTGATCAAGCGCACAAAGGGCACGCCTTTTTCGCCTTCATCCTGGACCGTGTTCTGGTTCAGGTCGTTGAAAACTTTTCCGATGATCGTCCCTTCGTTGAAAAGGGGGTCGGCGCGAACTCCGATCTGCAAATGCGCCCTTTCATTCAGCGCCCCTGCCCCGTCCTGGACCTGAGCATAAAAACTATAACTTTTGCCGACCCCGATCGCACTCGAGGGCACGGCAATGAATCCCACGGTCACGGTCTGATTTTCAGCCAGCGTCCCCACCGAGACCAGGATCGAACCGTTTCGAACCTCGGTTTTTTTCCCGTCCACCTGCACCGTATTGTGATTGACCGAGAACCCTTCGGGGACATCCACCACCAGCTTGACATCGTTAAACGAGGTCCCGGCGTCATTTCTGAACCGCGCCGCAATCAGGACCGGCTCCCCTGCCTCGACCGTATTTTTCGAAGCCGTAAAATTGAGTTTCGCGGGATTGATCTCTCCGACCACGCTGTCAAAGATGAAATCCCCGGCTCCCGCGGTCTCAAGGGTGAAAATGACACGGTTTGTATCCGGTGGCGCGATCGCCGAAATTTCAGAAAGCGTAAAAGCAGCTCCCGCTCCGATGGGCGTGGGATCTTCGTAAGAGACCAGCAAGGAATCACTGGCTCCGTCAGCGCTTTTCTTTTTGAATTCGATCTGAACATTGCCGGTAATGACCCCCGCGTCACGTTTGCCATAGGCCCGCATGGTCACCCGATCCCCCGGTTTGACCTGATCATAAAGCTGCCACGTATAGGGGCCTGTTACCGAATTTAAATTCAGCGCGAATTCGCCTTCATAAACATCGCCTGCCGCCGAAGTCCTCGTCGGCGCCGAAACCCCAGCACTACTATTCCAGTTCGAAGCCGTCCCGTTGCCAATGGGCTCTTCAAAGTTGGCATTGCCGAGAACATTCGCCCAAGCCGGCATGGAGAATACGCACAAAAGAAGGAATGCCGCCGCAACGAAGGAGACCCGACGGATCCTTTTTCGTCCGAAAACGCGGTTGTTTTTTGGAGAGGTCATCCGCATGCGTCTAATATCTCCGGCTCGACCAGGCCACACCGATCCGCCAGTCCGTGCGTACGTCGTTAGGAGGATTATCCGTCTTGGTATATTGGGCTTTGCCGATCCCGTCGTATTCGCCGAAGACCTTGATCTTTGCGAGCCATTCATTTTCCGCATAACGCCAGTTGCTGAACGGCATCCATCGGACTCCGACCCCGACAAAATTACGGTTCTGATACGGGATCCGGTAGCGCAGATTGTCCACATGCTCATAACGGAAGTACGGCATGAAGACCAGCTTGTCGTTGATCGGATTGGGCGGCAGCGGGATCCCGGGCGTTTTGAAACCGAGGATCAGCGAAGAATTGAGGATATAAGCGTCGAAATCCTCCTGGGCCGAAAAACCTGTCGTCTCAAAAGCATATTCGCCGAAATATTCTCCCCAAGAATAGCGGCGAAGATATTCCGGCAAGCTGTCCGGATGCGGCTCGGTCGCCGGCGCAGGGTCGACGCCCCATTCGTAGAAGATCTGAAAACCGACCACAAGATTGTGATGAGGGCTTCCCGAGATCTCGTCCTTGATATTGCGCCGGACCTCATACTGGGCGAAGAAGCGGTAATTGCGGACCCAGATCAGGAGGGGAAGCCCGTAGGGACGGAAATTCTGGAAGAACGGCATGCGCTCGAAAGGCCGCCACTCGAGCCCGCCGATCAGATGAAGATAGTCCTTGAAATCAATGCCGCTGGATTCCATGGCCCCCGTGACCTCGACATAGGGATCGATGGTCGCGATCGGTGCGCGGAGTCCTTTGAACGAAACACGGTTCGTCCAGTACCCGACTTGCTCCCCGAAATTCTTCGAATCAAAATTAGTATGCCGCCAGGTCGTTTCCCCGAAAGACTGCCAAAGGATCGGCTCTCCGGTCGGCGTTCCCTGGAACGGACCGTAAAGACTTTCACCGATATCCAGCTGGTCCATCCACTTGAGGAAGAGCGCTTCTTCTTTGGCCTGTTGCGCGGGAGGTTTGATCACCGCCGACGGCGGGGGCTCCGGCATATGCACATAACGGTTGGCCGATTCCACCATGGCGGGAAAATCAGCGCCCTGGGATTCGGCGATCGTTTTTACGAGCGCGATCTGCGAACGCGCATCATCGGCTTTCGCGAAAGCGCGGTGGCCGACCCAGTAAATATTCCTGTCCTTCCCGCCCGGCTGGACCGAAGGAACAGAAAGACGGCGGATCATGACACCTTCATAATCCGCGGTCTTTAGTTTTTCTTTGACGAACTTTCTGATGTCTTCATCGGTCAGAAGCCCGCGGACGTATTTCGACCTTAAGCTGTTGCCTTTGAACTCTGTGACGATCGAGTAATTGGTCCCATGCTCGCGGCTCGGGGTCTTGATGAAAAAGAAGCCGTCGACTTCAAAAAGGTCCTGACGGAGGCGAGCCTCCGCCGGCATGAAGAATTCCTCGGCATAGATGTTTTTTTCCGGAAGAGAGAGCACGCTTGCCGGAGCTGGCGCGGAAGGAAGAGCGGCTTGCGCTTCTTCGACGGGCGCTTCTTGGGGCACTGCCGTTTCTTCGGTCTGAGAAGGAACGGCTGTCACAGGACTTTCTTCAGAAGTAGGTGCGGGCGCAAGCGCGTCCGTAACGGCCTCGGCAGGCGCTGTTTCGGGAGTGGCCGCGGAGGCTTCGATCTCGGAAGGAACGTCTTCAAGCACTCCCGCATCTGCCCAGCTGCACGGAGAAGAAGCAACGAACAAAGCCGTTAGAAGGAACATCGCCCTTATAACGCTTTTTAAAGGCTTTAAGCTAGGCCTTACTCTTATCCTAAGTCTCATTCTTAAAATAGTTTAATGGATTTTTCTGAAATTGAATATAAAAAAATATCAATGCAGCGTGAGTCCAGAGATCAGACCCGGTCCATCCCCAAGACCTGCCGCATCGTAAAAAGTCCGTTCGGCCTGCGAAAAACGAATTTCGCCGCCCGCAATGCGCCTTTTGCAAAAGCATCGCGGGAGGAGGCCTTGTGAGCGAGTTCGATGCGCTCGCCGTCCCCAAGAAAGAAAACCGTATGATCCCCGATCACGTCGCCGCCCCGGAGGGCAAGAACGCCGAGCTTTCCTTTCGGCCGAACGCCGACATCCCCTTTACGTCCGAACACGGTATCTTTATCAAGACTCCGACCTCGGGCTGCCGCAATGACCTCCAGCAGCTTCATGGCCGTGCCGCTCGGGGAATCCTTCTTCCCCCGGTGATGGATCTCCGCGATCTCCGCATCGTAACTTTCGTCGAGAACGCGAGCGGCAAGATCCGTCAGGCCCAGGAGCAGATTTACACCGATGCTCATATTCGGCGATTGGACGATCGCGATCTTCCGCGCAGCCGCCTTGACCGCTTTCAGGGCCGTCTCCGGCAATCCGGTCGTACCGATCACACAAGGGACTTTTGCCGCCGTCACTTGCTTCAAGTTGCTTTCGACCGCGCTTGCGTGGGTAAAATCGATGGCGACATCGGCGTTCTTCAAGACCCTGTCCATCTGATCGGAAAGCCGTATCCCGCTCGCCTTCCCGCCGGTCAGTTCACCGAGGTCTTTGCCAAGGTCCGGATGGCCGCGGCGTTCGATCGCTCCCGTGATGCGGATCCCGGCGTCTTCCGACGCAAGACGAAGGATGGTCCTTCCCATTCTTCCCGCCGCGCCGATCATGGCAAGCCGGATCATCGGATCGCCCCCAGTTTTTTCAACACCTCGCGAAGCGGCTGCTCATTCTCTTTCTTCATCTCGCAAAGCGGAAGCCGGACCTCCGGCTCGATCATGCCCATCATCCCGAGAGCCGTTTTAACCGGCGCCGGATTGGTCTCGATGAAAAGGACTTTCGAGAGCGGATAGAGTTCGCGGTGGATCTTGCGGGCCGCCTCAAAATTTCCGTTCAGCGCGAGATGCACCATTTCGCGCACAAGATGCGGGACCACATTGGCCGTGACCGAGATCACGCCTCGGGCGCCGACCGCCATCATGGGAAGCGTGAGGCCGTCGTCACCGGAAAGCACCGTGATCGCGCAACGGTCCAGGATCTCGTCGACCTGGGCCACACTACCGCTCGCCTCTTTAATCGCCACAATGCCGGGGATCTTCGCAAGCCGTGCAACCGTCTCCGGCTGGAGATTCACCCCCGTCCGGCCGGGCACGTTATAAAGGATCATCGGGATTTCGACGGCCGAGGCAAGGGTCCGATAATGCCGGTATAAGCCTTCCTGGGTCGGTTTATTGTAATACGGGGTCACGACCAGCACGCCGTTCGCGCCGATCTTCTTCGCATGCTTAATGAGGCCGACCGCTTCGGCGGTATTGTTGGATCCCGCTCCGCAAACCACAGGCACGCGTCCCGCCACATAGTCGACGACCACTTCCATGACATGGCGGTGCTCTTCGTGCGACATCGTCGCCGACTCTCCCGTTGTCCCGCAAGGGATCAGGACATCGGTCCGTCGTTCAAGATGGAAATCGATGAGCTTTTTCAGCCTTCGCTCATCCACCTTCCCCTTCTTGAACGGAGTGACCAGCGCGACCATCGAACCTTCGAATGTTTTTCGTTCCACCATAAATGTTCCTTTCAAAAATCCAGAAGCTTTCCTTCAAAAACGATATTGACCTCGCCCTCCAAGGTCACTTCCGAGGCTTCGAAGTCATGGTTCTTGAAATCAATGATCAGGACCTCGCCGCCGTGCGTAATGACCCGGACCGGAGGACGCGTAAAACCTTTCAGGGAGCTGACGATCGCCGAGGCCGTGGAGCCCGTCCCGCAGGCCATAGTCTCCGCTTCGACCCCCCGTTCGTAAGTGCGCACATGGATTTCGTGGTGGCTCTGCACCTCCACAAAATTCACGTTCGTCCCTTTCGGAGCAAAACGCCGATGATACCGGATCTTGGGCGCCAAGCAATTCAGGTCCAATCGCTTGAGTTTCTTGGTAAAGATAACGGCATGAGGCACCCCGGTATTGATAAAACAATATCCCAAGGTTTCCCCTCCGATATCCAGCTTCCGGTCGAGTTCAAGCCCCTTGGGCTGAGGCAGCTGGACCCGGACGCGAGACCCGTCCACTTTCGCATAGACCATTCCGGCCAGGGATTCAAAGCGGAATGATTTTGAAAGGTCCATGATCTCACGGGCAAACAGGGCAATACAACGGAATCCGTTCCCGCAAGCCTCCGCTTCCGAACCGTCCGAATTGATGATCCGCATCTTGAACTGCCCGAAGCGGGAGTTCTCCAGCAAAAGAAGCCCGTCCGCGCCGATCCCTGTATGGAATGCGCAGACCTTACGCGCAAAACTTTTCGGTTTTGTGATCACCCGCTTCCGGTTATCGATCACAATGAAATCGTTTCCCGAAGCGGCGATCTTATAAAAAGGAATTCCGTCTTTCATGTCGTAACTTGAAGCCATATCTTATGTTATGAGAATCGGTATTTTAGCAAATCGTCTCTTGTGTGACCAGATTTATCCGGGGAATCTTCACAATTTTTGCCTTTGCTCGATGTGTTTGGACAGGACAAAACTTTCTTATCTTATTATATTGAAACAAGTTACAAAAAACCCGTTTCTCGCTCTAAACAGCGATGATCTTAGCGGGAGGGAATCCGTTGAAATTACTGACTGCGCTTGCGGACGAATAGGCCCCGATATTTTTTACATAAACGACATCGTTCAGATACATCTCAGGGATCTCCATATTCATGGACAGGGTATCAAAAGAGTCGCAGGTCGGCCCGGCAAGCGCACTCAGGAATTTATGCCCGCGGCGAAGCGTTTTGAACTCGTATTTACAGTGGTCAAAAACCATCCCGGAGAAATCCTGATAAATGCCGTCATTGATATAGTAGTAATTCTTGTTGTTCCGGAAAGCGCGGCCGATCACTTGGGTGACAAGGATCCCGGCCGGCCCCACCAGAAAACGCCCGGGCTCCGCGATCACATGCACTTTACGGCTGAAAAGTTCCTTGATCTGCTTGCGGATCTCCGCGGCCATGCGCTCAAAATTGACCCCGATCTCGCTATCGAAATGCTGGATCGGGAATCCGCCACCGATATCGAGGATCCGAAGCTGGATCCCCTCCTCTTTGGCCTGGTCGAAGATCCGCGAAGTGATCTCAAGAGCCTGGAGATAATTCTCGGTATTCTTGCACTGGGACCCGACATGGAAACTGATCCCCATCGGAATAACGCCCAGCGAGCGCGCCTTTTTCAGAAGCGGGACCGCACTTTCGGGATCCGCACCGAATTTGAGCGAAAGCTCGACCATGCTCCCTTGGTTCTCGACCTTGATCCGCAGGATCACATGCGCACGGGGATAATTCTCCGCGATCTTGTAGAGTTCGGGCTCATTGTCAAAAGTCATCAGCCGTACCCGGCGACGACGCGCCAGGATGATATCCTCGACCGACTTCACCGTATTCGCAAAAATGATCTTGCCGGGGGAAGCTCCGAGACGAAGCACCTCCTTCATCTCCCATCCGCTCGCGACGTCGAACGAAGCCCCCAAGCGAACGAAGGTTTTGATGATCTTCGGATTGGCGTTGCATTTGACCGCGAAATACGGCGTCACCTCGGGCAGGCACTTGCGGAACCGCTCGTATTGTTTTTTCAGGACAGCCTTGCGGATGATCATGAACGGCGTCCGGTGCTTTTTCATCAGGGACCGGATCAGCTGTTCGACGCCGGAGACTTCAGACTTTAACTTTTGCTGTTTTCCGTTGAGAACGGGCGCTAGCGGCACGCGTGCGGTTCCTTTCGCCGGGGTCGATCAGGAAGCTGGAGAACTGCCAGACATCCTCTTCCTCGGGCTTGACGATCTCGAATTTGGTGAATTTCGTGTTCATGTTCTTGAGCGGGGTCCAGTCGACCGGCTTTGAAATGAACGGATTGATGTAGGGAATCGAAATATCCAGGATCGGCTCATGATCGATGTCGTCCGGAAGATTGAACCCGCGGTTCGGATTACGAATCATCCAGATGGCCGCAGCCACCACCGAGATTGCGACCTGCAGAACGGTCGCTTGTTGATGCGGAACGTGCTTGCGCGCATCATGAATGTTCAAACAGCTTCCACACCACCAGGATTTGAAATCATGCCCCATCAAAAGCACCCCCAGCTGGTCCTCCCCGTCGATGATCTCGTCCTTCATAATACGCTGCTTTTCCTGAAGAACGAACTGGCGCATTTCGAGCTCGTGAAGCGAATTGATAGCGGCATCGCTGGGACAATACGCGTAATGAACGGTTGGCCGATAAACCGCCTTGCCCTTCTCCCAGACCGTCAAGCGATCGGAAATACTGTAGGCTTCCCCGTGCCGGATCACCATCCCCGTGATCTCCCCGCAAGGGACCCAAGAACGGACCCACGTTTTCATTCCTACAGACTTTAAGCAGATCTGATTACGGGGGCCTTGTTTATGGGTCACCGCATTGGCCGGAAGACAGCGCTCATGCGTCCCCCATCCCAATTCGGCCGGAGCGACCCCTTCTTCAAAAAATCCTTCGATACTCCAAGTGTTCACGAATTCATTAATGCGTTTCGGTTTATCGGAGATCTGCGTATCCCGTTCGCTGATATGGATCACTTCTACACCCTCGACCTGGGCAAGCTTCGCGAAATTCTTCTGGTCCAGAGCCCATTCAAGTGTTGTGCGGCGGGGATCGTCGGGTTTTTGACGAAGGATCCTCTTCGCGATATCCATCAGAGCATATTTGGTGAAATGCGATACCAAGCCGGGATTCGCCCCATGGTCCACCACTGCCGTCGTCCCCTGGTTGTCCCCCCAGCGTTTGAGCATGTCCCGGATCTCCATATGACGCGCATAGAGGGTATAACGGGTCGGATCGTCCCGGTGCTCATCACGGTAAGGGTCCCATTCCTCCACCGACGTGTTGGCATAGAGAACTTTGTTTTCTCGGCACCAATCCAGGATCGCAATCGCGTCGATATTCCAGGCAAGATCGATGATCATATCGCCCGGGCCGACATACTTGGCGAGCAATTTCGCGTAATTATCAGGCCGGACCCGCTCCATCACATAATGGACACCCCGCTTAAGGGAATCGCGCACGTGGGCCCGATTATCCGCAAAGTCCATGATCGTCACGCGGGAAGGCGGGCAATCGATCAGCTGCAAAATGAGAGGGATCGCGCATTGCGACACCGATCCGCATCCGATGACGAGGATCTTTCCGTCAAATCTCACTTTTTTTCTTCGGTTTTTTTTCATTGCATCCTTCGAATGCATGGCATCCGCTCAATAGGCGCATTGTAGCATAACTTGAAGCGGTGTCAAAATTTTTGAGCGCTTTTTTAAAAATTTTTCGGGATCCGCTCGCCGCGGACGAGATCGTTTTTTGTTTCCCGTCGGCGGACCACGGCGGTTTTTTTTCCGGAGACAAGCACTTCGGCAGCGCGGGGGCGCGAATTGTAATTAGAGGACATCGAGAATCCGTACGCGCCCGCAGAAAGGATCGCAAGCAACTCGCTTTCCGACATTATGGGCAAAGAACGTTTTTTCGCAAAAAAATCACCGCTTTCACACACGGGACCCACGACATCAAAGCGTTCCGCGCGATGATGCCCGGCGAGAACGACGGGGAGGATCTCATGATAAGCGCCGTAAAGGCTCGGGCGAATCAGCTCGGTCATGGCAGCGTCAACGATCAAAAAATTCCGTACGTCGGTCCGCTTCACATACTGGATCTCCGTCACCAGAATCCCGGCATTCGCACTGATAAAACGCCCCGGTTCCAGAATAAGCCGGATTTTCCGGCGCCCGACACAGACCGCGACCTTTCGCGCGAAATCCGCTAAGCGAATGGGGGTTTCATTCCGGTAGCGGACCCCGAGCCCCCCCCCGAGGTTGAGATAGCGGATACGGACCCCATCGCGAGCCAAGGCATCCACAAAATCGATCATCTTCCGGAAAGCCTCCGCGAACGGCTCGCTCCAGAGGATCTGGGATCCGATATGCACATGCAGCCCGCAAAGGTCCAAATGCGGAAAATGATGTGCGCTCTGGAAGATCCGGCGGGCCGTCCCGAAATCGATGCCAAACTTACTCTCCGATCGTCCGGTTGCGATATGGCGGTGCGTTCTCGGATCCACCGAAGGATTGAGCCGGAGTGAGATCCGGGTGCGGCGCCTCAGGGTTTTTGAGATCTCCTCGATCCGCTCGATCTCCGCGACGGACTCGACGTTGAAAAGGAGGATCCCCGCGCGGATCGCTTCGCGGATCTCCGCTTCGGTTTTTCCCACTCCCGCATAAACGATCTTTTGAGACGAGCATCCCGCACGCTGGCCGCGGAAAAGTTCTCCGCCGGAAACAATATCCAGGCCAGCCCCGGCTTTGACCAGCGTCCGCAGCACGGCAAGATTTGAGTTGGCTTTGACCGAATAACAGATCAGCGGGCGGATCTTGCGAAAGGCCGATCGAAGGGATTGAAAACTGTCAAGAAGCGCTTGGCGGCTATAAATGAAAACCGGTGTGCCGGAGGCCTGAACGATCCCGCGGACAGGCGCTCCTTCACAGTAAAGCTCTCCATGATGATAGCGGAAATAAGGCGAAACCATTCGGCGCCTCCTTAGATCCGGGACCGGCCGCGGGCGAACAATCTCCGGGTCCATTCCTGGATCTGTTTCCGGACAAAGCGAGGCCCAGTGCTGCCAAAGGTCTTTTTGGCGCCGACCGAGACCAGCGGATCAAATATCTTGAGGACGTCTTTCCCGAATTTCGGTGAAAAACACCGCCAGCGTTCAAGGGAAAGATCTTTCATCCGCATTTTCCGGTCCGAAGCGTACCGGACGATTTGCCCGACGCACTGATGGGCTTCACGGAAAGGGACCCCCCGGGTCACTAGGTATTCAAGAATATCGGTCGAAAAGATCGAATCATCCTGGCAGGCGGCTCGCATGGCCTGCAGATTAAACATCATGGAAGCCAGGGCCGCCGGTAGAACGCTCAAAGCCTGTTCCGTATCCAAGATCGCCCGGAAAAGCCCCGGCTTATCTTCCTGAAGGTCGCGGTTATAGGTCAGCGGAAGCCCTTTCTGCATAGTCAGTAAAGAGACCAGCGTCCCGGTCATGCCAGCGCTTTTCCCTCGGATCAGCTCGAAGAGATCCGGATTCTTCTTTTGAGGCATAAGGCTTGAACCCGTCGCAAAAGAATCGTCCAGCTCGACGAAATGGAACGGTTCGGAATTCCACAGGATCATATCTTCCGCCAATCGCGACAAATGCATCCAGAGCGTGGCCAATCCCGATTGGATCTCGACCAAAAAAGCCCGGTCGCTCACCGCCGCCATGCTGTTTGAGGCGATCTTGGAGAAACCCAGCTCTCGGGCAAGGAATTTCTGGTCGATCGGAAGCGAAGATCCTCCGAGGGCGGCGGACCCGAGCGGAAGGACGTTCATTCGCTCTGCGGCTGCCTCCAGACGATCCCGGTCTTCTCCGAACATCTCGACATAGGCAAGAAAATGATGCGCCAGAAGGACTGGCTGCGCTTTTCTCAAATGCGTAAAACCCGGCAACACAGCCCGAAAGGTTTTTTTCGCGCAAGCAAGAAGGCTCTTTTGGGTCTCGCTGAGCCTGTCGAGGATCCCCTGGATCTTCCCGCGCAGGAAGATCTTGGTCGAGGTTACCACGAGATCATTGCGGCTCCGGCCCGTATGAAGTTTTTTCGCAGCCGGGCCCGCTTTCTTTTCGAGTTCCTCCTGGATCAACGTATGCACATCTTCGCAGGAATCGACCCGCTTCAAAAAATCTTCTTTGTGAAAAGTCCTCCGGAGGCTTTCGAGACCCCGGAGAAGGCGCGCAAGCTCCGCCCGGCTCAAGATGCCGATCTTGGCGAGCATCTTGGCATACGCCTCGTCCACCCGAAGCTCCGCATCAAAAAGCTGATGATCGACGCCCAAAGAATAGCTGAACGCCTGCAACCGGCGGTCGATCCCCTTTTTGAACCTTCCTCCCCAAAGTTTTTTTGAAATTTTTTTCATCGGCTCTTGTGACCGACCCCCCGAAGAGGCCCGATCAGTCTTTCGACATCCCTTCATACGGAAGACCCCAAACGCGGATAAACCCCTCTGCGATCTTCCGGTCAAACTTATCCCCTTCCGAATAAGTCGCCATTTGTTTCGAATAAAGCGAATAAGGAGATCTCCGCCCTACGCACGAAACAGTCCCATGGTCGAGTTTCATGCGGACCGACCCGGTCACCCGTTCCTGGTGCGCCGCAAAAAAGGCATCCAGGGCTTTCTTAAGAGGGGTAAACCACTGTCCGTAATAGACAAGCTCCGCGTAGCGATGCGAAAGCACTGCCTTATAATGCAGGTACTCACGGTCCAAAACGAGGCCTTCGAGTTCGGCATGCGCCCGAAGCAGGATATCTGCGCCCGGCGCTTCATAGATCTCGCGGCTTTTAATCCCGACCAGCCTGTTCTCGATCTGATCGAAGCGGCCGACGCCGTATTGCCCCCCGATGCGGTTCAGCATCTCGATCAAAGTCACCAGCGGACGCGCCGCTCCGTTGACCTTCACCGGAACCCCTTTGGCGAATTCGATCTCCAGATATTTCGGCCGGGGCGGGGTTTGAGAAGCCGGCCGGGTCATGACATAGGCCTCTGCCGGAGTTTCCTGCCAAGGATCTTCGATCACGCCACCCTCGATCGCAATCCCCCAGATATTCTTGTCGATAGAGAAAGGACTTTTCTTTGTCGCCTTGATCGGGATCTTGTGCATGCGCGCATAATCGATCTCTTCCTCCCGGGTCTTGAATTCCCAGGTCCTCAGCGGCGCGATGATCTGGAGTTTGGGATCCAGTGTGCGCACCCCTTGTTCGATACGGACCTGATCGTTCCCTTTCCCCGTGCATCCATGCGCGACAAATTCGGCTTTTTCCTTGTGCGCAATATCGACCAGATGTTTCGCAATCAGCGGACGGCCAAGGGCCGTGGCTAGCGGATAGCCGTTCTCATAACGCGCCTGAGCCCAAAGGGCCGGAAGCACATAATCTTCGGCAAATTCCTGTTTGAGATCGAGGACATAACATTTGACGGCCCCGGTCGCAAGCGCCCGCTTTTGCAACTTGGCTTTATCCCCCTCCTCACCGATAAAGGCCGAAAAACAGACGACCCCAAGACCATACTGGTCCTGCAGCCATTTCACGGCACAGGAGGTATCCAATCCGCCCGAGTACGCCAAAACAACTTTTTTCATACGATCACCTCTTTCCGGAGAATAAATGGATCAATACCGCTTTCTGAACATGAAGCCGGTTCTCCGCCTGATCGAAAACCACGGATTGCGGCCCTTCGAGCACCTCTTCGGTGATCTCTTCTCCCCGATGGGCGGGAAGACAATGCATCACATAGGCCCCTGGCTTCGCAAGTTTTACGAGTTCCCGGTTGACTTGCATTGCCTGAAAGGCGCTGACTTTCTGCGTGCGCAGCTTTTCCTCCCCCATGCTCACCCAAACATCGGTATAGATAACGTCCGCGTCCTTGACGGCATTCCGGGGATCGGAAGACGCCTCGATCCGGGCACCTGTCTTCTTCGCGATCTCGCAGGCCTGGGCCACGACTTCTTTACGCGGCTGGTATTCGCCGGGGGTTGCATAATGGAACCGCGCACCCAACATGGCCGCAAGCAAAAGATTCGAATTCAACACGTTGTTGCCATCCCCGACGAATGCGATCTTGATCTTCGAAAGCGAACGAAAATGCTCTCCGATCGTGAAAAAATCCGCAAGGGCCTGGCACGGATGGGCCAGATCGCTCAACCCGTTGATCACTGGCTTGCGGAAATACTGCTGGAATTGGAGGATGGTCTGATGCGAAAAGGTCCGCATCACGACCCCGTCCAGGTAGCGCTCCATCACGCGTGCCACATCGCGCGTATCTTCACGAACGCCGAGTTTCAGATCGTCCGGTCCGAGGTAGATCGAATGCCCGCCCAAGGAGGCCACGCCCACATCGAACGAAAGCCACGTCCTGGTAGATGGCTTCTCGAAGATCAGACCGATACTTTTTCCCTGCAAGGCCCGAGCATAGAGTTTGGGCCGGTGTTTCAAAAGACGCGCCATCTCAAAAAGCTTGTGCGCTTCAGCAATCTTCAGATCGGTAATACTGACGAGCGACTTCATGTTTTCCCTACGGTTTCCGCTAGGGCCTGATCCAGAATCCCGATCCCCTGGTCCAGCCGCTTTTTCTCGATGGTCATGGCCGGTAGGATCCGGAGCACATTCTCCTGAGTGCAGTTGATAATCAGCCCTCGTTTGAGAGCCGCCTCCACAACCGAGGCCCCCGGTACTGAAAGTTTGATCGCCCGCATAAGCCCAAGCCCGCGGACCTCCTGGATGACCGGGTACTTCTTTTTCAGGGCTTCCAGCTTCTGGGCAAGGTATTCTCCCATAGATACAGCTTTTTTCAAAAGCTGTTCTTTCTGAATAGCCCGGAACACCGCCAATCCAGCGGCCGCCACCAAAGGATTCCCTCCATAAGTCGAACCATGTGTCCCGGGACTGAAAACCTCCCCGGCCACCTCGTTACGGACCACCAGTGCCCCGATCGGCACCCCGCCGCCGAGACACTTGGCGAGCGTCATGAGATCCGGCCGAAGATCGTAATGCTGATAGCCGAAGTATTTCCCCGTCCGGCCCATGCCGGTTTGGACTTCATCCACGATCAGGAGGATCTTTTTCTCATCACAGAGCTTTCGGATCCCCTGCATGAACGCCTGGGTCGCGACGACAACCCCGCCTTCGCCCTGGATCGGCTCCAGAAAGATCGCAACGGTTTTATCGGTCACCAGCGCTTTAACGGAATCAAGGTTGTTGAACTCCGCATACCGGAATCCCCCGAGCAGCGGATCGAACCCCTGATGGATCCGCTCTTGTCCGGTCGCAGCCATCGCACCCGAAGTCCTCCCATGAAAGGAGTAATGCATCGTAATGATCTCAAACCGGCCGGTCGGATTCCCGAACCTCCGGACAAATTTAATCGCCGCCTCCGTCGCTTCCGCTCCGCTGTTGCAGAAGAAAACCTTTCCGGGGAAAGCATGGCGGACAATCTCGCGAGCTAGCTTCGCCTGTTCGAGGTTCAAGAAATTGTTCGAGATGTGGAGCATCTTACGTGCTTGGTGTTTGAGCGCATGAACGACTTCCGGGTGACAATGCCCAAGCCCGGAAACGGCCCAGCCCGGAAAGAAATCAAGATATTCCCTTCCGTGCAGATCCCAGACCCGGGAGCCCCGCCCCCGCACCAGGCAGACCGGCGTCTGGCGGTATGTCGGCAACAAATACTCCTGGTAAAGTTTTAGCACGTCTTCGTGTTTCATAAAAAAATCAAAGGATGATCTCGGTCCCGATCCCCCGGTCGGTGAAAATCTCAAGTAGAAGCGAATGCGGCAAGCGCCCATCCACGATATGCGCTTTCTGCACGCCCCCTTTTAACGCCGTCATCCCGGCATTCACCTTGGGAATCATGCCCCCCTGGATCACTTGGGTTTGGATCAGCTGTTCGACATCCTCGACCTTTAACGAAGAGATCAACGACTCCGCGTCTTCGCGGTCCCTCAGGATCCCTTTTACATTGGTCAGGATCATGATCTTCTGGACCTTCAAAGCCGCCGCGATCTTCGCCGCCGCTTCATCCGCGTTGATATTATAATTCTTTCCATCGGGCCCGATCCCGATCCCGTAGACCACCGGGATCACGCCCTTCTCCGTCAGTTTTCGGATTGGTTCGATGTTCACTCGGATCACATCCCCGACATAACCGACATCTTCACTCGCGATCTTTTTTTTGACATGCAGAATATCCGCATCATGCCCCGAAAGGCCGACCGCTTCCGCGCCAAATTTTTTGATATCCGAAACAATGCTCTGGTTAAGGGCTGCAAGGGTCTCGACCACGGTCGTGATCGTCCGCTCATCCGTCACGCGAAGCCCGTCCACGAACCGGCTCTGGATCCCTTTCTTTTTCATGGCTTCCGTAATCGCGATCCCCCCTCCATGGATCAGGATCGGCCGAATTCCGACATAATTCATGAAAACGAGGTCCCGAAGGACGTTCGCCCGCATCTCGAGCGATTCCATCGCCGCGCCGCCGTATTTGATCACAACTTCCTTGCCCCGGAAATTCCGGATATAAGGAAGCGCTTCGATCAAAATCCCGGCTTTTTCAACGAGATCCTGCATGGGTTAACTCCGTTCCTTTTCTCGAGGGTTCGAACGATCTTCCGCTTCAGCTGTAAGCGGAATTGATCTCGACATATTCTTTGGTCAGATCTGACGCGATGAAATCCGCCCGACCACGGCCCTTCCCGATCCCGATCTCGATCGTATAACTTTTCTTTTGAAGGACCTTCCGCGCTTTGGGAAGATTCAGAACGCGGGGTTTGCCGCCGCAAAGGACCTCTACCCCGCCGATCGTGATGTAAAGATCCTTTTGCTTAAAATCGGCGCCGCTCGCTCCGATCGCCGCAACGATACGCCCCCAGTTCGGATCGGCTCCGGCCAGCATCGCCTTGAAAAGAAGCGAGGTCCCGATCTGGCGCACCGCTTTTTCAGCCTGGGTCGGACTTTTCGCCCCGGAAAGCTTAAGCGTGCAAACATGGGACACTCCTTCTCCATCTTCGATCATCTGATAAGCAAGGTCGCGACAAAGCACCGTCACCAACTCCCGGAAAAGACGGTAGTCCCGGTCCGTGCGCTGGATCAACGGGTTGCGCGCCCGGCCATTGGCAAGGGCCAAAACGCAATCGTTCGTGCTCATATCGTTGTCAATCGCCATCCGATTGAAAGTGGCATCGGCCGCGTAACGGATCGCCCGACGCAGTAACGGTTTCGTAATAGCCGCATCCGTCGTCAGAAAACAAAGCATGGTCGCCATGTTCGGATGGATCATGCCCGCCCCCTTTGCGATAGCGCCGACGGTCACTTGCCTCCCTCCGATCCGGGCCTTATACGCAAGATCCTTGGGCCGCTTATCCGTAGTCATGATCCCACGAGCCGCATCGCGCCCCCCATTTTTCGAAAGCCGGTCGACGAGAATCGGGATGTTCCGTTTGAAACAAGAAATCGGAAACGGGACTCCGATCAATCCGGTCTGAGCGATCAAGATCTCTCCTTCGGAGAGTCGCAGGCATTTCGCCGCCTCGGCAACCGCTTCCCGGACCGTCAGAAGTCCTTTGGGACCGTTCGCGCAATTCGCATTGCCGCTTGTGGCCAAAACCGCACGGTGCGAGCTCCCGCCCAAGACCCGCATCGAATGCAACACCGGCCACGCCTTCATCCGGTTTGTCGTAAAAACCCCGGCTGCAATGCTCTTGGCTTCGGAAAAGATCAATGAGCAATCGTGCCGCTTCTTGCGCTTCTTGATCCCGCAATGCATGCCGCTTGCGACAAAACCCGCAGGGCTGGTCACTGAGCCTTTTTTCATTTTTTGAATAGGGCTTTTCACCGATCCAGGCCTTCCTCTTCAGCAAAGCCGCAGCGTATATTCATGTTCTGGACCGCCTGGCCCGAAGCGCCTTTGACAAGATTGTCGATCGCCGTGATCACGATCACCCTTCCGGATCTCGGCTCGAACGCAAAACCCAAATCACAATAGTTCGTGCCCTGGACATCTTTGAGAGCCGGAAACTTTCCTTCCCCTTTCAGACGGATAAAATAGCGATTCCCGTAATACTCTTGGAAAACCTTCCCGATCCGTTTTGCGCTTACCCCTTTTCTCGCCTGAAGATAAAGGACCGAAAGAATCCCCCGCTGAATAGGGAGCAAATGCGGAACAAAGGTCATCCCTGGCTTTTGCCCCGAGAAAAGGCAAAGCGCCTGAAGGATCTCCGGCGTATGCTGGTGCCGGTTCACTTTATAGGCATAAAAATTCCCGTCCAGTTCCGCATACTGCGTTGCCGGATTCAATTTTTTTCCCGCCCCGGTCACGCCCGATTTGGAATCGGCGATGATCGGGTCCGCTTCCACGAGTTTTTCTTTTAGAAGCGGCGCGATCCCCAGAATAATGCTGGTCGGGTAGCAGCCGGGATTGGCGATCAGATCGGCCGTCCGGATCTTCTCTTCCCATAGCTCGGGAAGACCGTAAACGGCCTCCCGAAGAAGTTCCGGATACCGGTGCGTTGAATGATACCACGCATGATATTCCGCTTTGTTCTTCAGCCGGTAATCCGCTGAAAGATCAATCACGATCTTCCCGGCCTTCCTGAAATCTGCGACCGCCGTCATCGCCTCCGTGTGAGGCAAACAGACGAAGACCACTTCGGCTTCTTTTTTCACGTCCGCGAACGAATAAGGGACAATGGCAAGATCGGTTTTCCGGGAAAGGGTCGGGATCAGGCTCCTCACGGAGATCGGGTCCTTCTGCCGGGTCGTCATTTTAGTAAGGCGAACGGAAGGATGGCCTGACAGGATCCGAATCAATTCCAGTCCTGTATACCCGGTCGCTCCGATGATCGCACAATTGACCATGACTTAACCCTTTTCCCTAAAAGAGGTTCAGGAAAAGTGGTATTATATGTAACCTTTAAAACCTTTGTCAATTTATGCCTAAGCACAGGAAAAACACCTTTCAGGCCCGTAGGACGGGAGCCCTTCCCCGCAAACGCCCGCCGGAACTCCCTCGCCAGGGAGTCGCAGCAAGGGAAAAAGCCGATCCCGCCCCTTGGCTCTTCCGTTTAACCGGCAAAAAAAAATTCGGGAGGATCTTGATCGGATCCGCTCTCGCGCATCCGTCTTTCCGCAATGAGAACGGTTGTGCATTTCCGCATGATTTCGACCGTCTCGAATTCTTCGGCGATGCGGTCCTCAATTTTCTGGTTTGTCGTAAGCTTTTCGACCGGTTCCCGCAAGCCGATGAAGGCCTGCTGAGCCGTATGCGCTCGATCCTGGTCTCCCGCAAGATCCTTTTCAGGATCGCACGGACGATCGGCCTTCGGAAATATGTGAAGATCGGACGAAGCCTGCGCCATCAGCCGCTCAAGGACCTCGCCAAGATCCTCGCCGATACGCTGGAAGCATTGATCGCCGCGATCTTCCTGGAACACGGTCATGAGACCACGGATGCCTTTATCGAAAAATATCTCGGAGAATACCTCGCACCCCAAAAACTGTTCCGTCTGGATCCGAACCCGAAAAGCACTTTGCAGGAGCTGACCCAACGTTATTGGCAAACCCTCCCCGCCTATGAGGCGAAAGAACTCGTGAACGGATTTGAAGTCAGGATCACCGTAGGATCGCAGAAGGTCAGAGTCCGGGCGCCGTCCAAATCACAAGGGGAAGTCAGCGCCGCGAGGATGATGCTCCGCAAGATCCGGAGCCGAAAGGGCCTTAGAAGGTCTGCAAAATAGACCGGATCTTCTTTTCTTCCAGATCTTTTAAAAAATCCGCCATCTTTTCAGGGTCGGGTTTGATCTCAGGCCGGTCAAAAGAACCCACGAGCAGGAAGGGGAGCGGCCCGAGCTGGAGGCTGGGATCCGCGTCTTCATGCAGCACTTCCCTGAGGAAATTCCGCGTATCCTCTTTAGAAAGAAACGCATGGATTCGAAAATTCAGGAAACCATCTTCCGCGAATTCCCCCGTAGCCCGCGCCGAAAGATGCGGCCCGACCATCATGAGATCTTCGGTCGTGAATTTGGTCCCTTCAATTTTGAAAGTTCCTTGAAGGTCCGTGAAAGGCGTCCGCCCGGTCGCCAGAACCTTCAATTCCTGTAGTTTGCCGAATGAACCGGCCGCGTCTTGGAGATCGAATCCGTAAAAAGTCCCTTCCGTGACCAAGATCTTCCCTTGTCCGCTAAGACGGGTTGCTTCCCCCTCCGCGGAAGTTTCGCCGCGAAGGTTCAGATCGAGAAAGGCCTTGCCGGCTAAACGCGGATCGATTGCCCCCGTCTTCCGTGTCCAGAATCCAAGATCGACTTGCTCTGCCTGCAGTGTGAGATCAAATTGCTTGACCAGATCCGACGCGGGAGGAAAATCCAAAGCGGCTTTCCAATCACCGCCATAGGCCTTGACATGCAAATTAGAGAAAGTCCACCCTTTTTCTTTCTGATACGTGATATCCGAAGAGGCTGATTCCCAGGCTTCTTCTTCAGGAAACCAGCGAAGGAATCCTGCCTGGGAAATATTCTCCGCTCTCAGGACGTCCGGAGCGAGGGCTTGAATAAGCGCGGCCGCATCTCCAAGAAAAACCGAAGGCCGCACGCCGGTCACGCCAACCGACATTTCGATCTTGGGAGCCCGAAAAAGCTGATATCCCGTAAATTTGAAATCAACGACCGAATCTCCCAGCCGGAACACCCCTTCGCGAACTTTGAGGATCATGGGGCTTACATCGATGGCCATTTTGATATCCCTGACGAGCGGACCCGAACCCCGCTGGAACGAGGCGTTTTCCAGAGTAATATTCGTCATGACCTCCAAGGCCTCCGGCTGGCCGAAATCCCCTTTCCAATTCGCCAGGACTTTCGCGTTCCCTTCCGCCTGATATTCCGCAAGCGAAGGAAAAAGCTCGCGCTGGGCCGCCAAGGGGAATTTATTGGTGATCAAATTCAACTGACCGGAACGGGCTTGAAGATCGCCTTCGGTCACACTGGCCTTCAGCGTAAGATCTTTCATATAGGCCGAAAGATCTCCGGTCAGAAAGCGGTGATCCTTAAGGAGAAATGCCATGGCGACTTGCATGGGTAGGCCTTTGGTTTTAGAAAAATATTTGCCATAAGTCAGGGTCGCATCTTCGAGATCGACGTTCACGTTTGCAGAGAGCTGGTCCAATGTCCCACGCAAGGTGATATCCCAATGGCTCGGCCCTGAAAATCCAAGGTTGACGGGAAGGGAATTCTTGAGCGGCCCACAATAATGCGGGATTTGCTCCAGCGGGACTGAAACCGCCGAAATGCGCATTTCCCGGATCTCACCAGTCGCAAGGGAAAAGAGCCCCTGGGCCTCCGCCTCCCCCCAAGGGAGATGAAAAGTCGCTTGCGCGAGCGCAACCTCATCGGTCATGGGATCCCAATCACCGCGGACCTTGAGCCCAAGCTCGATCGGCGCCTGGGGCGTGACCGTTGAAGACGCTGGTTGCGCATGATAGACGAGGTCGGTGATCGAGGTTTCAAGATCGATCTTGATCTTGTCCTGGGCCGCAGCTTTTTCAAAAGCGATCTGCGTCTTCAAAAGTCCGCGATCCACTTGCAAAGCACCCGCCGTGTCCCCGGCATTCCCGGGAAGAGTCGCAAGATCCACATCGGATAAAAGGATCTCTCCTGAAAGCACGACGTTCTTCCAGCTCCAAGCCGCTAGAGTACTCCAATCGATGGTCGCATGCCCCTTCAGGTTCTTTGAAAGCCCGTGCAAATTCCCTTCGATCTCAAGTTTCTGGACAGAATCTTTGCGAGTCGGTTTGAGCTGTAAACGCATTTCACGGATCTCGGGATCCCAGGGACATCCCTCCCAAAGATGCGACGTCTTTAACGAACCCCCTTCGACCCGCATGCCGGACATCCTATATCGCCGGAAGAAAAGACCGATCAAATCCAATTGGACCGTGAAGCGGTCGGCGGTGATCTCGGCTTTCCCGCTTTCCTGTTTGATCCGGACATCCTTGAACTGCATCTCGGTGAACGGGAAAAGACGGACCGTGGCATCCCCGTAAGTCAGGACACTGGTCGTAACGGTTTCGATCTGATGCGCTACTTGGGAACGAAGATCTTCGGAAGGGATCCAGGACGGCATGACGAAATAAAGGACGACCGCAAGAAGCGCGAGGAGGACGAGAAGAACCGTGAAGAACTTAAGAAGCCTCATGAGCCGGTCGCCTGTTCGTTTGGAGGCGCAAGATCCGGCGCCGGGTCAACTTTGGCCGGAGGACATCGCACCCAACGGTTGATAGGAATAATCTTCGAAAAAAGCCTGGCAACCCACGAGCGCGAGCGAACCGAAAATAATGAGAAAAAAGAAAAGGGCTTTCCTCATCGCTTCGTGTACTGGAAGCTGCGGCGAGCTCCTTTGCGACCGGGCTTTTTGCGTTCTTTCTCTCGCGGATCCCGCGTCAAAAAGCCGCCTTTGCGAAGCGCGGCCCGGAGCTTTTCATCATATTCGAGCAATGCACGGGCGATCCCGAGGCTCACGGCTGCCGCCTGCCCCGCTTTTCCTCCGCCTTGCGCCTCCACCCGGACGCCGAACTGCTCCAGGAGGCTCACATGCTTCAGCGGCTTTTCAACGGTCATCTGCAGCATCGCGTCATTAAGATAATGAAGCGACGGCTCTCCGTTGATAAAGATCCCTTTTTGCCCTTCAAGAAGACGGACGCGTGCCACGGCAGATTTACGCCGGCCGGTCCCTAAAAAAACTTTTGCCGTTACCATTTAGACCTCGAGCGGAACTGGTTTTTGTGCTTGTTGACGATGTTCGGACCCCGCATAGACACGCAAACGCCGAAGCATCTCGCGCCCCAGACGGGTATTCGGAAGCATTCGCGCGATCGCCTTTTCAACGATCGCTTCGGGTTTCAGGGCCATCAGTTTATCAAAACGGATCGTTTTCAGGCCATCCGCATACCCGCTGAACCGCGTATAGACCTTCTGCTCCCGTTTTCTTCCCGTCACCTGGATTTCCTTGGCATTGATAATAATGACCTGGTCCCCGCAAAGTTTATCCGGAGAGATTACGGCCTTGCCCTTTCCGATCAGGATTGAAGCGACCCGCGTCGCTAAACGCCCCAGGGTCTTCCCCTTGGCATTGATCAGAAAGGTCTTACGGTCAAAATCCTTTTCGCTCGGGATATAAGTTTTCATAGTATTCCTGCTTGATCTCCTGGAGTGACCTGGAAAAAAAGAGGCGTGAGTATAACAAAAACCCCCTGGTGTGTCAAAAATTTTCTCTTTGCGCTAACTTCATCCGCGGCCATAAGTTACACGGACCAAAAAGAGGCCGCAGGCCGGAGCCGTCGGGCCTGCGAGACGGCGGTCCCGCCCGCGCAGAATCCCGCGCACCCGGGAAGGAAGGATCTTTCCCCTCCCCACCTCAACCAAGGTCCCCACGATATTGCGGACCATATGGTGAAGGAATCCGTCTGCTTCCGCCTGAAAAATAACGACTTTCCCCTTTTGAGCGATCTTGAGTTTTTTCAAATGGCGGACCGTTCTTTTATGAGCCGAGATCGCCGCGCAAAAGGACCTGAAATCACGCCGTCCGACAAGATCCCGAGCTGCTTTCCGCATACGCGGAAGGTCCAGGGGTTGGGCAATATGCCACATCCTTTCCCCTCCGAGCGGTGAACGGACTTCGGCATTCCATATCCGATATTCATAGAGTTTTGAACGGGCCCCATAGCGCGCATGAAAACCAGGCGGAGCCCATTCGGCCTTTCGGACCGCCATGGTTCGGGGCAAGATCGCGTTTAATCCACGCCGGATCTTTTCTAATGGCATCGAGGTCGAGACCTTTGCATGCACGACTTGTGCAAGAGCATGCACACCAGTATCGGTCCGGCCGCTTGCGGCGCCAATCTTGACTTTGGTATTGAAGAGCCGGGATAAGGCGTCTTCCAGCACTTCCTGGACCGTCGCGCGGCCAGGCTGCCGCTGGAATCCGAAGAAGGAACCTCCATCATATTCGAGGATGATTTTCAGATTGCGCATAGCGCACAGCCTGCCTTCGAAGGCGCACCCGGCAAAGGAATCGGAACCCATCGGGATCGCACTAGGAGCGAAACGCGATCTCCGCGATCTGAACCGCGTTCGTCGCAGCCCCTTTGCGGATCTGATCCCCGGAGACGAACATTGCGAGCCCGTTTTCCACGCCGGGGTCCGTCCGTAACCGGCCGACGAGAATATCGTCCTGTCCCGTCGCTTCGAGCGGCATCGGAAAATAGTTCTTCTCGCGATCGTCCACCACTTTGACCCCAGGCGCCTTGGCCAGGATCGCGCGGGCTTCGTCAGGGCTGATCGGCCTTTCGGTCTCGATGAAAAGGGCCTCGGAATGCGCGCGCAGGACCGGGACCCGCACACAAGTAGCCGTCACCCGGAGATCGGGATCGTGGAAGATCTTTTGGGTCTCTTTCACCATCTTGGTTTCTTCTTCGCAAAAACCATCCGGCCCGACCCTGGAGTTGTGGGAAAAAACATTGAAAGCGATCTGATGCGGCAAAACCACTTTTTTCACTTTTTTCCCGGCGAGGAAGTCTTTCGCCTGGACCTTGAGCTCCTCCATGGCTTTGGCTCCGGCCCCGCTCGCCGCCTGGTAAGTCGCTGAAACGATCCGCCGGATCTTCGCAGCTTTATGGAGCGGCCACAGAGGAACGAGCATGATAATGGTCGAGCAATTCGGGTTCGCGATGATCCCTTTGTGTTTAAAAATATCGTCGGCATTGATCTCAGGGACCACCAAGGGAACCTCAGGGTCCATCCGGTAGGCGCTGGTATTGTCCACAACGAGAGCTCCCGCTTTGACCGCATGCGGTGCGAGCGCCTTCGAGATCGATCCGCCCGCACTGGCAAGCACAAGGTCGATCCCGTCAAAAGAATCCGGTTTCGCTTCGCAGACTGTGCAACGCTTGCCGCGAAAGACGACCTTCTTGCCGGCGGAACGCCCCGAAGCGAGCGGCACAAGCTCTTGGATCGGGAATTTTCTTTCTTCCAGGACGGTCAGGAATTCCTGCCCGACCGCACCCGTGACGCCTAAAATCGCTACTTTGAGTTTTTTCATGGATCTGAATCCCTTTCTCGAAGAACTTTTAAGCACCCCAAAGGGGTAATCCCGGATCCCCGGTTCGTTATCGTTTCAAACCTTCTACGACAAGGTCCCCGACCTCCGTGGTCGAGTATCCCATTTTCCCTGCCGCCAAACTCTTTAGCTTATCCGCGATCACCCACTGGATCGACCGTTCGAGTTTTTTCGCCGCTTCGCCCTCTCCCAAGTACTCAAGCATCATTTGCGCGGCAGAGATCGCCGCAAGCGGATTGATCACATTGAGCCCCGTGTATTTGGGCGCCGAGCCCCCGATGGGCTCGAACATCGAGACCCCTTCCGGGTTCAGGTTCCCCCCGGCCGCAATCCCCATACCTCCCTGGATCATCGCACCGAGATCCGTGATGATATCCCCGAACATATTATCCGTCACGATCACATCGAACCATTCCGGGTTTTTTACCATCCACATGCAGGTCGCATCAACGTGCGCATAATCGCGCTGGATATCGGGATATTCCGCGCCGACCTCATGAAAAACACGCTCCCAAAGATCAAAGGCGTAGGTCAGCACATTGGTTTTCCCACACAATGTCAGCTTTTTTCTTTTGTTCCGTTTTCGTGTAAATTCAAAAGCAAAACGGAGACAACGCTCTACCCCTTTGCGCGTATTGCGGCTGATCTGGATCGCGACCTCCTCTGAGGTCCCTTTTTTCTGGAACTCGCCCTCGCCGCAGTACAACCCCTCGTTATTCTCGCGCACCACGACAAAATCGATATCTTCCGGCCCTTTGCCCTTGAGCGGACATTCAACGCCTTGATACAATTTGATCGGACGAAGGTTGATGTATTGCTCAAGTCCGAAACGCAGCTTCAACAAGATCCCTTTCTCGAGGATCCCCGGTTTAACCTGGGGATGTCCGATCGCTCCCAAAAAGATCGCATCGAATTTTTTTAGTTCTTCGAAGGCATTCTCCGGCAGCACCACCCCCGTCTTCAGATAATGCTCTCCCCCGAACGGAAAGACCTGCCGTTCGGTCTTAAAACCATGGGAAACAGAAAGCGCATCGAGCACTTTCAATCCTTCCCGCACCACTTCGCCTCCGGTCCCGTCCCCGGGAATGACTGCAATCTTGTAAGTCTTCATAAAATCGTTCTTCCTTTCTGGATCGATAGGATTAGGACTGCCCTAAAACTAATTTTTCGGTTTAAGACCTTCCTGGGGACTCGAGGGACTTGCATATTGCCGAGGAGGCATCCGTCCCGCCAGGTAAGCAAGCCGTCCCGAACGCACTCCATCGCACATAGCTTGTGCCATCATGACGGGATCCCGCGCCGCCGCGATCGCGGTATTCATCAAGACCCCGTCCATTCCAAGTTCCATACAGATCGAAGCATCAGAGGCCGTCCCGACGCCCGCATCCACAATCACAGGACACGATACGGCTTCTTTGACCAGCCGCAAGCTCAAGCGGTTCTGAATCCCGAGTCCGGACCCAATCGGTGCCGCGAGGGGCATGACACAAGCCGCTCCGGCGTCTTCAAGCTTTTTCGCCATGATCGCATCGTCATTCGTATAGGGCATCACGGTGAAACCTTCTTTGACCAGGATCTTCGTCGCTTCCAAAAGCCCCTCGGTATCCGGCATCAGGGTCTTCGGATCTCCGATCACCTCCACCTTCACAAGGTCCCCGATCCCAGCTTCACGCCCAAGCCGCGCGATCCGGCAAGCGTCCTTGACCGTATAAGCCCCCGCGGTGTTCGGCAAGATCCGGTATTTTTTTCGGTCGATGAATTCCAGAAGGTTCTTTTCGTCTTTTTTCCCGAGATCGATCCGGCCGATCGCGACCGTCACCATTTCCACCCCCGAAGCTTCAAGCGCCGCCGCCATGATCGGCATCGTGGCGTACTTGCCGGTCCCGATAATCAATCGCGACCGTAGGGAAACCTGGCCAATCATCAGAGGGTCTGTTTGATTCATGTCAGGAACCGTCATTTCAGACTTTTTGATACTCGCGGGTCAGTTTGTCATACAGCGCAACATATTTCTTGGCGGAAGCCTGCCACGAGAAGTCGGAAGCAAAAGTGTTTTTCACGAGCTTTTGCCACAAGGTCGGCTCCCGGTAGGTATTCAGCGCACGATGAATCGCTGCCAACATAGCATCGCCGGAATAAGCTTCAAAAAGGAATCCGTTCCCCGTCCCTTTCGCCGCGTGGAATTCTTCGACCGTATCACGAAGCCCGCCCACAGCGCGCACAAGCGGCACGGTCCCATAGCGGAGCGCAATCATCTGGGTCAGACCGCACGGCTCATAATTGGACGGGATCATCATGACATCGCAGCCCGCATACATGCGCCGGGCCATGGATTCATCGAAAACAATATGGACACCGCAACGGTCCCGGTACTTCTTTCTCAGCTCGCGAAGACGCCAATGATATTTCTCATCACCCAAACCAAGAATTACGATCTCGAGATCCAGCCGCATTAACTCGTCGAAGATCGCGATCAAAATATCGAGCCCCTTTTGATCGACCAACCGGGACACGATGCCGAAGAGCGGAAGATCCTCCCCTGCACTGAGACCGTTTTCTTTGCGCAAAGAGCGTTTATTCGCTTTTTTCCCGCCCAGGTTCCCGGCACTATAGCGCTCGATCAGCGCGGCATCTGTCTCTGGATTCCAAAGACGGTGATCGATCCCGTTCAAGATCCCCTGAAAGTGGGGGCCTTTCTGCCGAAGCGCGCCGTGCATTCCACAGCCGGTCTCCTCTTTTAAAACCTCTTCCGCGTAACCGGCGCTGACCGTCGTGACCGCATCCGAATAAACGATCCCCCCTTTGATAAAACTGCATTTGCCGTAGAATTCGAGCTTTTCAAACTTGTATTCGTTCCAGCTGAGCCCTGTGACCGGCAGCGAATCCGGAGGGAAATTCCCCTGATAGGCCAGGTTGTGGACCGTAAAGACCGCACGCGTCTTCTTGAAAAGATATTCCTCTGCATAAAGCGTCTTCAGATAGACCGGGATAAGGCCGGTTTGCCAGTCATGGCAATGAATGATATCCGGTTTAAGGTAGAGCATCTTGAGCGCTTCGAGGACCGCCCGCTGAAAAAAAGTAAACCGGCGGTCGTTATCGCCGTAATCTCCCTGAAGCGTCCCGTAAAGCCCTTCGCGGCCAAAAAGCTCCGGCGCATCAATGAAATAATAAACGAGCCCCGGAGAGGGTTTTTTCTCGAAGAGACGCGCATGTTCAATGTTGGAGCCCATCGGGACCGGCACGCGTTCATAAACAATCTTGAGTCCCTCTTTTTGGATATCGATCGACCGGTACCGCGGCAGGAAAGCATAGACCTCATGCCCGAGGTTCCGAATCTCCAGGGGAAGCGCACCGGTCACATCGGCAAGCCCCCCGGTCTTTGCGAACGGGGCGATCTCAGAAGCGGCAAAAACGACCTTCATGGAATGGTGTCACGACCCCCGATCAGATCACTTCAACCACAGAGTTCCAGGTGCCGAATGCGTTGGGAACACATTCCACCGGATTGGGATCGTTCTGCCAGGCCCCGTCGACCCAAAAACGGTATTCGTATCTTCCGGGGACGAGATCTAACTTCAAGGCCCAGTTGCCCTTGCGGTCCTTTTTCATCGGTGTCTGTTCGGATTTCCAATTATTGAAGGAACCGGCCAGGCAAACCGACCTTGCCTGCGGTGCGAAAAGAGAAAAAGTAACTGATTTTTTCTTCACGGTAAGCCCCCTGAGTTGAGCGACCTTTTTCAAGATCGTTTTTGGAGTATATCGCATAAAAAAAACCTTGCCAAGACTTAACTTGTCAATATAATACGCCCTCTATGAAACACTGCTTTTTTTGTGAAAAAAAACCGATCGTCGGCCGCTCCATTGCCCGCCGGGGTCTTGCTAAAAAGACCGGTGGGATCGGTAAGAAAACGACCGGCATTTCACGCCGCCGTTTCCTCCCGAACCTTCAAAAAGTGAAGGTCCGTTTCCAGAACGGGACAGTGCGCCGGGTCTCCGTATGCGCAGGTTGTCTTCAAAGCGGGAAAGTCGTGAAGGCAGGTCCGTTCCGCTTGCTTGCTAAAGCCGCCGCCGAAACTCCCGCGGCTTAACTTTTCCCCGCGGCAGCGGGTTCTAAGGCTTTAATCTCAAACGATATTTTCTCTTCCCCAAAAGCCGTGTAACTTTTCAGCGTATAATAAAGATCGACCGCCGTCCCTTGTTCGAATCCGCTCATGTCTTTTTCAAAACGGCTCGTCAGTCGCGCTTCATAGGTCATCGCGCCGTCCGTCACCCAAAACTGCAGCGTCTGGGCCGAGATCCGCACGGGCTTCGTCTTGAGTAAAAGTCCGCGCGTCAAAAAAACCGGCCGCGGGTTCCCCACTCCGTGAGGCTCGAGCATCCGAAGCTCTCTCACAAAAAGACCGTGGATCTGCGAAAGCTCGATCCCTAGATCGGCGTGTTTTTTTTTGACAAAAAGTCCGGACGGACAATGGTTCATGGCATATTCGTTGATCTTTTTCTTGAATGCGATGAAATGCGCTTTCGCGATGACCAGTCCGGCGGCTTGTTCATGCCCTCCGAACTGCTCGAGAAGTCCCGCGCAATCTTGCAAACTCTTAAAAAGATCGAAACCCTGGATCGAACGACCCGACCCCTTGCCTCTTTCCCCCTCAAAGCCGATCACAATGGCAGGCCGCTCATACTTCTCCACCAATCGTGCGGCGACGATCCCGATCACGCCCTGATGCCATCCTTCACGTCCGACCACGACTATGCGCTCCCGGTTGAAATTCACCGTCCGATCCGCCTCCTGGATCGCTTCCTGGACCATCGCGCGTTCTTCGCGTTGACGCGCCTGATTTTCTTCATCCAGAAGACGAGCCCATTTTTGGGCTTCAGTTTCCGAAGCCGTCATGAAAAGCCGCAAAGCGGCGTCCGGAGCTCCCATGCGGCCACAGGCATTGATCCTCGGGCCCAGCATGAACCCCAAATGACCGACGTTCATTTCTTTGGCCCGGATTCCCGCTGTCTGGATCAGTGCCTTGAGTCCTATGTTCCTCGTCTCAGCCATTTGCTTCATCCCATGCTTGACGATGATCCGATTCTCATCCAAAAGAGGCGCAACATCCGCCACCGTCGAAAGAGCCGCCAGATCAAGGAAAGTAAAAGCTTCGGTCCCGATCAAGGCTTGGGAAAGTTTGAAGGCAAGCCCGCCTGCGCTCAGTTCGCGGAATGGATAGGGGCAATCTTCCTGCTGGGGATTGATGATGATCGCATCACGCGGCCCGCCTTCGACTGGGATCCGGTGATGATCGATCACGATCACCTCCATTCCGAGACTTCGCGCCTCGCGGATCTCGTCATGCGCAGAGATCCCGCAATCCACTGTGATCAAGATCCGGTATTGCTCGGAAGCAGCTTCCCGGATCGCCGGAGCGCTGACCCCATAGCCGTCCTTACTCCGTTCCGGAAGAAAAACGCGGAACTCAACCCCCAGCTTCTGCAGGGTCCTTGCCAGGATCGCGGAAGCCGTGATCCCGTCGGCATCATAATCCCCATGGATCAGGATCTTTTCTCTGGAAGAAGCGGCGCGGCGAATCCTTCCGACAGCCTCCGGGATCCCTTTCATGATAAGCGGATCCCCGAGATCGGAAAGATCGGCTTGTAGGAAACGCGAGATCGCGACAGGATCGGACAGCCCTCTTTTCTCAAGCAAACTCGAAAAAAGAGGGCTGAAGCGGGAAGATTCCGTCAAGGGTCAGCGAGCCTTCCAGTCCACGACCAGGGCCGTCGCGACAAAGATGGTGGAATAGATACCGACCCCGAAACCCACGAGAAGGATGAACGCGAAATCATTGATGGCGTTCCCGCCGAACAGGAAAAGCGCCAGCGTCGCCAGGATCGCGGTCAAGCTCGTCAGGATCGTCCGGCTCAGGGTCTGGTTGATACTGATCTCCACGACTTCGGAGAACGGTTTTTTTCGCATCACTTTCAGATTATCCCGCACGCGATCGAACGTGACGATCGTATCATTGACCGAGAAACCGATGATGGTCAGGATCGCTGCGATGATCGGAATGTTGATCTCACGTCCGCTCATGGCATAGACCCCGAAAGAGAAGATCGTGTCATGCACGAGTGCGGCCACCGCAGCAAGAGAAAATTTCCATTCGAACCGCCATCCAAGATACACCAGGATGCCGAGCCAGGACCAGAAAACGGCATATAACGCTTTCTTGGTAATGTCTTTGCTAACGGCCGGCCCGATACGGTCAACCCGCATGACCTCATAGCCCTTGTCCCCGGCCAACCCTTTTACCACAGTTTCAATCCGTTCCGTATCCTTATCCGAGGATTTGATAATGAATTGATTTTCGTTCAGATCACCGAAACGCTGGATCGAAAGCCCCCCGACCCCGGCCTTTTCAAGGGCCTTGCGCACCTCCCCCGTTTCCGCGAAATGGGCGAGTTTGACATGCAGCAACGTTCCTCCAGTGAATTCAACGCCGTAATTCTGTTCCCCTCGGGCAAAGATCGCAAAGATCCCCATGGCAAGCACGACCACTGAAAAACCATAAGCCCAGATCCTCCCCTTCAGAAAATGGATATGCGTTTCCTTCATGAAAGAGAACATCCGGATCTTCATGTTGGGATTTTTCTGCAAAAGATAGTCAAAGATCACCCGTGTCACGAGAATTGCTGAGAACATGCTCGCCAAAATACCGATGGAAAGCGTTACCGCAAATCCCTTCACCGGCCCGGTCCCGAACATGAAAAGCAGGACCGAGGTCAAAAGCGTCGTCAGGTTGGAATCAAAGATCGCAGAGAACGCCTTGTGATAACCGGCGGACACGGCCGCCCGGGCGGTCTTTCCGGTACTGAGCTCCTCACGGATCCGCTCGAAGATAAGCACATTGGCATCGACGGCCATCCCGATCGAAAGGATGAAGCCCGCGATACCCGGCAGGGTCAGCGAAGCCCCCAACGCAGCGAACGATCCCATGACCACGATCGTATAGACCAAGAGGCCAAGGTCCGCCACGAGGCCGCAGAAAAGATAGTAAAGCGGCATAAAGAGGATGACGATCGCGATCCCGATCAGAGAAGCGCGAATGCCGCTTTGGATCGAGTCCTGCCCGAGGCTTGGTCCGACCGTTCTTTCTTCGATCACATTGACCGGGGCCGGAAGCGCACCGGCTCGCAGGACCAGCGAAAGATCGCTGGCTTCATCGATCGTAAAATTTCCCGAGATCTGCGCCTGGCCGTTGGGAATGCGATCGCGGATCACCGGCGCGGAATGGACTTTTCCGTCGAGCACGATCGCAAGTTGTCTTCCGATATTCTCGAACGTCACCTTGTCGAAGATCTTCCCGCCCTCGTCATCGAATTGAAGCTGGACGATGGGCTGACCATACTGGTCGAAGCCGACGGAAGCGGTCGTTAGATGATCGCCCGAAAGAACGGCTCCGGCTTGAAGAATAAGGCTACGAAGGCCCGTCATATCCTTGATTTGTTTCGACTCAAAACCTTCGGGAGTTTTTCCTTCGGTGAACTGCTTGGCGATCTCAGCATCTTCGCTGACCAGTTTGAACTCGAGATGCGCCGTCTTGCCGACGATCTCCTTGGCTCGCTCGCGGTCCGTAATCCCCGGAAGCTGGACCACGACCTGAGAGCTCCCCTGTTTGCTGATGCTCGGTTCGCGGACTCCGAATTCGTCGATGCGGTTACGGATGACCTCGACGACGCGCTCTGTCGCATCCTCTCTCGTTTCTTCCGGGATCTTGGCGAGATCGACCTCGAGCAAGAGCTGCATCCCGCCCTGGAGATCGAGACCGAGATTGATATTATCCTGCGGCGGCCAGAATCTCCAAAGGGAGAAGGCCACGAGGCCCAGGATCAAAAGAACTTTCCACTTATAAAAACGGTCCATGAGTTTCTCCTTTGCTTATGCTTTTTGTTCTTCGCGGCTACGGACCCCGGCGATCCCGCTTTTGAGGATCTCCATTTTCGTATCCGAATCGCCGGTCTTGATAACGACATAATCGTTCTGAATGCTCGTGATGGTCCCGAGGATCCCGCCGACCGTATAGATCCGGTCACCTTTTTTCAGGTTCTGGATCATGGTCTGGGTCTCACGCTGTTTTTTCTGCTGAGGCTTGATGAGAAAGAAATAGAAAATGAAGATCAAAATGATCAGCGGAAGAAAATTGAGAATGGGATTGACCTCCTGGGCCGGCGCAGCGGCCGGAGCGGCATAAGCAATGGCTTCGAACATAGATCAGTTCCTCCTTCAGGATCGATTCGATTTTTGGATGAAAACCTGAGCCCGTTCTTTACTTGCGCCTGAGCTGCCCGGGGTCCGACCGGCGGCCATGCGCAAAAGTTTCCTTAATTATCGGCCATCCGGGTCAAAATGATCCAGAAAATCTTTTTTGAACCCCAGGAACGTCCCGGCCGAGATCGCGGCCCGGATATCCCTGAAAAGCCGGGTCATAAAAGCGATATTATGCAACGAAATCAGCTGGGGGCCTAGCATTTCGTTCATGTTCAAAAGATGCCGCAAATACCCCCTCGAGAAATGCCGGCAGACATAGCAATCACATCCCGGGTCCAAGGGAGCCTGATCCCGCTGGTATTTCCCGTTCCGAACCACGACGAGCCCCTGCCTCGAAAAACCGGTCCCGTTGCGCCCGTAGCGTGTCGGCGTGACACAGTCGAACATATCCGCCCCGTTCTCCACCGCCTCGAAGAAATCGGCCGGCATCCCGATCCCCATCATGTATCGCGGCTTCCCTTCCGGGAGTCTCGGCACGGTATCGCGGAACACAGCGAAAGTTTCTTCCTTTTCTTCGCCCACACATAGCCCGCCAAGCGCATAACCGTCGAACCCGATCGCGACCGTCCGCTCCAGAGACTCCTTGCGAAGATCGAGGAACACCCCTCCCTGGACGATCCCGAAAAGCGCCTGGTCTGCCAACCTATGGGCGCGTTTCGCCCGTTCCGACCAGCGGAGGGTCCGTTCGAGGGACTCCCGCATTTTGTCCTTCTCGCGAAGCATCGGCGGACATTCGTCGAAGATCATCGCAATATCGCTCCCGATCGCCTCCTGGATCTCGATCACTTTTTCCGGCGTAAGCTTGATCTCGGCTCCGTCAAAATGCGAGTTGAAACGCACGCCGTCTTCGGTGATCTCCCGCAGCTTATTGAGCGAAAAAACCTGGAACCCCCCGCTGTCCGTAAGGATCGGTTTCTGCCAGCCCATAAAACGGTGCAGCCCGCCGAACTCCCGCAGGATCTCGGTCCCGGGACGAATAAAAAGATGATAGGCGTTCGAAAGAATGATCTCGGCCCCGGCATCCTCAAGATCCCGCGGCGGGACGGCCTTGACGGTCCCCTGTGTCCCGACCGGCATAAACACCGGCGTCCTGAAATCTCCGTGGGTCGTGCTGGCGATCCCTGTGCGCGCCCCACAATGCTTATCCCGCGTTGTTATTTTAAATTCGAATGGCTTCATTGATATTTATCATACCGCAAATAGACCCGCGCAGCCTACCCACTATCTTTTTGTCATGAGTAAATGACCATGGCGTCACCGTAGCTGTAAAAACGGTACTGGAGCCGGATGGCTTCGCGATAGACCTCGAGGAGCCGCTCGCGGCTTCCCAGAAAACCCGCGGTGAGAAGGAGCAGTGTACTGCGCGGCAAATGAAAATTCGTGATCAGCGCGTCGACCGCACGGAACCGGTAACCGGGATAGATAAAAATCCGCGTCGTTCCCTTGAAGGGACGGACCGAACCGTCCTCGGCCGCTGCCGACTCAAGCGTGCGGACCACCGTCGTCCCGCAGGCAAAGACCCTCCCCCTTTCGGCGCGGGCGCGCATGATCGCCTCGGCTGCGTCTTCGGAGATCTCACAAAACTCTTCGAACATCTGATGATCCTCTACATTTTCTACCTTCACCGGCTGGAAAGTCCCGTAACTGACGTGCAGCGTGACATAGACGATCTTCACTCCGATATCTTCAATCTGCTTCAGGAGAAACTTGTCGAAGTGGAGCCCGGCGGTGGGTGCAGCAACCGCACCGGGAGCCCGCGCAAAGACGGTCTGATAGAATTCCCGGTCCTCCGGCGTATCCGAACGCCGGATATACGGCGGCAAAGGCACATGCCCTACTTTTCTTAGAGCCGGCAAATACTCGTTGTCCGCAAGTATCACACGTCGTTTCACACTCCCAGGCACATGCTCATCCAGGACCCGCACCCTGAGTTTATCTCCGAAACGACCGAACTCGAATTCCTGTCCCTTATGGACCCTCTCCGAAGGGCGGATCAAGGCTTCCCATTCCTGCTTCTCAAGCCGCGCGAGAAGAAAGATCTCGAGCTTCCCGCCGGTCTCGCGTTTTCCAAGAAGACGAGCCGGGATAACCTGGGTATCATTCAGGACGAGCACATCCCCCGCGCGGAAAATCGAAGGGATCTCCCGAAAAGAACCATGCCGTAATTCGCCGCCTTGGCGAGGAACGAAAACAAGCCGGGCCGCAGGACGATCCTTGAGCGGTTGCGAGGCGATACGGCCTTCCGGAAGTTCGTAATCGAAATCGGAGATCTTCACGGTTTTGAAGGGCAAGCGAACATTTTCACAAGCATCTCCGCCGCAGCCGCAGGCGTAGCACATTCGACAAGCTGTTCGGGAAAAAGAAACTCGGGATCCCTTCTGAGCCGCCGGACTAGTTTTCGGATGCGCTCTCCCAGAAGCAAAATAGGTTTGGCAATCAATTGCTTGTTGGTCATTTCCCAGGCGGTAAAAAGTTCCGTAAGGGTCCCCGTCGCGCCATCGCAAACAACGCAAGCATCCGTTTTCTCAATAAGCCCGAGCAATCGCTGGTGCCAGGTCTTTTTGATGATCACTTCTCGGGACCATGCATTGGGGCGAGCCCTGGAGCCACGGATCACAACTGCAACCGTTCTTCCTCCGGCCTCTTTGGCTCCGCGCGCCGCCGCTTCCATCACGCCGCCGTAGCCTCCCGTCATGACGAAGAAACCCTTGTGGGCAAGCGCGTGCCCGAGCGCGTAGGCAAGGCGATAGGCCCGTGAACCCTGGCGAGCGGAACCGCTCCCGAAAACCGTGACCGTTCTCGCGATCATCGGCGTGAGGTCTCGATCTTCTCGCCGTCGAGGATCGCCGGAAGCGGTTTTGCATCGATCCTCAACCCGCCGTCATGCTCGATGGAAAGCGTATAAATGGAACCCGGCTGGAACCAGGTCCCGGGAGCTTCGATCTGGGCGTTCTTGACCCCGGAAGCGGAACGCTTTTCCGGATCCAGGGCATAACGCCAAAAATAACGCCAGAGATCTTGCTCGAATGCCGCGATCTTTTTCGAAACACGATAACCTTCGGGGATTGAATCGACCTCGGTGATAACGAATTCTTGTGTTTTTTCGCCGTCAAGCACGAACGCTTTCATAAAGAGATACGCGCTTTTTCCACGAAGACGGTCACCCGCCTTGACAAGATCGTCACGAAAACGGATCACGAGCGCCTGGAACTGAAGAATGTTGCCGCTGAAAGTGAAATATCGTGGCTCGAGCGGTTTGCCGGATATATCGTACTCGAGGAATTTGACGGTTGTTCGGACTTTTTTCTCCGTTTCATCATATTCGCTTTTCGTCACCAGGACTTCGGCCGTCCGCGTATCGGCTGAAAGCCGCTCGACCATTTTACGGAGAAGCGCGGCATCGCCGGCCCATCGCCAAACCCACGCGAGCGCCGCGGCGATCAGCAGAACGGCAAGAGCCAGGAGAAAAAGATCGATCAGGCGGCTTCGTTTCATCATGGATTCCTATTGCTTGCTTATTTTCAGAGATCCCGCATGAAAGATGGTGCGCCCGGCAAGAATTGAACTTGCAACCTTTGCCTTCGGAGGGCAACGCTCTATCCAATTGAGCTACGGGCGCATGCCCAAATAAAAACAGACTCGACCGGCGATTACCGCTCGGAATAAGTCTCCAGATCCATCAAGCTGGAACCAGGGTAAAAAAAGGCCAGGATCCGTTGATAGGAATATCCGATCTCGGCGAGCTTCTTCGCGCTGTATTGGCACAAACCCACGCCATGGCCCCAGCCAGCCCCTTTGACCGTGAATCGACCGCCGTTTTTCGTGATCCCGGTGATCTTGGTGCTCTTCCAGTCCCCCGCTCCCATCCACATTCGAAAATCGCTCGAGCGAAATCGGTATTCTTTCCCTCCCGACACGACGAGGATCTTCCGGGCCCGCCCGAAATCATCCGGATCGACAGCCTGCATCCGATCGATCCCGCTCAAGGAATACCCTTGCAAGCGGAGTTTATCAAGGATCGTCTTTTCACTGAATTCTTGCTGCCATCGGTAATGTTTTGAGTCTGAAGAAAATTCGTCCCGGACCCCCATGAGGGAAGGATGCGCTTCGACATCCCAAACGTCATGCGCGCGAGCGGTCGCGCCGCCAGAGGTCGAATGAAAATAGGCCGGAAAAATCTTGCCTTGATAGGTTAAGATCTGTCCGCGCGTATGGTCGACCGCTTTATCGGTCGCAGGGTGCTCGCCCCCTTGACCGCGATAGACCTGATGCAGCACATCGCTCGTCACATCATAATCTTGATCTGCTTTTTCGATCATGTTGAATACGGCATAAGTCCGGGAAGCGACTGCTTGAGCTTTCAACGCCTCCCCATGCCAGGATGAGATCATTTCGGAAGGCAACACCCCTTTCAGATAATCCTCGAGCGGAAGATCGTTGATCACTTTTAGGGTCCCGTCCGAGACCCGGCGGAAGAGGATGGAATCGCGGTAGGTTTTTCCGTCCACCTGGAGCGGCCCATCACTTTCGATCCGCAGTCCTTCTCCTGAGAACTTCTGCGCCCCCAGCACGATCTTTCCTCCTTCAACGCGAACCCGGGTCTTGACGATCTGGGCCCCTTGGAAGAGAGGATTGTCGTATTCATCGTAAGCGCGAAAGGGATGCGCCGTATTGAATTCAACCGCCGGCACCCCTTCCCGGACAAGAACACGGATATTTTCAAGGAGAGCCGCATCTTGCGGAATCTCAAGCTGTGTTTTTTTAGGCGCCTTTGCCTCTTCTCCTTTTGAAGAAAAAGGGAAAAGAGCGAGCATCAGACACAGCCCTGAGGAGATCATCGGGAATATCATAAGGGGCGTATTCTAGCAGAAGGCTCCCGGCCTTGGAACATGAAAGCAAAAAAAACCGGCATGACCCGTTCGAGCCATGCCGGTTCTTTGAGAAAAGCAGAATTATTTGATCGTATCCAGATACGCTTTCAGCTTGCTCCAGGTCTGACGACCGACCACACCGTCAGCAGTAAGTCCCTGGTCTTTCTGGAAAGCGCGGATCGCATCACGCGTCGCCGGTCCAATCTTGCCGTCAAGTGCGCCCGTATAATAACCGGCGTTCTTGAGGGCCTGCTGGATCTGGATGGCCGGAAGCTGAAATCCCGAAGGCGTACGGTAAATGCCCTCGATCACACCGGCTTCTTCTTGCAAAGCGCCGACCCTGGATTTGGAAGCAGCGGCACCCGAGGACAACTCATTATAGCGGTTCTGCTCTTCCTGAAGAGCGGCCCGCGTATCCTGAAGCGCCTCGTCAAGACGAACGAGTTCGTCCGTGACAGCGTTCATCTGACCTTCGAGCGATCTCACTTTCTTCTTCGACGCGCAACCCGTCAAAACGGTCACGCCGATCAAAAGAAGAAGAAAACTGATGCGGCCTAATTTCATCATGTTGATCTCCTTTATTTTGGTCACCTGGTTCGGATTTAAAACGATTATTGCTAGGGGCAAGAGTGTATCAAAAGCTTCCTGTGAAATCAATCGCGGATTTGCCCCTCCCCTTCCCTCAAAAAACTCCCCTCTCCCCCTTCGGGAAAGACCCTTTTAGCTCAAAAACGAGTCCTTTTGAGCGCAGGAATCGTCAGGTCCGGAAGGTCTTTACCAAGAAGCGGGAGCGCAAACCGGCAAAAAGCCCGGCTGATATGATTGCGCTCCCGGTTTAAAAAATGCGCCGGGAGCTTGCGTTCCCGGTCCGGGACTTTCGCAAGGTCCACGGGCACAAACCGTATCCGGTAAGGCAGCCCCGGAACTCTTTTAAATCCAACCATGACGGAGCTCATCCCCTTGACCGCCCATTTCACCGCATGGACTCCGGCGAGGAATGCTTCGTGCGCATCGGTCCTGGAAAGGTATGGAATCGACATCCGCTGGATCGTCCCCGGCTTGTCGAAACGCGCGCGGACCCTAAAAGTCTTTTCGACAAGCCCCGCCAATACCTGAGCGGCCCCTTCGACATAAGGATGCCCGAATCCGTCTTTAATCACCGCATTCTCTTTACCACTTCCGATCCGTTGTCCTTTAGCATCCCGGATCGTTTCCGAGATCACCACGACGCAATAGCCGACTTCTTTCAGAACCCTAGCGACATCCCGAAGAAATTTCCTTTCCTCAAATGGCACTTCCGGAACCAGCAAAAGATGCGGCGGATCCTCTTTTTTCCGGCGGAGCAGGGCCGAAGCCGCCACAATCCATCCGGAATTACGCCCCATCAACTCGATGATCTTCACCGGATCGACCTGCCGCATCGCCGCCGTATCGAGACCGGCTTCTTGAGTCGTGATCGCGGCAAAACGTGCGGCGGAACCGTAACCGGGCGTATGGTCCGTTCCCTCGAGGTCATTGTCGATCGTCTTCGGGATGTGAATCAGACGCAGCGGACAATGTTCGCGAGCAGCCGCGCGTTCGATCCGGAGAGCCGTTGCGGCGGTATCATTGCCGCCGATCATGAACACAAAGCGGATATCCCAACGTTTGAACCGTTCGACAACGGCCGCCGTTTCGGCCTCGGTCAACTTATGGCGAGACGAACCCAAAGCAGCTGAAGGCGCCCGGGCGATCCGTCCGAGGTCGTCCGGAGAGCATTTTCGAAGATCCGCCAGATCCCCGTGCAAGACCCCGTTGATCCCGAACCGGGAGCCCCAGATCCCCGTAATGGCCTTATGGCTCCGGCTTTCCCCGACGACCCCCGCAAGGCTCCGGTTGATGACCGCCGTGCACCCTCCGGACTGAAGCACGACCGCTTTTCCTGTCAGTAGAGCGCTCATGGCAATTTGGAATTTCCCCGCCGATAATAGATCACGACAAAAAAGACCGCACTGAAAAAAATGAAGTTAAAGATCCCGAAAACTTTCCAAACTGCTTCCCCGCTCACCAAAGCGGACGGAAGCATGCCCAGAAGACATCCCCACACGCCGGCCGCCCAAACCAAACTGATATCCCGCGAGGATCGCCTTTTGATGATCTGCACCACGAGGGGCAGATTGAAGAACGGCAATGCGATGGAAGCGAATAACGCCAGTTTCTCGAGAAATTGCATAGGAGGGATTCTACATGAATTTATGCCGAAGGAACCGCTATTTTTTCTTCCGCATCATGACATAGTAGAAGACCGGGACTGCCGTCCGCGCAAGTAAGGTCGAAGCGATTTCTCCAGCCATCAGCGAAACCGCAAGCCCCTGAAAGATCGGATCGAAAAGGATCACCGAAGCGCCGACTACGACCGCGGCCGCCGTCAAAAGCATCGGACGGAACCGTTTTGCGCCCGCGTCGATCACCGCCTCTTCCAAAGGAACGCCTTGCGAACGGCGCAGCTCGATGAAATCGACCAGGATGATCGAATTCCTGACCACGATCCCTGCCCCGGCGATTAATCCGATCATCGAAGTTGCCGTAAAAAAAACGCCGCCTAACCAATGCGCGGGAAGGATCCCGACTAAGGTCAAGGGGATCGGCAGCATGATAATCCACGGCGTTTTGAAGGACTGGAACCAGCCCACGACCAGGATATAGATCAGGATCAGGACCGCCGCAAAAGCAAGCCCGAGATCGCGGAACACTTCATAAGTGATTTGCCACTCTCCGTCCCATTTCACCGCCCAGCCCTCATGGGATTCCGGCATCCCCGAGAAATACTGGCGGACCAAGCTCGAAGCGCCGGCCAGCGCGGGCCCGCTCAGCCGGCTTATCTTGTCCTTGAGCTGAAGGATCGCATAGACCGGACTTTCAAGATCCCCTGCCACATCGGCGATCACATAAGAAACGCGGCGAAGATTTTTGTGATAGATGGCATGCTCTTTTTTCACGTTCTCGACCGTCACGAGTTCCCGCAGCGGGATGTTGCTCCCGAAACGGGAAAGCAGGGTCATGCCCAAAAGATCGTCGGCGTTTTCCCTCTTGAGTTTCGGCAGACGGAGAAGGATGTCGACCGGCTCGGGTTCGTCCGTCAAATGGGCCAAATCCGTCGCCTTGCCTCCGACCGCCATGGCCACCGCTTCGGCGACCCGCTCAACCGGAATCCCATTGAGCGACGCCTTTTGAACATCCACGCGTAGACGCATGACCGGCCGCTCGGATTCCAGATAATTATCAATATCGGTGACCCCAGGCGCCCCCCGCAGGATCGCTTCGATATCCCGGGCAAGTTGGCGTCCTCCTTCAAGCTCCGGACCGTAGACCTCGATGACCAGGGTTGAAAGGACCGGCGGGCCGGGAGGCACTTCCGCCACCTGGACATTCGCCCCATAGCGCGAGGCGATCTTTTGGATCTCGGGCCGGACCGCTTTTGCAATCTCATGGCTTTGCCGCTTCCGATGATGCCGGGATGCCAGATTGACCTGCAGGTCAGCCTGATGCGTACCGCTACGCAAGAAATAATGCCTCACAAGTCCATTGAAGTTGTAAGGAGCGCTCGCGCCGACATACAATTCAATATCATGCGTTTCGGGAACGGTCTGAAGAAAGCGCGCGATCTCATCGGCCGCCCGGGAAGTCGTTCCCACCGGCGTTCCTTCCGGCATATTCAGCACGACCTGAAATTCATTTTTGTTATCGAAAGGCAGCATTTTCACGCGGACAAGTTTCAAAGGAACGAGAAGGCAGGAAGCCGCAAGCAACAGCACTAATCCCACCCCAAAAAACATTCTCTTTTTTGGTTCATAGATCAAAGGGCGCATGAAAGCGTGATAGAGTTTGGTAAAGAAATCCTCTTGTTCGTCATGGCCATGCCCTTTGAGCTTCCCTTTCGCGAAAGCACGCCCCAGAATCTGATAGGCCGCCCAGGGAGTTGCGACAAAAGCCACCATCATCGAAAAGACCATGGCCGCGCTGGACCCAATCGGGATCGGCCGCATATAAGGTCCCATGAGCCCCCGCACAAAAGCCATTGGAAGGATCGCCGCGATCACGGTCAGCGTCGCCAGGATCAAGGGACTGCGGACTTCGTTCACCGCCTCGATGGTCACCTCCAGCGGCGAACGGCCACGGTTGGAGGGCATCCGAAGATGACGCACGATATTCTCGACATCCACGATCGGATCATCCACCAGGATCCCGATCGCGAAGATCAGCGCAAAAAGTGTGATACGGTTCAGCGTAAACCCAAGGAAGTAGAACGTCGCAAGCGTCAGCGCTAACGTCATCGGGATAGCCACAGCGACCACCCCTGATTCGCGCACGCCGAGCACCAGGGCAATGAGAACACTGACGCCCAAAATGGCGATCGCGATATGGAAGAGAAGTTCATTGGCCTTTTCCTGAGCGGTTTCCCCATAGTTGCGGGTAACGGTCCAATGGATATCCGCAGGAAGAGTCCCTCCTTGCCCGAATTCTTCCAGGCGATGCAGGACCTTTTCGCAAAGCCAGGTCGCATTCGCCCCTTTCCGCTTCGAGACCGAAAGCGTGACCGCTTCGAACGGCCCTTTCTTTTTCTCCGGACTTGCCGGACCGAAACGGATATCGGAGGCCCTCTCCTCCTCATCCGGCCCATCCCGCACCTCCGCCACATCCTTAAGCATGACCACATTTCCGCCGCTCGCCCCAACCACGAGGTTCTCGAGATCCTCCTTGTCACGGAAAAACCCGTCCGTCTCGACTAGGGTCAAAAGCGGTTCTGTCCCAAGATGACCCGCCTCGGTTTTCACATTCGCCTGACGGATCAACGCGGCTACTTCAAGCGGATTCAGAAGCCGCGCCCGGAGCTTTGCAAGATCAAAAAAGACCTGGAACTGCCGTTTTCTTCCACCCGTAATATGTGTTTCGGAAACGTTCGGAATGGCGTTGATCAGTGTCTGAAGCTGCGCCACCGTTTTTCTCAATTCAAGCGGCGAACGGCTCTCGCTGTGGAAGGTCAAAGCCAGAACCGGAACATCATCGATCGAGCGAAGTTTGATCAAAGGTTGCGTGGCGCCGGGCGGAAGGAAATCCAGATTCGAATAAACTTTGGTGTAAAGCTTGATAAGGCTTTTTTCGATATTTTCGCCGACCTTGAAACGCACGATGAAAAAAGCGCCGTTCGGCTCGGCGGTCGAATAAACATATTCGACCCCGGGGACCTCCCAGAATTTCCGCTCACCGAGATCGACGATCCTTTTTTCCACCTCCTCGCTGGTCGCCCCGGGATACGAAACAAAGACATCGAACATAGGGACCGAAATCTGGGGTTCTTCTTCCCGAGGAAGATTGAGGACCGCAAAGAACCCGATCAGGATCGAAGCGAGAATGATAAGCGGGGTCAGCTTCGACCGGGCGAAGAAGGCCACTGAACCGGCGATCCAATCGGCGCTATGGGTCACTGGCCTCATGCGCCGAATCCCGAAACGACCCGTTCAAAATACTCGCCTTCCAGACTTCCGGAGACAAAATACAGCCGGGCCGATGCCTGCATCGCCTGCGCAAGGAGGCCGCTATAGCGCAAGGATGTCGCAAGATAAGCCGCCCGGATTTCCAGAAGATCGGCGATCGATTTTCTCCCTTCGCGATAAAGAAGCGCGGTCTGTTCGACCGCTTCCTGGGCATCTTGGAGAGTGGCTCCGACCGTTTCGATATTCTTATCAAGGGCTTGGAGGTTGTAGAACTCCCGGCTGACCGCCGAGGTGATCTCGTCCTCAAGTTGGACCTTTTCAGCCTCGAGGCCTTTTAACCGTGCTTTGGCTTCCCGGATCCGCGGAAGATATTCCGGATCCAAAAGCGGCATCGTCCCCTTCGCGGCAATCATGAAATTCTCGCCCCCCGAAGAAAGGTCATGGGAATCCTCGGTCATCGCGAGCTGTCCGGATATCTTCGGAAGATGGCTCATTTTTTCCCGAAAGACATCGCTTTTCGCCGCTTCGATCTGCTCCTGAAGCGCCTGAAGGTCTTTGCGGTTTTTCCGGGCAAGCGCCACCCAAGCATCGAGCGCTGTATCCCCGGGTTCCGGAACGTGCATCGCGCCGCGAGTTTCGAAGCGTCTCAAAGGCTCGAATTCGCCGCGAAGCAGATTGGCAAGGACTCCCGCTTGAGCTAGTTCACTTTGCGCCTCTTCCCGGCTTTCTATGATCTGGCTTCGGATGATCTTGGCCGCATAGAAATCGGCCCCCAGGACCATACCTTTCTCTTTGAGATCTTCCGCCTGTTTCATATCCTCCCGGGTCTGTTTTTCGACTTCCTCCAATGCCCGGCCCTTTTCCCCGGCCAGCAAAACCCGTGTGAACGCTTCATGAGCGACCAAGCGCGCCTCTTGCACCGCAAATTCCTTTTTCAGTTTTTCCGACCGCTCCAGATGCCGGGACCGGCGAATCGCCGAAACCGTCTGGAAGGCGTTGAAGAGCTGCATCTCGCCTTCGATCCCAAAGTGAAAATTGGTGCGGTGCCTCGGACTGTTCAAGGTCGGCAATTCAAAATTGGCTGACGTGAATGATTCCTGCCGCAATAAACTTCCGAACACCTGGACCGGATCGTCGGTCGTCGTTACGGAGCTAGTCCCGCTCACGCGCGGGAACAAAACCGCATAGGCCCGATATTTTGAAGCGATGGCTTGTTCGAGAGTCGCATACTGGCGTATCAGGGCAGGATAATGCTCTACAACAGAAGTGCAGTATTCGCTGAAAGTGTCCGCTAGGGCAGTTTCGCTCGAAAGCGCAAGGGGTTCCGCGGCATTCACCACGAGAGCGACGCCGAGAAAAAGAGACAAAGAGGCGATCACGAAGATTTTACCGTTCGGGAAACGCATGTTTTTATCTCGTCGTATCAGAAATAAATTTCGCGTCTTGTAAATAGCGAAGGATCCTGTCAGCGCCTTCTTCGACGGACTCTTTCAGGGTTTCGAAGACGACCTCGGGATGCAGCGGTTCTTCATACGGCTCGTCCACTCCGGGAAACCCTTTGATCTTTCCTTCTCTCGCTTTTTTATAAAGCCCCGTCTCGTCGCGCATCTCGCAGTCCTCGATCGGGCATTTGACGAACACCTCGACGAAACGCCCGACTAAATGGCGCACCTGCTCGCGCGAAGCCCGGTAAGGCGAAAGGGCCGACACGATCGTAATCACGCCGTTACGGCCCAGCAAATGGCAAAGAAAGCCGATACGGCGGATATTAGTCTCCCGGTCCTCCCGGCTATAGCCGAGGCCTTCGCTCAAATTCGTACGGATCACATTCCCATCCACGAGTTCGACTTTTGCGCCAAGTCCGGCAAGTTTTCTTTTCAAAGCAAAAGCAAGCCGCGATTTCCCCGCACCCGAAAGCCCCGTCATCCAGACCGTAAAACCGTCCACCTCCGTCGCGATGTTCGAAAAAGAAGAAGAAACCTCGTAAACAGGCTTTTTGTCCTCCGTCTGCTGCCCCGAAGGGCTGACAAAAACAGAATCATCTTTCTTGAGATTAAGCTCACGATACCGCTCTTGAGTGATCTCGACATGGACCGGATCCCCCCATTCACTGATGAGCTCGACCTTGACCATGTATCCCGCAGGATTGACATGGAGCACACGGGCTTCGAAATGGTTCCCGTCCGTCGGCCGACGGGAGATATCGAGGGTATGCGGCCGGACAAAGACAGCCGAGCCTTCTTTATCGTGCTGGGCGGGATTTGAGATATCCAGCGTCATCTTACCGATATAGGCCTTCCCTCCTTCGACACGGCAGCGGAAAAGATTGACATCCCCCAAAAAGTTATAGACGAAGGGCGACGCCGGATGATGATAGATTTCCTGTGGAGTCCCCACCTGCACGATCTCGCCTTCTTTCATCACCACAACGCGATCCGCCACCTCCAAGGCCTCTTCCTGATCATGGGTCACGAAAATGCTCGTAACATGGATCTCATCATGAAGACGGCGAAGCCAGAGCCGGAGCTCCTTGCGAACTTTCGCATCCAGCGCCCCGAAAGGCTCGTCGAGAAGCATGACCTTGGGCTCCACCGCAAGCGCGCGCGCCAAAGCAACGCGCTGTTTCTGGCCTCCCGACAATTGGGAGGGAAATCTTTTGGAGAGCCTATCCAACTGCACCAGGTTCAGGAGTTTATGGACTTTTTCGGTGATCTCTTTTTTCGACGGTCGGATCGCCTTAGGCTTGACGCGAAGTCCGAACGCCACATTCTCAAAAACCGTCATATGACGGAAAAGCGCATAATGTTGGAAGACGAAACCGACACGGCGGTCCTTGGCATGGCGGTCCTTGGCATCGACCCCTTCAAAAAGCACGGCCCCTTCATCCTGGAACTCCAGACCGGCGATGATCCGAAGCAGGGTCGTCTTCCCAGACCCCGAAGGACCCAGCAGCGCGACCAGCTCGCCGGAAGGAACCACAAGGTCCAGCTTATTCAGCGCAGTAAAATCCCCGAATTTTTTTGTCAATTGACGGACTTCAATGCTCATATTTCCTCTCCCAGGTGAAGGGCGGCCCGAATCTCTTCTCTGCGCATTTTTTCCATGATCGCTTTCACGATCAGCGTCGCCAGCCCTACGGCCACGAGGATCGACGCCACGGCAAAAGCCGCGGTGAGATTATATTCGTTATAAAGGATCTCGACATGCAAAGGAATGGTGTTCGTGACCCCGCGGATATGGCCCGACACCACTGAAACAGCCCCGAATTCTCCCATGGCCCTTGCCATGCAAAGAATGACGCCATAGAGGAGTCCCCAGCGGATATTGGGAAGGGTCACCCGAAGAAAAGTCTGCCAACCACCCGCCCCAAGCGTAAGCGCCGATTCTTCCTCTTCCCGGCCCTGGGATTGCATGAGCGGGATAAGTTCGCGTGCGATCAACGGGAAAGTCACAAAAAGAGTCGCCAGGGCGATCCCGGGAAATCCGAAAATGATTTTCATCCCGCGTTCAATGAACCACGGCCCGACGATCCCCTGCGCCCCAAAAAGAAGGACAAAAACCATACCGGCGATCACCGGCGAGACCGAAAAGGGGAGATCGATCAAAGTGACTAGGAAGTTTTTCCCGCGGAAATCGAACTTTGCGACCGCCCATGCCGCCGCAAGGCCGAAGAGAAGGTTGAGCGGGATCACGATCGCGGCTGTAAGAAGGGTCAGCCGGACCGCGTGGATCGTGTGGCGGTCGGTCAAAGCCTGAAAATAAACGCCGAGCCCCTTTTGGAACGCGCCGGCAAAGATCGTCGCCAAGGGAAGAAAAATAAAGATCCCGGCAAAAAACCATGCGACGGGAAGGAGGATCGTCCGGACCTTGATCATGATGCCATCCCCTGCATGCGGCGGCTCCAGGCCTGCAGCAAATTGGTCAAAAAAAGAAGGATGAAAGAGGCCAGCAGCATCACGCAAGCGATCGCCGTCGCACCGGCGTAGTCGTATTGCTCAAGCCGAGTCACGATCAAAAGCGGAACGATCTCGGTCTTGAACGGCATATTGCCCGAAATGAAAACGATCGAACCGTATTCCCCGAGCGCACGCGCGAACGAAAGGACAAAACCGGTCAGGATCGCCGGCATAAAGACCGGCAGGATCACCCGGCTGAAGATCTGCCAGCGGTTCGCGCCCAGGCTTGCGGCCGCATCTTCAAGCTCGCGGTCGAGTTCCTGGATCACCGGCTCCAGGGTGCGCACCATAAAAGGAAGGCTGATGAAGGTCAGCGCCATGACGATCCCCATGGGGGCATAGGCCGCTTTCATCCCAAAAAGCGCAAGGGGTTTCCCCAACCATCCGTTCGGAGCATAGAGGCCGGTCAAAGCGATCCCTGCCACGGCCGTCGGCAATGCGAACGGAATATCGACCGATGCATCCAGGAGCTTTTTCCCGGGAAAGGAATAACGGACCATGACCCACGCCAGGACAAAACCGAAAAAGGTATTGATCAGGGCTGCGAGGAAAGAAGCGCCGAAGCTCAAGCGAAACGCCGCGATCGAGCGCGAGGCCGTTACCAGCTTCCAAAAGGCCTCAGGGCCGAGCGAAGCGCTCTTGAAAAAAAGCGTCGAAAGCGGGAGCAACACGATCAAGCTGAGATAAAAGACCGAAAAACCTAGCGTGAGCCCGAATCCCGGAAGGATCGTCCGCTGTAAAAAGGGTCTTTTGCCGGTTGTCACGTGAAGGTCGTTATCAAGGGTTGAGTTATGGGTTTGCGGCCGACTCGGTATAGATCTGATCGAAGATCCCGCCGTCTCCAAAGAATTTCTGCTGCGCGGACGGCCATCCCCCAAATTCCTGGATCGACATCATCGGCACCGCGGCGAATTGATCCTGGAATCCCGCGGCCACTTCGGGAAGGATCGGACGATAAAAATGCCGTCCGATGATCTTTTGGGCTTCCGGCGTATACAAAAATTCCAGGTAGGCCTCGGCAACATCGGTAGTCCCGTGTTTGTCGACATTCTTTTCGACAACCGCCACGGGCGGCTCTGCGCGAATACTGACCGAAGGCGTCACGATCTCAAATTCACCCCCGCCGATCTCTCGCAAAGCAAGGAACGCCTCATTTTCCCAAGCTAAAAGAACATCGCCGATCCCCCGCTCAACAAAGGTCGTCGTCGATCCCCGGGCCCCCGTATCCAGCACCGGGACGTTCTGAAAAAGTTTCTTCACGAATTCGATTGCTTTCGCCTCGTCCCCGCCGGTCTGATTGAGAGAATACCCCCAGGCCGCGAGAAAATTCCAGCGCGCGCCTCCGGAGGTCTTGGGATTGGGGGTGATCACCTGGATCCCGGGCCGGACCAGATCGTTCCAGTCCAGGATGTTCTTGGGATTCCCCTTTCGGACAAGAAAAACAATGGTTGAAGTATAGGGACAGCTGTTATTCGGACGACGGCTCTGCCAATCCGCGGAAAGCAGCCCCCCTTTTTCAGCGATCTGATCGATATCAAGGGAAAGCGCCAGGGTCACAACATCGGCTTCCAGCCCGTCGATTACCGCGCGCGCCTGTTTGCCGGAGCCTCCATGGGATTGATGGATCGTAAGATCTTCCCCGGTCTTTTGCTTCCAGTAACCGCCAAAAACGCGATTGATTTCTTCATAAAGCTCCCGGGTAGGATCATACGACACATTGAGGATCTCACGCGCCAAACCGGAACCCGGGAATAAAAAAGACGCCATCGACACCCAAAACAAAAAAGCCCTCATCGTTCTTTTCATAGTCTGCTCCTTTTCCCTTTGATGAAATCCGACCGCCCAATTCTAACCGAGAAAGGATTGATTATAGGATGAAATCCCCTTGAAAACAACCCTGCGGCAAGGGCCCCCTCGACAGTTCTCATTTTGACTTGGATCGCTGCAGGTCCGGTTCCTTGAACTCAAGTCGAAACCGTGTTCGGAAGGATGAGCCGGAAAGTCGCCCCCTCGCCGGCTTGACTTTCAAATTCGATCCGGCCGCCGTGGGACCGGACCGTTTTATCGACGACCATCATGCCAAGCCCCGTGCCTTTTTCTCCCTTGGTCGTAAAAAAGGCCTCGAACATCCGCGCCTTCACCTCTTCGGGCATCCCTTGTCCGTTATCCTGAATGATCACCTCATAATGCTCCGGATCAATGCGGCGAACGCGGATACGGACCCAAGACTTGTCTTTATTGCAAGCTTCCATGGCATTTTTCACGAGATTCAAGAGGGCCCGGTAAATTGAATGGGCCTCCCCCGAGATCCCCTTGAGATCCTCCGCGGCCCGAAAATCAAGTTCGACCTGCGCGCTTTCGGCTTTCCCGCTAAGGTCCTTGCGCAATTCTTCGAGAAGATAAGGCCAATCGATAGGTTTGGGGGTAAACCGATAATCGTGCGTCAGGCTCAGGATCTCATGAGTAAATCCCTGTATCTGTTTGAAAGCTTTTCCGACCCCCTCGATCCCTCGTTCGATCGATTCCTTATCTCCGTTCTCCGCTCCGAGACGGAGCAATCCTTCCGACAGGATCCCGATCTGCATGATGTTCTTGATTTCATGGACCACCATTCCCATGGATTGTCCGATCGCCGCAAGCCGGGCCATGTTAACGTTCTGTTCTAAAAGCATGGCGTTCTTGAGCGCGGAAGCCATTTGGGAGCAGAGTTCGAGGATCGTCTGAAAATCACGGGGGACCAAAGGATCGCCGGAAAGCCTCCGGACACAAACAACTCCAATGACATCGTTGCGGATAAAAAGCGGAGCAATGGCTGATGCGCCTGTCAAAACCGGCTTGCCGCTTTCGAGCACCTCAAGAGCCTGGGCCCTCAGGTCCGGCGCAGGTGTCGGCTCAGGGCCGAACGACGATTCAAGCCACAAGGCTTCCGCCGAACTTTTCAAAAATAGGTAAACATTCGCGGCGGGAACAACGATCGAGACACTTTCCGGGAAGAAATCACAAAGCGTTTTTCTATCCTGCAGGGAATGGAAAATCCTTCCCATCTCATTGGCGAACTGAAAGTGTTTATCATCCATAAGACACCCGGCTCGCCGGCCAGGCCGGGCCTCACTCTCCCGTTCGCACCGTCTGCGGTTAGTACCGGTAATGCTCCGGCTTGAAGGGCCCGTCCACGGCGATCCCCAGATAATCAGCTTGTTTGGATGTGAGCTTCTCGATCCTTACCCCCAGCTTATCGAGATGGAGCCGGGCCACCTCTTCATCAAGCTTTTTGGGGAGCATGTAGACTCGAGGCTCGTAATTCGCCCCACGGGTATAGAGTTCGATCTGCGCCAGCACTTGATTCGTGAAGGAGTTGCTCATCACAAATGAAGGATGCCCGGTCGCGCACCCAAGATTCACAAGGCGGCCTTCGGCCAGAAGAATGACCGCATGACCATCCGGAAAGATCCATTTATCGACTTGCGGTTTGATATTGAGGTGTTTGATCCCCGGATAAGCCTTTAGCCCCGCAACATCGATCTCGATATCGAAGTGGCCGATGTTGCAGACGATCGCTTCATCTTTCATCCGTTTCATATGATCGATCGTGATAATATCGCAAACACCGGTCGCCGTTACAAAGATATCACCAATCGCAACCACATCCTCCATTCGTTTGACCTCAAAACCCTCCATCGCGGCCTGCAAGGCACAGATCGGATCGATCTCGGTCACGACCACACGGGCGCCGAACGCGCGCAAACTCTGCGCCGAGCCTTTCCCTACATCCCCGAAACCCGCTACGATGGCAACCTTGCCCGCCACCATGACATCGGTCGCGCGCTTGATCCCATCGACCAAGGATTCGCGACAGCCATAGAGATTATCGAACTTGGATTTGGTCACAGAGTCGTTCACATTAATCGCCGGGCAACGAAGCTGGCCGGCCTTGAGCCTGCGTTCCAGCGCATGAACGCCGGTGGTCGTTTCTTCACTGAGTCCGCGTACGTCTTTCATCAGCTCCGGATAACGATCATGGATGATAGCCGTCATGTCACCGCCGTCATCGATCAGCATATTCGGCCCCTTACCATCCGGCCAATGAATCGTCTGGTCGATGCACCATTCGTACTCGGCTTCCGTCTCCCCTTTCCAGGCAAAGATCGGAGTTCCTTTGGCCACCAAAGCGGCAGCCGCATGATCTTGGGTCGAAAAGATATTGCACGAAGACCAACGCACTTCGGCCCCCAGGTGCTGGAGGGTCTCGATCAAGACGGCCGTCTGGATGGTCATGTGCACGCATCCGGAAATGCGCGCTCCGCGAAGCGGTTTTTGCTTACCATACTTCGCGCGCAGAGCCATGAGACCGGGCATTTCTTTCTCCGCCATGTCGATCTCTTTACGGCCCCAGTCGGCCAGGGAAAGGTCTTTGATCTTGAAATCGGTCTTCGGTGTGGTCATCGTTCCTGCTCCTTCTGCCGCCCCCATCAGATCCGGACCTCCTGTCGGCCGGTCGAGATCTTGAATTCCTTTTGAAGGACGGAAACCATATCAGTTTTTTCCCATGTAAAACTCTCTTCGGTGCGACCGAAATGCCCGTAAGCAGCCGTTGCCTGATAGATCGGTCTCAGGAGATCGAGTTTTTTGATGATCCCCCGCGGGGTAAAATCAAACACTTTACGCAGGGTCTTCACGATCTCATGATCGGCAACCACCCCCGTCCCGAACGTATCGACCAGAACCGATACCGGTTCGGCGACACCGATCGCATAAGAAACCTGGATCTCACATTTATGCGCAAGGCCTGCCGCTACGATATTTTTGGCGACATAGCGCGCAAAATAAGCCGCTGAGCGGTCAACCTTGGAGGGATCTTTACCACTGAACGCCCCGCCGCCGTGACGGCCCATCCCGCCGTAGGTATCGACAATGATCTTGCGACCGGTAAGCCCCGAATCGCCGTGCGGCCCTCCGATCTCAAAACGCCCCGTTGGATTGATATAGATCTTCGTTTGGGAATCGAGCAGGTCGCCCGGAATCACCTTCCGGATGACCTGGGCTTCCAGGTCTTTGCGGATCTGTTCGGTGCTCACATCGGCATCATGCTGCGAACTGACGACGACCGCATCAATACGCTTCGGACGACCGTCTTCATACTCGACCGTCACCTGACTTTTGCTGTCCGGCCGCAGATACGGGATCTTTCCATCTTTGCGGATCTGAGCAAGATATTTGACCAGTTTATGCGCCAGCATAATCGGGAGCGGCATATATTCCGGTGTCTCATTGATCGCATAGCCGAACATCATCCCTTGGTCCCCAGCGCCACCGGTATCCACCCCCATCGCAATATCCGGCGATTGCTGCTGGACCGCGGCCAGAACACCGCAAGTTTTGTAGTCAAAACCATATTCGGCATCTGTATACCCGATCTTGCGGATCACGCCGCGAACGACTTCCGGGATCTCGACGTAACCCTCGCTGGTGATCTCTCCGGACACGATCACCATCCCGGTCGTGACTAAACATTCGCACGCCACGCGCGACTTGGGATCTTTGGCGATCAAAGCGTCCAGGACCGCGTCCGAAAGCTGGTCGCAAATCTTGTCGGGATGTCCTTCAGAAACCGATTCGGAAGTAAAAAGATGTTTCTCTAAAGCCATGGGTATTTCTCCTTTTGAAATTTAAAATGCCCGGTATGCGATATCCGCGTTACGGTAGGATTCAAAATCCCCGATGTCGTACCACATGCCGTTCAGGGCCAAGGCGTAAACCGCATCATTCTCAGCAAGCCACCTCATGAAGTGGCCGGGTTGGTCGGCATTATGTCCGCCCGCTAAATATCTGTCAAGTAAAACGCAAACTTCGTCAGGAAACCAGTAAATACCGCACGAAGCGAGGGTCGTTGCAGGCTGTTCAGGTTTTTCCATGAACTCGAGAACCTTTCCGTCACCGGCAAGCCGGACAAGACCATAACGCCTCGCCAATAGTTTATCGCGGACATCAAATACCGCGACACAAGCATGCGGACGGTTCCGGATCCCAAAGGCATGGAACGGAAGCAGATCAAAGTCAAAAAGATTGTCACCGGCTAAGACCAGAAGATCTTCATGGACGATCTTTTTTTGACGGATCGTAAAGGCAAGGTCCCCCATCGCTCCCAGGCGATTCTCGTTCGACGACGTATGGTCATCGACGACCTCGATCCGCCAGGGATACTTCCGGATCATCTTGGCCCAGGATCCGAAAGGGCCTGCAAAACGATGGTTCGTAACGATAATAACTCCTGTGATCACGGGGAGAAGGGTTAATCGGTCGAGCAGATGCTCGAGGATCGGTCTTCCCCCCACCGGGAGAAGGGCTTTCGGACGGCCTTCGGTCAGAGGATAAAGACGAGTCGCATACCCGGCCGCTAGGACAATGACTTTCATCCCCGATATCCTTTGGCTTTGGAGGGATCCAACTGGATATTTTTGATGCGATCGATCGTCGGGATCCCAAAGGGATCAACGCGGTTCATGGCCGCCAGTTCATAGCTCACCCAATCCCCGAGAAGAATGAGAGAAAAAAGCCGGGCCAAAGGACGTTCACCGCGGGACTCCAGCGTCAGGACCTTCGCCCCGCATTTTTTCATATGGGCCGCGGCCGCACGCCGCTTGGGCTCGAGTTCGCTCCAATCCGACGGATCCGTCAGAAATACGACCGCCGATCGACGCAGGATCCCAGCAGGCTCCCGCCATCCTTCGATCTCATTATGGAGCATTTCGGGAAGGAAATGATGGGCCGAAAGTGTTTTCGCGTTCTCCGCAAGCTGAGCACGCCATCGCATCACAGCCGGCTCCATAAAGCCAGAAACACCATAAAGAGCGATCATGCGGCCTTTTAATTTGGAAGCGATCCGCCGGGCTTCGGGGCGGACGTCGGTGCGCAGGATCTCCAGCATTTCCCGGATCTCTTCCTGGGGAACGCGGAAATCGCCGACTCGCTCAAGCACCGGAAGGACTGAAAAGGCAAGGTATCCCAGAGCACAACGCGGAGGGATTCCGCCCGGGATCTTGAGGCAAGGGACTTTCTTCTCCGCAGCCAGCGCCGCCAATTCGCCGCCGGAGGTCACAACCAAGGCATTTCCCTCACGAACGCGGAACTGGCCGAAAGCGCGAAGGACTTCCTTGGAATTCCCGGAGTAGCTGGAAAAAATAACGAAGGTATCATCCCCTACCCACCGGGGTAGATCAGCTTCCCGGTGGACGCATAGATGAAAATTCGAACGATCCGACACAAGGACCCGCAGGATATCACCGCTCATCGCCGAACCGCCGACGGCCATAAAAAGAATCCTCGGGTAGCATCGGAAATTATGGTGAGCGCAAAACTCGGTCCCGAGCTTCAATCCATCAGCCGCCTGATCGCGGAACCCTTTTAAAAAATCCTGGACATCCCGGGCCGGCATTACAGATCCTCCAGCAGCTGGTCCGAGATCTCGCGGATCTTGGAGGTCACAAAAGCCTCGACCTCCTGACCGGTATGGAATTTCATGGCTTCAAGTGCGACGGACTTCGATTCCTCGTATGAAAACGCACGGATCGTTTGCTTAACGCGTGGAAGGATGATGGGGCTGGTACTAATCTCGTCGATCCCAAGCCCCAACAGGAGCAGCGCGGTCACAGGGTGAGCAGACATTTCTCCGCAGCAACCGACCCACCGTCCCGCCTGGTGCCCGTTATCGACCACCATTTTGATCAGTTTCAGGATCGCCGGATGGACCGGGTCATAAAGATAAGCGATTTTTTCGTTCCCGCGGTCCACCGCAAGAGCGTATTGGATAAGATCGTTCGTCCCGATCGAGAAGAACTGGACTTCTTGGGCCAGGATATCACTCGTCAAAGCGGCCGATGGAATCTCGATCATCGCACCGACTTCGAGAAAAGGGTCGAAGGAAACCCCTTCTTTCGTCAATTCGGCCCGGCATTCATCGACGATCCCGTTCGCCTTGCGAAGTTCCTCGACGTTGGAGATCATGGGATACATGATCTTAATATTGCCATGCGCGCTCGCCCGGAGTATCGCCCTTAGCTGGGCTTTAAAAATATCGGTCCGGGCAAGACAGAACCGGATCGCCCGCCAACCAAGATAAGGGTTCATCTCATGCGGGATCTCAAGGGAGGACAGGAATTTATCCCCGCCGAGATCGAGCGTACGGATGATCACAGGGTTCGGTGCCATTTTTTCAGCGACTTGCCGATACGCCTGATATTGCTCTTCCTCCGCCGGCAGGTCAGAGCGGTTCATGTAAAAGTATTCGGTGCGGTAAAGGCCGATCCCTTCGGCCCCATGGGAGATCACCGACGGAATCTCGTCGTGGAATTCAATGTTCGCCGCCAAGGTGATCTTGCGTCCATCTTTGGTCTCGGCGGGCAAATTGCGCAATTTATCGAGCTCGCTGATGAGCTCGGTAAAACGGCGTTCCTGCTGGGTATACTCTTCGATAACCTTCTCATCGGGATCGACGATGACCACCCCGTGTGTGCCGTCAACGATCACGAGGTCCCCGGTCCGAACCATGCGTGTGATCCCTTCCAAACCCACGACAGCAGGGATCTCGAACGATCGGCCGAGAATAGCCGTATGCGAAGTAGGACCTCCGATCTCTGTGACAAATCCGAGCACGCGTTGTTTGTCCATGCTCGCAGTATCCGAAGGCGAAAGATCGTGCGCAATGAGCACAATATCTTCATCCAGGCGGTCCAGCTTTTCCCGGTCCCCTCCCACCAGGTTCTGCAGGATCCTCTTGCTGACGTCTTTGATATCGGAAACGCGCTCTTTGAGATACTCATCATCGACTTTCGAGAACGCTTCAACATAACGGCGCACCACCAGAGAAAAGGCGTAGTCCGCGGTCACGCGCCTTTTCTTCACTTCGGCGATCACATCCTCGATCAAAGTGCGGTCTTCGAGGATCAGAAGGTGGGCATTGAAGATCTCCGAATGCTCCCGGCCCATTTGGATCGCGAGTTTTTTACGGATCCCGATGATCTCCGCACGGGTCCGCGTAATCGCATCTTCGAACCGCGCGATCTCATTGGAAAGTTCGTCCGGTTCAACAGCGCGGAACGGGACCGAAAAGAGGTCTTCGCTATGGTAAACAAGCGCTTTGCCGATCGTAAAACCTGGCGAGACCGGAATACCTTTAACGCGTCGCATAGCGGGATTATTCTCCGAATTGAGATTCGATAAGCTGGATCAAGGCCTTCATCATTTCCTCCGCGTCCTCCCCTTCGGCCCGGATCGCGATCGAATCGCCGACCCCGGCCGCAAGCGTCATGATCCCCATAATGGACTTCCCGTTCACTTTCTCTTTTCCCTTGCGGACCTCGACCTTGGACCGGTAACGGTTCGCCGTCTGCACGAATAAAGCCGCCGGACGGGCATGGAGGCCGAGCTTATTCGAGATTACGATCTTCTGTTCAATAAAGGGCTTGGCGGTTTTTTTGCTTTCCGTCATGACGCAGCCACTTTCTCTGCCGCTTTGACCATTTTGAAATAATAATCAAAAATAAGCCGCGATAATTTTTCCGGATTGTGACGGACCTGGCCGTCGACCTTCAGGATCTCGCCTTCGATCACCTCATATCCTTTCGCGCGGATCACCTCCAGATCGAGACCGACCGGTTCGGCTTTTTGTCCGGCATATTTGCTGACCATTTCCCGGGGGATCGGCTCGGTGTTGACGATACAGGCCTGTACGATCCGGGGATCCGTATGGTCGATCAGCACGCGCAAATGATCCCAAGCGCTCATGCCTTCCGTTTC
>JBMONI010000014.1:0-14995 GCA_049324575.1 Candidatus Omnitrophota bacterium | reverse complement strand
GCTACAGCGCCCGCAGGACCTGGCGCGATCGACTCTCCTTTCCCCTCCGCTTCGATCGCCCGGAAAATCACGCCAAGTTCGATATCGACCCGGACATACTTTCGGCGGTCGGCTCCTCCCCCGGTGTCCAGCTCCTTAGAAGGCTCTCCCCGAGCTAAGCTTTCCGGACTCAAGAAAGCAGCGCTGTCGACCTTCTCGGTCTTGGGAACTCTTGCGCCCAGCCCGTGATCCGCCGGGGTCGCTTGCAACACTTCTTCAACGGTCGTGATCCCCTCGATGACTTTCCGCCAAGCATCCTGCCGAAGCGTCGTCATCCCTTTTTTGATCGCTTTGACCTTTAAGGTCTCGGCTGGGGTTTTCCTCAGGATCAGGCTACGCATCTCATCGTCGAGGATCATCACTTCGTGGACCGCAATACGTCCGCTGTAACCGGTTCCCTGGCACTCTTCGCATCCTTTCCCCCGGAAGATCTTGATCGTTTCAAAATCCTTCAACTTCAGGTCCTTGGCGATCAATCCCTTGATCTCTTGCAGTGAGCTCTGGTCTTCTTCTTTGCACGCCGGACAGATACGCCGCACCAAACGCTGGCCGATAAAAGCGTTTACGCTCGATGAAATCAGATAAGGTTCAACGCCTATGTCCAGCAAGCGCGTTACCCCGCTGGATGCGTCATTGGTGTGAAGCGTCGAAAGGATCAAATGGCCCGTTAAGGAAACACGAATCGCGATATCGGCGGTCTCAAAATCCCTCACCTCTCCGACCATCATGATATCGGGATCATGGCGCAACATGCTCCGGAGCCCCCTTGCGAAAGTCAGATCAATCTCCGGAGCAACCTGCATCTGCACAATATCCTCCATCTCATACTCAATGGGATCCTCCAAGGTCACGATCTTTGTCTTGGGCCCGTTCAGCTCGTGCAGGGCCGCATACAACGTCGTACTTTTCCCGCTCCCCGTAGGTCCGGTCACAAAAATGATCCCGAAAGGCCTCCGAATAAGCTCTCGAAAGATCTTCAGGTTCTCGCGGTCGAAACCGAGATCTTCAAGCGAGGTGATCATTTTAGTCGGAAGGATCCTGACCACGATACTTTCACCGTGCGGAGTTGGAATGGATGAGATACGGAGATTCAGTGGCTGGTCTTGTGTTTTAACCCGGGCTTTTCCGTCCTGAGGCATACGCCGTTCGACGATATTCAGATTCGCCATGATCTTGAACCGCGTAAGGATCGGCATGAGAAATTGGTTCATTTCCGGAGGGACTCGCGTTTCCTGAAGATTGCCGTCGATCCGATAGCGAAGACGGACTTTTCCGCGATAAGGCTCGATGTGGATATCACTGGCGCGGCGACGATAGGCATCCAGAATGATCTGATTGACCAATTGCACCACCGAAGCGGTTTCCGCAAGTTTCTCGATCTCTTCTTCGATTTCATGGGCCTGGGCGCCGGGAACCTTTTTCTCAAAGGTTTGTTTCCCCTTGAGAATCTGGTCGACCGTTTCTGCCGCGAGCCCATAATGCTGTTTGAGCTTATTCTCGATATCTTTTTCTGAAGTAAAAACCATCTCGACTTCATACCCAAGCCCGAAACGGATCTCGTCCAAGGTGTGGAGATCGAAAGGCTGGGAAACCGCAATCGTAAGCTTGCGATTGTTGAGCGCCAGCGGAAAAAAACGATAATACCAGACCACTTTGACCGGGATGTTCTTCAGCAGCGCCTCATCGACCGCCATTTCTTTGATGTCCACACAGCGGCTTCCGGACTGGTTCGCAAAAAGTTCCAGCATCATTTTTTCCTGAAGCACGCCGCTTCGGACGATCTGAGAACTTAGACTGATATGGAGCTCATCCGCCTCGGCTTGTAACCGGTCAAGTTTTTCCTGAGGAATCATCCCGGAACCTAAAAGGATACGATAGGTCACTCGATCCGCTTTCTGCATCTTAATCCTTTCGTTTCGGAGCGCGCCCGATCAAATAAAATTCCGAGGCCACCATCTTATCGAAATAGCCGTTAATGATCCTTTCCACGTCATCGAGCGCTTCCTTCGTCGGGACATATTCACCTTTCTTCCCGGTAAAAGGCTCAGCAACATGAAACGGCTGGGTCATAAAATTCAAGATCTTTTCGGCGCGTTTATAGTCCTTCTGATCTTCCTTGGGAAGTTCTTCCAATCCAACGACTTGAACGATACGCCGCAAAGAGGCGTGTTTTGCAAAGAGAGCGATCATTTTTTGGCTGATATCGTAATGCCGCTGCCCGACGATCCGGGGGTTGAGGTTCGCGCATGAACTTTTCAAGGCGTCGATCGCGGGGAAATAGCCCCGCTGCGCAATCTCACGAGAAAGAGACATCGCCGCATCAAGACAACTGAAGATCGCGACGACTGAGGGGTCGGTCATATCATCGGCCGGCACGTACACCGCCTGAAAGGAAGTGATCGAACCGCCTCCCGGCACCGACCGAATCCGCTCTTCCGCCGCATTGACCTCGGAGGCTAGCGTCGGCTGATAGCCCGACTCTCCCGGCACACGCCCAAGAAGCGTCGATATCTCCATTCCCCCCTGGACAAATCGGAATACATTATCCATGAAAAGGAGCACGTCTTTGTTGTTCTCGGCGAGGTCTTCCGCAATCGAAATCCCGGTATTGACACATTCATAACGCGCACCCGGCGGTTCGTTCATCTGACCGAAGACCAGCTTCACTTTGGGAAGTAAATTCGCATCTTTGAGTTCGCAGTAAAGATCGTTCCCTTCGCGGATCCGCTCGCCGATCCCGACAAAGACGCAGGCACCGCTATGTTTTTTGACGATATTATTGATAAGCTCAAGGATCACAACGCTTTTTCCGCAACCCGCACCACCAAGGATCCCCGTTTTAGACCCCTTGACCAGCGGAAACAAAAGATCGATATATTTCATACCGGTTTCGAGACGTTCCGGCGCATCCGCATATTTATCTTTGATATTAAAAACCTCATCGCGAGGAGGGCGACGGATCGGGCGAAGGGAACACCCTGTGAGCACTCCTTGGTTATCCACGGGTTCTCCGAACACATTGATGATCCTTCCAAAAAGAGGGTCGCCGATCCCGATATGAACCGGCTGCTGCGTATTGACCACTTTTGAGTTGAGCTGAAGGTTCATGGTCGAACTGAGCGAAATACAGCGAACATCGTTCCCTCCCGAATGCTCAGCGACCTGGAGAACCACCCGCTGCTTATCGATCGTTTGTCCTTCCAAAATATGAAAAACTGCGGGCATATCTTGGAATTTATCAAAGCGGACATCCACCACCGGACCACGCACGCCGATCACGGTCCCCAAAGGCCCTTTGATCTTGGTCGGACTTTCCGTCATCCTTATCGTCCTTTCCGTGACGTCATCTTCGACGAGGTAAAGACTTCCTGCATAGCCTTGTTCAATTCTTCCCGCGAAGCTTTCTTGAACGAAAGGGTCAGAGATTTTTTTTCGCCCCCCAAGGATTCGACGGCCTGCTCCAATTGCTGCGCTTGGGTCGCCGCCTCGGCCAGCTTGGTATCCGTCAGGATCTCGAAGATCCTCGCCGAGACCCACAGATCGGCAAGGATCTTCATGATCGAATCGATCTTGGATTCCCGAATGAAGTGGCTTTTGGCCAAGATCGTCTTTTTTTCTTCTTCGGTAAATTGAAAATCCTCTTCCCGGCCCAACAGCTCCGAAGCCGGCAGAAGTTTTACCACGCGAGGCTTCAAGATGTTGAAGCTTTTCGGCCAAACATACACGATCCGGCAACCCCCAGACTGGCCGCTCATGACCCGCTCGACAAGATAATCGCGGATCTTCATAGCGCTTTCATATCTTCCGGTCTCTTCCACCATATTAAAAATCTTTTCGACCTTCAGCCCGAGCGAGATGGCCTTTTCGGCCCCGCGTTGCCCGACGCAAGCGATCCGGACATCAGAAAAACTTTGGGCTTCCTTGAGCGCCGTATTACACACCCGGCTGTTTAACTGTGACATAAAACCGGCCTCCGAGGTCACCAACATGAGATCATGCGAGGGGTTGCTATTGCGAATAAGCGGACACTCGGTATCGACCAGCTCGAGCATGTCGAAGAAATAAAGGAATATCTCGAGGAATTTTGAAAAATCCGTTTTGGTTTTAACGAATGCATAAAATTTATTGGATGAAACATCCTTGAGAATATTGAGGATCTCCAGCAGCGCTTCCACATCGTCCAGATCCCCCTTAATGCGGGCTGTCTTCCCCCCCACTCGATCCCCCTAAGCCTCAAGCTCAATATTTCGTTTTTGTTGGAGCCCAGCAGAATTGATCGCATGCGAAAAACTCCCATCCAGGATCAGCGTTCCGAACCCGAGCGCAATCCCGGCAATCAGCCCTTTGTCCTCTTCTTCCTGGATCTCTAGAGACCTCTTCAGCTTTCGATCGATCATCGCTTTGACCTTCTCCTTTTCTTCGGCGGTCAATGGAAAAGGGGTTTTTACGGTCGCCATACCCAGTTCGAGAGGGACTGTGGAAAAATCGAGGCTGCTCTCTTTTCCGATAAAATCCTTGATCATTTCCTGGTGCATCACCTTGAGAACTTGTTCATTAATCCCATCGCTGAGCAGCTTCATCACAAAATCGATCATTTCCATCCGGACTTCTTTTTCCACATCCCGGCGAATCTTTGCAACCGACGAACGGGCTTTTTGCACCATATCGTCCGCCTCCACCTTGGCAGCTTTAACGATCTCATCCTCCTTTTTTCGAATTTCATCCATAGCCTCTTGTTTCATTTTCTCCGCGATCTGCCCGGCCTCCTCCTTCTTCTGTTTATACTCTTTCTCGGCCTGCTCTATTTTCTGAGCAAGTTCTTTCTGCTTCGATAAAAGATCCTGATAGACACGATCCAACCGGTTCACGGCACTTTGGGTATCGTTGTAAAGGATCTTTTTCAAAAAGAAAAGCACCGCGCCAAAGACGATCGTCATCACAATGACGAATTGAACGATCAGGAAAAATGACATGGGATTGCTCTCCTATTGACTTTGGGTACTGAAAAGCTGAAAAACGATCATTAGAGCGATGATCGATGTCGCTTCGGCAAAAACCAGCATCAGGATCACCCCGAGATAGATCTTGGGCGCCGCCGAAGGATTCCTGCCCAAGGCCTTGATCGTTGCAAATCCGATCACGGCGATCACGATCGCGGGGCCCAGGACCGCAAAAAACATGATCCCGACCACAAGCCCTAATTGCTGCATGTGTTCACTCCTCTTCTTGGGCGGTCTTTTCGATGACTTCCTTGACAAGCGGCGTCATGACCTTTTCGATCCGCCGCTTGATCTCGTCGTCCAGAGCCTTTTTATCCCGGATCAGTTTGTAAATACCCGGGTCCTGCTCCTTTACATAATCTTCGACCCTCTCCACGAAAAGCTTCGCTTGTTTTTCAATTTCGAATTCTTTGAGCAAATTAGCCTCTTTCGCATAGAAAACAATAATCTGAGTGACCATATCCCAAGGCTTGTTCGGAGGCTGAGTCAACAGGACCTGAAGGACTTTCCCGGCCCTTAGCTTTTCCCGGGCTTCCTCGGACTGTCCTCCCGCCTGCAATTTGCTTGTCTTGAGCAATTCTTTGTATTGGATGAACTCCAAGCGAAGGGACTTGGAAACATCTTTCATCGCTTTCCACTGGACCTTACTTCCGACCCGTGATACGGAAAGCCCCACATCGATCGCCGGGCGGAATCCTTCGTTAAAAAGAGGCGCGCTTAAGTAGATCTGTCCATCGGTCATAGAAACAAGATTCGTTGGCACATAAGCCGTCAAATCCCCCTCAAGCAGCTCGACCACGGGAATAAAGGTCATGGAACCCCCTTTATGCTTTTGGTCGAGTTGCGCAGCGCGTTCGATCATACGCGAATGAAGATAAAAGACATCCCCCGGATACGAATCCCTGCCCGGCGGAACCTGCATCAGCAACGAAAGTTCGCGATAGGCCCACGCATGCTTTGTGAAATCGTCAAAAACGACGAAAACATCCTTGCCCTGGTACATCCAGAACTCCCCCACGGAACACGCCGCATAAGGAGCGAGATACTGCTGCCCCGGAGAGCTGGAGGCCGGAGCATAAACCACGGTTGAATATTCAAAAGCTTCGTGTTCCTTGAAAAGATTGATGACCTGGGATATCTGTGAACGGTTCTTGGCAATACCGCAGTAAATACAAATAATGTTCTTGCCCTTTTGGTTCAGGATCATGTCGGTCAAGATCGTCGTCTTCCCGGTCATTTTATCGCCAAGAACGAGAGATCGTTGCCCACGCCCAAGCGGCAGCATGGTATCCACAAGCTTGACCCCGGTTTCAAGCGTACGGCTGAGCCCTTCGCGGTCCATGATTGCAGGTGCATTATTGAAGTACGGGATAAAATCTTCCGGTTTGATCGGATCGAGACCGTCCATCGCCTCGCCCAGCGGATTGACGACCCTCCCCCGCATACATTCTCCGACAGGCATATTGAAGGGCTCTAGGGTCGCCGTCACCCGAGCGCCTGGCTTGATCGGCTCTTTTTCCTTAACGATGAGCACCATTACTTCCTGGAGGTTACATCCCATAATGATCCCTTCCGTTCCAAAACCAAAACGGATCAGCTGTCCAAGGAAGCAACTCTTCAAGCCTACGACAATGGCGATACACCCTGCTACACCTTTGACATACCCGTATTCTTTATATTGATAGTCCTGCATCACGCGCTCTTAGGTTTCTCCGCCTTCGGAGACGCTTTTGGGGTCACTTTTCCCGAGGCCGATCGGAACGGGTCCTTACTCAACTTCCCCAGCCAAGTCACATAGAAAATGATCGCCAAAAAGGCCAAAAAGATCATGATCCCGAAAATGATCCACCAAGTGGTCGACACCGAAGGATCAATGCCCATGGAAAGAAGTTTCGAAGCGTCGGCAATCTTCTGGATCTCTTTGATCCCGCGTTCCAATTTCTGGAAGATCGAATCCTCCTTCTTTTTGAGAGGAAGCTCCAGCATGATATCTTGAAGTTCCTTGAGCTTCTTTTGGGCGATCTTGAGCTTTTGCGTATTAAGGACATGCGCCCGCATGCGCTGATCGATGCTTTTGTCAGCCACTTCTTTTTGGAGGCCGTCAATCTCGGTTAGCGTTGTTTTAATAACGCCGATATTCTGCTGAGCAAAAGCTTCATACTGGGACCCTTGGAAATAGATCTCGACTTTTTCGGCCTGGTCCCGGACATATTTCAGCTCGGCCTCGGGGATCCTCCAGATATCACGAAGCTTAACCTCGAATTTTTTGGCTTCTTTGGGAGCAAACTCCCTTTGCTGTTCGAGGAAATACCGTCCTTTCTCTTCATCGAACATCACTAAAAAATCCGCTTTTTCGATCACGTCTGCAGGCTTAATATCCCTGGGCAATTCCGCACGGACACTCATTTTCATAGGTCGTTCTGAAGGATTCTCGGCCGTCACGACAAAACTCACCGTCGGGACATCCTCCCCCTTCTGGGCTTCGATCCTCTGGAGAGCATCCATCGAAAGCACACCGCTTCTCAGTTCTTCCATCTGTTTGGTATGAGCGCGGAAGAGTTCGATGCGCTGCCGGATCCCGAGGGATTGTGCGTTCTCGGTCTCGATCATATCAAGCTGGGCCAACGCTTTATCCACTAAAAGCTTAGCGGAATCGAAATATTTGGTATTTTCGAGATGTTTGAGGTCCCCCTGCAATCCTCCTCGCAATTGGTCGACCTGCTCTTGGGACACCTTCCAAACGTTCCGGACCTTGACCATAAAGGTTTTCGTCTCGCTCGGAGCCAAATTGACCTGAGCCACGAGGACATAAGCCCCTTTGTCACGTTCAAAGCGGGTCTCCATCCCAGCATTGTCCAGGATATCTTCCTGACTTATTTCCGGAGGCAGCGGGTAGGTTATTTCAGTTTCAAGAGGCATTTTGTCGGAAGGATTGACCGCGAGAACCTTGATCTGGACGATCTCTTCGGCAAAAAGCAGAGAGGACGCAAACAAGAGGCCAAAGGAAACCGCTATCAACTGAAGAATTCTTTTTCGATCCATTAGGCTTTTGCCGTTCCTAGGTTATAGCTACATCATAGAGTAGCCTATTAATTATCGGCATTTTTATGATAGAGCCTAAGAACCCCATTTATTCTTCAACCATCTCCAACCAGGATTTGACGACCGCCTGAGTCACCACGGGTTCTTCCTTCAGACGCTCACGAGCATCCGTTGCCTCTTTGATCGCGATCACATAGGCCATGATCTCTTCGAGCTTACTTTGCGCATTCCGAAGGTCCGTCGCCTGTCCTTCCGCCAATTTCTTGATCTCCTCCCCGATGAATCCGAACGCCTTGGAAGTTTCGTTCGCAAGATCCACGAGATGGTTGACCATTTCTCGCGTTTTCTCGGCTGATTCCTCCGTATTGTCCGAAACGGAGGTCAGGGTATCCTGGACCTGACTGAGTAGGTCTTGAAGCGAAGTGACTTTACTAAAAATGCTTTCCCCGCCGCCTTCGCCCCCAAGCCGTTCTTCAAGATCCTCGACAACATCCAAAATGCTGAAGGTCGTTGATTCAATATCCGAAACGGTCGAAAGCAAAGCGCTGACCCTTCCGCTGAAAATGGCCATCTGGTTCCATTGGACGCCGGCTCCGCTCATGACGGCAACCCCTTGCCAATTGATCCCCGCCTGGGTCTGGCCTGCTAAATTCGTGTAACCAATGCTCGAACCCGTCATAACCGCAAGATCGCCCCAGTTCACCCCCGCTTCGCTCATTTTCTGAAGATCGCTCCAGTTCACACCCGCTTCCGACATTTGAGCAATATCCATCCAATTAATGCCAGCTTTGGACATGGTCTCAATATCGTCCCAATCGATCCCTGCCACCGACAGCGCCTGGATCCCTGACCAGGAAATATTGGCGCGGGACATCGTATTGATATCCTGCCAATTGACGCCAGCATCTGCCATGAGCGCGATTGCGTCCCAGTTTACTTGCCCGTCAGCAAGTTCGGCGATAGCATCCCAATTGACCTTTCCGCTAGCCAGATCCGCGATAGCCTCCCAATTAACCCCGCCGTCAGCAAGACTTGCGATGGCATCCCAGTTGATCTCTCCGGAAGCCAAGGCAGCGACCCCATCCCAGTTGACACCTCCGGAAGCAAGATCCGCAACAGCCACCCAGTTCACACCGGCTGCTGACATCGAGGCGATTTCATCCCAATTGACGCCGCCATAGGTCATTTGCGCAACATCGCTCCAATTCACAGCGCTGGTCGAAAGCTCTTGGAGATCCTCCCAATTGATCCCGGCCACCGAAAGCGTTTGGATATCATCCCAATCAATACCACTTAGCGAAATCCTGCCGATATCCGTCCAATTGACCCCCGCTTCGGTCATTGACATAATATCGAGCCAATTTGTGCCGGCCTCGCTCATGGCTTGGAGATCCGACCAATTCACCCCGGTCTTACTGATCGCTTCGATATCCGCCCAATTCACGGATGCGTTGGCCATTGCGGCCAGATCGGCCCAATTCACGTTCGAGCTCGTAACGATATTCAGATCGCTCCAGTTGATCGAGGCTTCTGAAAGCACAGCTAGATCGCCCCAATTCACCCCCGATTTGCTGAGAGCAACCAAGTCGGACCAATTGACATTCGCGTTCGTCAAAACGGAATAATCGCTCCAATTGATCCCCCGCTGGGTCATCGTGCTGATATCTTCCCAATTGATGGCACGGGTACTTAAGATCTCCAGATCGGCCCAGTTCACCCCCGCCTCAGAGAGAGCACTCAAGTCGCCCCAATTGATCCCGGTCCTTGACAAAGCGCTCACATCCCCCCAGTTCACGCCGGCAAGGCTGAGGGCATGAATATCGTCCCAGTTGATCCCGAACGTGCTCAGTGTTTTGATATCCGACCAGTTAACGGAACTCTGTGAGAGAAGCGCCATATCCGCCCAGTTGATATCCGCCGAAGAGATCACATGAAGATCCGCCCAGTTGATCCCCGCTTCCGAAAGAACGTTCAGATCCTGCCAATTGATCCTTGCTCCCGTAATGACAGCGATCTCCTGCCAATTCACTCCCTCCGAAGCCATGGCCGCGATGTCGTCCCAATTAATCCCCGCGGCAGTCATATCCTCAAGAATCCCCCAGTTCAGCCCGGCCCGGGTCATCACTTCAAGGTCATTCCAGTTAAGGCCCGCAACGCTAAGTCTCCGCAAATCGGCCCAGTTGATCCCGGTCTTCGAGAAAGCCTCGATATCACTCCAGTTGATCGCCGCTGAGGAGAGGATGCGAAGATCCGCCCAATTCACGCCGGCCCTGCTCAAAGCGGTAAAATCTTCCCAATTCAATCCACTTTCGCTCAGCACTCCGAGATCCGCCCAGTTAACGCCGGCGCTCGTGATCGCATTAAGGTCACCCCAATTAATGGCCGCGGTCGAGAGGACGTTAAGATCTGCCCAATTGATCCCGATCTCACTCATCGTCTTGAAATCTTGCCAGTTGAGCCCCGTGACACTAAGCGTCCGAAAATCGTCCCAATTGATCCCCATACCACTAAGCACCTGGACATCGCTCCAATTCACGCGCGCGGAAGTCAGCGCGTTCAGATCGTGCCAATTGATCCCGGCATCGGCCATCACAGCGATCTCGTCCCAATTGACTTGTCCGCTGGCAAGCTCTGCAATCGCATTCCAATTCACTTCCCCGTTCGCAAGTTCTGCGATCGCGTCCCAATTCACTTGTCCGCTGGCAAGTTCTGCGATCGCATCCCAGTTCACATTTCCTGAAGCAAGTTCAGAAATGCCCAGCCAATTCACCCCTCCCGAAGCCATAACCGCAAGATCCAGCCAGTTGATCCCGCCTTCGGACATAAGGCGCAAATCATTCCAGTTGACCCCCGCCTCTGAAAGCGACGCCCAATCTTCCCAATTCACCCCCGCTAGACTCATGCGGCCAAGATCAGACCAATTCAGCCCGGTTTTACTTAACGCCTCAAGATCCGCCCAATTAATGCCCGCTTCCGTCCAGGCATTCAAATCCATCCAGTTCACACCTGCCGCCGTCAGTGCCCCCAAGTCCTCCCAATTGATCCCGATCTCAGATAGATGCCGGATCTCGCTCCAATTAACGAGCGCCGTGCTTAAAAGATTCATATCCGTCCAATTGACGCCCGCTAGGGTCATGGCTTCAAGATCCGCCCAATTCAGCCCGGTTTTGCTCAAAGCTTCAAGATCGGTCCAATTCACACCGCGCGCCGACATCACAGCTAGATCTTCCCAATTGACCCCCGTTTGGGATAATGCATTAATATCACTCCAGTTCATACCGATCTTGCTCAGAACCTCCAAATCAGACCAGTTGACCCTTGCCGAAGCCATCGTTTCCAGATCCGCCCAGTTCACCCCCTTCTTAGAAAGATTCTCAAAATCTGCCCAGTTGATCCCTTCTTTGGACAGTCTTTCGAAATCACTCCAGTTGATCCCCAAAGTCGAGAACGCCACCAAATCCTCCCAATTCACACCCGCCATGCTCAAAGATTCGATGTCTCCCCAATTGATCCCCGTTTCCGAAAGGACCCGCACCTCCGTCCAATTAACCCCTGCTTCAGACATCACTCGAATATCCGTCCAGTTAACACCCGCACCGCCCATCGCACTTATACCGAACCAATTGACGCCGGCCGAAGAAAGATCCGACATGTTGAGCCAGTTAACTTGAGCAGCCGCCATTTCCGAAATGTTGGACCAGTTCACCCTCGCTCCGGCAAGTGAACTGATCGCGCCCCAATTGACCCCCGCTTTGGTCATCTCTTCGAGCTGCTCCCAATTGATCCCGGTCTCAGAAAGTCGCTTGAACTCATCCCAATTAACACCGATCCGTGTCATCGTCGAAAAATCGTCCCAATTGAGCCCCGCTTCGCTCAAAGCCCGAAGGTCGTCCCAATTTAAACCGCTTTTGCTCCAGGCTTCGAGATCGGCCCAGTTCATACCCTCTTTCGTCATCCGTTCCATATCCGCCCAGTTTATACCTTGAAGCGTTAGCGCCTGGATATCACTCCAGTTGACCCCTGTTCGCGAAAGGGCTTCGAGATCCTGCCAATTGACCCCTTCTTGCGTCAAACGACTCAGATCGGCCCAGTTCACGCCCAATGTACTCAATGTCTGGAAGTCGGTCCAATTCATCCCAAGGGTACTAAGCACCGTGAAATCCGTCCAATTAATAGCAGCCGTGCTTAGACTATTGAGATCGCTCCAGTTAATCCCGCTTCGGGTCAGCGCTTCAAGATCGGCCCAATTGATCCCGGTTTCGGAAAATGCCCGTAGATCTCCCCAATTCACGCCGGCTTGGCTCAACACCTTAATATCCGACCAATTCACGCCTTTCCCGGTCATCTCTCCCATCCCCGTCCAATTGACCCCGGCAGAAGACAGATCCGAAAGATTTTCCCAATTGACCCCGGCATCGGTCAGATCCGATAGGTTTTGCCAATTGATATTAGCGCCCGTGAGAGCATTCATACCTTGCCAATTAATTGTCGAAGTCGATAAGATCTCCAGATCATTCCAATTGATTCCCGCATCACTTAAGCGACGTATATCCGTCCAGTTCACGCCAGCCGCCGACATATCGCCAATACCATCCCAGTTCACTCCAGCCGCAGCCAGATCAGATAGATTATCCCAGTTGACCCCTGCATCGGTCAGTTCGGAAATATTGAGCCAGTTGACCTGCGAGGCTGCAAGATCGCTGATGCCGGTCCAATTCACGTCGGATTCCGACAAAACTCGAAGATCTTGCCAGTTAATGCCCCCCTCACTTAGCTCGCGGATATCATTCCAATTGACCCCGGCTGCCGCAATTGCCGTTACCCCACTCCAATTCACTCCGGCTGATGTCAATTCGGAAAAACTATCCCAATTCACACCCGCTCCAGCCAGGTCGGAAACATTCTGCCAATTCACCGCAGCGTTGGAGAGTTCATTAAGCCCTTCCCAGTTCATTTGAGCTTCGGAAAGGACCTTTAGATCGCTCCAGTTGATGCCCGCCTGACTGAGCGCACCCCAATCCAGCCAATTCACATTCGATCGCGACAGCGCATCAACGTCAAGCCAATTGATGCCTGCTAATGACAGTTCCGCAATGGAGCCCCAATTAACGCCCCCTTGAGACATCGCTTGAATGCCAGCCCAGTTGACAGCCGTTTCTGAAAATTCAACGAGCCCTTCCCAATTCATCCCGGAAGAGAAAAGCACCCGCATATCCGCCCAATTGACTCCGGCTGAGGTCAAAGCCTCTAAGTCGCTCCAATTGACCCCAAGTTCTGTCATGGTCTGAAGGTCACCCCAATTCACTCCCGCCTCACTCAGCGTCCGAATATCGTTCCAGTTTACTCCTGCTCCAGCCAAAGCCCGCAATCCTTCCCAATTCATCATGGCTTTACTCAGACCTTCGATATCATCCCAATTGATCCCTGTTCTGGAAAACTTATTCAGATCATTCCAATTAATTCCCGCAAGGGTTAATGCTTGGAGATCCTGCCAGTTGAGCCCGGCCTTGCTCATAGCTTCGAGATCCGCCCAGTTCAAGCCTTCTTTACTCAATACCTCCAGATCGGCCCAATTCACTCCCTCCTGGCTTAAACTGGCAATATCCGCCCAATTGACGCCTGCTTCTGTAATGATTTCAAATTCATCCCAATTCATCCCAGACTCGCTCAGGACCGTCAGATCAGCCCAATTAATACCGCTACGCGATAGAGCGGTCAGGTCCGACCAATTGATCCCAGCGGCAGAAACCGCCTCAATCGTGTCCCAGTTGATTCCAGCCACGGTCAGCGCCTGGAAATCGCTCCAATTCACCCCCACTCGCGTCAAGCGGCTCATGTCATTCCAATTGATATCCGCCTCAGCGATAACCGCCCATTCTTGCCAATTAATCCCGGCCGTCGAGAGAGAATCGATATCGCTCCAATTTATACCGGCCCGGCTCAGCACATGGATATCAGTCCAATTCACCCCGGCTCCGGAAAGCTCGCTGATCCCGTCCCAATTGACTCCCGATGCGGAGAGATCGGAAATATTCAGCCAATTCACGCCCGCCGCGGCCATTTGTTCGATCCCTATCCAATTCACACCGGCCGCCGCAATGTCCTGGACGCCAAGCCAGTTGATGGATGCCGTTGAAACGACATTCCAATCCTGCCAATTGATCCCCACGGTTGACATGCTCCCAATATCTTCCCAATTGATCCCTATTTTGGACAAACGCTCAAGATCACCCCAATTGACCCCTAAAGTGGACATTTGGGCTATATCCTGCCAATTGATACCGGCCGCTGAAAATCGTTCTAAATCGTTCCAATTCAAACCCATTCTTGACATCACCGCCCAATCGGCCCAGTTCATCCCTTCTTTGCTCAAGGCCTCAAGATCCGCCCAGTTCACGCCGATCGTTGTCATCACTTCAAGGTTCGACCAGTTAAGACCCGTCTTGCTCAACGCCTCAAGATCCGCCCAGTTCAGCCCCTCCTTCGACATCCGTTCCATGTCCGCCCAGTTCACACCGATCGTTGTCATCCCCTGAAGATCTGACCAGTTAAGACCCGTCTTGCTCAACGCTTCAAGGTCCGCCCAGTTCATGCCTTCCTTCGACATCCGTTCCATGTCCGCCCAATTCACACCGATCGTTGTCATCACCTGAAGATCTGACCAGTTGACCCCTTCTTTGCTCAACGCCTCAAGATCCGCCCAGTTCAGGCCTTCCTTCGTCATCCGTTCCATGTCCGCCCAGTTCACACCGATCGTTGTCATCACCTGAAGATCTGACCAGTTAAGACCCGTCTTGCTCAACGCCTCAAGGTCCGCCCAGTTGATCCCCTCTTTACTCAACGCCTCGAGATCAGCCCAGTTCATGCCTTCCTTCGTCATCCGTTCCATGTCCGCCCAGTTCACACCGATCGTT
>JBMONI010000013.1:0-15148 GCA_049324575.1 Candidatus Omnitrophota bacterium | reverse complement strand
TGCTTCCATTCGCCAAGAGATAATAGATCCGGGTCAACACCATATGCCCGCTCTCGTTCCTTTCATAGACCATGAATTTCCGGCCTTCGACGGGATCCGAGGCGTCGGTTTCCGATTCCTCGACGCGAGCCGTCGCCATATCGCGGATCATATCCACCAGAGAATCATCGATCCCCGTTTTATTGGCTAACAGGGAAGAATCAAGACGTGCCTGATAGCTTTGCGAATCATGGGTATAGACCGGATAAGCCGTCGTATTGCCGTTCGTGATCCTCGTCGGAGCGGTCTTTGAAGCTCCCGTGAGTCTTTTGCCACGGTAAGAGACATTTCCGTGCCAATCCCCAAGATAGCCGTCGTTGATTTTGTCCATGTAGATCTCATAGGGTTTTTCCGACTCGATGGGACAGGAAGCGATCTTCCCCTCGGTGTTCATGCAGCCATAGTGAACAAAATTGAACTTTTCCGTGACGAGAACCATCCGGACCCGGTTTTCATCGAGCGTCTCCATTTTCAGCATGTGCTTCGAACTGAAATCGACTTTTTCATTCTCCGGCGTCAAGCGCCATCCGCTGATAAGATCGTTCTGCATCAACGCACTGTGATATTCATTTCCCAAAGTATAGTTATAGGCCGCCTCCTCGTGAAAATAATGAAGACTACTGTCCAAATACCGGTCCGTCGTGATCGAGGCCTCGATCGGCTTAAAAGCCCCATACCACTTCGAAGGAGATTCCAGACTGGATCCCCCTAAATAAAGAACGGTCTTCACCGTGTTAAATTCATTCATAAGATCATTGACCGCCGTCCCGGAGTCGGCAAGGGCTGGGAGAAACGTCGACAGAACGACCTGGCTTATGGTCACGGTGTGTTCGGGATCGCGCTCGAATTCCGGAAGAAGAGGTTTCGCAATGGGAAAACTCTGAACGAGAGGCCCTCGCGTGATCTCGGTAAATTCGACCCGCAACCGCAAATTCTCCTCGCCGTCCGGTTGATAAAAATAGCGGGCATGACTTTCATAGGCTGGGTAAGCGGTTCCGACATACGAGGAAGCCTCCTGGCTCGGCTGTCCGGAGACCGCCTGACTTCCCGCGATAAACTTGCTCTCACGGCTCCACCTCCCCTGGCTATCGAAATCCCTTAGCAGAACGAATTCGGACCCGGAACGATAAAGGGTTTGCGTAAGAACACCGTTGGGATTGTACAGAAAACGCACGGATCCCAAAGGACCTGAGCCCCATCGGGACTTCCATTCCAGAACAAAAGAAAATTGGCCGCCCTTCATTTCCGTCCGGCACGTGACCCAATCGATGCCAAAATCTATTCCCGAAAGATCGATCTTAAAGCCCTCTTCGCCGGCCTCTTCCCATGCGGATCCCAAGCGAAAATAGATCCCGCCGGAAGCCGTGATGTCAAAAGCAACGCCGTAATGCTCGAGATCTGACAGGATCAATGTCGAGAGATGTCTTTCACCGCTCATCGTCGCAGCCGATGAATCTAAAACGGCGCTGAACGCTTGGGCCGGATATTCCGGCACCTGCGCAACTTCTAGCGTGTCGGGATCAGGATCAGGCGATATATGCCCAACTTCCCCTGCGTTGAAACTTGCCTCTGCCCCCTGCCTCTCTTCTCCCGGGTCGTTCTCATTCTCACCCGGTTCCTGCGCCACTTGCTCGGGGCTCTCAACTGTCGGAGGGGTTAGAGCGCCGGACTCTCCCCAATTTTCACTCCCATAGCTTACTTCCGCAGAAGATCCTTCCGAGTTCCCGTTGATCTGATCAAATGGAGCCTCGGGCCCCTGGGATATGTCAGGAATAAGAGTTTCTTCAGGATTCTCATCATCAAAAGAAAAGACGGGCGAAGGCACTACAAAAAAAACCAACAAAAGCAGGCGCAGGGCGCCGCTCAAAATCCGCCCTGTCCTTTTATGGGCCCCGAAGATCATTCCGATCCTTTCCCCGTCCCGGCTCCTTCTTCGCCCCCCTGATCCGAGAGCGTTTGGATCACCTCCGGCGCTTTCTGGATCCCTTTGATCTTAACCAGTTTTTGATCTTTCTCGGTTTGATCGGTCGGGCGATCGGCTTGAGGAAACGCTTCTTCCGGGACCGCCTTTCTCCGGGGTGCCATGGCCATTTGCTCCGCAAGCCAGTTCTCGAAAAGGGCGTTCAGATCCAAGGCCCCGCCGCCCACCTGCGCCAGGTACACCTGGTTCACCTGGAACCAGAACAAAAGGATCATCTCCATTGGATGCATCACCTGCCCCGGTCCCCCGAGAGCGCTCATCAACTCTTCCAGCTCAAGACGCATCGTCTCCCTTTGAAGCCGAGCCGCTTCCGGATCCAGTCCGCTCAGCGGGTATCCGGTCATCTTTGGCTCCATCCCGTCCGTCTCTTTTTTTACGGCCTTGCGGCTTTTCATCCACCCGTCAAGCGCCGTGATCAGGTTCGCATAACGGTCATCCCAGTCCGCCTCCGCCTTTCGCTCGTAGCGCAGCGGGTCCCGGATCCTCGCTCCCCAATCCCAAACGGGGCCGATCAGAAAATCCAGCAAGGGCCGCAAAAGACGGAACATGAACACAGGCCCGCCCTGCGCTTCGGCCATCCGGTCCTGGATCAACTGGATCACGAACCGGCCGACCTCATCCCCGCCGGCGGCCGGATCGACCACGCTGACCTCCGCGCTGTCAAGCGAGGTCCGCCGGACAATGCTTCCATTCGCCAAGAGATAATAGATCCGGGTCAACACCATATGCCCGCTCTCGTTCCTTTCATAGACCATGAATTTCCGGCCTTCGACGGGATCCGAGGCGTCGGTTTCCGATTCCTCGACGCGCGCCGTCGCCATATCGCGGATCATATCCACCAGAGAATCATCGATCCCCGTTACATTCGCCAAAAGCGAACTCGCGTGGTGGACATTGTAGTTTTGCGTCACGCCCACGTTCCATTGCCCGCGACTGTTCAACGAGGCCGGCGTCAGGGTCATCACGACCTCATAAGGCTTTTCCGGATCAACGCTGCAAGCTGTGGTTTTGCCGTTCTCCCGGCATCCGTAATGGACAAAGTTATAGGTCTCGGTGACTCCGGTCGCCGAGTTGCTCGCCGGATCGACCCGATAGATATATTTTTTTCTAAAGAAACTTTTCTCGTTTTCCAGCGATAACCGCCATCCCTCGATCGCGTATTCCTGCGTAAAGGATGTCATAAAATTCTGAAACCGGTTCGGGGTCGGAACGGTCCCGATCTCATAACGGTAACGATGTTCCTCATGCAAGTAATGAAGGCCGTCCGCCTGGTAGTAATCTCTCGTTAAACTTGCTTCAAGGGGGCGTGTCGTCCATGGACGGAAAGATCCGACGGCCTGGTGATAGAACGTATTGCCCGAGGCAAGACCGCCGGACAGAAGCCCTTTGGTGCGGTAGATCTTCATCCAATCCCGGAGAGCTTCCTCCCCGAGGGCCTGGCCCTCATGCGGAAGAACAAGAAAAGTCATCGAGAGATGATTTTGAGTAACGGTCTGCTGCGGGTCCCGCCTGTAATCCGCCGTTAACCCCTGATCGGGAGGAGCCGCTAAGGCATCCGCCCCGCCGCGTTGGGTCTCCGAGATCTCGATCCGGATGCGCCAGCGGTTCTCGCTGTCCAATTCATAAAAATAAAGGGTTTCTCGTTGGTAGGCGGGATAGGCCGTCCCGCAATAGTGCAGGGCTTCCACGTTCGGCTCTCCCCATGCCGGGCTATCCGGCCTCGGCACTCTGAACTCCCGTTCACGAATCAAACTGCCTGACGCATCAAAATCCTGCACGGTGACGATCCGGGAGCCCCCCAGGTGGACCACCTCGGAGACCGTCTTCTCTAAAACACCGTTCCCCTTGAAAATAAACGTGACCGTTCCGGAGCGATAAAGGACATCCGAGTTCCATGCAAAGATCAGACGGAGTTTACCGCCCGCGATCTCGGTCCGGATCGTTCCGGTCATGGATAGGAATTCACCCCAAGCTGTGCATGGGGGCCCTTGGCAATCGCCGGCTGAGATCATGACGACGACCTCGCCTGCGTCATTGAATCGGAGACTGAAGCTGTCGCCATAGCCGTAAAAATCGTCAACGTTGGGCCATAGGGTCTGAGAAAGCATCCTTGCGAAAAGCGCCGGATCCAGTTCCTGCTGTTCGATCACGACCTGAGGCACTTCAACGGGCGGCTCCTCTTCGATGGAAGGCACCGTTCCGTCATGAACCGGTTCCATCGCAATCGGGACCGCCGGGGTTTCTTCGATAACATCGGAGGGATAGACCGGAAGCGGGTTTTCCACCGGCGGAGGAACAGGCTCTTCCGCAGCCGACACGGAATAATTCGGATCATGAACCGGGTCCCAATCCACCCACTCCGTTCCGGTCTCTTCGTTACCGGCCCGATCGTCTTCTGTCGGAGGAGTCACGGGACTGGGTTCTACGAATTGCAGATCCAAAGATTGTCCCGAATCAAAAGATCCGTTTTGCTCTTCCTCAATGTGATCGATGGGAACATCGGGAGCCGAAAAATCATCGGGAATGAATATCTCTCCCGGATTTGGATCGTCCGAGGAAATAGCCGGAGGAGCGCTTATAAAAAAAGTGATCATAAAAAAGCATAAAGAACCTACCCATAATTTCTTTTGCTTTTTCAATATCACAAAATCCTCCCTTTTTATATGAATTAAAGCTTAGTATATCCATTTAAAATGTATCCTATTCCAGTGAGATATACAATACAGGCGTTTTATTTTATCTAACCCTTTACAGGACAAGGAATTACATCAAGGCTATTTTGGCTTATATTTTAGACGGGTGTCATGCCAAAAAAAATTGGAGATGATCGAAAATACCAAAGAAATTCCAGGCCCTGGTAAACTCAAGACCTTTTCAGGGCCTTAAAATTCAAGCGCGATGATCAAAATCAAGATTGCGGGAATATAACGAAAAGAATTTCGGGAGGTCCCCCGTGTTTTTATCAGCCTTCTTGGACTCCAACTTCTCTTCCACGGCCTCGCGCTTCCGCTGTTCCAGGTAAGCCAGGGCTTGGATCATTTGCTGGCGCTCCCAATCCGCTCGAAACGATTGTGTCATAAAAACGCTTCTCCTTAAGTTTTGGAAAGAATTCCACAAAGAACGCTAAATCTCCAAACAATTCCCGCAAAAGGAAAAACCCGCGCACCGAACGGCCGAAAATCCGGCTTTAAAAACTTCCTGGAAATTCGCAAGGATATCCAGGACCGCGCGTGGCAAAATACCACGCCGGCGCCGCCGGCCCTTTACGGCCATGATATGATCTCTCGATTTTAAAAACTCGCCGCTCATGCGGCTTAATCCGCCGGAGGATCTTATGCGCCTACAGCCCTTGCAACCCGAAAAAACCACGGGAAGGACCCGAGAACTTTTGGACAAGGTCCGCGCCAAGATGGGCGCCGTCCCGAATATCTTTAAAGTCATGGCCAACGCTCCGGCCGCGCTGGACGCTTACCTGGCCTTTAGCGGAGCCGTTGCGACCTCGACCCTTCCTCCCCCCTTGCGCGAAAAGATCGCCCTCGCGGTCGCCGAAGTGAACCGTTGCGATTATTGCCTCGCGGCCCATCAAGCGATCGGAAAGAGAACAGGCCTGAGCGATCACGATGTGGTCGAGAGCCGGCGTGGAAAGGCGGCCGATCCGAAAGAGGAGGCCGCCCTGAAATTGGCTTTGGAGCTTGTGAATACGAAAGGGCTCCCTTCGGAAGGGGTCTTATCCTCGGCGCGAAAAGCCGGCCTGTCGGATGAAGAAATGCTGGAGGTTACGGCCGTCACCGTGCTCAATATCTATACGAATTACATCAACCATGTCGGAGGAACGGAAGTCGATTTCCCGAAAGCAGAGCAACTTAGTGGTAAGTGATAAGAGGTAAGGGATAAGGTAAAAGCGTTAATAATATTTTTTGATGATCCAGAACTTTTCTCCTATCCCTTACCACTTACAGCTTATCACTTACCCCTACTTTCAACTGGCCAGTGCCGGCAGGATTTTGAGAAGGTAGGGATCCAGCGTTTTCTTCTTTTCCACCGCTTCACGAAGCGGTGTCAGGGCCAGCCGCCCGTGCAAGAGGCCCACGGCAACTCCGGTTTTCCCCGCGATCGCCTGTTCGACCGCATAGGCCCCCAACTCGGTCGCAAGACGCCGGTCAAGGGCCGTCGGCGAACCCCCGCGCTGGAGATGTCCAAGCACAAGCACCCGGAAAGATTGGCCCGTTCGCGCTTCGAGTTTTTTCGCGACATCATAGGCGCCGCCCTCTTCGTCCCCTTCGGAAACGATGAGGATACTGCTCGTCTTCCCTTTTTTTCCCGCTTCCTTGAGATGCCGGGCCACCTGGGCAATCGAGGTTTTTGTCTCCGGGATCAGGACCTCTTCCGCCCCGCCGCCGATCCCGACTTCCAGGGCGATGAAACCGGCATCCCGTCCCATGACCTCCACGATGAAAACGCGCTCGTGAGAATCCGCCGTATCCCGGATCTTGTCAATGGCCTCGACCGCCGTGTTGTTGGCCGTGTCATAACCGATCGTGAAATCGGTCCCGTAGAGATCGTTGTCGATCGTTCCCGGCGCGCCGAGCATGCGCCCTTTCCAGATCTTCCCGAGCTCGATCGCTCCGCGGTAAGTCCCGTTGCCGCCGATCGCGATCAAAGCGTCGATCCTGAAATTCTCAAGCTGGCGCTTTGCCTTCCTCCGCCCGGCCTCGGTCTCGAATTCTTTCGAACGCGACGTTTTCAGGATGGTCCCGCCGCGGTGAACGATGTTTGAAACACTGCGCGGCCCCATCGTGACGAATTCCCCCTGGATAAGCCCTTGGTATCCGCGCATGATGCCGAAGACTTCCAGTCCATGGTAAAGCCCCACCCGCACGACTGCGCGGATCGCCGCATTCATGCCGGGGGCGTCTCCGCCGCTTGTGAACACTGCCAATCGCTTGATCCGGGTCGTCATCGCTCGCCTCCTGTTTTCAGGATCTTACATCAATCCCAGTTTCAATTTCGCCGCATCAGACATCTTATCGAATCCCCAAGGCGGACTGAAAACAAGCTCCACCTTCACGTCCTTGACGCCCGGTAAACGCCGGAGTTTGCGCTCAATGTCCTGGGCCAGGATCCCGCCCATGCCGCATCCCGGCGCCGTGAGCGTCATTTCGATCAAGACCTTGTGCCCGCCCTCCGCCAGAGGCGTGATCTCATTCTTGTAGATAAGCCCAAGGTTGACGATATCGACAGGGATCTCGGGATCATAGCAGGTTTTCAGTTGTTCCAGAACGAGCTCTTCCACCGGCCGCCCGGCGGCTTCTTCAGCCGTGGGAAAATGCGGAGGCTCTTTCCCGAGCGCGTCGGCATCTTCTTCGGAGATCCGCACAAAATACCCGGCGTTCGTCAGTACCGTGTAACTGCCCCCCAAGGACTGGAAAACGGAGATCTCCTCGTCCTTTTCAAGCCGGACCTTTTCGCCCCCGGGGATCACCACCGCTTCACAAGGCCTTTTCATCCGGACCGTTTCCGCCATAGCGTCACCGGAAGATCCGGACCACTTTCTTGAGCGCCGCCGCAAAAGCAAGGACGTCGTCCCGGTTATTGTAAAGCGCGAACGAAGCCCTCGCGGTCGCCGCGATCCCAAAATGTTTCATGACCGGCATGGCGCAATGATGCCCGACGCGGACCGCAATGCCTTCGCGGTCAAGGATGGTCCCGATATCATGCGCATGCGCGTCTCCGAGCACGAAAGAAAGGATCGCCGCCTTGTGCTTCGCCGTCCCGATGATGCGCAGGGATTCGATGCCCTCAACCTCGCGGACCGCCGTTTCCAGAAGGGTCTTTTCGTAAGCGCCCGCCCGCTCGACCCCAACCGCTTCCAGATATTCGAGCGCGGCCCCCAGGCCGATCACCCCCGCGATATTCGGGGTTCCCGCCTCGAACTTATACGGCGGAACATTATAGATGGTCTTTTCGAAGGTCACGGATTCGATCATGTCCCCGCCGCCTTGGTAAGGAGGCATCTTCTCGAGCCATTCGCGTTTTCCGTAAAGAACGCCGGTCCCCGTCGGCCCGTAGGTCTTATGCCCGGAAAAAACATAGAAGTCGCAGTCGAGCTCCCGGACATCCACTTTCATATGCGCAACCGCTTGGGCGCCGTCCACCAGGACCGGGATCCCCCGCTCATGCGCCAGCGCGATCATGGGCTTAACGTCGTTGATCGTCCCGAGCGCATTCGATACCTGGGTCACCGCGAGTATCTTGACCCGGGGTCCGAGCATCTCATCGAGCGCTCCCGTCAAAAGCTCGCCCCGTTCATTCATAGGGATGACGCGCAGTTTTGCGCCGACCGCTTCACAGAGCATCTGCCACGGCACGATATTGGCGTGATGCTCCATCGCCGAGATCACGATCTCATCGCCTGTTTTCACGAACGTGCGTCCGTAACTCTGCGCAACGAGATTAATCGCCTCCGTCGCCCCGCGCACGAAAACAATCTCCTCCGGCGAGGCGCTGCCGAGGAAGCGGTGAACGCGGGAACGGGCCGCTTCATAAGCCAGGGTTGCTTTTTCGCTCAGACAGAAAACACCGCGGTGGATGTTCGAATTCTCTTCGGCGTAGAATTTGCGGACCCTTTCGATCACGCTCTTGGGTTTCTGGGTCGTCGCGGCATTGTCGAGATAGACCAGCGGTTTCCCGTAGATCCTCTGCTCAAGGACCGGGAAATCGGCGCGACAGCGCAAAAGATCGCTGGACGCCTCTTCCGCACGCTCCGGTCCCATTTTTCTAGAAACCATGGTCCATCCCTCCGAGGTCCTTTTTAAGCGCTTGCGCGATCAAATCCTCGATCCGTTCGCGCAGCGAAGGGATCCTAACCCGGGCCGCCACCTCTCCGGCGAACGCATGGCAAAGAAGCCTTTGCGCTTCGGAACGCCCGAGACCGCGGCTCTGACAATAAAAAAGCGCCTTGGGATCAAGCCGCCCGGTCGCCGCGCCATGATAGCACTTCACATCGTCCGCGTAGATCTCAAGCTCCGGTCTTACGTCGGCAATCGCATGGTCCCCCAAGATCAGGTTCTTGTTCGTTTGCCCAGCTTCGGTCTTCTGGGCGCCGGGCCGCACAAGGACCTTTCCGCTGAAGACGACGCGCGAACGGTCCGCCGCGATCCCCTTGAAAAATTGACGGCTAGTGCCGTGGGCTTGCTGATGATCGACCAGCACATGATGATCGGCCTCTTCTTCTCCGCGAACAAGGGAAAGTCCTTCGAGCGCGCACTCCCCCTGAGGGCCGGCAAGCTCGACGACCGTATCGGTCCGGACAAGACGCCCGCCGAATTTAAAGAAGGTCCCGTGGAGCCGCGCGCCCGCTTCAAGGCGGACTGCGATCCTTCCAAAATGAAAACTTTCACGGCTCTCCCGGACCACCCGGAAATAATCGAGGCCGGCCCCGCTCGCGATCTTGACTTGGGTCCGGGAATTCCGGAAATGGACCGCCTCTTCCGTCCCCGCGAACGATTCGATCAAGGTCCCGCGGGCGTTCTCGGCCAGAAGGATCATTTGGCGGGGATGCGACATCCGGGCGCCCCGGCCGGCCGTGGCGAGATGGATCAAATGAAGCGGACGGCCCGGCGGCCGGTCACCGGCCCACCGGATCCAGAGACCGTTCGCAAGAAAAGCGTCATTGAGATCGTCGAACGCATGCGGAAGGAATCCGCCCGCCCGATCCAGCACGCCCTGCACGCCCGGATTTTCGCCCGAAAGCGCCTGGGAAAGTTCGGTGATCTCGGCACCGGTCTCGTCCGGACCGGGGTCCGAAAGTTCTTTGCAGTAAAAGCCGTCGAGCAGAACGATGGCGTGCGCTTCCGGACAAAGGGTTTTGGCCGCCGCCGCCTCCGCTTCGAGCGTCTGGACTCCCGAAGCCGGAAGGGACGGCAGGAATTCTTTTTCAAAGAACGGACCCAGCCTCGTATATCTCCAGGCTTCCTGCTTGAAGCTCGGGAACCCCTGCTCGGAAAACCGCCGGAGTCCTTCTTCACGCGTCCTCCGAAGCCAGGCGGACCCTGCTTGCCGAGCCGCTTCCGCGCTCTCCTGCAGCACCTTCAAGTACCGCGCGCGGACTTCCGGTTCTTTGGAAGAAAAAGGTCCGATCATTTTCCGGCCCCTCCGTTCTTTTTCTCTCGAACCCAGTCATAACCGCGTTCCTCAAGGCTGAGCGCCAGATCCTTTCCTCCGGAAAGGGCGATCCGTCCGTCCATGAGAACATGGACCTGATCAGGGACGATGTAATTCAACAAACGCTGATAATGCGTGACCAGAAGAAAACTCCGCCGGGGATCGCGCATCCGGTTGACACCGGACGCCACGACCTTCAAGGCGTCGATATCGAGCCCGGAATCCGTTTCATCCAGCACGCAAAGTTTCGGTTCAAGGACCGCCATTTGCAGGATCTCGTTGCGTTTTTTTTCTCCGCCCGAGAACCCTTCGTTGACGGCGCGCTGCAGGAAAACCGGATCCATCTCGACCGCCTGGGCCTTTTTCCGGACGATCTCGAGAAAATCCGCCGCATCGATCTCGGGCTCGCCCCGGGAGACCCGGATATCGTTCAACGCCGAACGAAGGAAGACCGCGTTGCTCACGCCGGGGATCTCGACCGGATATTGGAACGCAAGAAAGAGCCCCGCCCGCGCACGGGCCTCGGGCGAAAGCCCCGCAAGGTCCGCGCCCCGATAAAGGATCTCTCCTTCGATGATCTCGAAAGCCTCGTGCCCGGCCAGCACGTTGGCCAGGGTGCTTTTTCCGGACCCGTTCGGCCCCATGATCGCATGGACCTCGCCCTCGCGGACCGTAAGATCGATCCCTTTCAGGATCTCCTTGCCTTCGACCCGCACTTTCAATCCCCGGACTTCAAGCAACGTTTCCATTTTTCCCCCTTTAACCCACAGCCCCTTCAAGACTGACGCTCAAAAGTTTATTCGCTTCGACCGCGAATTCCATCGGAAGTTTCCTGAAGACCTCGCGGCAAAATCCGTTCACGATCATCGAGATCGCGTTTTCTTCCGACAAACCCCGCTGTCGGCAGTAAAAAAGCTGATCGTCGCCGATCTTCGAGGTGGTCGCCTCATGCTCGACCTGCGCGGTCCGGTTCTCGACTTCCACGGTTGGGAAAGTATTCGCCCCGCACCGGTCACCGATCAAGAGCGAATCGCATTGCGTGTAGTTCCTCGCCTGCTCGGCCCCCGGCATCACTTTCACGAGGCCCCGGTACGTGTTGACGCCCCGCTTGGCCGCGATCCCCTTCGAAAGGATCGTGCTGCGGGTGTTCTTTCCGATGTGGATCATCTTGGTCCCCGTGTCGGCCTGCTGGCAATGGTTGGTAAGCGCAACCGAATAGAATTCTCCCACGGAGTCATCCCCCTGAAGGATCACGCTCGGGTATTTCCAGGTGATAGCCGAACCGGTCTCGACCTGGGTCCAGGAGACCTTCGCCCGCGCCGCGCATTTGCCGCGCTTCGTCACGAAATTGAAGATCCCTCCGCGGCCCTCGGCATCGCCCGCGTACCAGTTCTGCACGGTCGAATATTTGATCTCGGCCCCGTCGAGCGCGATCAGTTCCACGACCGCGGCATGGAGCTGGTTCTTGTCGCGGATCGGCGCCGTGCACCCTTCCAGATAGCTGACGTAACTGCCTTCATCGGCAATCAGGAGCGTCCTCTCGAACTGCCCCGTCTCGGCCATATTGATCCTGAAATAAGTCGAAAGCTCAAGCGGACACCGGACCCCTTTCGGGATATAGCAGAACGAACCGTCGCTGAAGACGGCGGAATTCAGGGCCGCAAAAAAGTTGTCCCCGGGCGGGACCACGGTCCCCAGGTATTTGCGGACCAGTTCGGGATGGCTCTCAACGGCCTCCGAGAAGGAACAAAAAATAACGCCGAGTTCCGCCAGCTGTTCTTTGAACGTGGTCCCGATGGATACGCTGTCGAAGACTGCATCGACGGCGATGCCGGAAAGGCGCTTCTGTTCTTCGAGCGGGATCCCCAGTTTCTCGTAGGTCTTGAGGATCTCCGGGTCCACGTCGGCCAGGCTTTTGGGCCTTTCCTCCGCCGTTTTCGGCGCCGAGTAATAGATGATGTCCTGGTAATCGATCTTGGGATAGCGCACATGGGCCCAGCGCGGCTCCTGCATTTTGAGCCATCCGCGGTAGGCCGCAAGCCTCCATTCCAGAAGAAACGCAGGCTCTTTTTTCTTCGCCGAGATCTTGCGGATCACTTCTTCGTTCAGGCCTTTGGGGATCGACGCGGATTCGACCGGCGTTACGAACCCGTACTTGTATTCCTGCTCCATGAACCTTTTGGCTTCTTCAGACATGCCGGACCTCCCCGGCCTCGAGCCGGCCGTTCGCCAGGGTATCGATCGTCACGGAATCGAAAAACCCGTCGAGAAGTTCTTTGGTCTTCCACCAGATCGGCTTGATGCCGCAAATCCCCGCATGATGTGTGCAGACGATATCCCGCCGTTTCTTCGGACGGCAGTAGACATCGAAGGTCCCGCCTTCGAGCGCATCGACCACGTCCTTGAGAGTGATCTTGCCGGGATCGCGCGCCAGCGAGTAACCGCCTTCCTTGCCCTGGTGGGACTTCACGATGTGCGCCGCCTTTAATTTCTGAAGGATCTTTTCGACATAGGCCGGCGAAAACTTCTCGCTCTTGACGATCCCCTTGACCGTCGCAAGCTCCCCGGTCCCTTTGCGCGCCATATGGATAAGGCAGACAAGGCCATATTCTGTTTTGGTCGTGAATTTCATCCTAAGATCTCCGGTGCCCTTATTATACTTAATCGGACTATTTTTGTCCAATTTAGACTTCAAAACACCTGGAAAAACATGAAAAAACCAGGAAGGACAACGGCTTCAGCCTGAGGAGCGCCGGAAGAGAGGCATGCCGATCAATCGTTTAAGAACGAAGATCGGAGAAGGTCAGCCGCATAAGCCGCTCGGTCCGTGTCCCCCGAAAGCCGATAGGCATGCTGAAGATTGTTCAGGATCCGGGCCGCCATTTGTTCCGGCGTCGCCGGCTCGGAAAGGACCTGGGCAAGAAGGCTCTCATCGCAAGACGGGACCCACTCCTCGGGCGTCATGATACGCCCCCCATTAAAGCAGTCGACCAGCGCCGTTTCATTCCGGAGCTCGACCTTGGCAAGAAAATGCCCCGGGAAATTACAACCTTCGATCGCGATCCCAAGCCGCGCGCCGACCAGCATATACAGGCTCGTGAGCGTAATGGGGATCCCCCTGCGCTCGAGGATGACATGAATCAGATCGTTATGGCCCGGATCGTAATAATCCTTTTTCGCGCCCTTGAACTTTTTCAACCCAAAAAGGAAATCGGCGAGCCTTTTGGGATCCCGTTGGTCATAGCGGTCGTTATATTCCGCGGCAAGATCGTCGAGCAGTTTCTTCAACGGCGCCCGATGCGCCCAACCGGACACGAAAAAGGCGACCTTCGCGAGCATCGCCTCCAGACGTTCCCCCGGGGCCTTGATCTTTTTCCACTCGCCCCAGGAGGTCTTGAACTCCGAACGCTGATACTCGTCAAGAAGGCTTTCGATCTGCCGCCAGACCGCATGCGGCGCCGGCAGACGCAAACGCCCCAGTTCATCCTCCAGATCGGGGCCGAAGGCCAAGAGCTCTTCCGAGACCGCACGGCGCACCAGCGCAGAGTCGTCATCCAGAAGCTTCAGAAGATGCGGGAGTTTTCCGGGGTCGGCTTTCTTGATGAAGAATTTCATACGTAATGCGGAAGATCTTCTTTCGGAACAAAGAAATGTTCCCGGTAGAATCTCAGCTCATCGATCGATTCGATGATGTCCTGCATCGCGCGGTGGCCCGACTTTTTCACCGGCGGACGGATCCGCGGATCGTACCACCGTTTGACGAGGTCTTTGACCGAACTCACATCGACCATCCGGTAATGCAGGTAGCGGTGGATCCTGGGCATGTATTTCGCCAGGAATCTCCGGTCATGATGGATCGAATTCCCGCAAAGCGGAGCGGACCTCGGCGGGCAATGCTTTTTGAGGAAAGCAAGCGTTTCCCGCTCCGCGCGCCGGACCGTCATTTTGGATTTCTTCACCGCATCGATGAGGCCGGATTTTTTATGCTGGCTGCGATTCCAGTTATCCATCGCCCGCAGCACTTCAAGCGGCTGATGGATAATGAACGAAGGCCCTTCCTCGATGATATTGAGTTCGGAATCGGTCACGAGCGTTGCCATCTCGATGATCCTGCTCTTTTCGGGGTCCAGGCCGGTCATCTCGAGGTCCATCCACACCATGCGGCTGTCCTGGATCCGCATCTTGTGGGGGGTCATGGGGGAATCCCGTGACGACCCTGACGGCGCCGCCCTTCAATGATCAGGAAAACCCCGAGCGTAAAAAAAGGAAGGAAGGAAAAAAGGCCCCAGAAAACGTCCCGCTGCGCACCGAGAAGGAACGCAACCGCGATCATGCCAAGGCCCGGCAAAAAATATCGAAACCAGTAACGGTTCACAAGATCTTTCAGGACGGTTTTTTCTTGATCGCCAGATGGGTCCGAAGCCGCGCGAGAAGCACGCTCACATCGATCGGCTTCGTCACGTAGTCATTGGCCCCCGCATCCAGCGCCTTGACGATATCCTCGGACTCGTCTTTGACGGTCACCATGATCACGGGAAGATCGACCGCCGAATATTGCTTGCGGACCTCTTTCAGACATTCCAGCCCGTTCATCACCGGCATCTGGACATCCAACAAGATGATATCCGGACAATCGGCGCGCATCTTTTCGAGGGCCTCGCTTCCATTCGCGGCCGTCATCGTCGCATACCCTTGATGCCCGATAATGTTGGCCAGGATCTGAAGATTGACCGCCTCATCATCGACGATCAAGACCCGAGGATTCTCTACCGCCATGCTCGATCCTTTCTAAGCCATCCTTGAAGGACAGCGGCTTTTATTATACTACCGTTTAAAACCCCTACCAAATCCTTAATGGCCGGCCGGGCTTCGTTTTTTCTTATCGTCATTTCGGCAGGAATTATTCTCTAGTTATTTTTAAAACCCTTCCTCCCCGCGGCGCCCGAAACCACCCGCCGCCGCGCC
>JBMONI010000012.1:60000-121552 GCA_049324575.1 Candidatus Omnitrophota bacterium | reverse complement strand
TATGTTTTTCAGAGGATCGCGGCGGCGCTCCGCCGCGCCGACCGCGCGATGATGTTCGCGGAAGTTCCCTTGCTTTATGAGTCCGGTTTCAATGTTTTTTGTCACAAAGTGATCGTGGTGAAGGCTGCTCCGGAAGTGATCCTGGAGAGGCTTTGCCGCAAAGGATTCTCGGCCGCCGAAGTCGGATCGCGGAACGCCGCCCAGAAGTCTCTCCAGGAGAAGGCGGAGCGGGCGGATTTCGTGATCGACAATTCCGGAGGCCTTGAAGAAACTCAACGTCAAACCCAGAGTGTACTGAACAGCCTGCGGGCTGAATTGAAAGGAGCAAAGTAAGACCATGATGAGAGAAAAACACAATGCCCCGAAGCACCGTTCCGGTTCCCAAGGGTTCCACAAACATCCGAGGCGCGACGCGGCTTATTATCCTCCCCCGGAGGAACGCGAGCCGGCTGAAAGGGAGAGGAGCGCTCCTCCTCCGCCTCCGCCGCCGAGACCCGCGCCTTCCGAAGGGGCGGGTTCAAGCGCGCCGGCAAGCCGCGAAGGAAAGTTCGATGTCGTGAACTTAAAGCGTATGAAAGTAAGCGAGCTCCATGAGCTTGCCGAGAAGTTCAAGATCGGGTCGACGGTCGCGGTCAAGAAACAGGACCTGATCTTCAAGATCCTTCAGGCCCAGGCCGTCCAGTCGGGCTTGATGTTCGGCGAAGGCGTGCTGGAGATCCTGGAGGACGGTTTCGGTTTTCTTCGGTCCCCGAATTACAATTATCTTCCGTCGCCGGACGATATTTACGTTTCGCCGAGCCAGATCCGCAGGTTCAACTTGCGGACCGGCGATAACGTGAGCGGCGAGATCCGTCCTCCCAAAGAAGGCGAGCGGTATTTCGCGCTTCTCAAGGTCGAAGCGGTCAATTTCGAGGATCCGGAGTCGATCAAGAACAAGATCCCGTTCGATAATCTGACCCCTCTTTATCCGGACCGGAGGATCCTCCTTGAGACCGATCATCAGGAAGCGTCCACGCGCATCATGGACCTCTTGACGCCGATCGGGTTCGGTCAGCGCGGATTGATCGTTGCGCCTCCTTATAGCGGCAAAACGATCCTCCTGCAGAAGATCGCCAACAGCATTACGCAGAACCATCCGGACACGTATCTGATCGTGCTTCTGATCGATGAGCGGCCCGAGGAAGTGACCGATATGCAGCGCTCGGTCCACGGCGAGGTCGTTTCCTCGACCTTCGACGAACCGGCGGATCGGCACGTCCAGGTCGCGGAGATCGTCCTCGAAAAAGCGAAGCGGCTGGTCGAGCACCGGCGAGATGTCGTCATCCTGCTCGACAGTATCACGCGGCTGGCGCGGGCGTATAACACCGTCGTCCCTCATTCCGGAAAGATCCTTTCGGGCGGCGTCGATTCGAGCGCGCTCCACAAGCCGAAACGGTTCTTCGGCGCGGCGCGGAATATCGAAGAAGGCGGAAGCCTGACCGTGATTGCGACCGCCCTGGTTGATACGGGATCGCGCATGGACGAGGTCATCTTTGAAGAGTTCAAAGGGACCGGGAATATGGAGCTTCAGCTGGACCGTAACTTGTTCCAGAAACGGATCTATCCGGCGATCGACGTGAAAAAGTCGAATACCCGGAAAGAAGAGCTGTTGATGGATAAGGACGAGCTCAACCTGGTGTGGCTCCTCCGGAAGGTCCTCAATGAGCTGAACCCGGCGGAAGCAATGGAGCTTTTGGTGGATCGTTTGAAGAAGACCAAGAGCAACGCCGAATTCCTCTTGAGCATGAACAAGATCGATAAATAAAAACCAGCGGTAAGCGGTCAAGGATAAGCGATCAGGAAAAAGGCCCTGTCGCTTCAAGCTTAACGCTTTCAACTGACAAAGGAGATCTTCAATGAAAAAAGATATTCACCCGAATTACCGCAAGGTCGTCTTCAAGGACGTCTCCTGCGATTTTTCCATGCTGACGCGTTCCACGGTCAAGACCGGGGACAAGATCAAGCACACGGACGGTCAGGAATATCCGCTGGTGACGGTCCAGGTTTCGAGCGCTTCCCACCCGTTCTTTACGGGCAAGGAAAAACTGATGGACACCGCGGGACGCATTGACCGGTTCAAGAAAAAATTCGGCGGGAAAGTCGTCGGCGAACAGAAAAAAGCGAAAGCACCGGTCAAAAACAAAAAAGAGGCCGAATAAAAGGGAAAAAGAGGCAGGCGGCTTTTTGCCTAAGAGGGCATTTTAAAAGCGGCCAGTCACTTTGGACGGCATGATCTACTTAGCGCGTCTTCAGAAAATCGCAGAGCGGTTCTCCGAGATCGAAAGAGAACTTCACGATCCCGAGGTCGTCAAAGATCCCGGCCGCTATCAAAAGCTCATGAAAGAGGCCGCGCGCCTGCGTCCGATCGTCGAGGCCTTCCGGGATTTTCAGGGGCTCGAAAAGGAAGAAGAGGAGACCGCGAAGGGGCTTGCGGCTCCGGGACTGGATCCGGAAATGCGGAAACTGTACGAGGACGAGCGGGCTTCGCTGGCTGAACGGAAAAAGAAAAGACAAAGCGAGATCGAAGAGCTTTTGCTGAGAGATTCGGAGGAACACGCGGACCGGGATGTCATGGTGGAGATCCGCGCGGGGACCGGCGGCGAAGAAGCGGCCCTCTTTGCCGCGGATCTTTACCGGATGTACACGAAATACGCCGCGGAAAAGGGGTTCCAATACGAAGTCATGGCTTCCAATCCCACCGGCAAGGGGGGATTCAAGGAGCTGATCTTTGCGGTGTCGGGGCCGCGCGTCTATCCGGCGTTCAAATATGAAAGCGGGATCCATCGTGTCCAGCGCGTGCCCGAAACAGAAGCGAGCGGGCGGATCCATACGTCGGCCGTGACCGTGGCGGTCCTGCTCGAAGCCGATGAGACCGAGATCGAGATCGACCCCGGGGATCTGCGGATCGACGTCTACCGGGCCTCGGGGGCCGGGGGACAGCATGTTAATAAGACCGAATCGGCGGTCCGGATCACGCATTTGCCGACCGGATTCGTCGTCTCGTGCCAGGACGAACGGTCTCAGCACAAGAACAAGCTGAAAGCCATGCGTGTTTTGAGAGCGCGTCTTTACGAAATGAAGCAGGAACAGCAACACAAGGCGATGGCCGAGGTCCGCAAAAGCCAGGTCGGGAGCGGCGACCGATCGGGGAAGATCCGCACTTATAATTTTTTGGACCGGCGCGTGACCGATCATCGAATCGGTTTGACTTTGCATAGCCTGGATGATATTTTGAACGGCCATTTGACTCCCGTGGTGAGCGCGCTTGCCGAGAACGAGCGGAACCAGAAACTGATCGACGCGGGTTCGCTATGACGGAAGTGCCGGCTTGTGCCGTTCCTGGTTTGACCCCTGCGACGTTGGGGGAATGGCTTCTCTGGGCGAAGGATGAACTCGGTTTTCTCGGAGAAGGCGAAGCCCTTGATGAGACGGTCTATCTTGCGCGGGAAGCTTTCGAGACCGGCCGCGCGGAATTGACGCTTCACGGCTCCGGGGTTCCGGACCCGGAGAAGGCGGAGCGGTTCCGGACGTTCATTCTCAAGCGTAAACAGAGGATCCCCGCGGCGTATGTCTGCGGCCGCGCGTATTTTCGCGACGAAACACTGACGGTCGACCCGGCCTGTCTGATCCCGAGGCCCGAAACGGAACTCTTGGTCGAAGCGTTGGTCCGTTGCGGCGGTTTTGAATATACCGAACCGTTGACGTTTCTGGATCTTGGGACCGGCTCGGGAGCGATCGCGGTTTCGGTGTTGCGTCATTTTGAAAGATCACGGGGGGTCCTTTCGGACCTCTCGCCGGAAGTGCTCGAAATAGCGCGCGGGAACGTTGCGGCTTATGGATTGACGGCGCGCGCCGAGTTTGCGGTCAGCGATCTTTTCGGAGCGTTCGGCGGCCGGCGATGGAAGGTGATCCTGTCCAATCCGCCGTACGTCAAACGGGCGGACCTCGAGCGGCTTGACGAAGAGGTCCGTAGCGAGCCACGGCTTGCTCTGGATGGCGGCGACGACGGCCTGGAATTTTACCGGCGGATCCTTCGGGAAGCGTCTGAGCATTTAACCGCAAAGGGAAAGATCCTTTTGGAATTAGGGGCCGGGCAAGCGGGCCCGGTGCGTGCGATGATGGAAGCCCGCGGATTTAAGGGTATCCGGATCTTCCGCGATCACGCCTCGATCGAGCGTGTGATCATGGGAGAAAGCAAGGAAGGCGTAGGGGATAAGAGGTAAGGGGTAAGGAACGAGGGGTTGATAAAAGAACTTTATGGATAAACTTTTGATACAGGGCGGAGCGAAACTTCGGGGCGAGGTCGAGATCTCGGGTTCGAAGAACGCCGCGCTTCCGATCATGGCGGCGGCGCTTTTGGCCGAAGAAGAATCGGTGATCGAGAACGTTCCCGACCTTCGCGATATCCAGACCATGATCCGTCTTTTGCGGGCGCTGGGCGCGAAAGTCCACTTTGAGAACGGGACGCTTTCGATCAAGCCCGGCAAGAACATCAAATCCCTCGCGCCTTACAAGCTGGTGAGCACCATGCGCGCTTCGGTTTGCGTCTTGGGGCCGCTTCTTGCGCGGACCGGACAGGCGGTCGTTTCGCTTCCGGGCGGCTGCGTGATCGGGCCGCGTCCGATCGATCTGCACCTGAAAGGGCTTCAGGGGCTGGGGGCCGAGATCAAAATCGAACATGGCTATGTGCATGCGACGGCCCAAAAACGGCTTCATGGACGCGAGATCTACCTGGGAGGAGCGTTCGGTTCCTCGGTCCTCGCGACCGACAATGTCATGATGGCCGCGGTGCTTGGGCGCGGAAGAACGCGTATCGAAAGCGCGGCCTGCGAACCCGAGGTCGTCGACCTCGCACGGTTCCTGAAAAAAATGGGAGCGAAGATCTCCGGCGAAGGATCGCCTTCGATCGAGATCGAGGGCGTTAAAAAACTGAAAGGGATCCACTACAGCGTGATCTCGGACCGCATCGAGACCGGAACGTTCATGTTCGCGGCCGGGATGACCGGCGGGGATGTGCATATCAAGAAGGCCGATCCGAGCTTCCTGAACGCGGCGATTGATAAACTGGAGCAGGCGGGGGTCCGGGTCACCAAGGGGAAAGCCTCGATCCGCGTGCGCCGCACCGGACGTCTGCGTCCGGCGGACGTGACGACGCTTCCGTACCCGGGATTTCCGACCGACCTTCAGGCGCAGATGATGGCCTTGATGTCGGTGACGCCCGGGATCAGCGTGATCACCGAAAAGATCTACCCGGACCGCTTTATGCACGTCAGCGAGCTCGGACGTATGGGCGCCAAGATCTTTCTCGAAGGAGCGAGCGCGATCGTCCACGGTGTGAAAAAACTGAGCGGCGCTCCGGTCATGGCGTCGGATCTTCGGGCGAGCGCGGCGCTTTTGATCGCCGGCCTGGTCGCCGAAGGCGAGACCGAGGTCCAGCGGGTCTATCACCTGGACCGCGGGTATGAAAAGATCGAAGAAAAATTCGCGCGTCTCGGAGCGGTGGTCCGGCGCGTGAACGAATAACAATAAGCTTGAGAGGATGGAAGCTCGAAATTTGAGTTTCGAAATACGAAACAAAGCTTAAGCGCAAAGCGCTAAACGCAAGGGAAGTTGTTTCGATTTTTGAATTTCGGATTTGTTTTTGATTTCAATATTAAGCATTAGAATTTTGCCGCTATGGCAAATGTAAGAGAAGGAGGGAACACCTTGGTCAAGATCCGATTGAAACGTTTCGGAGGCAAGAACGAGGCGCACTGGCGGGTCGTGGTCGCCGATGCCAAGAGTCCGCGTGACGGACGCTTCATCGAAGAGATCGGCTCCTACAATGCGCGGCCGAAAGAAGAAAAGCTTTCGGTCAAGCAGGACCGGCTTGAATATTGGGTGAAGCGCGGCGCGCAAGTGAGCGCCGGCCTGCGTTCGTTGCTCAAAAAAGCCAAAAAGAAAGCTCCCAAAGCCGCGGCCTAAAATCCGCACGGCTTTCGTCGAATGGACCTTCATATCGATGTCGTGACGCTTTTCCCTGGATTTTTCTCGAGCCCGCTTTCGGAGTCCCTGTTGAAAAGGGCCCAGCGCGAGAAAAAACTGAGGATCGCGGTCCATAACCTGCGGGATTATACCCGTGACCGGCACAAAACGGCCGACGATAAACCGTTCGGCGGCGGCGCGGGCATGGTGATGAAGGTCGAGCCGATCTTTGAATGTCTCGAAGCAATCCGTGCCGGTCGTGCGAAGACGCCTTGTCCCCGATCCCCCCGCGGATGGACGGTGCTCATGGGGCCGCAGGGCGTTCCGCTGTCGCAGAGGCTGGTCGAAAAGCTCGCGAAAAAGAAAAGACTGATCCTGATCGCCGGCCATTATGAAGGCGTTGACCATCGGGTCCGCGAACATTTGGCGGACCAGGAGATCTCGATCGGGGATTTCGTGACCATGGGCGGTGAAGCGCCCGCCCTTTGCCTGATCGAAGCCGTGGCGCGTTATGTGCCCGGCGTCCTGGGGAACACCGAGTCCCTGAAGGATGAGAGTTTCCGCTCCGGCGGGCTCGAATATCCGCAGTATACGAGGCCGCGCGAGTACCGGGGTTGGAAGGTCCCCGAGGTCCTGATGTCGGGAGACCATGCCGAGGTCGAGAAATGGAGGGCCCGGGAGGCGGCGCGCCTGACGCGCGAATGCCGGCCCGACCTTCTGAAACGGCCGCGGAAGCGCTGAAACCTTTACCTTTTCATGTTATGATACGCACGAAACAGGAGGAACCTAAAGTGAAAGCCATTGCAGCTATCGATAAACATACCGTGAACAAGAAGATCCCGGAATTCCGTGCCGGGGATTCCTTGAAGCTCTATATCAAGGTCAAAGAGGGCGACAAGACCCGCACCCAGCTTTTCGAGGGGATCTGCACGGGCCGCCGCGGTTCGGGCGCCGGAGCGAGTTTCGGCGTGGTCAAGGAATCGCACGGCGATATCGTCGAGAAGGTCTTCCCGCTTTACTCGCCGATGCTTGAAAAGATCAAGGTCGTTCAAAAAGGGAAATTTAAACGCTCCAAGCTTTATCACCTGACCCAGAAACGGTAGGATGCCCCTTCGGTCCCCGCGAGCCCTTTTTGCTTTTGATCGCCGCTTCCGGCGGCGGAGGAGAGACCTCAAAATCGCGGGGACGGACGAAGCCGGTCGCGGGCCGCTGGCCGGCCCGGTGGTCGCGGCCGCGGTCCTTTTCCTTCCCGGCGCGAAGATCCCCGGGTTGAACGATTCCAAAAAACTCTCCGCTTCCCGACGCGAGAAGCTTTTCCACGCGATCTGCGCGCAGGCCGAGGTCGGGCTCGGCATCGTCGACGAAATCGAAATCGACCGTCTGAACATCCTTCAAGCTTCCCGTCTTGCCATGAAAAAAGCCGTCCTGGCCCTTTCCCGCACGCCGGACCTTGTCCTGGTGGACGGGCGAGACATCCTGGATCTCGAGATCCGTCAGGAAGCGCTCGTGCGGGGCGACGCGCGTTCGGCTTCGATCGCGGCGGCTTCGATCATTGCCAAGGTCACGCGCGATGCGTGGATGACGCGTCTCGATTCGCTCTATCCCGGCTATGGATTCAAAAGACACAAAGGCTATCCGACCGCCGACCATCGCCGCCGCCTTCTTGAAACAGGACCATCGCCGGTCCATCGGAGGAGTTTTGCCCCGGTGCGCGAAGCGGAAAAGGCCTTTGCCCCGAACCCGGGAGGGATCCTCGTTGGCTGAGCTTCGGCCGTTCAAGCTTCCGACCGGCGTACGCGGCGAGATGATCGGCTGGCATTATCTGCGTCATGCGGGTTTCAGGATCCTCGAGAAGAATTATCGCTGCGTGATCGGGGAGATCGATGTCGTCGCCGAAAAAAAGGGGCGGCTTTGCTTTATCGAGATCAAGACGCGTACGGGGGAGCGGTTCGGCCGTCCCGAGGAGGCCGTGACGGCGGCCAAGCAGGCAAAACTGATACGCCTCGCCGAATGGTATTTGAAAGAGCATCCCCGCCGGGACCCGAAGATCGCGTTCCATGTGCTCGCGGTCCGGATGCAGGGGGCCGCCGAACCCCAGATCCGCCTTTTCGAGGACGCGTTCCAGGCGACCGAAGAGAGCGCCTAAGGCGCGCTGCCGGGATTCGGATTTTATTTGTTTCACGCTAAAAAAATCGTTATAATCCGCCGTTACTCTTCAACAAAAGGCCGGCTTCAAGGTGCGGATGCATTGTAAAAAGCAAATCGTTTTCCTGGCAGTGTTTTTCCTCGGGGTGGCGGGGTGTCTTTACGCCGAGTCGCTGAGCTATGATCCTTACGAAACCGACCAGGAGGCGATGGCCCAGGCGCCCAGCACGCTCCAGAGCATCCTGTCCCATTTTCCCGTTTATCCTTTCGAGCTTCTCCGGTGGCCGATCGAAAAGACCTTGGTGATGATCGAAAATCACAGTCTCGACCGGAAAACGCGTTGGGTCTACAACGAACTGGTCAGCCGGGGGATCAAACCTCATTTTAACGTCATCAACGTGATGAGCCCGTCCTACGGGGCCGATTTCGATCTGGTGCGGTTGTCGGGACTCAGCCCCAGGCTTCATGATACGGTCGCCGAGACCTGGATCCATTATTCCCAGGACATCCAGTTCACGACGGGCGCCCGGGGCGGTTTGGACAATCTTTTTGGACTTAAATTGAGGACCCGCGCTTCCATCGAATATGAAGACAGGCCGAACGAACATTTCTACGGCATCGGCCCCGACACAAGCCGTGGCGAAGGTTCGGTGTACGCGACCGAGACCACCAAGCTCAGGGGAGAGGCCGCTTACGAATGCCATCCCCAATTCGAGACGAAAGGGTTTCTGGGTTATGACAATGTCAATGTCTCCGGCGGGCATGACGGTGGCCGCAATCAGATCGGCCGCGGGATCTTCACCGAAGCCCTGACGCCCGGCCTGCGGGGCGACGAGATCCTTTCCTTGGGGGGCGAACTCAAATTTGACAACCGGGACCAGAAAGAGAATTCCACGCGGGGCGGCCTGGCCCGTTTTGCGATGAGCTATCACGAAGGGGTTTCCGGTTCGGCCGCGCGTTTCCTGCGCTATACCGGCGAAGCCAGCCATTATCTTTCGCTCGGTTCGCCGAGGCGTGTCCTGGTGGGCCATCTTTTTGCCGAATATAACGACGAGCTCGGTCACGGGATCATCCCCTTCCACCAGATGCCGATGCTCGGCGACTACGGCGCCGAACCCCGCCTGAGCCATACGCTGCGGGGTTATGATTTCAACCGCTTTCGCGACGAAAGCGCGGCGCTTTTCAACGCCGAATATCGCCACAATATCTGGGAGTACCGCCTCTGCAAACTCGACACGGTCTATTTCTTCGATCTTGGCCAGGTCTTCGGCGAGGTGAGCGAGATGCAGCTTCACGATTTCCGGGAGTCTTACGGCGGGGGATTCCGTTTTAGCGTAGCGAACGTTCCCGTGCTTTCGATCGAGGTCGCGCATGGGGATGAAGGGACGAATCTTTATGTCAAAAGCAAATTGCCGTTCTAAGGTCTTCGGACTCCTGGCCCTCGCGTGGTTTGCCGCCGCGCCGGCGGTGGGCGCCTCGCCGGAGGCCGCCGGTCATGAAAAACGCGACGGGGGATTTTACAAAGACGTTTTCGACCAGGTGACCTATTACGAGAGCGTGAACGCGCTTCATTTGGACCGGCTCTATCGCAGGGTGTTCTCGAAAAAAGCGGGCGCGCTCAATATCAACCGCTATGACGAGGTCCCGGATTCCACGTTCTTCACGAACCGGCACGGCCGCGAGAAACTTTCGGCGGCGGAACTGGAACGGGGCTATGCCGAGGACGGCGGTCCGGATCTGAGCGGTCCGCTCACGGTCACCGGAGGCAAGTTCGAAGGGGCCCGGCCCACGTTCATTGTCCGTGACGCGAAGGGGGGCGAATACCGGCTTAAATTCGATCCGGTCGACAATTTCGAACTGGTCACATCGGCCGAGGTCATCGCGAGCCGTTTTTATCATGCCCTCGGTTATTTCGTCCCGCAGACGACGATCGCGGTCTTCGATCCTTTTCTGCTTGAGATCGGCGAAGGAGCGCGCATGTGGGACGATACCGGATTCAGGAAGAAATTGACGCCGGAACGGTTGCAGGAAGCGCTTTTTTTCCTGCCGCTTGATGCGGAAGGGAACCTTCGGGCTTCTGCGACCAAGACGCTTGCCGGCGAGGATCTCGGCCCGTTCACTTTCCACGGCCGCCGGAAGAGCGACCCGGACGATCCCGTCCGCCATCGCCGGCGACGCGAGATCCGCGCGCTTTCGGTCTTCGCCTCATGGCTCAATAATTACGATAAACGGGAATCGAATACAGCCGACCGGCTTATCGACGGGAAGATCCGCCATTATCTGATGGATTTTGATCACGCCCTTGGCTCGGCTTCCGACGGGCCTCAGCCGCCGATGTTCGGGCATGAGCACCTTTTCGATTACGGGGAGATGGGCAAGGCCATCCTCACGCTCGGCTGGCGGGAGAAACCCTGGCAAAAACGCTGGCGCGAGGCGGGGGAAAAGGTGAGCGGTTCGCCGGCGGTCGGCTATTTTGATAATCGCCGGTTTTCACCTGCGGATTTCAAGACCCAGCTTCCCTATTACGCCTTCAAGGACGTGACCCGGGCCGACGGTTTTTGGGCCGCCAAGATCCTTATGAGTTTTTCGGATGACGATATCCGCGCGCTTGTCAGGGCCGGCCAGTTCAGCGCCGCCGCGGACGCCGATTCGCTCGTGAAGATCCTTGCCGAACGGCGGGACCTGATCGGACGTTACTGGTTCTCGCAGGCAACGCCGCTCGACCGCTTCGATGTCCGGGGCGGGCAGCTTCGGTTCGAGGACCTCGCGGTCCGTTACGGGTTCGCCAGATCCGGTGAAACGGAATACCGCGCCGCAGTCCTTCGCCCTTCGGGAGAAAAAATGGAAAAGATCTCGGAGGTCGTTTCTCGCGAACCTTCTTTTGCGCTTGAGCCCGCCTGGACGGAAGCTGGTCCGGTCGTGCTTGAGATCCGGTCGGTGGACGCTCTCGGGGATGCACGCCCCTATGTCCGCGTGACGCTCGAGGCGGGCAAGGTCCGGTCTGTCCGTCATCAGGACTGAGTGTCCGGTCCTCCTTCATGGAAATCCAAGCTCAGGAAAAACTGTCTCGGGCTGGACTGTCTCCGGCGGTCCTTGCGCCTATTTTTGAACAGGCGCGGCGCGAATATCCGCACGAATGTTGCGGCGTGGTGCTGGGGGCTTGCGGCGCCGGGACAGCGGCCGGGCGCGTGCGTCCCTGCGTGAATGTCCAGGACCGGATGCGGGCCGAAGAGCCCGGGGTTTTTTCCCGTTCGGCGAAGGACGCTTATTTCATCGATCCCCGGGAACTGCTTGCGATCGAAAAAGAGAACCGTGCGAAAGGGGAAGAGGTGAGGGCAATCTATCATTCGCACATCGATACGACGGCCGATTTTTCCGTCGAGGACCGCGCCTTCGCCGTGATGGAGGGCGAACCGGCGTGTCCGGGCGTGCGTTACCTGGTGGTGTCCGTGGTGAAGGGCGAGGTGCGGGGATTCAAACTCTATCATTGGGACGAGGGCCGTAAGGATTTCATCGAATGAAAAGGGAGCTGTTGGAAAAACTTCGCTGGGACAGGACCGGGCCGGGGGACTGGGAGCTCGAGGTCCGCGAGGAGGACGGGCGCGAGGTGCGCCGGGCCGTTCTTCGTTCGCGAAAGACCGGCGAGACCTTTGAGGTCAGGGACGGCATCCTGAACATGCTCGGCGATCTTCCCGCGGAAGTGCGCCGCGAGAAGGAGCATGCCGAAAGTTTCGATTATCTCGAGATCGACGGCGAAAAACACCGCATCTCGGCCGAAACGATCGATCGCTACCGCCACCTTTTTCTTTCTCTTCCCGCCGGGGACGGCAGCGCGGTGTTCCGTCCGGGAGGGAGTTTCGACAATCAGGCCGGCAATGCCGAGCGCTTCTTCAAGACGCTCGAGCTTCTGCGCCTTCGGGAAGGGGAGGAGGTGCTCGAAGTAGGCGCGAGTTTCGGCTGGGCGTCGCGGAATTTCGCCCTGCGGGGTTGCTGCGTGACGGCGCTCGATGTCACCGATTATGCGCGCGCGGCCGATCTTTATTTCGAGGAGGACGGCTGCTATTTCGACCGCGTCATGGCCGACATGAGCCGGCTTCCGTTTGCCGACGGCGCCTTCGATCTCATTTTTTCGCATTCGGTGATCCACCACTGCAAAGATCTCGCGACGCTCTTCCGCGAATTCCGCCGCGTGCTCCGGCCCGGCGGGCGGGTGGTGGCGCTCCACGAATGCTCGTTCGGGATCTTCGAGGATAGGTCCGGCAAGGCGCTCGAGGAAGCCATCCGGGAAGGGTTCAACGAGAACGCCTACACGATCTCCCAATGGAAGCGCGGCGCGCGCGAGGGGGGATTCCGGAAGACGGGCGTCCACTTTTTCTCCTTTATCGACGATTATCTCTACCGGAAAAAGCTCCGTGGCGCGAAACGCAATGCCAAGATCCGCCTTGCCGAATGGATCAAAGCCCGGCCCGCCCTCGATCGTGTTCTCAATCTTCTCAGTATTCCCTACCGCATTCTTTTCCGCCCCAAAGCCTGGATGCTCATCGCCCAATAAAGGCACCTTATCAAACCTCCGGTGTTTGATAAAAGGTGCTTTTGTGTGTCGTTTTGACCCACTTTGGGAACCCAATAGCACCCCCGGGGTGAGCTTGGGTGGGGTTTCGGGAGTGCCCCCTGTACTTTCATTAGTGTTTTATCTAATACCATGAGATGCGCGCCCTCGCCTCGTCTCTTTCTCCTCGCCGCCGGGACCCGTGAGCGATTATGCTGACCGGCGTCACACCAACTCCGAGGAGGCGATCCCATGGATACGAGCGATCTTTCGCGCACCTCCAGCGGCTCCGCACGGGCGAATCTGAAAAGAACTTTTTTGAGAACAACCGCCTGCGTCACCCTGCTCTTTTTTTTGCACGCCGAGCTTGCCCGTGCCGCGGAGATTCCGCTCTCCTGGCTGGCCGCGGGCCCGGCCGATCCCGAAACGCCGGTCTCCTTGAGCGGGATCACGCTTTCTTCCGGAACGGTTTCTGCGCCCCCGACCACGACCTCTTTTCTGATGGAAAGCGGCGCCTTGAGCGCGGCGCAAAGCCTCGAAGACGCGGCCGTGATCCCGGAAGCGACGATCCGGGCCGTCTCGAAGGTCCTGCAGACTTATCCGAACGGGAAAGTCCAGAAGGACCGGACGCAGTACAAAACCGCCGGCGGACTTCTTCTGCGGCAGATCGTCAGGAATTTCAGGGCCACCGGCGTGATCGAAAGTTCCACGGAAACTTTCTACCGGGACGGCGCCAAATATTCGACGACCGTGAAAACTTACGACAAGAACGGGCTCTTGACCAAAACCGCGCATTCGATCGAAGGGCCGCTCGGCCTTGAACAAAAAGAAATATTCTATTTCAACGCGCAGGGAAAAGTCACCAAAGTCGATGCCTTCGATTATTCCGGCGGCGCGCTCGAGGAAAAAACGCAGTTCCTCGCGCAAAAGAACGAACCGATCAAGCGGTTCGGTGCGAGCGGACTCCTCCTTGAGACCCTCGCGACGGGAGCGATCGACCGAAGCCGCGTCCCGGGCGGGACCTGGATCGATTTCACAAACGGGATCCGCGGCTATTATCTCGAAAAAGAACCTGTCGAATTTGAAACGGCGGACGGAAGCCGGATCACCGCCATCGCGATCGATCCCGAAGGCGTGCTCCAGGACGCGACCCTGTTGCTTCCGGACGGCTCGGCGGAGATCCTTCGCGGCCAAAAGATCGTGCGCAGGATCTTTCCGGACGGAAGGGTCCAGGATTTCACCCCTGGCGGGACCTTGATCCGGGAAACTTTCGACAAGAAAACCGTTTTTTACGAATTACAGTGGGACGCCCCGCAGCAGGTCTTTCAGACGACCGCTCACGTTTCCGACGGGACGAAGACCGTTTATGACGCCGAGGGCGCCTTGAAGGAGATATCCGCCGCCCACGAGAGGTTCGTTTATCGGCGTGAAAAAACGGAGACCGGAACGCGGATCCTCCTGGATCGCCCCGTGTCTTCGGCCCCGCAAGCCAAGACGCCCGTCAAAGCCGGATACGCCCTTTCCGGCGAGATGCTTTACGCGGAACTTTCGGACGGGACCCGGATCGAATTCGAGAACGGGCAGCCCAAACGCGTCACAGATGCGGACGGCGGGCTCAAGACGATCGAAGTTTCGGAGGGCCTTCTTTGGGTCCTGCATCCCGCCGGCGTGAGCGGGGACCCGGCCTGGCTGGCTTATGACCGAAACGGGATCGCCCGGGTCCTTGGGGGCGCGGAAGGCGCCGTGATCCGCGAAGGGATTGCAGGCGAAGAGATCTCCGTCGCGGATGCCGCGGGCAACGTCCTCCGGAACCTTCGCCTCGACGAGAACGGTTCGCTTTCCAGCGGAACGATCGAAGGGCCGGAAGGGTTCCGGCGGATCTTCGAGGACGGCGTTCTGCGCCGCCTCGAAACTCCCGACGGAAAAAACTATGCGGTTGCGGACGGCAAAGCGGTCCTCGAATCGTGGCAAAGCGATTGGGAACATTTTTTCTTCGGAGCGCAGGCGCTGGAGCGGCTCGCTTATCCCTCTTCGAAAAATATCGCGGTCATCGAGGATCCCGGCACGGGAAGTTTCGAATTCGCGCGCCGGGAAGCGGAAGGGACCTATTTTTACGATAGGTCCGGGAACCTCCAGCGGCTCGAGCGGAGCGCCGGCGGCCGGATCGACTACGACCGGCAAGGCCGGGCGGTTTCCATGACCGACCCGAAGGGAACGCGCTACGAGATCACCTATGAGGACGATGCCGCGGGATCGCCCGCAGCGGTCCATTTCCGCTCCGGAAAGGACGAATACGTCTTCGATCCCGGGGGAGATCTGCAAAAAATGACGCAAAACGGCGCGCATTATTTCTTCGAGGACGGAGCGCTCTCCGAGATCGCGACGCATTTCGGCAGGATCTTTTCCCCGGCGTGGGATGAAGCGGGCCGGATCACGGCCGGGATCCTTCTTGCCGACGGCACCGAGCTCAAGGTCGCCGGAGGCGAACTGCTCGAAAAAACGCTCCCGGGCGGAGCAAAGATCTTTCTGGAGGGAGGAAAGATCGCGCGGGTCCTCATCGCGGACCGAGCTTATGAGATCGTCGACCGGGGGCCGGAAGCCGCTTCGCCGGGCTCGCGTTTTTTAATTCGGTTCGAGGAAGAAGGGGAAGCGCGTGAAACCGATCTCGTGGACTATCTTCTTGCCCGGCCCGACAGCGCCTTGGCCGGAATCTTTTCCTTCAAAGCCGCGGAGGCTTTCCCTGAAGAGCCCTGGGAGTTATGGGCGCACCTTCCGCGCTTGGCGCCTCTTTACGCGGAACGTTACAAATCAGCCGAAAGCGTCGGATCGCGCGAATGGTTTTTGCTCGGCAAGACGGTCACCGATCCCGAAAAAGGAGAGGTCGATGAGCTCGGGGGATGGATCGAGCCCGGGATCTCGAATGTCGAATCGGACCTCTCGGGCCGGGCGCTTTCCGAAACGCGCTCTCTCGACGGCGAAAAGGTCCTTGTGACGGATCTTCTTGATATGAACGGCGACCGCCTGCCCGACCGCGTCCTCTTCGATCCGGTAACGAGAACGTGGAGGGTCCAGATCAACGGATTTTCGTCCTTTGGGGATCCCGCGATCTGGAGCGGGGTGGAAAGTTCGGCCGGTCCGGAGGCGGCTTACGGCTATGCGCTCAGGCATTATCAGACTTCCCTGAACAATATCCTCTCGGATCTTCGGGACATGACCGGCGACGGACTTCCGGACCGGATCTTCGCCGATCCGGGCCATGAGAACGTCTGGTATATCCAGGTCAATACGGGCTCGGGTTTCGAAAAGGCCCGGGTCTGGGCGGAGAATGTCCATCCGGTTTCTCAGGAGCATACGGATCACCGTTATGCCCTGCGCGTGCGCGATGAAGACGGGAGCCTTGTCGCGGACCTCCTCGACCTCGACGGGGACGGGCTTCCCGATCGCGTCATCCGGCCCAAAAAAGAAGCGGGCCAGGCCGTCGATCACTGGTTCTTCCAGAAAAACACCGGCACGGGATTCGCCGACGCGGTGATCTGGGACGGCGTCGATTCAAGTTTTGAAAGCGATCCCGCCCGCGCGGGAGCGCTGTCTTTCTCGGACACCGTTGCGGGGCGCTGGATCTTCGTGCGTTCCGGCCTCGAGGACATGAACGGCGACGGAAGACCGGACCGGGTCCTGGTCAAAAATGAGATCGATATCCGGGGAGCCTGCCCGGGGAATTGCATGCCGTACCGGGACTGGTATGTCCAGTGGAACCACGGGGACGGATTCGACCCGCCGGTCTTGTGGAAGCATGGCGCGCCGCAAGGGATCCATATTTATGATACGGCCTATCCTTCCGTGAACCTTTTGGAGACCTTGCAGGATGTTTCGGGCGACAGGATGGCCGATGAGATCGGCGGCCAGTCTCTCCTCGGGAATTTTCAATATTACGACCTCCCGGGACAGAACGACCGGCCGTGGGGAGCGCTGATCAATAACGGACAGCCTTTCAACAACCGCCAGCAGTCGTGGCTGATCGCTTCGGGAGAGCTTGCGGCTTCCGTGGTCGGGCAGGACGAACGGGATTATTTTACGCTGGAGGGGCACGAGGAGATGACCCGCCTTATCGATATGAACGGCGACGGGATCGCGGACCGGGTCATCCATGACCGGGCAACGGGAAAATGGACTCTTCAGTTCGGAGACAGCGCCTTTTCCACCGCACAGCATTTCACTCCTGCGGAAACTCTGCGCGTGAGCGCTTACGGCGCCGATCTCGGCCCGACACGGTCTTCGGATTACGACTTTATCCGTTTGAGCCTCAAAGGGGATCCGGACGCAGCGGGATCGGCTGGGGTGGCCGTGAGCCTTTACGATCCGGGACAGGGGACGCTGGGGCAGAGCTGGGCGCTCGGGACGCCTTCGGCGGAATGGCAGAACTATGATCTTGCCATCGATCCGGAAAAACCTTCGCGGTCTTTCCTCTCGGTCGAATATCAGGACCCGGCCGGGACGTCGCAGGACCGGTTCCTGATCGGCGGCGTTTCTTTCGTTTCCTTTTCGGCTTCGCCGGAGGATTGGAAGAATTATCTCGAGCCGGAGGTCCTCCGGCCCGTTGTTGCGAGCCAGGCGGCTGATCTCATGCGCGGGACCGCCGGGCTTTTGACGAAAAGCTTCAAAACGGCGTTTGATCCGGAGAAGGTCCTGGACCTCGCAAAGGAGATATCGTGGACGGAAGCCGGCGAGATCCGGACCGTTGAAACCCTGCGCGGCGAGAGCCTGACCCTCGCGAACGGGCGGGTCCTTTCGAGCGCGATGAAAGACGGCTCTTCGGCCAGTTTCTCCGGGGCTTCGGCGGACGGAGCGAACGTTGTCGAATGGGCCTCGCTTTCCGGGGCGACGGAGCGCGTCGAATTTTCCGGCGGGAAGGTCATCCGGGTCACGGGCCCTGAGGCCATCCTCGACTACGCTTATGAGCGGGACGAGATGGGCCGTGAAGTCACGGTGATCCGCGATCAAGAGACCGGCGGCGTCGAAAAATACACGGCGGGCAGGCTCACGCGCCGGATCCAGCCGAACGGGGTCGAGACCGTTTTTGAATACGATCTCCGGGGAGAGCTTGTGATCTCCAGGGTCCTTTACAAAGGACGCGAGCGGCAGATCTTTTCTCATGCCGTTGGCGAAGAGGGAAGCGTCATTACGGCCGGGGACGGTTCGCGCGAGGAATACTCCGCGGACGGCCGCCTTTTGTTCCATGTCACCGCCGACGGCTGGCGGTATGCCCATACGCGGGGACAGGCAAAGAAGATCGAAACGGTGGAAAATGAGATCGTCGAGATCCTGCCGGACGGAACGTCGGTCCGCGTTGTCGTTCCCCGGATCACGCTTGCGGACGACCCGGGCGGAGAGGAGATCGAGATCGTGACTTTGGCCGGCCGGGAGACCCACGATGGCCGTTATGCGTCTTACCATAATGGCGTTCTGGAAAGTGTCGAGCTTGCCGACGGGACCCTGATCAGTTTTGACGCATGGGGGGCCGGCGGCGCGTCGGCGGAAGATCCTTCTTCGCGGAAGCCTTCGGAAGTCACGATTTTTTATCCGGAGGGTGTTGTCATGGAATGGCGTGACGGGGAGGCGCAAAGGATCGGGTTTTCGAACGGAGAAACGATTCTTTTCGACAGGACCCGTCCGCAGACGGCTTCGGAAACGTTCTTTCTGGCCCGCGCGCGCGAGATCTGGGAGCCGGTTGTTTTGAAGAACGCCTCGGAATTTCTACTCCCGGATACGGCGCTCATCCAAAGCGAATTTTCGTCGGACGGGACGGTCCAGACGCGCACGTATACCGGAGGGACGGTGGAGCTCTACCGCGCGGACGGAAAGGTCGAGCAGATCGTGGGCCGTGGCGGGGAGCGGCTCGTGCGGTTCTATTACGATGAGAACGGCGATCCGGTCGGGATCGACATGGAAGGCTCACGGCGGCGGCTTCATTCGGCGTCCCTTCAGCTCAAGGCGGAAGTGAACGTGGCGAACGAAGAGGCCCTCGCGCGCGTGGCCGAGCGCGAGCAAGTCCTTGGCGAGACCTTCGAAGGAGAGTATCTCGTTTACCGCGACAAATTGCTTGCGATGCGCGCGCGTGTCGAAGCTGAGCGCGCCAACGTGGAAGCGATGGGCGGAAGCGGGAAAGCGGTCCGTAGCGCCAAGTCCGACGCGTTCGGGCAGCTCCAGGGAGCGCTCGATCAGGTGAACGCGGCTTTGGCGCGATTGGCGGAGGAGCGGGCCGCAGCGCTCGAGCGGCTTTCGGCGTCGGTCGAGCATGCGCGGCGGGAGATCGAGAGCCAAAAGACGCAGGCTTACGGGGAGATCGCCCGCGAAGAAGAGAAAGCGCGGCAGGCGATCCTGAGGCAGGAGACCTTGCCCGTCATCGATCACTGGTACCGGAAGATCCTCGGCCGCGACCCTTCGGAAGCGGAATATCTGCGGTGGGTCCCGGAAAGCGGGAACGGTGCCATCGCTCTCGAAGCGTTGAAAATGGAACTGCTTTCGGGCGAGGAATACGCGGCGCGAAGTGCGGAGACCGGAGCGATCAAGAACGCTCTCGAGGCTGCGCTTACCGAATACGCGGGTTTTTCGGAAGAGGGAAAAAAAGCGTTCGCGGCGGCGCTGGGGATCGAGGAAGAATATCGCGTCGAACTTTCGGGTTCGGAGATCGCGCAGATCCTGGAATGGATCCGCCGGCAATCCCTTCATTTCGGGCAGTCGGCTTTTATCGCGCTGGAGTCGCTGCTGGATGCGGCAGGCGTTCCGTATTCACGGACCGAGCTTGCGGTCCAAGTGATCTTGATCGACATTTTGACCGGAACGATCACTTCTTTTGAGCCGGGCGATCTCGTCCTTTCCCTTTACGCCATGGGGCGAGTCGCAGCCCTTTACGGGGTGGGCACGCAGGCGCTTCGTATGAGCGAAAAAGGATTGCTGGAGCTTCTTCGGGAGCGATGTCCGGCGGGGCAGGCTTTATGTGAACCGGGTCTCGTGGCGCATGTCGGCGGGAACCATTACGTGATCCTGACGGGATCCGAACGCGTGGCGCGCGTGGACGGGGAAGGAAAACCGGTGATCTCGGCGGACGGAGAGCCGGTCATGGAAGAATGGATCACTTATGTGGATCCGGGAATGGGGCCGGAGGGGAGTCCGGAGACGGTCCGGATCTCTCAAGAAGATTTTAGGGCGCTTTGGCTCCAGCGGGGAGCGGATGGCGGGGCTTACGGGCATATTCTTTCGTCGGTGCCCGTCCCAGGGACGATCCTCGCGGAAGAAGGACGTGTCCTTGATACGCGCGAAGCGATGGAAGTGCGCGGGGCTTTTTTCGGGATCATCGCGGTGGTCGCGGCGGCGATCGTTGCCGCGGTGGTGGCTGCCGTGGCTTCGGTCGTGGCGGCGGTGACGGCGATCGTCGGAGGGCTCGTTGCGGGGATCGGGGCGATCCTTTCCGGGTTCGGGGCCTTTTTCACGGGACTTCTGAGCGGGCAGTTCCTCGTTGGGCTTCAGGCGCTTTTCAGCGGGGTCCTCACGGGGTTGGGAGCGATCGCAGAAGGGATCGTCGGAGGTCTTTGGAGTCTGGGGGCCGGGCTTTTCCAGGCGTTCAATGCGCTCCATCACGGGATCTTTTCGGTGATCGACGGGTTTATCGGTTCCGGATTTTTCGGGGCCGGGGTCCAGGGTCTTGGGGCGTCTCCGGTCATTTCCGGCATGGCGCAGGTCGGACTCATCGGACTTGAGATCGATGGAACGGGACAATTCCTGGAAGCCGTCGGGGCATCCCCGAAATTCGCGCGGACCGTTTCGGCGGCGGGGAAGGTCCTGGCGGGGGTCGGGCTCGCGGCGAGCGGAAATCCGTTGGGCCTCAGCGCCTCGCTCGGATTGATGGCGGCGGGGAGCGCGGAACTTCTTGAGCTTCATACGGATCTTTCCTCCGGGATGGTCCATATCCTGAGCACCGGCATGGCCGCGGCAGGACTTTTTTCGGGCGGGGTCCTTCAGGGAAGCTCGCTTCAGGCGGGGATGAATGCGCTTCGTTCCGGACTTCCGTTTCTCTCCGCTGAGTTCGCGAGTGCGGGGATGACGGCGTTTGGGGGTGCGGTCGGAATGGATCCGTTCTTTACGGGACTTCTCGATGCGCCGGTCCGGATGTCGGCTTCGGCGCTCGTCCAAAGACTGGATACACAGGTGCGCAATGCGGCGGTCCGCGGCGCGTTCGAGTCGGTCCAGAAAACGGCTTTGGACCGCAAGCCGGACGTCGAATACCTTCTCGACCGGCAGGGATCGGCCGAGATGAAAGTTCCCGGGATCGTTTTTTTCGCGCCGGGGATCCACAGTCCCGGTCCGGAAGGCTCTCTTCCCTCTTATGCGGAGAATTTTGTCGAGGAATTCGCCAAGCGGGGGATCAAGGTCGAGCCGATCCCGCTTTTCGAAGGGACAAGTATCCTGACGGGTGCGGCCGAGGTCGTGCTTGAAATGCTTATTGCGGCGCCGATGGAAAAGGATAAAATCAAAGCGGCGATCGTGAGCTATGTGGAAGAGCATCCGCTGGCGGAAGGACAGAAGATCGATCTGGTGCTCTACAGCGGGTCGGGGCAGGCGGGCCTCGAAGCGGCCGATGAGCTTGGCAGGGAGTACGGCCTCGAGTTCGGAAAGATCATCCTGCTGGACGCGCCGGTGTTCGTGAATTCCCCGCTTCGCAATATTGGCGAGGTCCATCTGATCCAGGGGGATTTATCAGACCATCCTTCCGAAAGCGGACTACCGCTTGGCTGGCTGGTTTTTCCGTTGCTGCCTCAGCCGGAAGGCGGGGTTGATTTCAAGAATGTGATTGGGGCTTCAAAGTTGAGTCGTTCCCGGATCGAAGGGTTTGGGCATTTGGATTTTTCGCGCGAAGAGAACATAGCGGCTGTGGTTATGGAAATTATCAAAATCCTCAAGGATGAATCTTAAGATGGATATTCAACCGATTGTCATCGTATGGACCTATGCCGTTGTTTTTTTGATTTTGGGAGTTTTTCTCTTCACATTTCCCCTGTATAAGCACAAAAAGAAAATGGTGTGGTTTCTGTGGGGCTATGTGATCTTTGTGGTTCTCTTTTTTGTCATCCCCAACGATATCGCCATGATCGTTTGGTTTCTCGTCAACAAGCTCCACTGGATCCCCTAACCTTAACCTTATCAAACCCCCGGGATTTGATAAAAGGGGCATTTCTGTACCGTTTTGGCCCATTTTGGGGAACCTCCTATCACCCCCGGGGTGTGAGCAGGTTGCAAGAAGGGCGGAGGCATGATATTCTTACAGTAAGGAAGTAAGGAATATATTGCCAACGGCTTTCTCAGGGAGGAAAGATCCATGACGATCATCGATATGGCCACGATCACATCCAAAGGACAGGTGACGATCCCCCAGCGGGTCCGCAAGCTTTTGAAGCTTCAAGAGGGGGCCTCGGTCGCATTTGGCATTTCAAAAGCAGGGGTTTTCCTGATCCCTTGTGAAATGCAAATGCGCTCGCCTTATTCCGAAAAAGAATGGCAGAAGATCGAAAAATTGGCGACCGAGAAGGGGAAATCGCTGTCGAATGGCGGTGAGGCTAAAGCGCATTTGAAAGACTTGTGAGATCTGATGCAAAGTATTGATTCTGCCGATTCTATAGATTATACTCATAATAGACATTTTTAAGCTTATCCAGGGAGGGATCGATGAACGAGATCAATGCGCTTGAACTACGGAAACGATTCGGACAGATTTTGGATGAGGTCCGCTATGGGAAAAAACCCTATGTAATCACTAAGAACGGTCGCCGCGTGGCCGTACTTGTTGATTTCGACCTTTTCAAGAACTCAGGTTCTAAAGTCGCGGAATCGATGGTTGAAGAGTACGGTCCGGAAAGGATCCGGGAGTTCATGACCGCCGATGTTCTCGATAAGAACGTCCGCGTAAAGGCAAAAAAACGTCTGCGAGCATGAGGAGGGTTTTCCTCGATGCAAATGTCCTGTTTGCCGGGACGCTTTCTGCCGTTGGGGCATCCCGACTCGTTCTTCTTTTGGCCCGGGAGCGCATTTACCGATTCCTGACAAGCCGGCTGGCCTTTTGGGAGGCGGAAAGGAATTTGCGTGAGAAGGCAGGCGCAAGGGCGTTAAGGGTTTTCTATTTTCTGCTTAAAAAATCCGCGATCGATATGGCTTCTGATGCCTGCTCTCAGGACGTCGAAGCGTTCCAAAAGATCATTCATGTGAAAGACGCTCCGGTCATTGCCGCGGCTTTTGCCGCGCAGTGCGATTACTTTTTAACGCTTGACCGGAAACACTTTCTAAAACCAAAGGTCCGCGATGCGATCGCCCGGCCCCGCATTCTGACGCCCGGAGAATTTATAGCGACGGTCTATCTTCAAGGGGACGAAAAGGACGTATAAGTTCATACCTTATCCAACCCACGGAGTTTAATAAAAGGTGGTTTTGTGCCGTTTTGGCCCATTTTGGGGAACCTCCTATCACCTCCGGGGTGATGTTGGGTGGGTTTTCGGGGCTTGGCTTTTAGGGCGGGCAGGCCGATAATAGAAAGACGCTATGGCATGGACCCAGGTCTCAAAATTCAAGATCACGAACCTTTTCTGCGATTTTTTCGTCTTCCTTGCGGCTTTCGCGGGGGGCCTTGCTCTGCGTTGGCAGATCGAGTATTTCGGCGGGCCCATCCTGAGGCGCCTTGACCTCGAGGACTTCCTCATCCTTTATCTTTTCTTCTACGGGGTGAACGCGCTTTCCCTCTCGTTCCACGCGGTGTACCCGACCTCGCGCCTGCGCTCGTTCTGGACCCAGGCGGCGATGTACGCGCGAAGCGTGGGCCTCGCGTTCGTGGCGCTGATCCTTCTCGCCTATTTCTTCCAGGCCATGAAAGCAAGCCGCATGCTTCTTTTCGGCTCGACGGTGTTCGCCTACGGCCTGCTTCTCCTCAAGGAGCTCTGGATCCGAAAAGTCCTTACGCATTTGCGCAGCCACGGCTATAACCTGCGCCATGCCGTGCTCGTGAGCGAAGACGCCCATGAGGTGGAAAGCGCGAAGGCGAAGATCGCGGAAAACGATCTTCTCGGCATCGAGATCACGGGCGTGGTCACTTTTCAGAAGGGAAGCCAGGAAAAGATCGCCGGACTATCCGTGATCGGCTCGGCGGCGGACCTCGCCAAACTTCTCGAACGGCGGGTCGTCGATGTGGTGATCTTCCTCGCGCACGAAAAGCATCCCGAGATCGTCCGCGACGCGGTGGGCGAATGCGAGCGCCGGGGGATCGAGATATGGCTCAGGCTCGACATCCTCGAGCGGAAATTTTCGCGCGCAAGTATCGAAAGCCTGCAGGGCCTGCCTTTCATCAATCTCCATTCCGGCCCCCAGGACGCCGGCGCGCTTTTTGTGAAGGGGGTCCTGGACCGGGTGATGGCGTTTGTGTTCCTTGTTCTTTCTTTGCCGATCATGCTAGTGACGGCGATCATTATTAAGCTCGAAACGCCCGGACCTGTTTTCATCGTCCAGTACCGGGCGGGCATCAACGGGAGGAAATTCCTGTTTTACAAATTTCGCAGCATGATCACCAATGCGGACGAATACAAAGCGGCACTGCGCAAAAGGAATGAACATAAAGGACCCGTTTTCAAGTTGACTGTCGATCCGCGTGTGACCAAGGTCGGAAAATTCATCCGCAAATACAGCATTGATGAACTCCCACAGCTTTGGAATGTTCTTATCGGAGATATGAGCATCGTGGGGCCTCGGCCGCTTATTCTTCCTGAAACAAAAAATATCAGAGGTTGGCAAAGACGACGGCTTAGTATGAAGCCCGGACTTACCTGCATTTGGCAAGCTTCCGGACGAAGCGATATCGCGGATTTTGCTGACTGGGCCAAAATGGACCTTCAGTACATCGACAACTGGAGCCTCGGCCTCGACCTCAAGCTCATCCTCAAGACCGTTCCCGCCGTCCTGTTCGCGAAGGGAGCGCGGTAGGAAAGAGATAAGGGATAAGGGGTAAATCGTAAGGGGCAAGAGGGAAGAGAAAAGAGAGTATGCAGTATGCGCGGTACAGAGCAGGTTTCCGCAGTGCTCCATACTCCATACAGTTGCCTATGCTCAGCTTGAATATTGGACTCCTCCAGCGTGAAATAGAACTAAAAATGGGCTTTTCGGGCAGGGATTGAAATTCCGGCGAAAACCCGGTATACTTCAGTTGGCCATAATTAAGGCTAATAATAGACTGAATTTAATCTAATCGAGGAGTCGCGCTCATGACGACGATCGCTTTATCCGAAGCCAAGAACAAGCTCAGCCATCTTGTCAAAAGGACGGCTTTGACGTTGTCGAAGGTCGCCATTTCCGTCAACGGCCAACCTCAGGCCATCCTGATGTCTACCGAGGAATATGAGAGCCTGATCGAGACGATCGAAATATTGAAGAACCATAAACTGACGAGCCGGATCGCCAAAGCCCTGGACGAGATCAAGCGCGGGGATACGGTTCCCTTTGAGGATATCCGGCGCGATGTTTAAGGCCAACACACCGCTTTAGATCTTCTATGTCCGAATATAAGATCACCCTTTCGAGATCGGCCGCAAAAGAGTACGCAAGTATCCGCAATATCAAACTCCTGCGCGGGATCAACCGGATCCTGGACGATATCAAAAAAGACCCCGGACAATATAAAAAACTGTCCGGCCCTCTCGCCCATTTGAGATCGGCGAGAACTTTTTCATTTCGGATCCTCTACGAGGTGCGGGAACGGGAGCTCCTGGTCTATGTCGTCTCGATCGATGACCGTAAAGACGTCTATCGATAAACGGGCAAGGGGAACAACGCAACTTTTAGCGGTTAGGCAATTAGCTGTTAGGGAGAAGCAAAGTCTAGCTGCCTAAAAACCTAACGACCTAATACCTGTTTGCAAGCCATTAGGCGATTGGCATTTAGGGAAATCGATAGCCCATTTTTAATGGCCTAAAGATCTAACGCCTAATAGCTATCTTGTAAGGGGTAAGACCGACAAAAAAGCGTACTATTGAGCAATCTAAAGCGATGGCTGCGATTCTCACGAGGGCGCCGGGAAGAATATTGTTGACACACACTCAAATTTCGGCGAATATTTAGCCCATGAAATACATCCCAAGATCCATCGAAACGATGATCCAAAGAACGATCTCGCGCGGGAAAAGCCTGCTTCTGCTTGGCCCCCGTCAGACCGGTAAAACCACGCTCATCAAACGAATGAATCCGGATCTGTACATCTCTTTCATCGTTCCCGATATAAGACAACGTTATGAGAAGGCCCCTCATGTCCTCATCGGAGAGGTCGAGGCGCTTCCTCGCAGAGGGGGGCGGGAACGTCCGCTTGTGATCATGGATGAAGTCCAAAAAGTACCTGGCATTATGGATTCGGTCCAGGATTTGATCGACCGGGGGATCGCTGATTTCATATTGACCGGCTCAAGCGTGCGGAAATTACGCCGGGGAGCAAAGATCAACCTTCTTCCCGGGAGGATCGTTACAGTCCATAGCGATCCCTTTACGCTGCAAGAGCTGGCCGCCGGGAAGCTGGAGGATCGTCTGATCTATGGAAGTCTGCCGGGAATTTTGGCGGTGCCCGACCTCAAAGACCGAGAAAGGGATCTCGAGTCCTACGTGACAACTTATCTTGAGGAGGAGGTGCGAGCGGAGGCTGCGGTGCGTCAGCTGGGCGATTTTGCCAGGTTCCTGGAGCTTGCCGCGGCGGAGTCGGGCCAGATCGTCAATCACCGGAAATTATCGCAAGAGATCGGCGTCGCCCATACGACGATCGCATCCTATTATCAGATACTCGAAGACTGTCTGATCGTTGAGAGAGTGGAGCCTTTGACGAAAAGCAAAACCAGGAAAAAATTAACGAAGTCCTGTAAATACATCTTCTTTGATCTAGGGGTGCGCCGGATCGCGGCAAGAGAGGGGATCCGCCCGCCTCGTGAACAGTGGGGATCCTTTTTTGAGCAATTCATCGGCCTCGAGCTCATCCGGTGTATTCGTGCCCTACCTTCCCAGCCTTCCCGGCTCAAATTCTGGCGGGATCCAGACGGGCCTGAAGTGGATTGGGTCATCGAAAATCCGGATTGTTTAATCCCCATTGAGGTCAAATGGACTGAGACCCCCCAGCCCGGCGACATCCGGCATCTTCAAGTCTTTCTGCGCGAGTATCCGGAAAGCCGGGAAGCTTATGTGATTTGCCGCGCGCCGAGAAAAATAAAACTCGGCGAGCGGATCTATGCTCTCCCCTGGCGCCATGTAGTGGACCTTATTGGGTAAAAAGGGTCCTTCGAACGCGTACTTCGGAACCCGACACCATCTTTTTCTCGTCCTTCAGCCGGGTCTTCCTAACGTCGATATGTAAAGCGGAATTTCCAATTAGTTATATAAAAGAGCTATAATTAGTTATTATCTGCTATTCGGATTAAAATAATGATTGACGATAGGCTTTAAAGATAGTAATATTGTGTCATCTCAAAAGAGAAGATGGAGAGCCTGATGAGAGAATTTTTCTGCATTTCATTTTTAATTCTTAATTCTGAATTCTTAACTAGTTCCATCTCTCCCTATGTCCCATGTCGCATACCGCATACTCCATACTGTTTTCTTTTTACTACTTTCAGCCATGAGATTTGACACATTGAATTTACTTATCCCTTACAGCTTACCCCGGCGAGGTTAAGACATGTTCGAAACCCTTCCACGTCCAAAGGAACGATCACGGGCATTGAACCCTGGGCCTAATAAGGTATAATATACCCCATATAAGGTAAATATTACCCCATGAGATCCCTTCTCGAAAAACTTCTCCGTTCCAGGCTCCGGGCGAAGGTCCTCGGATGGATGATGCTTCACCGGGACGTCCGCAGCTATGCCCGCCGCCTGGCGGGTCTTCTCCAGGAAGATCCCAAAAATATCAGCGTAGAGCTGGCCCGGCTGGCAGCGCTTGGCATCCTTACCGTTCACGCGGAAGGACGGCAAAAGTACTATCAGGCGGACCCGGCTTGCCCCATCCTGGAGGATCTGCGGGAGATCGTTTTAAAGACATCCGGGCTCGGGGATGTCCTGAGGCATGCGCTCGACCCGTTCAAAGAAAAGATCGAGCTCGCTTTTGTGTACGGATCGTTCGCGGACGGAAAAGAAAAAACCTCGAGCGATCTCGATATTTTTATCCTTGGCGAAGCGGGATCCAGGGAGATCGCGGAGGCGCTCAGCCCGGCGGCGCGCGGGTTGCGCCGCGAGATCAATCCGGTCGTGATGAGGCCGGAAGAATTCCGGAAGAAGATCAAGGCCCGGAATCATTTTATGGACTATTTAATGAAAGCCAAAAAACTTTACCTGGCGGGAAATGAGCATGACCTTAAAGAGCTTGCTGGCTGAGGGCCGGCTCAGGCCCCATAAGACGACCCCCAAGGAGATCGGCGATCTTTTTTTCGTCGTCGAGCGTGATCTGAAAGACGCTGCCGTTACCCAGCTGTCCGAAGACAGGCGCTTCGCGACCGCTTATAACGCATTGCTCGGGCTGGCGACGATCGTTCTTTACGCCGCGGGCTGCAGGACCGCCGGGGCAGGGCATCACTGGATGACTTTTTCGGTCCTTCCGGAATTGTTGGGGCCATCTTATCAGTCCACCGCCGATTATTTTGACACATGCCGGACGAAAAGGAATCTCACGGATTACGACCGCGCCGGCGAGATCAGCGGGCAGGAAGCCGAAGAGATCCTGAAAGAAGCGCGCGCATTCAAACTGGCCGTGATCCAATGGCTTAAGAAACACCACAAGGGATTATTGTGAAAAGCAGTTGTAGGAAGGAAGAGGGACGAAAGTAAAGTATGCAGTACACAGCATGCAGAATGCCGTCAAAACAACCAGTTTTCTGCTCCATTCTCCATACTGCCATACCGCATACTCCATACCTATTTTCTATCCACTCTTCACGATTATTCACGATTTTCCATTATGAGGTTTAATGTCTTGAATTTACTTACCCCTTATAACTTACCCCTTACCACTGCGAGGTTCCGAACATGACCGGCATAACCTCGCCTCCCTACGATCCTTCCCAAAACCCCTTCTTCGATAAGATCGGTATTTTTCGGGGCAATACCCACAGCAAAAATTTTCGTTTAAATTATGAATAATACGAAATCCATAGATATTCTTGGAAGCCGAGGCATACCAGCAAATCACGGCGGTTTCGAAACTTTTGCAGAAAGGCTCGCGATTTATTTAACAAAAAAAAGTTGGAAAGTGACTGTTTATTGCCAGGATGAGGGCAAAGGCCTTAGCGAAACTGAATGGAATGGTATTCGGCTCATAAGAATAGGCGCTGGAACAAACAGCCCTTTTGCAACGATTAAATTTGATTTTTTATCCACTCTACATTCATGCAAGGAAAATAGCCTTAAACTTATTTTGGGCTACAACACTGCGATTTTCGGCATCATTCATAAAATTCGCGGGAGAATCCAAATAATTAACATGGACGGCATTGAATATTTGAGACCCAAATGGCCATGGTATGCGAAAATCTGGTTTTTTATAAATGAAAAAATAGCATGCCTTATAGCAGATCATTTAATAGCAGATCATCCTGAGATTAAAAAACATCATCAAAAATTCGCTCCATGGAAAAAAATATCCATGATTGCTTATGGAGGAGAAAATGTAGAACAAGCGGATGAGGCCCTATTATCGAAATATGATTTAGAACCCCAAAAATATTTTCTTATGATAGCAAGATCAGAACCTGAGAATTTGGTTCTAGAAATTGTGCGAACATTTTCCAAGAAGAAAAGAGGATGTAAATTAATTATTGTCGGACCTCATGATCCCGAGAGGCAGAAATATCACAGGCGGTTGAAAGAAAACGCGAGCAGCGAGGTCATTTTTTTGGGCAGCATTTATCATAAGCAGACTCTTGCCGCTTTGAGATTTTTTTGTCTTGCCTACATACATGGTTATACGGTTGGTGGCACCAACCCATCATTAGTTGAGGCAATGGGGGCCGGCGCTATGATTATTGCTAGAGAAAACTGGTTCAATGTATGGGTTGTAGGATCGGCTGGCTTATATTTCCAGTCCGAAGAAGAATTAGAAAAACATATTGAGGAGATAATTCTTAAGCATGCCGATGAGAATGGTAGAAGCATAATCAAGAAACGATTTCATGAAAAATTCAAATGGCAACAAATTTTAGAAGAATATAGACAAATATTATATCAGCATGCTGTTTGATAATCGTTGGCTATAAACAATAAGCCAAATATTATGCCGTTTAAACAATATATCGCATAAAGGATCAAAAGCATGGTTAGTATTTATTTTGCAATTATTGGATTTGTTTCAGCTCTTCCTTTTATTAAAAATAATTTAGATTTATTCAAACTGGGTTCTCTATCTCTATCAGGCATAATAAGAGCAGCTATGCTACCAGCGCTATTTCTTTATTTAATAACTCCATCAAAAAAGAAAAAAAACTCGCATAACGTAAATGTTCTCTTAATCGGGACATCTGGTATGTTGCTATGGTGTCTTGTGCAAAATGTTTTCATTTCTCCCACAGAATTTACTAGAGGATTACGAGGACTAGGGGATTTCTTGGTGTGCTGGAGCATTTTATTGTGTGGATTGATAAAGATTAATTATCAAAATGCAAAATATGCAATTAGAATAGTGCCTAGCGTGATGGCGATATTTTTTATTGCTATATTTATTCAATATCCATTTGTAATAGCAAAAGCATGGTCTGGCTTTAAAGAAATATTAGTAAATTATAGTAGGGGAAATAAAGAAATACATTCTTTTATTTTTAACTTTGCGAACGAAGAATCCACCTTGTTAGTTGCAGCATACCCGTTTGCTGTAAAAATGTTTTTTAAAAAAAATAAAACATTGAATATTATTCTTACGCGTATCATTTCCTGTATTTTAATTTTTTTTCTATACTGCAATCAGTCGAGGACAGCATTATTCATAGCATTTCCGATGGTGCTGATTTTATTAAATTATCAATTAGAAACAAAAAAAATCATAGCCTTGTTTATTTTGGCATTTGTTTGTTGGATAAGTTTTGAGTTTTTGATTCAAAAAATCATTCAGTATGGATTTTCTAAAGAAATGGAAGGAGCGGGGGGGTTCAATTATAGGATTCATAAGCTTTGGTTACCCGCTCTCGAATATACATTTAAAAATGCTCCTTTTTGGGGATTTGGAGCTAATAGTTGGCTATATATACATGATCAAACGGGGTTATTCGTCGAACATGCATCATCTGCTTCTAAAGAGGCTGCTATTCTGCCAGGATATAACGTTTGGATTCTTGGTCCACATAGTAATTTTGTTTACGTATTGACATCATGGGGAATTGTAGGGCTTTCTATATATTTAGCTATATTCCTCAAATTATTTATAACGGCATATAAATTGACGTCTTCCCGTTTTAAAGAAATAAGAAACCTTGCCAGGATCGGCCTTAGTAGCATGAGCGCTCTTTTATGTTACAACATTATTAATAATCCACACGAAGCAGGGTGGTTTTTTTTTGTATTAGTAGTTCTTTATTTAATAAGTCTCGAAACATTACAATGGTGTATGGATACAATGAGCAGAAACAAAATATATTATTCTGCCACCGAGGAACCATAATGCCCCCTCCCTTGAGCAGTGGGTAAAAATTTATTTTTATAAAAGCATATTTGATTAGCAGTGTATTTATGAATAACAAAAGAAAAAAAACAAAGCAAAAGGTTTTGATGGTTATCGATTATCCTGCTAGAGTGAATTTCTTTTTAAAGTTTTTGGCCCCTCTCGAAGGACACAATTATGAAGCGCATTTCCTCACAAATGATTTATACGATTATCTAAGGTTAATTCTCAAAAGGGAAACCGCATTCATTATAGAAAAAAAACGCGAATCAATAATTGAAATAACGCAAAAATTCCCACAAATATGCCTAAAGCAAAAAGCAATAAATGAGATTTATAATGCAGCTACATATACAGTTGATAAGCTTCATCGCAAAAATAAATATGATTTGATCTTTTTTTTTAACGGAAGCGACGTTGTGTCTCAAGCGGTATCAAAGTATTGTTTTCAGGAAAAAATACTGACCATGTATTTTGAAATAGGAAATATACCTAATAAAATATTCGCGGATCCTAAAGGGGTTAACGCAGCGTCGGCATTATATCGGAATATCGAAATTTTAGACTTATATCCTGAGAGTAAAGTGAAGTATAGCGAATGGAAAAGAGAATATGCCGACATTAAGGTAAAGGAGCAAATGGTGCCACAGGCAACCATTAAGAAAGCCGGAGTTGTAGAAAAAATCGCAAGGCGAATTCTGTGTCTATTAAAAACTTGTATGCTGAAAGTCCCGAATTATTCAGACGGTATTGTAGGGGCTGAGCTTAAACAAAAAATATTTGGGGTTAGAGAAAAGTATAAATATGCAAAGCGGGAATTGATAAAAGGCAAATATATTTTTTTCCCATTGCAAGTTTCTTCGGACACACAACTGTTATATAACAGTGATTATGACAACTTGGCAGCGTTGCAAATCGCGATAAAAATGGCTTATGAAAAAGATATGTTGCTTATTGTTAAGCCGCATCCGTGCGAGCATAATAAAGAAATTATTCACGAAATTAACATAGCGCAAGCTCGCCATCGGTTCTTATTAACAGATTTGAACGCGTTTCAATTGATAAGACAAGCAGAAGAGATTGTGACGATAAATTCAACAGTAGGGCTTGAAGCGATGATTTTAGGGAAAAAAGTAACTTTTTTGGGGAGAAGCATTTATTCGCAACTGGATGAAGCACGGCTCGAAAAATATATACTCGAGTATTTAATAGAGGGAAATTATTTTGATAGTGCGCCCTTATCATTGGGGTCAATGGAAAAAATTATTAAAAGAGCGGCCTCTCGCAGATGTTATTGACGCGCCAATTATGCGGGTTTTCCTTTAATCGGTGACAAGCGATGAAGATATTTTATGTAATATCGGATTATTTCCCCCCATTTCGGGCAGATATTGTCGAGTTATTCGCTAGACAAATTGCAAATCGCGGATGCAAAATAGATTTTCTGATGCGAAGAGATTTATCGAATAAGAAACAAAAAGAGCCTCTCAAGTGGTTATCTTCCACTGTGTTTTTAACTCCCTATAATAAACAGGTCGGACTAGCAGGTTTTTTGCTGAATCAAATATTGACAATTTGGGGAGATTTAAAAATTATCCGGGTTGCGTTTTATAACAGATATTCGGCGATTCAAGTGAGGGATAAATGCTTTGCTGGGTTGATCGCTTGGTTATCAGCCAAATTGACAGGCGCCAAGTTTTTCTATTGGATGTCTTATGCATTTGTCGAATCGAAGCTTTATGAAAATTCTAAATACCCTACGCTTTTATCTGGTCTTGTATGGCTCAAATGGAACTTCATTAGATTATTTCTTTATAGAATCATTTTGCCGATAGCAGATCATATTTTTGTGCAGAGCGAGCAAATGAAAAATGATCTTATGAAAGAGGGAATTACATCTGACAAAATCACTTCTGTTCCGATGGGTGTTCGGGCAGACAGAGTTGGAAAAGCCGAAGATGCGCGAGAGCCTAAAACGGAAGAACCGATTTTGTTATATCTCGGAACACTTTATAAATTACGGCAAGTAGATATCTTAGTAGAAGTATTGAAAAGGGTCCGAGTTTATTATCCCAAAGCACGTCTGATTTATGTTGGGGAGGGGACGGTAAGTGATCGTCGAGTCATTGAAACAAGAGCTACTCGTTTAAATTTATCTAAAGAAGTGAATATAACGGGCTTTGTTTCTATGGAAGAGGCCTGGAAATATGTTGAAAAAGCCGATATTTGTTTTTCGCCATTTCTTCCGATAGAGCCACTCCTTTCCACATCTCCCACTAAACTGATCGAATATATGGCAATGGCGAAGTGCATTGTGGCAAATAAACATCCAGAGCAATGTCAAATTATGGCGGATAGCGGCGTGGGGCACTGCGTGCCGTACGATGAGGAGGCTTTTGCAGAGGAAGTCTGTTCTCTATTGGATAATCCTAGACAGGCAAAAAGCAAAGCCGCGAAAGGGCCTGATTGGGTACGCCATAACCGGACTTATGATTTAATAGCTAGCGAATTACAGAGTAAGTATAACGCACTTCTTAAAACAATTTGTTAAATGAAAATTTTAAATATTAATAATTACCATTATGTCCGAGGAGGTTCCGATCGCCACTACCTTGATTTGGGCGAACTATTAACAGAGCGCGGAAATGCCGTTGTTTATTTTTCGTCTAAATCGCCAGAAAACGAAGCGCGGATGGGCAGCTATTTTGTAAAGTCCGTCAATACACAAAAACCTCGAATGAATGATGTGGCCAGATTTTTATACTCATGGGAAGCGCGCAAGAAAATCAAAGAGCTTATTAGAAAGGAAAAACCTAATATTGGACATTTGCATATCTACTATTCGCAACTAACAAGCTCTATTTTAGAACCTATCAAAAAAGCACGAATTCCCTTGGTTCAGACACTCCATGAATATAAACTCATTTGTCCTGTCGCTACACTGATTTCTCACGGGAAGATATGCGAGGAGTGCCGGGGGAAGTATTTTTGGAAGGTAGCCATTAAAACCTGCAATAGGAATAGCTTTTCTCGGTCATTTCTTAATTTATTAGAAACTCACATTGCTCGGTTAAATGGAGCAATTAAATTCATTGATCATTTTATAGCACCGAGCGAATTTTTAAGAGAGAAAATGATCCAATATGGGGTAGATGGAACCAAGATTTCTACCCTCCCGAACTTCATCAACGTGGAGAATTATTCATCGAGCGTTGAAACTGGCGAGTATTTCGTTTTTTTAGGAAGGCTAGAAAAAATTAAAGGAGTATTTACTTTTTTGGAGGCCGCCCAGAGACTTCCTCAACCCTTATTCTTAATAATTGGCCGTGGAGAGGCGGAAAATGAAATTGTAAACTGGATACATGAGCGAAAGTTGCGCAATGTTCGGTTGCTTGGTTTTAAAAACAGAGAAGAAACGGGCAAAATCATTCAGAAAGCCATTTGCGTTGTTGTTCCATCTTTATGGTATGAGAATTGTCCGATATCGATTTTGGAAGCATTTGCAATGGCGCGGCCTGTTGTAGGATCGAACATCGGGGGCATCCCAGAATTGATCGAACATGGGAAAGATGGATTTTGGGTGAATCCTGGCGATGCCGATAGTTTGGCGGAGAAACTTCGCTGGCTAGATGCCAATCGCGCTGAAGCGGTTCGCATGGGGTTGAACGCGCGGAAAAAAGCCGAAGAAAAATACTCCCCCCCATTTTATTATTCGAAGTTAATGGAAATATACGATGATGTTTTGAAATTAAATCCTTTATGATTGCACAACTTGATTTTCAATATCTCAGGATGAAACCTTTAAAATCTATCGCGAGACTTATTAGCTATTTTTGTTTTGAAGGCCGACCATTATTGACACGCGGAAGATGGATTAATCCTTTTGTGTTTAGTTTTCTTAGACTTATCCAAAAAATGCCTAAAATCTGCGAATGTGAAGCCCCTATTTATATAGTCGGCATGGGCAGATCAGGATCTACGGTTTTAGGAACTGTATTGTCAATGCATCGCGATGTTGTGTTTTTGAACGAACCTAAAGCGCTATGGCATTTAATACATTCCGGCGAAGACCTTCTTGGAAGTTATAGTAGTGAAGATGGGAAATATCGCTTGAGCGGAGAGGAAGTAACAAATGCACAGAGAATAGCGATTCGCAAGATGTATAGCCTTTATTTATCGATCACAAATGGAAAACGAATAATCGATAAATATCCAGAAATGATATTTCGTACGGCCTTTATTTGCGAATTGTTTCCAGATGCTAAGTTTATATTTCTTATTCGAAATGGTTGGGCTGTTTGCAATTCGGTTCAACAATGGTCAGAGAGGTTCTCACAGTGGTATAACGGTCATCGCTATGACTGGTGGGGGAAAGATTTTCGAAAATGGAATTTGATTATTGAGCAATTACTTCCAGAACATGCTGATTTGATTGAGCATAAAGAAGAAATTTGCAAATTTACAAATCAAGCAAATATGGCTGCGGTTGAATGGATCATAACAATGCATGAAGGCCTTTCATTACTTAAGCGATATCCAGGGAAAGTCATGTTAGTTCGATATGAGGCTTTAACCAAGAACTCTTCTGAGAGTCTGACAGAAATCATGGAAAAACTACAACTTTCTCATGATTCGGCCGTTATTAAATACGCTCAGGAGGTTTTAAGAAAAGACCTAACGCCGAAACCGTTTTCTTTGCCAAAATTCTTGGAAAAGGAATTTCTGGAGCTAATGAGGGAGTTTAAATATCAATAAAAGCGATCTTGTGTTTTAAAAGAGAGTGCGTATGTGAAAAATTCATTTCTCAGAAAAAGATTCGAATTCTAGAAAACCAACATATGCAGAATTATGACAGACAAAGCTTTTTATAACATTGCACTGGATAAAATTGATAGCGCTAAATTCCCCAATTTTTTTATTGTGGGGGCGATGAAATGCGGCACTACCGCACTCTATTATTTGCTAAAACAACATCCCGATATTCATATGTGCCGGATAAAAGAGCCTCGTTTTTTTTGTCATGATTTAATTCCTCCAAAAGACAGAAGGATAAAGTCGCTTCAAGAATATTGTGCATTATTCCAGCCAAATAAAAATGAAAAAATTATAGGAGAAGCATCCCCAATGTACTTTAACTGGGATAAATCACTGGACAGAATAGCAGTGATTTGCCCAACTGCTAAAATTCTTATTTCATTAAGAAGCCCAGCTCAACGACTTTTTTCGAGTTTTATTTTTAGGCTAAAAAACCACGGACGTGGAATGGATGAGAAAATTATTAATGATTTTACGAAGTTCTTTAAAAAACATATGCGCAATAAAACAAACAGTCCGGTTTCAAAGATGTGTAGCGCAGAACATCTTCAGCATGTCTTTGACCGATTTGACAAGAGGAACGTAAAAAGTTTGATCTTGGAAGAATGGACAAAAAATATAAACGCCACGTGTAAGAATATTTATGACTTTTTAGACGTCGATTCCTCTTTCACGCCAAAGAGTATATCTTTGGATGATATGAAGAGTAACAAAGGTTTTTTGTTTCGTAGCGAGAGCCTTGCGTATCTGCATCAAAGCTTAACTGAAAAAATAAGAAATTATTCAACGCAAAAACACACATTTCTAGCCAGAGTGATTTGTAAACAATTAGTATTGTTGCGGACCCTAATAGGAACGCTTAGTGAAAAACATTACGTTATTTTGCCAGAAGATATATATCGGGAGATCACCGCTTTTTATATGGAAGACATTAAAAAGATTGAAAAAATTCTTGATAGGGATTTATCTATTTGGTACGGAGAAAAATCTTACGCTATGTGCAAAGGACAGAATGTATAGCTCTTTCGTATCTTAATTTCCGAGCAGGGCGCGAGTTAACAAATTATGCGATTGAAGAGTTGGAATGGCAGTCTGCGTTGTTAATTTATAGGAAAACGTGTAATTAACAAGATTGAAAAAGGTGGGTGCAATGGAAAAACTAGATACCAGCTTAATTAAAACCCATCCATTGCGCTTTGTTTCTTCAAAGCGATTAGATTTGATTTGTAAATATATGTATTTCAGCGAAATATTTGGCGATTCAAATCCGATTAATTCCGCTGTTGAGAGATTATACGAAAAACACATTTTATGTCGTACTTGTGGCATTGAGCCAAAAGATATCTGGGGAAGCGGTAGTGTAAAAAAATCGATCGAAGACTATAAAATTCACGCCAAGCGTTTATTGCAGGATTTACGCATTAATGGGTTTCATAATAACGCTCCCATTCCTTATTATTCGAACGGGTTAATAGCAAACGGCGCCCATAGGGTCGCAGCAGCGCTTATGCTTGATATCCCGGTTTTTGCAAAATTAGTGGGGCTCGAAGGCGGTGAAACATGGGACTTTGAATGGTTTGTTATAAACAAGTTTTCGACGGAAGAGCTTCAGCGGATCCTTTATACATATGCACAGTTGAAGCAACATGATGTTGTGATATTCGTTCTGTATTCGCCGGCTGAAGAATTTTGGCATAATTATGAATGCCTTATTAACCAACGCCTTAATATTGTTGGAAGTATCGAATTGCAAGCGCCCAATCAGGTTGTTATGTATGATTTAATTCATGACCTCTATGCGACGACAGATGTGTTATCTTCTCATAGTCTAATAAACCGAAAAGCATTACTTCTTGCTATGGAAAAATCTCTCAAGATACGTGTTGTGCTGGCAGAGCGCAAGAGTTACTTAAACGACATTTACAGAACCTCTATTGATATCAAAAACATCTGCAGAAATCTCAGCCACCGCAGGGTTTCTCGTGATAGTTTTTAAGTGTCCATGCATCTTCCTCTCGTGACGAGCTTTTGCACCTCTCACGAGTATTATTTTCTCCGAATAATTGGCAGCAGTTACTAAAAAGAAGGTCCACTCCTGTGAGAGCGGAGCTTCTTGATTGGCTAGTGGAACTTCGAAGAACTTGCAATGAACAAAAAATTCCAATAGAGGACATATGCATTGTAGGCAGTTCGCCTCTCGAGGTATTAGGCGTAAGAAATTCAACAGATATCGATATAACAATAAAACAGAAATTACGAACCGATAAATACGGAAACGGAATCACCCACCTAAGTAATAATATTGATATTGTTACAGAAGGATACCATCGGAGTCATTTAAATCCGCACATTAAAGATGACCGGCTAATCACAGATCCCGAAAAGCACTTTATTTTTCGCGGATTTAAATTTGCTAATACAGAGATCGTTTTAGAACGAAAGGCTTTTTCAAGACGTGAAAAAGATGAGAAAGATATCATAGAAAATAAAAAATTTATTGCCGCCGAAATAAATTCAAAATTTGATGCAGCGCTTCAATATTCAATTTTGATCGAGGAATATATGCGCTTGTCAGAGACCAGCAAGATAGTTGCTTCGGCAAATAAGGAAGATTCCTTGGCGGCGTTGGTTTGGAGGAAAACAAGATTGTTGATTAAGCGTTTAAAACATCAATTAGCTCAAATTTGGAGAAAGCTAAATAAAAAACTAAAAAATTAAGAAATATATATCATATTAATCTGATGTCCCGCGCCCATAAAAAAAGACAGTGGATAAATTGAATATCCAGGTACGAAAGAAGCTTTGAAAGAAGTTTTGTGTTATAAAGACTTTTTACGGAAGAGCGAATGATTTAGGTTTTGAAGAATCACGAAGTCTACGTAGGACTTATGTTGCAAGACGGGGTTTTGATTTACGACTTTTTTGTAAACATGGCCAATTTAGAGAGACGGAGATTTCCGATGCTCGGAAATTAGTTTGTCCGAAAGGCGGGAATCGTAAATTGAAGCGGAGAGTGACCGCTTAGGGGCCGAATTACCTGATGTTTGCGCGCGTCTTTTTACACTTTGAAATGCTAGGCGCTTTTTGATTAGAAATTATCTAAGAAAGATGCAGCGCTACGAGCTTAATATGCGGGAGAAGCACGAGGGAGCGTCCTTTTCGGAAACCGCAAGTAGTTTTTACGCCGCTGTTGTGAATTGTTGTTGAGCAAAGGCGCGATCGACGTATAAGGAGAAAGCCCGCGTAAAGCCCACAAATGCAGGGCTCAGCTGAGAGATTTTGCCTCGCTTAGCCAATCCTTCAACGACGGCTTGTGAAAGGAGGGCGGCTACTGAAGTGACCATGGTTTCCGCCGGATAGCGGGCACTTTTTCCGACAAATACTACGGGTTGACGATTTGCGTCAGTTGCTAAATCGATTACTTCTCTGGCGTTAGCATAGCCAGGAGTCAAAGTAACCGCAAAATCAGGTTGTTCAGAGAAAGCGTTTGGGAAAGCATTGATGATATTAGAGGCGATTCCCGGAACGGTTTGCGGGTTCTGAGCCTGAAGAGTTTCCCATGTTTGGGTAAGTAGTGGTTCGATTTTGGCATAGGTATCGGGAACGACTTCGAACTGGATTTTGTTGCCGCTTAAAGCACGAATTTTTAACATTAGGTCCAGCACTTCAAAAACGGCCAGTATTTTTTCATTTTCCGTTGCGACTTGAGCGAAGATGGCTTCAAAGCCTTCAAAACGGATTGAAATAGTTACAGCTAGGTTTTGAATTACATTTAAAACAGCGAGAGCTGATTTGGTCTCTATTGCTGTGAAAGGCTGAGTTTCGAGTTTAGCATTTGCGGGAGGAATAAAAGTCGAACCTAGCCAAGTTTTCAGGAGTGCGTCTTCAATGGATTTAATAGGAATATCTGCAGAAGCAAGAGAATCTAAAAGAGGAGCTTCCTTGTTTGTAAGGAAGTATAGGGCAATGCCGTTGCGGAATATTTCAGCTTTTCCATTTCTTAAACCTGAATTTCTAGACACATCAATATTATTTCTAACTTCAGCTCTCGGTGAAGAGACGTTTTGGGAAAGTTTTATTTTCAAAGCCTCTATAGCTTTATTAAATTCTTTCTCACGAATGGACAGCTTGCCAATGGATTCGATAACCTGTTTTTTGTCTTCGTTCGAAAGGGATGAAGAAATTTCTTCTATTTTTCTTAAAATGTTCCCAAAAGCTAATGAGTCCTTAATGTTTTTCAATGCTTCAATTAATAAAAGAGCCGCACTAAGCTTCTCGAATCGGCCCATTGCGTCAATTATCATTTGTCTATGAAACCGCAACTCATTTTCAGAGGTTTTTTTATCAAAACAGAGAATCAATAACGTTCCGGCGTATATTTTCCCGCCTGGAGTTAAATTGATTTGCACAAATGATCTTTGAGCTTCATCGAGGCCATTATTCCGGTATTCCATGGAAAGCTGACCGATTATCGTTGAGCGCACTGATGAAAACCAATTCAAAACATCTAAGCTATTCGTAAGTCGGGACAAGAGAGAAATGTCTTTTGTGGCAAGAATGAATTTTATGATAGCTTTTGTCGAATCGCTGTTTTTTTGAGTTTGTAACATTTGGAAAATAAGGTCGATTATCTTTTGTTTTTCATGCGGAGGAACGTTTTGACTAGAGATGATTAAGCTTAGACTTTTTGAAAATTCATTATCCGATAGAATCATCGGGTTCAGCTTAATCGAAGTTAATGTGGCGTCTAGAATTTTAGAAGTTGCAGACTTGAAACGAGAAGCAAATCTGTTACGAAGTAGCAAATCAAACTGGTATTTGCTTTCGAGCTCGCCCAGGCGAGCGAGGTCTTTGAGTTCGAGTTTTGTATCTTTAACTTTTCCTTCAAGAAGATCGAGTAAGCCTTTCACTTCCGTTTCGATTTCCGGGGTCATGGGCTCTTTGGTGATATTGGCGGCGGCGTTCAGGACGGCCTGGACGGCCTCCGGGATCGCACTGGCGGCGGCTGCGGCAAGAGCTGTTTTTACAGCACGACCAAAGAAAAACCGGCGAGTTTGAAGGCTGCGGAGTTCGGCCCTGCCTTCGATGGTGGGGAGGGCTTCTGCAAAGTCGATTGTTGAGGGTTGCAGATTCCTCACCCGCCTTGGCGGGTTCGGAATGACACGATTTGTTTCAATGGGGAGACGCACAGCGATTCTCAAGGCTTCGGCGCGCAAGGCTACGGGGTTCGCGTTCCCTTGATTGGGTTTGACGGTTCCCCGGCTGGCGGCGTCTGTTGATTCGGCCTGGCGGAACATGGTTTTGACATAGGTCTCAAAGCTATTTTCATCGAAGGACGTGAGGCGCGGCGTCAAAAGGGCATAGCTTTCCTTCAGCGTCTCAAAATGGTCCCGGAAAGCATCCGCGTGGAATCCGCCGGTGATCACAACGGCTTTTTCCACACCCCGGGTTTTCATCTGCGTATCCAGCTTCTCAAGCATGAGCGCGTCGCGCTTGTGGGCGAGACGGTAGAATTCCATGGCTTTCTCGAAAAGCGAATCGATGTCTTCGAGGTGCTGGAATTGGACGTTCCGGACGCGGCCGGCAGAATTTAATTCAGTAAAGCGGGAGGCGATGGAAGACGGCAGGATGGCAGGATGGCAGTATGGCGGTATGGCAGAGTCGGACTTGCTTTTACTGCATACTGCATACTGAGCACTGCCATACTGAGTACTGTCATACTGCATGTTGTCATACTCGCTTTTCGTCAGCTTCAACGCAAACAACTTCTTAAGCAGAAAGTAGTCCTTCATCAGCGCGGTGGTCTGTTTTTCGATGTCGCCGCGGACCATGCGCTCGAGAATGGCTTCGCGCACCTTGACAGTTTCTTCCATGAGAGGCGTGCCCATCACTTCTTTCTGAAGCAAGGTCTGGCCGATGTATTTTTTGATGAGCGGGAAATCGTCGTACGGAAAATCCTCGGGCAAGGCCCCGACCATGGCTTCGGCGATCCCTTCGGCTTCTTCGGCGGAAAGGGGCGTCTTGGAAGTGGAGTCGTTTAAGAGAAGCTCGATAGCATCGAGTAAGTCGCTGGCCGCTGGTTGCTGGTCGCTAGCTAAGGGACGGTTCTTACTGTTCTCAGGGTTTGTTCCAAGAACCGTCCCTGACGTTGGCAACTCAGGGACAGGTCTGTTTTGCTCATTAGACCTGTCCCTTAGAAATTGAGCGCTGACCGCTTTCACAAATCGTTCTTTTTCCACTCCGAACTTTTCCACATCAAAACCTTTCGCCATTTCCTGAATGTTATAAAGGCGCACCAGCATGGGCAGTTCGAGCTGATAGCCGGGGTCAAGAAGGTCCCAGCCGCAGCGCTTAGCGTAAACATAGAGCATCCGGGTCCATTCCGTGAGGCTGGCTTTTCCGAGCTCGAAATCGCGCCAGGTATAGAGAAAATCGCGCACGCGTTTGTCCAGGTAGCGGCTTGCGATGCGCTTGATGGCCTCGTCCATCTGATCGAGATATTTACGGGAGAGTTCTTCCCGGCGAAGGACTTCGACCAGGGCCTGCTCGTTGGCTTTGTAGGTTTTTTCATCCTCGATGCCGTAGATCCTGGCGTCGGGAGTGGCGGCCAGGTAAAGCTCTTCGCCTTCGAGATAGCCGCGCTTCAAGAGCTCATCGGCCACGCGTAAGGTCTTTTTCATATCCTTCGGGAAGAAGCGGAGGGCTTCGGGATGAAGATCGCCGTAAGCGCCTTCGACGAAAAGGTCCTTGAAACCGTAATTTTTGTCCAGGTAATGAAGCATGCGGGCGATATTCTTGCCGGCTTCGTAGCTTCCGTGCGCGGTCTGGATATGGATGATCGAAGGACCGGTGCCTGGCAGGGCGAGATCGACTTTGCCGATATTTTCAGGCAACTGAAGGCTGATGGCTGACGCCTGTTGGCTGGCAGCGGTAAGGGATGAACTCGCTTCAACGCCGGGGGCTTGCGCGAAGGAGGCTGGGAAAAGAGAAAAAATGAATAAAAAAGCGGTCAACGCGGCGGTGATCTTATGAGCGTGTGTTTTCATGTTCGGTCTCCTTGGGGGAAGTGGTAAGTGGTAAGTTTTAAGCGGTAAGGGATGAGACGAAAAAGCATAGCACTAAGGTAGGGCACGTTTAAACGTGCCCTACGATTAATGCGATTAAAAGATTGACGGAAAATATGAAACCATGCGGGATGAGCATATAGCACGAAGAAGGCGAGAGACAAAAGACTCATAAGAAAAAGGGCATTCATGATCCGCTTTCTTTTTTGTTGTTGGTTTTAACTTACCACTTACCGCTTATTACTTATGGCTGTTTCACGCTTATCCCGAGCGACTAGCAGCCAGGTTGTCTTTCTGAAATGATTTATAAAAGACTGCGAAGGAAGTCTAGCCTATGAAAGGAGATATGTCAAATCGAGGAAGGCAAATAGGGGGATTAGGCGTTAGCCATTAGGGCAGGAATTAGGAGATTAGGCTATTAGGGAAGGCAGTTAGGCAATTAGCGATTAGGCAAGAAGGAGGCTATTAGGAGGATTAGGCATTAGCCATTAGGCTATTCGTCGGTTAGGGAGAAGCAAGCCTAGAAGCCTAAAACCTAAAGGCCTAATGCCTGTTTGTAAAACACAAGGGACGGTTCTTGATAACTTATTGCGGGAATTGGGATTACGGAAGGACCGTCCCCTTGGTTTTTCCGCACCTCCGAGGGAAGGCTGGGTAAAAAGGGAGACGTTTCTCATAAGGGTTTATTGTATAATCTCTCCCTGTGCCGCAAGTTCATTTTCTTGTGAACCCGGCTTGGCTTATGGAAAGGAACATATCCTTGAGCAATGCAATGGCCGGGTTTTTCGTGATCTCTCATGGTAGGGCGGCGAGTCGGCAAGACCGGCCCCTCTTTTTGTTCCCGGGTTCTGCCGCATGACCCGCTTTCTCCATTCTCTCTTCAAACCTTTCTTCGATATCCGTCCCGGCGAACGCCGCCGCACCGCGCTGATGTTCCTTTATTTCATGCTCGTGATCACTACGATCTATATCCTGAAGCCGCTTCGCAACGCGCTTTTCATCGACGATTTCGGCGCCGACAAGATGAAATACATCAATGTAGGCGAAGGATTCTTTCTGATCGCGGTCGTTTCCGTGTATACCTGGATCGCCAAGCGGCTACCGCACCGCCTCTTTGATCTCATGGTCACGGTCTTCCTTATTTTCAATCTGGCTTTTTTCTGGATCTTTTCCCAAAAAGCCTCTGCTTTCATCTCGGCGTTCTTTTTTCTCTGGCAGGCGACTTTCTCGGTCGTGCTGACGACCCAGTTCTGGATCTTTGCCAATGATCTTTTCGCGCCCGGGGAAGCGAAGCGGTGTTTCGGACTGATCATCAGCGGCGGCTCGGTCGGGGGGATCCTGGGCGGGACGCTGACGAATGTCCTGGTGCAGATCACCGATCCTCACAATCTTTTTTTGGTGGTCTCGTTCATCCTGGGGCTTTGCATCCTGATCAGCACGGTCCTCTGGAAGGATGTTCACAAGGCCCGCCAGGCGCCCCCGGCGACATTCACGCCAGCGGAGGAGAAGCACCATAAAAAGATCGAGCCCTCCAAAGTCATGTCGTATCTCATCCTTGTGACCGGGCTTGTCGTGCTTGCCAAGATGAGCTCGACCATCGTTGAGAACCAGTTCGCGGGGGTCGTGGAAAAAATGGTCACCGGCAAGCAGGCGCTCGCCGCTTTTTACGGCGGATTCTACGCGTGGCTCAATTTCATTTCGTTTCTGATGCAGCTTATCATGACGGCATTAGTGCTGCGCCGCGTGGGGGCGCTTGGAGCGGTGTGGATCCTGCCCATCGGCCTCGCGGTCCTGTCGGCCTGGAACCTGTGTGTGGTCTCCCTTGTCGCGGCGGTCATTTACCGGCTCTACGATGGCAGCATGAATTATTCCATCCAGCAGGCGAGCAAGGAGATCCTCTATCTTCCGCTCACAAGCGAGACACGCTGGCGCGCGAAGCCGTGGATCGACATGGTGGGGTTCCGCGGCGCGAAATCGCTGGCCGGTTTCCTGATGATCGGCGCCAGTTCTCTTTTCGGCCTTTCGGCGCATCAGATGGGGGCGCTCGTCCTGGCGCTGATGCCGGTCTGGATCGCCGTCCTCATTCTGCTCCGCCGGCGGGTGGAAGCCATTTAGCCGTAGGTCACCTTTAAAGGTGACCTACCTTGGGATTCTTTATCCCAGATCGCAGGGCACGTTTAAAGCAAAACCGTAAAACCCGTAGGTCACGTTTAAACGTGACCTACCTTAGTCTCCCGTTTTTAGGGAGCGTTGTTCCCTTTTCGGGCAGGGACCAGATCACACAAGAACAGTTTCTGCATTGTCATCCTGAGCGAAGTCCCGCCTTTGGCGGGACGAAGTCGAAGGATCTAGATTCCTCGGGATGACAGAAGGATAGCCGCAGGGATAGTTCTCGCTTACTTGCGAGCAGGATCGATGTTACAGGAGAACTGTCCCTGCGAAATTCTTCCTTGAAACCCTTGCAGGCGTTTTTATAATGGGTCGATATTCTCTTGGGGAGGGGTAGTGTTTTTTAGAAAAAAAGCCGTTTTTCTTTTCTGCGCGGTCTCGATCTTCGGAGCCCTGTTCTATGGGCTGTTGAATGCAAGCGCCGAGGACAAATATGCACCGGTCTATGAAGAACCGCTTCGCGCGACGGCTCTCAAGGACCCTCTTTCGAGGCTGATCGCGCTTCCTCTCGAGATCCTCCGCTGGCCGCTGGGCAAGGGACTTGTCTTCCTCGAAAAAGAATATATCCCCGAGAAGGCGGATTGGGCCTATTCCTATCTCCACGACCACGGGATCTTTCCGTCGGCGGGGTATATGTCGAGCCAGGGCGTGCAGGCCGGGCTCCATTTGGACCTCAGCCGATTGTCGAAGCTTGATCAAAAGGTCGAAGGGCTGCGGCTCGAAGGCTGGAATTATTACGGCAAGGAGATCTATTATCAGGCGGGCGGGGAGGTCGGCCTAGACCATCTCGCGGGCTCTCCTCTTTCGACGTCGGTCCTGGGTCAGTATGAAAACCGCTGGGAAGACGATTTTTACGGGATCGGGCCCGAGAGCAGCCGCGACCACGAAGCCTCCTATAAGAACGAGACCACAACGGTGCAGGGGAAGGTCGGGTATGAACTCTCTTCCGCGCTGAAAGGGACGGCGCGGATGACTTTCGAGAATGCGCATATCGGTCCCGGCAAGGAAGACGAACATGGCCAGCTCGAACGGTTCGGCCTCGAGAACATTCCCGGCTCCGGCGGAGGCAGGACCTTGGTGTGGGACGGCGGGCTGCATCACGATACGCGGGATTTCAAGGACAATCCGACGCGTGGCGGGTACCGCAGTCTGAAATTCGGTTATGGCGAGGGCTTGAGCGATTCGAAAGCGAGTTATTTTCTTTATCAGACGGATGTCGCGCAGTATATCAAGGTCGGATCGCCGCGCCGGGTCCTTGCGCTTCGCGGGTTGATGGAACATCGCGACGAAGTAGGCAGCGGGTCGATCCCTTTTTACCAAATGTCGAAGCTGGGCGGTTACGGAACGATGCCCGAAATGAGCCGGACGCTACGCAGTTATGACGTGAACCGGTTCTTTGATGAAAGTCTTGTCCTCCTGAACGCGGAATACCGTTATGCGATCTGGGAGAACCGGGGTTGGCAGCTCGATGCGGTGCCGTTTTTTGATCTCGGACGGGTTTTCGGCGAGTGGAGCCAGTTCGGGTTCGACGACCTGAAGGAATCCTACGGCGGCGAGCTGAGGATCTTTTCGTCGCGTAAGAGCGTGGTGAATTTTTCGGTGGCGCATGGCGATGAGGGAACCAACTTTTATGTCCGAACGAAAAAGGCGTTCTAAATGATCAGGAAGATCATCCTTTTGGCCGGGTTCGGGATCGTTTCGGGGGCGCTGTGGGCGTCCGCGGCGGCGACCGAGTTCCGCAAGCAGCAGACCTCGCTTTACAACGATATCTACGAAGAGAATATCCATGAAGAGATCACGCGGCCGCTTGATCTCAGCCGGTGGGGGCGGAAACTTTTTTCGAAACCTCTGCGTTCAGCCAATGTGAATGTTTTCGACGAGGTGCCCGACTCCTCTTTTTTCGTGAACCGCCATGCGCGCGAACGGCTCAGCCTTGAGGCCCTGGTACGGGGGAGCCTGGAGAACGACGGGCCCGATTTCTCGAACGGGCTTACGATCACGAAAGCCAAGAATGAAGGTCTGCATCCCGGTTTTTTCATCAAGGATTCCAAGGGCGACGATTATCTGGTGAAGTTCGATGGTCTCGAGAACCTGGAGCTTGCGACCGGAGCGGAAGTGATCTCGAGCCGCATCTATCATGCGCTCGGGTATTTTGTACCGCAGTACACGATTGCGACCTTTTCGAAAGAGGATATCAAGATCGGCGAGGGGGCCCGGATCCGCGACGAGACGGGATTTATGAAGCCGCTTACGGCTGAACGGCTTGACGCAATGCTCGCGAAAGTTCCCGTGAGCGCGGACGGAAAGTACCGCGTCTCCGCGAGCAAGATCCTTCCCGGCAAGAACAAAGGCTATTTCAGCTTCAACGGCCGACGCAAGAACGATCCCGAGGATCCTGTCAGTCACCGGGACCGGCGCGAGATCCGCTCGCTCGGAGTTTTTGCGGCCTGGCTCGACAACAATGATGCGCGCGAGAGCAATACGCTCGATATGTTGGTCGAGGAGAACGGCAAGCCGGTGCTGAAGCATTATCTGATCGATTTCAACAGCACGCTCGGGAGCGCGCGCGGGGGGCCCAAGCCGCCGACCTTCGGTTACGAATATTTCATGGACTACGGCGAGGCCGTGAAGGCTTTCCTTACGCTCGGTTTCTGGGAGAAACCGTGGCAGAGGCGCTGGCGCGAAGCGGGAGAGAAGCCGCATCCCTCGGGAGCGGTCGGATATTTCAATGACGCGAGGTTCGATCCGTCCCGGTATAAGACCCAGCTTCCTTACGATGCGTTCAAGCGGCTGACGCGTGCGGACGGTTTCTGGGCCGCCAAACAGATCCTGGCGTTTCGCGATGAGGATATCCGCGCTCTCGTCTCGACGGGCCAGCTGTCTTCGGCCGAAGATGCGGATTACCTTTCGAAGATCTTGTGCCAGAGGCGGGACGCCATCGCGCGGTATTGGCTCTCCGAGGCGGCTCCGCTCGATGATTTCGAGATCCGGGACGGGAGGCTTGTTTTTCGCGATCTTGCGGTCGAATATGGTTTCGAGAAGGTCGAGGGCAGAACCTACACGGCCTTGCTGACTCCCGGAGACGGGAAGACGCAGCAGGAAATCGTTCTGGACCCCAAAGGGATCGCGATCGATCCTGCCTGGTTCGCCGGCGGTCGGGAAGCTTTGCTTGAGATCCGCACCGGGGAAAAACGGCCCTGGGTCCGGGTCCGTTTCTCTCCGGAAAAAGTCCTTGCCGTCCGTCATCAAGACTAAAAGGGGATTTGCCTTTCACGACCGTGAACACTCTCGCGAAGACCCTCAAAACATTCTGCAGGGATCTATTCCTTGCTTTCCCTCCCAAGGTCGAATGCAATCTCTGCGGGTGGCGGGGGCGCCATTTCCTGAGCGACGCATGGCATCGCCACATCCTTTGTCCCCGATGCCGTTCGGAGGTCCGGCACCGTCTTTTCTTTGCCGCGCTGCAAACGACCGAAGTTTTTTCGTTCGGCCGGATCTTCGGCGGAAAAGCGGTCCTTCATTTTGCGCCGGAGGCCCTGATCGCCGCTGCGATCCGGCGCGAAGCGGGGCGTTATGTGACCGCGGATCTCCTGAGGAATGATTGCGATCTCGTTCTGGATATTTCCGGCATGGCCCAGGTCCGCGACGGGAGCTTTGATGCGGTCCTGGCTTTCGACGTCCTCGAGCATGTGCCGGATTTCCGGAAGGCGTTGACCGAGATCCGGCGGATCTTGTCGCCGGACGGTTTCGGGATCTTTACGGTCCCGCAGAAGACGGGTCTTGCGGTGACGGTGGAGGATCCGGCGGTCGTGACGGCCGAAGAGCGGATCCGGCATTTCGGGCAGGCCGATCATCTCCGGATATTCGGCGATGATTTTTCCGGGATCGTCGAAAGCCGGGGGTTCCGGGTCACGGCGGTCGATGCGTCTTTTTTCCCGGCGGCGATGAGGAAAAAAAACGTCTTGTTCCCGTCCCGCCCTTCGAAGCATCCCCTTGCGACCCACGACCGCAAGATCTTCTTCTGCCGCAAAACCCTTTAGCCTCATTCGCTACCCTGGGTTTGGGGTCATTGCTTTAACCCCACTGCTGCTAGTCCAAACTCCGATACTGGAACGCCTCGGCGATATGCTCAACCTGGATCATGCATGAAACCCGATCCGGCTCTTGGGTCGGGGAGCCGGGGGTTCGAGCAGTTCTTTGATGGCTTGGAATACGATTCGAAATTGCTGATCGTATTTCTTTTCCCCGCCACTAAAGCGCCGGCGGGCAGGCATTTCCTCGATCTTTCTTCTCAAATCTGTATGTCGGAGCATAAGTTGGCGCAGCTTTGTGAAGGTTCTCATGATCTGGATATTTACATCTACGGCTTTCTCGCTATTGAGAACGCTGGATAGCATGAGGATGCCATGTTCAGTAAATGCGTAAGGCAAATGGCCGCCGAGGTGCTGTTCGAAGGTATCGCAAAACGCGATACCATGGCGGCCGTCTCTTTTTCTGTAAGTCGGAACATGAAGGGGGTAGAGCACGTTTAAACGTGCTCTACGTTAGTGTCCTGTCCTTAGTGTGCTTTGGCAGCTTGGCCGGATGGTAGGCCACATTGAAATGCGGCCTATAATAGATCGATCTGAAGAAGCTGATTTTCGGGGTCAGTTCGTTTGTGATATTGATTGAAACTTGAAAAAGGATAATCGCCCGGGGTTTTAGCGAGACCATCTGCAACCGGGTTTTGATGCATGTATTCTAATTGATTCAGCAGCTGTTTTTCGTTACGGATCATCTCATCGTAAAAGCGTTTTTGCCAAAGAGAACCCTCCTCTCCGTTGAGTTTGTTAATCTTCCGGGCAAAGCTGCCTTTGATCATTTTCATGATGAAAGAAAGGTTAAAACCTCCTTGGGGATGAAGGATCGCGTGAAGATGGTCGGGCATAAGGCAGTAACCGTAGACTTTGTAATCAAAGACCGTTTTGTGATATTCGATGGTTACAAGCAAAATACGGCACAGTTTCCGATCGCGAAAGAGTTCTGCCCGGTCTTTTGTAGCCGTTGTTACGAAGTAAGCGGCATGGTCTTCGAAATAACGTTTTATATTCCCCATCGTTTTTTATCCCACCCGTCCATGGCAGGGTAGGGCACGTTTAAACGTGCCCTACGTTAGTGTGCCGTCCTTAGTGTGCTGTGAGGGACAACCCTCACTCCAGGGTCGAACTTGCGGATCTTTTTAAATGGTCGTTCCGTCAATGTCACATTCCTCACAGGATCCTTTCCGGCACTTTCTGCACGGATTGTCCCAGTAGACGGCGTCATGAGGATATTTGCTCATTTCCCGGCAAAGGGGGCAATCGTCCTCGAACGGACCTCCGCGGAGTTCCTCCCGAAGGACTTCCTTGATCCGTTCAGCGATCACTTCCTCGGAAGGCGAGTCCAGGTGGACGATATTGACCTTGCCGAGGCGGGTCACGAGCGCTTTCGCACCCCAGGTTTTTCGATGTTGTCCTTCAGCCGGTTTTGTTACGAACCCTTCTGTTTTGATCTCCATTTTTTCCTCCTCAGCGGTGAAATCCGATCGGGCCTTTGGTCCTCCGGGGCGGAGGTTCAAGTAGTTCCCTGATCGCTTGAAAGACTATCCGAAATTGATGGTCATACTTCTTTTCCATCGCCTCGATTTTTTCTCGCAACTCCTTGTGACTCGCCAGCATTTCCCGCAATTTCGTGAACGTCCGCATGATCTGAATGTTGACCTGAAGCGCTCGCTTGCTGTTCAAGACACTTGATAGCATCAGAATTCCGTGCTCTGTAAATGCAAAAGGACGATACCGTAAACCACCCCAACTTGAGGTGCCAAATTGGCACCTCAAGTTTGCAACCTCTTGCTTTGTAAGGGTTAAGAGAAAGTCTTCAGGAAACCTTTCTAGATTACGACGGACCTGGCGGGTTAAATACTTCGTCTCAACGCCATAGAGGGCTGCAAGGTCTTTATCGAACATGACCTTCAATCCTCGGACGAGAAAAATTTTGTTTTGGATAACTTCTTGTGGGATGAGTTTTGTTGTCATAATTGTATCCTTTTTTATGACCACCATTGGCGATCCAGACTCCGGTACTGAATCGCCTCGGCGATATGCTCTGACTGGATCTGCTCGGAGCCGGCTAAGTCGCTGATCGTTCGGGCGATCTTGAGGATCTTGAAATAGGCGCGCGCGGAGAGGCGCAGTTCTTTCATCGCTTTTTCGAGAAGTTTTCCGGCCTCCGCTGAGGCGCGGGCCAGCGAATGCATTTCCGATGGCTTCATCCGGGCATTGGTTCGAACGGCCGGAGAAGCGCGGAAGCGCTCGGCCTGGATGCGCCGGCATTCAGTGACGCGTTGACGGATCGCCCGGGAAGCTTCTTCACCGCCTTCTCCGCTCAGATGGCGGTAGCTGATGGCGGGGACTTCGATATGGAGATCGATCCGGTCGAGCACGGGGCCCGAGACCTTCATCTGGTATTTCCGGATATCGCCGAGAGAGCAGCGGCACGCGCGCCGCGGATCGGAAAGGTAGCCGCAAGGACACGGGTTCATCGCGGCGGCGAGCATGATCTTCGCGGGAAAGGTGAGATGGCCTTTCGCGCGCGCAATAGTGATCTCGCCGTCTTCGAGCGGGGAACGGAGCGACTCGAGAACGTCGCGGCGGAATTCCGGGAACTCATCCAGGAAAAGAACGCCCCGATGGGCGAGCGAGATCTCGCCGGGTTTCGGCCAGCTCCCGCCGCCGGTCAAAGCGACCGGGGAGATCGAATAATGCGGCGCCCGGAACGGACGGCGGGTGATCAGGGCCTCCGATTCGCCCAAGAGGCCCGCCACGCTGTAGACCTTGGTGATCTCGAGCGCTTCTTCGGGCGCAAGCGGCGGCAGGATCGTGGGGATCCTTTTGGCGAGCATGCTTTTGCCGGCGCCCGGCGGCCCGATCATCAGGAGATTATGCCCGCCCGCGACGGCGATCTCGATCGCGCGTTTGGCGGCAGCCTGCCCGCGGACTTCAGAAAAATCGCAGTCATGGACGGCGGTCTCTTCGAAGATCCCGGAGGGACTTTGCGCGCGGGCCAGAGGCCGTTCGCCGCGCAGGAATTCGACGATTTCCGCGAGGGTCTCCGCACGGTAAACTTCGGTCCCGGGCTCAAAAGCCGCTTCGGCCGAGCTGGCGGAAGGGAAAACGAACGCCCCCCTGCTTTTCAAGGAATGGACGACGGCGATCGCTCCTTTGAACGGACGCAATGCGCCGTTGAGGGCGAGCTCTCCCAGGAAAACATAGGGGGCCAGGAGCGCGGGCTCCATCTCGCCGGCCGCGGCGAGGATCCCAAGCGCCATCGGGAGGTCGAAGGAAGGGCCTTCTTTTTTCATGTCGGCCGGGGCCAAATTGACCGTGATCTTCTCCAGCGGGAAGGAAAAGCCGCTGTTTTTGATCGCCGAACGGACCCTCTCCCGCGATTCCTTGATACTTGGGTCGGGCAGGCCCACGATCTGGAATTGAGGAAGGCCGTTGGCGACATCCACCTCGATGGAGACCGGGTAGGCATCGACCCCCAGGCAGGCTGCGCTCCGGACCGAGGCCAGCACCTTAAAACCCCCTTGCAATTTGCGCAAAGCGGGGCATATAATGCCCCGAATTGGGCAGAGAATCAGCCATTGGGTATTTAATTATAATCATATTGAATATTAAATTTAATCATATTTATAGACTGCCGTCAACCCTTTTTCTGAACCTGTGACCATCACTTCCCCACCCTTCGAAGCGACGCGCGGCATTTTGGCTATTTTTCTGAGCTGGCTCATTGCCCAGCTGATCAAGGTTATTCGCGGCGGCTTTCGCGAAAGAAAATTCAACTTCAAATGGCTGATCCGTTCGGGCGGGATGCCGAGCGCGCATTCGGCAACGGTCGCATGCCTTACAACGGTGGTGGCGATGTATTACGGACTGGATTCCATTCCCTTCGCGATCAGTATCGTGTTCTCTTTTATTACGATGTTCGATGCGGCCGGGGTCCGGCGTAATGTCGGGCGACAGGCTTCGATCCTCAACAAAATGCTCGAAGAAGTCTATGAAGGGCGGGACGTCCCCGAAAAGCAGATCAAGGCGCTGTTGGGCCACACGCCGATCGAAGTGATGATCGGCGCGGCGATGGGGGTCGTGCTCGCTTTGGTGATTTGCAAATGGTGATCCGTCAAACAACAAAGGTGGAACGAACATGAAAAGAAAATCGTTTTTCTGTCTACTCCTTCTCACGATCTTTCTCGCGCCGGCGCTCTTGGCGGAAGAAACAGCCACGACGGATCTGGCCGAACAGGCGGCGCCTCCCGCGGACTATGAGGATTTTTACGGATACGGACCGGATACAGGGAAGGACTTCTACGAAGATGAAACGGCGGATTATGGGGCCGATCCTTCCGCGCTGCCCGTGAACGAGGCCATGACCGGGGAAGCTTTCGGCGTTGACGCGCCGCTTCCGGGGGCGGTTGAGGCGATCTCGGTCGAAAAACCGCTTGCTGCGATCGAAAAATTGAAGAAGCAAGGGAGCCTGCTCAAAGCCCAGGCGGAATATGAGACCTTGCTTGCCGCGGCGGGCTTGACCGCGGCGGACCGGGAAAGGGTCCAGAAAGGATACGAGGCCCTCAACTGGAACATCCTCTTCGCGAACGCCAAACTCCTGCCGCTCGAAAAGCACAAAGTCGTCGCGGGCGATGCGCTTTATAACATCGCCAAAAAATACAAGACTACGGTGGATATCATCAAAAAAACGAACGGTTTGAAAAATGACGTGATCTATCCCGGCAAAGAGCTTCTGATCCTCCCGGCCGATTTCTCGATCGAAATCAATAAAAAAGAAAATTGGCTGAAGCTTTTCCTCGGGGGAAAACCGATCAAGACCTATCCGGTCGCGACCGGCAAGGACAATTCCACCCCGGCCGGCGAGTTCAAGATCACGCATAAACTTGAAAATCCGACCTGGTACCGGACCGGCGCCGTGATCCCTCCCGGGAGCCCGGAAAATTCGCTTGGGACGCGCTGGCTCGGCTTTGATAAAAAAGGGTACGGGATCCACGGGACGACTGAGCCGGAACTGATCGGCCAGCATGTCAGCCTCGGCTGTATCCGCATGCTGAACCCGGATGTGGAGGAAGTGTACGGGCTCGTACCGAGCGGAACCCCGGTCACTGTCCACGATTAAAACGATGGCAAAAAAACGTTCAATCCCCATTGTCGAGACCCCTGAGCTCGGGAAAAAATCGAAATATCAGCTCGGGGACCGCGATATTTTTGATGCCTGCCTTCCTTTCGAGCGTCCTGTCGTCGAGATGGAAAAAAAGCTCCAGGAGCTCCGCGCGCATGCGGGCGAAGGGATCGACCTTTCGGGCGAGATCAAGAGCGCGGAGAAAAAACTCGAGAAAGCCCTCAAAGAACTTTTCGAGAATCTGACGCCGTGGCAGAGGGTCCAGGTCGCCCGGCATCCCCTGCGGCCCTACACGCTCAACTATATCGATTATCTCATCCGCGACTTCCAGGAACTGCACGGCGACCGCTGTTTCAGCGACGACCGGGCGATCATTGCGGGGTTCGGCCGTTGGGGCGAAGGCGGAAGCCCTGTCTGCGTGATCGGCCACCAGAAAGGACGGGATACCAAGGAGAACCTGCTCCGCTGTTTCGGGAGCGCCCATCCCGAGGGCTACCGGAAAGCGATCCGGATCATGAGGCTTGCGGAAAAGGCGAAGATCCCCGTCCTCTGCTTTATCGATACGCCGGGCGCCTACCCGGGGATCGGCGCCGAAGAACGCGGCCAGGCCGAAGCGATCGCCTATAACCTGCGCGAAATGGGGGACCTCGAGATCCCGGTGATTGCGGTGGTGATCGGCGAGGGAGGGAGCGGCGGCGCCCTCGGTATCGGCGTCGCGGACCGTGTTTACGTGCTCGAGAACGCTTATTATTCGGTGATTTCTCCGGAGGGATGTGCGGCGATCCTTTGGAAGGACAATGCCCGAGCGCCGGACGCGGCGAAAGCGCTGAAATTGACCGGCGGGGAACTCCTGAAGCTCGGGATCATCGACGGGATCATCCCCGAGCCTTTGGGAGGTGCCCACCGTGATTTTCAAGCGACCGCGGAGAATGTGAAAGCCGCGATCACCGAAGCCTTGGCGGAAATGAGCAAAATCCCTTTCGAAGAATTGCCGGCGAAGCGTTATGACAAATACCGGGCGATGGGCGTTTTTCTGGAGAAATAGTTAAGCGGGTTTTTCCTTCGCCGGGCCATGCCGTTATTTCTGGAATCGCTTCCTCAACAACCGCACGCGCTTCAGCATATCTTTTTCAGGCATGACTTCCTGCAGCATCTCATCCGGAAGTTCCAATAAAGCGACTTCACTGACGCGACGGATCTCTTTGGGGAAACGCTGCGCGAGTTCATGCGTCGTAAAACCGCGCTCGAACTTTAATTCGAAGATCTTCTCGTAAGTCACTTCTGCCTCCTTGAGCCTCTCGTGCATCTAAAATTATCGTCGAGATAGCTCTTTTCCTTAGAAAAATCTTGCTCGAAAGACCACAACAAATAGTGCCTTTATTATCCACAAAGCACTATTGATAGAGGGTGCTAAAAAAAGTTAAAAATAGTGCTTGCATGAAAATGGATTATTTATAAAATGTAAAGTACAAAATATAAAATACAATATGTAAATATGATAGCTCTTCAATATATCCTCTTGATCGCGTTTCTTGCCATGAAGACGACGACTCTATGGGCGGGAGAGCCCACCACCGAAGAACGCCTTGCCCAAGCTGAAGCCATGATCGCCGAAGGCGATCTCACCCAGGCAAAGACCGAAGCGCTCGAAGCGCTGATGCAGGACCCTGAAAGCGGCGAGGCTGTCCACATGGTCGCACGAACGCTGGATCTGGAGATCTCGCGGGCCAAGGAATCGGAAATGCCGCGGACCCTCGAAGAGATGTCGGCGGAGGACAAACAAGATATGGCGAAGACCTGGCTGGAGCGTGCGCAGACGCTTTTTGAGATCCGCGAATACGATCAGGCCATGCTGGCCGCAGAAAAGGTTTTTCTCTACGAGGCCGGCAGTGTGAAGGCGTCCGAGCTTCTTGACCGCATCAAGAAGAAGGCGATCCAGGAGGGAAAAGGGGAAAGCCTGCTTTTGAGCAGGATCTATGAGGATGAAATGGAGATCCGCAGCGAGATGTATCTCGCTCAGGCCAAGCGGTGGATGAGCGCGAAACGCTGGGGGGGAGCAAAACTGGCGCTCGAGAAGATCCTTCTTTTGGATCCCGAGAACCGGGAGGCGCTCCGGCTTTACCAGCAGATCCCCACCGGGGATGTGGAGACAACATGAAGCGTGAGAAATTATTCAAGATCGGGGAAGTGATGCAGTACACCGGCCTTTCCCGGCAGACCCTGCACAATTACACCTTGGCGGGGTTGATCCTGGAGGCCCGGCGGACGCCCTCGGGGCACCGCCTTTATGACGAGACGGTCTTTGACCGCCTTGAGCAGATCAAGATCCTGCAGTCCAAGAACTATACGTTACTTCAGATCAAAAAAATACTGGAACAACAAAAACCGCAGTCCTGACTGCGACCGAATTGAAAGGGGAACGATCATGAAAGAAGAAGACCTGAAGATGTGGAAGAAGTTCAAGAGGACCAAAAGCCCGCACCTTCGTGACGAGATCATCAAGAAATACCTTTATCTCGTCAAGTACGTGGCGGGCCGTGTCGCGATCGGACTGCCGCCCAACGTGGAGTACAATGATCTTGTCAGCTACGGTATCCTTGGACTTTTCGACGCGATCAATAAGTACGACGTGACCCAGGGCAACAAGTTCGAAACTTACGCGGTTTCGCGCGTCCGCGGCTCCATCATGGACGAGCTTCGCAAGCTCGACTGGGCGCCCCGCCTTTTGCGAAAGCGCGCCCGGGAAATGGAACGCAAGTGCAAGGAGCTCGAGGAAAAGCACGGCCGCATGGCGACCGACGATGAGGTGGCGGCCGCGATGAAAATGACCTCGGAAGAGCTGAACTCGCTTTACAGCGATCTGAACGCCACGACGTTCCTCTCGCTCGACGAGGTTTGGCAGAACGACGACGGGAACAAACCGATCTCGCGGCTTCAGACCGTCGAAGATTCGCTCATCACTAACCAGTTCAACTACGTGAACCAGAGCGAGGTGAAGGAGATCCTGGCTTCGGTGATCGACGAGCTGCCCAAGAACGAGAAACTGGTCATCGTGCTCTATTATTATGAAAATCTGACCCTGCGCGAGATCGGGGAGGTCCTGGACGTTTCGGAATCCCGGGTTTGCCAGATCCATACCAAGGTGGTGACAAGGCTTCGCGCGCACCTGATGCGCAAGTTCGGGGAGATCGCGCTCGAAGCGTAAAAGAAAGGCTTTCCGGGTCAAGTTTCCGGGCGGGCGGCCGATACTTTAATAAGGATCGGACCGCACCGTTCTCTCAAGCGGAGGACGTTTGATCGGTCCCCGGACCCGATGTTAGATTTCCTGAGCTATCTGACGCCCAAAAAAAGATCCAAGATCCGCATCGAAAAACCGACCGAGCCGCCTGTTGCTGAAGAGCCCCTTCAGGACCAGGTCCGCCGGTACGCACGCATGATTCCCCAAGAGCCCGAGCCAAACATCGGGCGCGTGCAGGAGATCAAAGAAGAGATCAAGAAGGGGACTTACCTTAAGCGGGAGATGATCGAGGAAGCGGCGCTGCGCCTGACGCAGCGTTTCCTGCGGAAGGACCGCTGAGCTTCGGTGCGGGCTTTGCGAGCCCGCATAACGCCACCCACTGTTTGACCGCCTCGAGCGCCATGAATTTTCCCCAGACCGAACCTTGGTGGAGAAAGTTCTCGATCATGAGGATCGTGATCCCCTGATCGATCCCGATATAATCCTGCGCCCAAAAATGCTTGTCGAGATTGAACGCATCTTTGAAACCGAACATTCCGTAGAGCTGGTCCCGGTGGGTGTTATAGAAGTATTTTGCGGCGGCGATCGATTCCGCCGGAGTGAAAACGATGGAGCCGAGCGAGGCATAAGGGGCGATTGTTCCGTCGTGGAGTCCCTGGCCGGGTTTTCCGCCGTAGGCTTTATAACCGCCCGGTCCGAGGGAGGCGGAAACGCCCCAGGAATCTTTCGTATAAGCTTTGAACAGGGTCTGGAACGCGAGCGTGTATTCCCAATTGGCGGTCGTCGCTTTTTTCGAATTTTCAAAGTAATCGATACCCTTGTCGGCCAAGTTCCGGAAATCGATGAAAGCATGCGAATATTGATAGGTGAAAAGGCTTCCGGAATAGGAATAGACGATCTCTTTACCGTTAAAGACCTCGGTCCTCCGGGCCCAGGCATTCCAGGCGCTTTGCGGGACCGGATGGGTCGGAGAGCCGATGGCCAGGGCTTGAAGGATCAGAAGTTCGTTATAGGAGTCCCAATAATACGGCAGAAAACCTGTTTCGGGTTTCCAGCCCATGCAGATCAAACCGTTGGCGGGTTGATACATCCAGGTCCAGTCGATCCGCTCGTAGATCTTGCGGGCCATGGCCGCGATCGTCGTTTCGGGGAAATACTGGCCCGCGAGAAGGGCGCCGGCTACGAGCAGGGCCGTATCGATCGACGAAGCTTCGGAATCCCAGACCCGCCGCCCCGTTTGCATGTCGAGGAAATGGTAGAAAAACCCCTTTTCATGGTCGGCATGTTTCAGGAGGGTCGTCAGGGTCTTTTCAAGATAGGTCCGGGCATACTCCCGGTCGATCCAGCCCCGCTCCTGGGCGATCGCAAAGGAGGCCAGGGAGAAACCGGTCGCCGCTACGGAACAAGGGGAGCCGGCCTGGCTGGAGTCGCGCGTGAGGCCGGTCTTTTTATCCGACATTTTGAGGAAATACTGGAAACTGTCTTTTGAGATCTTTTCGAGCAGTGCGCGGTCTTCGGAAGAGGGCTCAAAAGCATACAAGTTCGGGGAGACCGCGAAAACAGCAAGACAGAAAAGGGCGACGATGCGGGATCTATTTTTCACTGCTGGTCTTGAAGGCGGAGAGTTCTTTTTCGAGTTCATTTCCCAGCGCTCCGCTTTGCGCGCGGTGGTCCCGCAGGAGCTTTTTCAGGCGGATAAAAAGACGGTCATAATGATCGAGCGTCGCGTTAAAATCCTCCGCGACGAAACGGGCTTCGTCGAATTTCCTGAGCGTGATGCGTCTGGAAAGCTCTCCGTCGCGGAAATCCTTGAGGGTCGCGTGGAAACGCAGGAGCGGGCCCGCGATCTTGTGGGAAAGAAAGATCGATCCCCAGGCGATGAAGAAGAAAAGCAGGGAAAGCTTGATCGCGAGTTTGCGGTTCGAATCGTCCAGGATCGTTTTGAAGACCTCCCGCTGACGCGCGCTCAATTTTCGGATCTGGTTCGTGAAAGAAAGATCGGCCCACGGCTGCGGCGTCGGGAAACGCGCTTCCTCGTACTGGGAGATCCGGGCGGCTGTGAGCATGTCCTGACGGAGGCTTGCGTCCGAAAAGGCGTCGGCGATGCTTGTCCAGATGCTGACGTAGAGGGCGAAAAGGATCAGGGCGGAGATCAGGACGAGCGAGAACGTGAGGATCGCCATATAACGGAATTGAAGGGGCTTGTTGATCAGGAAATGTTTTCGGCGTTCTTTCATCATGGTCTGCGGGCCCTCGAAAAGGTATCTTAGAAGAATCAAAATCGCCTGTCAAAAAAAACTTCAGCAGAGTATAATTTAAAAAATTTTCGGGGGGAAGCCCCCGGGAACGGAGCCAGGGCATGTGCGGTATTATAGGTTACGCGGGGAGCCAGAATGCGCTTCCGATCCTCCTCAGGGGGCTTGAGCATCTCGAGTACCGTGGTTATGACTCGGCCGGGATCGCCTGCTTCGAGGAGGGGCGCGGCGAGCTGGTGGTGGCCAAGGAGAAGGGAAAGCTCGCGGAGCTCAAGGAGCAGTTGAAGGGCCTCAGTTTTTCTTCCCATCTCGGCATGGGGCATACGCGGTGGGCGACGCACGGCGAACCGTCCCGGGCCAATGCGCATCCCCATCTCGACAATTCGAAGAGGATCGTCCTGATCCACAACGGGATCGTGGAGAATTACGCCGAGCTCAGACAAAAACTTTGCCGGCGCGGATTCCGGTTCTATTCCCAGACCGATACCGAGGTCGCCGTGAACCTCATCTCGAGTTATTACCGCAAGGGGGATTTCCAGGGCGCTTTTCTCAAAGCGGTCCGTCAGATGCGCGGCTATTTTACCTTCGTTGTTTTTTGCAAGGAGGAGCCTGGCCGGCTTTATTTTTTCAAGCGTTCCAATCCGCTCGTGATCGGGCTCGGACACGGCGAGAATTTTGTGGCCAGCGATGTCCCGGCGATCCTTTCCTTCACCAAAAAGGTCATTTATGTCGAGGACGATGAATACGGGATCCTGAGCCGCGACGGGGTCCAGCTTTTTTCGCTCCGCACCCGCCAGCCTGTGAAACGGGCCGCCGAGGACATTCTCTGGGATATTTCGGAGGCCAAAAAGGGCGGGTATCCGCACTTTATGCTCAAAGAGATCTATGAACAGCCACGCGTTCTCAAGGAGATCTTTTCGGATCGCCTCGGTCCGAAAGGCGAGATCCGGTTCGATACGCTGGGAAGAAATTTCCCTCGCGCGATGAAGCAGGTGCGGCGGGTCTATTTCGTGAGCTGCGGAACGGCCCATCACGCGGGCCTTGTCGGGGCGGGCATGATCGAGTCGATCGCGGGGATCCCGGCGCAAAATCAAGTGTCCAGCGAATTCCGTTATACCGATCCGATCATCGGAAAACAGGACCTCGTTGTCCTGATCACGCAGTCGGGGGAAACGGCGGACACGCTGGCGGCCCTTCGGGAAGCGCGTGTCCGGGGAGCGCGGACGCTTGCTGTGGTCAATGTGGTCGGCAGCACGATTGCGCGCGAAGCCGATGCCGTGATCTATACGCATGCGGGGCCGGAGATCGGGGTCGCTTCGACCAAGGCCTATACGGCCCAGCTCGCGACCTTGCTGCTTTTTTCGATCTATTTGGCGAAGATACGGCGGAAGATTCCGGACAAACAAG
>JBMONI010000012.1:0-55000 GCA_049324575.1 Candidatus Omnitrophota bacterium | reverse complement strand
TAGGCAAAATAGCCCCGTAACTTCGGAAGAAGGGGTGCCTGAGTAGGGTGAACGTCAAGGGAGCCCGAAAAGGTCGCAGTGAACGGGGTCAGCCGACTGTTTAACAAAAACACAGCTCTCTGCAAAGTCAATAAGACGACGTATAGGGAGTGACACGTGCCCGGTGCCGGAAGGTCAAGCGGAGAGGTTAGTCTCGCCGAAAGGCGGGACGAAGCTTCGAAGTTAAGCCCCGGTAAACGGCGGCCGTAACTATAACGGTCCTAAGGTAGCGAAATTCCTTGTCGGGTAAGTTCCGACCTGCACGAATCGTGTAACGAGCTGACCGCTGTCTCAACGAGGAACTCGGTGAAATTGTAGTAGCGGTGAAGATGCCGCGATCCCGCAACTAGACGGAAAGACCCCGTGCACCTTTACTGTATGCTGGTATTGGATCTTGGTTTCGTGTGTGTAGCATAGCCGGGAGACTTCGAAGCCTAGGCGCTAGCTTAGGCTGAGTCACAATATGAAATACCGGTCTCATAAAACTAGGATTCTAACTTCGTTCCATGAAACTGGACGAAGAACAGTGCCAGTTGGGCAGTTTGACTGGGGCGGTCGCCTCCCAAACGGTAACGGAGGCGTTCAAAGGTCTGCTTAGTGTGGTTGGCAATCACACGGTAAGCGCAAAGGCAAATAGCAGGCTTGACTGCGAGTCCTACAAGACGAGCAGGGTGGAAACACGGACTTAGTGATCCGGTGGTCCAGATTGGAATGGCCATCGCTCATCGGACAAAAGGTACGCCGGGGATAACAGGCTTATCGGGCCCAAGAGTTCACATCGACGGCCCGGTTTGGCACCTCGATGTCGGCTCATCGCATCCTGGGGCTGGAGAAGGTCCCAAGGGTCCGGCTGTTCGCCGGTTAAAGCGGTACGTGAGCTGGGTTCAGAACGTCGTGAGACAGTTCGGTCCCTATCTGTTGTGGGCGTAGGAAACTTGAGGGGAGTACTTTCTAGTACGAGAGGGCCGAAAGTAACGGACCGCTTGTGTACCTGTTGTTTCGCCAGAAGCATCGCAGGGTATCGAAGTCCGGAAAGGATAAGCGCTGAAAGCATCTAAGCGCCAAGCCAACCCCAAGATAAGGTTTCCCAACCAGTTTTTGGTTTAGAAGACCCCTTGAAGACTACAAGGTTGATAGGCGGGAGGTGTAAGGAGAGCAATCTCTTCAGCTTACCCGTACTAATTGGTCGTTCGGCTTGACATTAAAATCAGAAATCATCTTGCGATGATTCGTCGCACCATTCAGTTGTTCTTGCTTATGGCGCACGCGTGTTCTTTAAACGCGGCGGCACATCTTGCGATGCGCCGACAGTCGCCTCATCGCTTTCCGGTGGCCATAGGAGAGGGGAAACACCCGTTCCCATTCCGACTACGGAAGTTAAGCCCTCTACCGGCGATGGTACTAACGGAGCAGTTCGTTGGGAGAGTAGCTAGCTGCCGGGATCTTTCAGACCCCGCTGTTTTCTTCAGGAAGACAGCGGGGTTTTTTATTTCCGGAATAGTTTGTGTTGATTTCTGGCCTTGTCGTTATTAGCATACCCTCCATGGCGCGGCTTCTCGTTTATCTCCTGCTGCTGGGTTTTGTCATGTATTTCCTCTGGTATTGGGGCAAACGCGGGGGAACCCCGCCTTCCTCGGGAACTTCAACACCCAAGCCGGCTCGTTGGTTCAAGTCCCGCCGCGCTTCCGGAGAGCCTTGGGTCCAAGTCTATGAGACAGCCTCCTTCGAAGAAGCTAAAAAGATCCAAGTCCGCCTGGAGGAAGAAGATCTCGAATGTATCCTTTACGAACAAGGCAAAAAAGACATTTACGGCAAGGCGCTGCCGGGAACGGGGATCGCGGTTCCGAAGGCCGTCACCGCGCGGGCGCAGAACATCATTAGCCGGATGGCGGTTTAAAGACAGGGAATAGTGAATAGTGGATAGAAAGCATGGGCGCGGCTTAGGCAGGAAAAAAGAGCTTTTCGTTTGGATCGTTTTAGTTTTATTATAATAAGCCTGCTTGGAGCAGTGCATGGGGAAATGAGCATCTGTCTTTTGCTATTCACCATTCACTAATGACGATTCACTAATCGATGCCGATCCAGAAACAACTTTCTGTTTTCATGCCGAATCGCCCGGGTGTACTGGCCCGTGCGTGTTCGATCCTCTCCGAACACGGCGTCAATATCCTCGCGATGGCGGTTCATGATACCGTCGATAATGCGGTTGTCCGTTTGCTGGTCGATAATCCGACCAAAGCGCTTCTCTTGATGGAGCAGGAAGAGCTTTACGTGATGGAGCACGATGTCGTCGTGGTCGAGATCCGTAACGAGATCGGTGCGATCGCGCGCGTTTCTCAGAGCCTCGCGGAAGCCGACATCAATATCCAGTATCTTTACTGCACTGCCCGTGCGGGGCAGGATACCGGCTGTCTTGTCATCAAGACGGATGATCCCGAACGTACCCTCGACATCCTGAGCCGCTGATGATCCGTCGTCTTTACGATTGGTGCCTACAGAAAGCGGATTCTCCGCATGCCGAACGATTCCTCTTTTGGATCGCTTTCGCGGAGTCTTCCTGTTTTATTATTCCCCCGGATGTCATGCTGATCGTGATGACGCTTTCGGCGCGGGGAAAATGGCTTCGCTACGGGACCATCGCTTTGATCGGTTCGGTGCTCGGCGGGTTGGCGGGATACTTGATCGGAATGGGGGTTTGGGAAGCGGTCCATCCTTTCTTTTTCCGCTACGTTTTCTCTCCGGAAACCTTCGAAAAGGTCTGCCGGCTTTATGCGACCTATGATTACTGGATTGTTTTTACCGCGGCTTTTACCCCGATCCCCTACAAGGTTTTTACGATCGGCGCCGGTGTCGCCCAGATCGATATCCCGCATTTCCTTATGGCGTCCCTCCTCGGACGGGGCGGGCGCTTTTACCTGGTGACGCTCATGCTTTTCTTGTTTGGTTCGTCCGTGCGCCGTTTGATCGAAAAATATTTCAATCTGATCACTCTCCTTTTCGCGGCCCTTTTGATCGGCGGATTCGTTGCGATAAAATATTGGGTCCATTAACCGCAGGCCTAGCGCCTAAGGAGGATGCCATGGAGCCGGAAAAAGACTCCCTCGGGCTTTTAAGCGTTTTGCACTATGTGATGGGTGGGCTGACGACGCTTTTTTCCTGTTTTCCCCTCATTCACTTATTGATCGGCATCGCGATCCTGATGGGCAAGATCCCGGCCCAAGAAGGGAACACGGTTCCCGCCGCCGCAGGCTGGTTTTTCGTCATCCCCGCCGGCCTTTTCATTTTGGGGGGATGGGCCGTTGGGTTTTGTCTTATTCTTGCCGGCCGACGATTAGCCCAAAGGCGTCAAAGAATGTTCTGCCTTGTGATGGCCGGGATCGAATGCTGTTTCGTTCCGCTAGGAACGATCTTGGGGGTTTTTACGATCCTCGAGTTGACCAAGGGACCGGTCAAAGCGGCTTTTGATGACAGCTCGAGATCCGTATAACGTTTTGTTTTAACCGTGTCGAAGGGGGGACTTGTCATGGCGGAGAACGCAGAAAAGAACAAAAGATTGTGGATCATGCTTTGTCACCTGAGCGCCCTTTTGGGGTTGGTCGGCATTCCCTTGGGGCATGTTTTGGGTCCGCTGATCGTCTGGGCTTTCAAGAAAAACGAGATCCCTGAGGTCGATGCGCAGGGCAAAGAAGCGCTCAATTTCCAGATCTCTATGACCCTTTATGGGGCCGGGGCCTTCCTGCTTTGCTTTATCGTGATCGGATTTCTTCTCCTGCCGCTTGTGATCCTTGCGGACCTTGTCTTGGTCGTGGTGGCCGCGGTGAAGGCTGATAAGGGAGAGAGCTATCGGTACCCCGCGACGATCCGTTTGATCAAATAAGAAAGAAAAAGCGGGCCGCTCGATCCTTGAGAACTAAATATTGGGTTCGCGGAGAGGGAGTTCGAGGACGTTCGGGTGATGGTCCGAGATCTTCTCGATAAGATTTTCATTCATTTCCTCGAGCGTTTCTCCGAAATGGGGAGCGAACTTGTACGTCGCGGAAGTGTCCGTTGGGTCATAGAGATAGGACTTCACGAAGACCCAGTCCAGCCGGTATTTTCCGATGATCCCGATGGGCCGCCGTACGCTGAAAGTGGTCCGGAAGCCTTTTAAGCCCCGCTGGTTGGAGTTCGAAAGAAGGCCTTTCCGCCCTTCGACGGAACGGGCCGCATCTCCCCGGAAATCGAAAACCTTCCCGTCAGAAAAGCGGAATTCGCGGATCATGGAGAACATCGGTTTCAGAGGATTGGGGGCCACGACCTTGACATCTGCGGCAAAAGGGTCGTTCAGATTCTTTGTTCGGTTCGAAACTCCGCGGGTCGTGTTGATCGCAAGGCCGTAAGGTGTTACGTAACTGACGGCGGCATTGAACCAGGTCGTCGGATTCTTGGCGGTCCGCTTGATGACACGTTGCACGGATGTCGGGCTGATGTCGTCCGGAGCGGCGTTGAAATCCCCCATCAGGATAAGCGGATTTCTGATCGATTGGATCTCTTCCAGGATCTCTTCAAGCTGTTTTTTCCGGTCCTTCGGCCGGCATTTGATCTCGAGGTGGACATTGATGATCGTGAGAGTGCCGCCTTCGAGTTCGGGAACGTCCAGATCGACCCGGAAATAATGACGGCCGCCTCCGGCCTTCATTTCCCTTGTGAGCTCGTTCTTAAAGACCGTTTTGCTGCCGAAGCGTCTTGTTTTTTCGAGGAAGCCGATTTTTTTTCTCTCGCTTTCATACCAGTTATAAGGCTGATAACGGAGAGGACGGACTTCGACCTGCTTGATGGGATATTTGGAAAGAACGGCCGAACCAAAGACCCCTTTGAATTTTTCAGGATCGACGCGGTAATAATCGGCCGCTTCGATGTCTTCGCTTCCGTCCTCAAGCATGATCGTATCGACCCCGAGATTGACGGGATCGATCTCAAGGTACTGGGGAGCGAAAGCATAGTTCATCCCAAGGGCGTTGGCCATCTCCCGGGCGGCATCCAGATAATCGGACCGCTTGATTCCGACCTCCATTTCCTGCAGGACAAGGATGTCGGCATCCGCAAGACGGCGCCTTTGCCGCAGGATCTTCTTTCGCCGGTCGGACCCGAGGGGAGCTTTACGAGGGTCGACCATGGACAGGTAGTTTTCTTCTGAGGTCAAGAGAGCGATCGCTTCCCTGATATGATAGGATTTTTCGATGTTCCAGCTGGCGATGTTCAAATGAGGGCCCAGCCGGAAGTTCCTTTTATGCCGGGGTCTTTTTCCGCGGAAGTAGGCTTCGTTACTGATCGCCGGTGTTTTGAAAAAGCGGGTGAGCTTTTCACCCAGTCGGCCTTTGGGCTTCGGATTCTTCGAGAGCGTCTTCAGCTCATCAAAGCTGAAATATTCGGGCTCCTGAAAAAGGACGAATTCTTCGGAGCCTGAAGCGGACGGGGCGGGGAGCGCGGGAGCGTTTGCTGGCAGGGCCAGAGCAAGGCCTAGCAGGATGATTTTATCGAGCATTCGGCGGAAACGGCGCATACGGTAATAAATACCAAAGAAGGGCCAAAAATGGAACTGAATTTTCCTCCGGATTTTGATATCCTTTCCAAACCATGAAGATCATTTCCTGGAATGTGAACGGCATTCGTGCGGTCCAGAAAAAAGGCTTCCTCGACTGGTTCCGCGAGGAGTCTCCCGACATCCTTTGCCTTCAGGAGACCAAAGCGCATCCGGACCAGCTCGATATGGAGCTTCTTGCGGTGCCCGGATACCAGGTCTATTGGAGCTGGTCGGAAGTGAAGAAAGGCTATAGCGGGGTCGCGACCTATACCAAGAGCAAACCCTCGAAAGTGGCCCGAGGTTTCGGCAAACCGAAATTCGATCAAGAGGGGAGGATCCTGCTTACGGAGTATCCGGCTTTTATCCTTCTGAATATTTATTTTCCGAACGGGAAATCCGGTCCTGAACGGCTCCAATACAAACTTGATTTTTACGAGGAGACGCTCAAATTCACCCACCGCCTCAGAAAAGAAGGCCAAGAAGTCGTCGTCTGCGGCGATTATAATACCGCCCACCAGCCGATCGATCTTGCCCGGCCGAAAGAGAACGAGGATGTTTCCGGATTCCTTCCGGTCGAACGGGCCTGGATGGACCGGTGGGTAGTGAGCGGGCAGGTGGATATTTTCAGGAAATTCCATCCGGAGCCTGAACGTTATACCTGGTGGGACATGAAAAGCGGCGCCCGGGCCCGGAACGTCGGCTGGAGGATCGATTATCACTTTGTGAGCGCGAAGCTCGCGGGAAAAGCCAGGGATGCGTACCATTTGCCGGAAGTGATAGGATCGGACCATTGCCCGGTCGTCGTCGACCTCGCCTGAAAACGGAGAAAGACTTAGGCCATGGGGAAGAAAAAAGGGGAAAAAGTTCTTTTGATGGAAGGCAAATACCGCCGTTTTGTTTCCGTGGACGGCTGGGAATATCTCGAAAGGAAGAACTGCGACGGGGTGGTCGCGATCCTCGGCGTGACGGACCAGAACGAGGTTGTTCTGGTGGAGCAGTATCGTCCACCGGTCGGCAAGCACGTGATCGAATTTCCCGCGGGCCTGGTGAACGATCTGGCGCATCTTCCGGACGAAACCATGGAAGACGCGGCCCGCAGGGAATTTTTCGAAGAGACGGGCTATGAGGCCGGGAAAATGGAACGCCTCGGCGAAGGGCCCGCTTCCTGCGCGTCTTTGGCGGACATCATTGTGTTGTACCGCGCCATGGGGCTGAAGAAGGTAGGGCTTGGCGGCGGGGACGCGATGGAAGATATCCGTGTGCATACGGTCCCGCTTTCAGGGATCCATGCATGGCTCAAGGCGAGACGGGCCGAGGGGTTTTATATCGATCCGAAAATCTATGCCGGACTTTATATTTTGAAGTATCATAACGAATTGTTCTAGGAGGCCCCGGATCGCATGAGCGCAACGCCCATTCCGAAAGCCAACGCGATGTTAATCTGCGATTATGTCCTTACCGAGCAGGGGACCAACAAGAAAAGCCTGATCGGCGTTTTCGAGAACATCAATGCGGTCCGGTTCCCGTGCGTGCATCATTCGCTTTGCGTTTATATCAAACTGACCGAAGGCCAGGGCGCGTACCGCTTCCGTCTCGAGCTTGTTGATCTTCAGGATAACTCCGTGATCGGTCGCGGAGAGATCCCCCGCGAGATCGCGATCTCCAATCCGCTCATGGCCCATGAACTCGTGTTCAACCTGAAAGGCCTCAAGTTCTCGCATCCCGGAGAGTTCGAGTTCCGGATCTTCGCCAACGACCGCATTTTCGGGCAAAAGACCTTCTCGGTGATGCAGGCCCCCAAAGTCCAGCCCCATGACGAGCGATAAGAAAAGAAACCTCTGCATCCACGGCCATTTTTACCAGCCGCCGCGTGAGAACCCGTGGATCGAAGAGATCGAGCTCCAGGAAAGCGCTTTTCCCTTCCATGACTGGAACGAGCGGATCTGCACGGAGTGTTATGCGTCGAATACGCTGGCGCGGGTCACGGATTCGCACGGGCGCATTGCGGATATCGTCAATAACTTCGAGCTCATGAGCTTCAACTTCGGACCGACCCTTTTTTCCTGGCTTGCCAAAACCCATAAAAACGTCTACCGGCTTGTTCTCGATGCGGACAAGAAGAGCCGCAAGAGACACGGCGGCCACGGCAATGCGCTTGCGCAGGTCTACAATCACATGATCATGCCGCTCGCGAACCGGCGGGATAAGGAGACGCAGGTGCTGTGGGGGATCGAGGATTTCAAATTCCATTTCGGCCGCGAACCGGAAGGGATGTGGCTTCCCGAGACCGCTTGCAATGAGGAGACCCTCGAAGTGCTGGTCGAGCAGAAAATACGGTTCGTCATCTTGGAGCCGCATCAGGCCGAGAAAGTCCGCCCGCTTGGGGATCAAGGCAGGCTTCCGGGCGAAGAAGGCTGGCAGGATGTGAGCGCGGGCCAGATTGATCCCAAAAAGGCTTACCGCTGTTTTCTCAAGCGGTTCCCGGACCGGTTCATCGATGTTTTCTTTTATGACGGGCCCATTTCCCGCGCGGTGGGTTTCGAAGACCTTCTTTTTGATTCCAAAAAATTCATAGCCAAAATCAACGGGGTCGGCGTCCCGGGAGGCGATGAAACGGCATTGATCCATATCGCGACCGACGGAGAGACCTACGGGCATCACAAGCCTTTCGGCGAACGCGTTTTCGCTTACCTGATGAATGCCGAAGCGCCGCTCCACGGGTATCACTTTATGAATTACGGGGAATTCCTCGAAAAAAATCCCCCGCGAAACGAGGTCCGTCTCAAGGAAGGCAAGAACGGCGAAGGGACCTCCTGGAGCTGTCCGCACGGGGTCGACCGCTGGCGCGAGCATTGTGGCTGCCGGGGCGGCGGCCCCGCCGAATGGCATCAGCATTGGCGCAAGCCGCTTCGCGAGGCTTTCGACTGGCTTCGGGACGAACTCTGGAAGGTCTACGAGTATCTCGGGCAGGAATATTTTCGTGACGTGGCCGTTGCCCGGAACGCTTACGCGGCCGTGATCCTCGATCGCTCGGAAGAGCATGCGCGTGTCTTTTTTGAGAAGCAGGCCCATCACGAAATGAAGCCGGAAGAAAAAGTCCGCGCGCTCAAGCTCCTTGAAATGCAGCGCAATGGGATGCTCATGTATACGAGCTGCGGATGGTTTTTCACCGAACTTTCCGGGATCGAGACCGTCCAGACGATCACTTATGCCGCACGCGCGATCGAGCTTGCGGCCGAAGTGACCGGGACTTCGCTTGAGAACGAGTTCCTGAACCGGCTCGAGCTTGCGAAAAGCAATGTGCCCCGCTATGGGGACGGCCGCGGGGTCTATGAAAAACTTGTCCGCCCGAAAGTGATGGATTGGGATCACCTGGTGAATTATTTCGCTATCATGGTCCTGCTTGACGACAAGCGGAGCGCGCTAAAAACGCATGATCTCTATTGCTACACCCTTCATGTGCTCTCCGCGCGCAAAGAGAATTTTTCGGACATCAAACTGCATACGGGGCGTGTGCGTCTCAGGTCCCAGATCACGTTCGAAGAGCGCGAATTCGCTTATGCAGCGGTCCAGCTAGGTCCCTATGACTTCCGTTGCTCGATCATCTCGGACCGGGGCATCAAGGAGTTCCAGGCGGTCGAAAAAGAACTGTTCGAGATGCTCTATAGTTCGCATATCGTGGAGATCATGCGCCGGATCGACGAGATCTTCGGCGAGCGCTACTATGCGCTCAAGGACCTTCCGGTCGAGCCGCGGCTTAAAACGGTCGCGGTACTGGCCGAGGACATGATCGAGAAGATCACCGGCATGTATCACGACCTCTATGAGGACAGCCGCCGGATGAACGAGATCTACCGGTCGCTCAACCTGAAGATCCCGGAACCTCTGCAGGAGGCGACGGCTCATATCCTTGAGATCAAGCTCATGGAGGCCCTGCGTGAACTGGAAGCCGTGAATTTCGATCTGAAAAAATCGGCGCCGGTAGAGCGGATCCTGGCCGAGGCCAAAGCCTTCGAATTCGAGATCGACAAAAAAGAAGCCGCCGCTTTTCTGAGCCGGGCCCTCCATTTCAGCACGAAACGGCTCATGGAAAGCGCGCATCCGGAGCTGATTCGTCAGGCGACGAACCTGGTGCGTCTCGCGCGCCGGATGGGGATCTTCCTCAATCTGACCGAAGCGCAGAACCATCTGTTCTTCTATCTCAAAAAACTGAAAGCGGACCCGGAAAAGATCCCGGAGGAATTGGCCCGTCATGCCGGGGCTTTTACGATCCTCTTGAAAGATCTCTACATCAATCCGCACTATTTTCTCGATGCTTTGCAGAAAAAAGTCCCGCCGGAACCTTCTTCTCCCCAGCCCAACACCTAGAGCCCGATGTGTCCAGGGAAGGCGCAGTAAGGCAGGACACGTTAAGGTGGGATATGTTAAAGCAGGGCACACTTAAGTGTGCCCTACTTTGATGTGCCCTGCTTTGATGTGCCCTACGGCTTCTTCTAGCAAAGGGCCTGGAGGGCGGGCCGGTTCACACGCGCAGCTGTTTTTCGGCGTCCACGACATCCCGGTCGATCCGCCGCCGGGCTTCCGCGGCGGTCTTCCGCAATTTTTCTGAAACATGCCTTGCGTGGGTGAGTTCGCGCAAAAGCTGGATGATCATGCGGAAATGGCGGACGATCTCGCCTTCATCGACCGTCGCCACTTTGAAGAGCTTGTCGAAAGAGGCATTCTCGGTCCAGGCTTCGACGGCCGGGGCAAGATGAAAGTGAGGGAATTTCGTGTAGGGAGCGATCCGGAATTTCGACTCCTGCCGATGGATGGCCTGGGCATAATGCTCGGCCATGCGCTGAAGTTTACGATGAGAGTCGGAAAGCCGGGGCAGGGAATCTCCTTTGCGCGGTTCAAAGATCAGTCCCGAGAGGAGGATGTTCAGTTTGACCTCGTTCAGATCCTCGAAGGCGCCGCCGCCATACAACTCTCCCATAAAAAGCTCGTAACCGAACAGGGAAGAAGCAAAATCGCCCTTGGAGGTGAGGCCGCGCGCATCGAGATAGCCCAGCCGTTCGAGCATCTCGAATTTTCTGCGCATCAGACCGGAGCCGTCTTCCCGATGTTTTGCGTGGGATTGATAGGCGTGGAAAGTTTTCGGATAAAGATCGAAAAGCGCCGAACCCCGCGCCCGGTAGAGGTTAAGAAGCGTGGCATAGGCGGTGTTCAGCTGGCTGCGGATGGGTTCCGGTCTTCCGTAAAGGATCCGCTCCACCTCGGGGAAGGCGATATCATGGGGGTTCACGCGGACATAGACGAACCCTTCGGCGTCCATTCCGCGCCGTCCGGCACGGCCGGCCATCTGATAAAAATCCCGGTTCGTGAGATTGCGGAAACCGGTGCCGTAGAACTTGGAAAGCTCATCGAAGACCACGCTCCGGGCCGGCATATTGATGCCGAGCGCGAAGGTCTCCGTCGTGAAGATCAATTGGATCCGCCGCCGCGTGAAAAGTTGTTCGATCGCTTCTTTGAGGGTCGGAAGCATGCCGGCATGGTGATAGGCGATGCCCCGTTCGATCAGGTCCTTCATCTCGAGCGCTGAACGTTCTGCGGCAAGGTCATAACGGTCGAGAAGATCCTGGTATTCCGCCCGCACGATCTCCCGTTCTTCGGCGGAGAGAAAGTCGAAACGCATGGCTTCCCAGGCAAGGGTCTCGGTCCGGCGCCGGCCGAAAGCGAAATAGATAGCGGGCAAGCGGTTTTTTTCGACAAGGTGCGATAGCAAGGGGTCGAGCCGGTTGGGCCGCGCGCGAAGCGGGTTCAGCCGGTACTGGCGTTTCTCGCGCGGGGTCAGCCGCCAGTTCACGCGGTTAAGATAACCCTCCTGCCGGAGTCTTTTCATGTCCGGGATCAGACGCCCCTGACTTTGGAAAAAGAAATGGAGCGGGACCGGGCGGCGTTCTTCGCGGATGACGTCGATGGTGCGGTGGTGGATCGAGCGCATCCATGAAGCCAGGGCCTCCACATTGGGAACTGTCGCGCTCAAGGCCAGGATGCGGATCTCGGCGGGAGTGAAAAGGATCGCTTCTTCCCAGACCGTGCCGCGCTCGGGATCATCCAGATAGTGGATTTCGTCGAAGATCACGCAACCCGTCTCCCGGATGCGGATCGAATCTTCGAAAAGGGAATTCCGGTAGATCTCGGTCGTCATGATGAGGATCGGCGCGTCCGGCTCAATGGAGACATCGCCTGTAAGGATTCCGACCGAAGCGTCTCCGTAAAGGGCGCGGAAATCGCGGAATTTCTGATTGCTCAGGGCTTTGATCGGCGCGGTATAGATCACGCGTTCGCCTTTTTCCATCGCCTTCCGGATCGCGTGTTCGGCAATCAGGGTTTTCCCTGCCCCCGTAGGGGCTGCGACTAGGACGGAATGGCCCGCCTGGACGGAAGCGATGGCTTGTTCCTGAAAAGGGTCTAATTTCATTGGTTTCTTTTGAACTCCGTAATATAATAATTGTCTAATTTCAGGCCTTCCAAGGGCCGGGAAACCAAGTCTATCGCACCGGCGGGGGAGTTGCAATATGAACCCCCGAAGAAAGGAAGTTAGCTCTATGAAGTTCTTGAGAAATTTGTTCCTTCTTCTCATAGTGATCCTTGTTGTTTTTGTTCTGGCCAAAGACGTGATCGTGAAAGCGGCGATCGAAAAAGGGACGGAGATCGCTACGGGTTTACCGCTCGGGATCGGTGTGCTGAAACTCGACCTTTGGAACACCAAGATCGACATCGAGCGTTTGGAGCTTTCAAACCCCAAGGATTTCGAAGATCCGACCATGCTGGATATGCCGAAGATCTATCTGGATTTCGACCTGCCGGCGGTCTTTAAAGGAAAGACCCATATCGAAGCGATCATGATCCATCTCGATCAATTCAATGTGATCAAGAATAAGGATGGCAAACTGAATTTGGATGCCTTAAAAGCGGTTTCAGAAAGCAAAAAGCCCGCTCCGGCGGCAGAAAAAAAGCCTGCTCCGGCGCCGCAGGTCTCGATTGATTTTCTCGAGCTCAAGATCGGCAAGGTTGTTTATAAGGATTATTCGCTAGGAGAAAAGCCTGTCGTGAAAGAGTTCGCCATCAATCTCAATGAGCAATTCACGGACATCAAGGACATCAATGATCTTTCGAAGATCATTCTTGTCAAAGCCCTTTCAGGGACGGTTATCGGACAACTCGTGAACTTTGATGTTTCCGGGTTCGCTTCGCAAGTTTCCGATACGCTTGCAGGATCGGCCACCGCGGTGAGCGCCCAGGTCCAGCAGCAGGCCGGTGTTTTGGCGGGGGATGTCAAAGCCCAGGCAGGAGAAGTGGTTTCCGGGGCGGGGACGGAGTTACAGGAGGCTGCGGCCGGCGTGACCGAAAAAGCCGGGGAGGCCGTCAGCTCGCTGAAAGAAAAGATCGCCCTTCCTTTCGGGAAGAAAAGCGAATAATTTTTTTCAAATCAACGACAGGGGCGGTCCGTAAAATGGGCCGTCCCTGTTTTTTTTGATCGCGAGGAAAAAAGATGAAACCCATTGCAGCAATGATCGCGGTTCTGATGATCGTGGGAGCGCCCGCTGTTTTTGCGCATCCGGCGGAGGAGATTGAACTGGCTTTTGATACGAAAACACAGACGCTGGTGGCCAAGATCTTTCACCAGGTCCCGGACCCGAAGGCCCACTATATCCGGACGATCACCGTCATGCTGAACGGAGAAGAGGTCGCGAACGAAACGCTGACCGAACAGACCGACGGGCTTTTCGAGCAATATAATCTCCCGTTCGAGGCCGTCAATTCCGGGGATGAGATCACGCTGAAGGCCGAATGCAGTCTTGGGGGAACGAAAGAGGCTTCTTTTAAGGTCGCTTAGACCGACGAGAATTTCTCGGCCCCTGAATTTCGACCGGCTTGGATTCCTGCGAGCGATAAGAGAAGGGCCCAGAAGATCCAGAAGAGAAGAGAGGTCTCGAGCCCGAAGAAATGATTGTCCCCGGCCGCCTGGATCAGAAAAGCCAGCAGGGCGATCTCAAGAGCGGTCTTTTCGCTGAAAAGCTCCAGAGGGGCTCCCGGCCGGAAGCCCCGGCGCAAAAAATAGAGAAAAAAAGGCAGGATAAAACATAAAAGTCCCGGGATTCCTGTTTCTGCGGTGAGTTGAAGATAGCTGTTGTGGGCATAGCCGCGGTATTTCTGGTTTGGACCTCGAAAATCATCATACCGCGTATTGAACAGATTGATCCCGATGCCGGTCCACGGATGTTTTTCGATCATGCGTCCCGCCACTTTCCATGCCGTTCTTCTTTCCCGCACGCTCATATCCTTCTCGGTGAGGCTTCCCAAGAAATTCTGCTGAAAAACAGGAACGGCCAGGATCGCCGCGAGCAGCGCCGCGGCAACCGCAAAGGCCTTCCATTTCCGGCCGATCAGCATCGATAATCCTCCGGCCAGGGCCAGGGCGATTAGCGCGCCCCGCGAAAAAGTCGAGATCAGCATGACGCCAAAGAGGACCGCGCCGGCACCGTAAAACATTTTTCTCTTTGTCCCTCTTGCGGTCCTTTGGAAAGCTTCAATGGCTAAAGGGATCGCGAAAAGCAAAAAGGCCGCGAAAATATTCGGAGCGGGAAAACAGCTTTTAATGCGCAAGATCCGCCCCGGCTCGAGTTCACGGTGACGGATAAGATCCTGATGCGTGAAGATCTGCAAGGCGCCGTTCAAAGAAACCACGGCCATCGAGATGAGGAAACCCCGGATAAGGAAATCCCGGCTTTGCTTTGTCTGCGCAAGGTCGAGCGTGATCCAGAAAACCGCCAGGTATTCGAGCCATTTGAAGAGCCCTCGGAGGCCGGTCCCTAACGAGGATGCCGGGACTTGGAAAAGCGAGAACAAACAGATTCCGAGGAAGAGAGCGTGGGGGAGGGCCCAGCCCGGGATCCGAACCGGCCATGTCCGGCTCCGGACTTTGTGGAAGGTCCATAAAATGATCACGGCGGTGACCCCGATCTCGGCCAGTGTTTTTGAAAAGGGGAGACAACAGAGAACACCGCACAGAAGGTTTGAGTTCCAACGGTCGAGATCGATCTTGGGTTTGAACGCCATTCGAAGGCCTTTAGGATAAAGATCCCTTTTTATGATCCCCAGCATCATAACTTGCCGCGGCCTGTTTGGGCAGGTTTTTTTAACTTCGAATGGACTTCCGGCGTTTTTAAAGCTAAGCTATTTCCGCCGATCAAGGCCAGCGATCCGATATGAATTCACATCCGCACCTCAGCATCATTATCGTCAATTACAATACCCCCCAGCTGACCTACGAGTGCATCGAGTCCATTTACCGTTTTCCTCCTTCATGCCCGTTTGAAGTCCTGGTGATGGATAACGGCTCGGATGAGAATCTCCAGGAACGGCTTAACGGGGATTTCGCGAACCTGCGTTTTATCGAGATGGGGGCCAATACGGGTTTTGCGAAGGCGAACAATCTTGCGGTCTACAACGCCCGCGGCCGTTATCTTGTTTTCCTCAACAGCGACACCCTCCTTGGAGAGGATTGTTTCAGTCCCATGATCGAGTATCTGGAGACCCATCCGAAGGTCGGGGCCATCGGGCCTCGCCAGATGGACGGCCGGAAGAATTTTCAGCTTTCCTGCGGAAAATTCCCGACCTTCTTCTCCGAGCTCGTGCGGCGGCTTTGGCATTACCGCCTTTCCCTGAACGATCAGTGGATCCGCGATTTTCTTGACCAGCGTCATGCGACGCTTTGCGAGGTGGATTGGATCTCGGGCTCCTGTATGATGACGCGCCGTGAAACGCTTGAGGCAACGGGCCTTTTTGACGAACGGTTCTTTATGTATTTCGAGGACATCGATCTTTGCCGCCGTATTTGGGAGGCCGGTTACGAAGTGCACTTTTACCACCAGGTGAGCCTGCTCCATTATGGTGGCAAGTCCGCGCAACTCAATCTGCTCCGGGTCCTGATCGAATACCGCAAAAGCCAGATCTATTTCGCGCGTAAATATTACGGCCGTACCGGCGAATGGACCATCCGGCTCATGCTGCTGGGAAAATACCTGGTTCACTTCGTTCAGTGGTTCCCGGTCTTCGTGATGGCGAAGATGGCCCGACGGGATACCGAGGCCGCCTATACGCATTCTCTTCTTGCGAAAAAAGGGATGGAGCTTGTCTTCCAAAAGATCGCTTCCCATTCGCTCATCCCCCAGCTATTTCCTCTCAAGAAAAAAGCCCCTTCGGTTCCTTCCGTTCAGCCCATGGTGTTTTAACTTGAGCGCGCTGGCCTGAGGCGGCCGCGCGGCTATTCTGTTTTCAGACAAGGACGTTTCGGTTAAAATAGCCTTTTCCGGCAGGCCGAAAAGGCTGATGGGCTTCCGGTCTAACAGAAAGGGTTTTTGTGGTGAACGATCCCGGCGCGCGACTGTCTCCTTCTTTTCTTTCCGAATGGACGCTTTTGGGGAAGTTTTTGAAAATGACCCTCCTGCGCCCCAAGGACTTCTTTCTGACGATCGGGCTCGATACGTTGGGGGTCGTGGTCAAGATCGTCGAGGTCCGGCTTCTGATGTATTTTATCCGGTCGCTTTTTGATCCTGGCTCACCCGGACTCGTCAAAAAACTTCACGCCTGGATGCCCTTCTTGCCGCAAGGGGAGCATGTGTCGGTTTTTCTGCTGGCCGTTTTGATCCTTGCCGTCATTATTGCGGCGAGCGCGCTTCACTATGTCGCCTCCCTGAGCATCCTGGGGCAGGCGAAACTGGCGACCGTCAACATCCGCAAGCAGGTCTTCGACCGCTATATGAGTTATGGCAAATCCTTTTATGACACTCAGGGCGCGTCACGGTTGAATGTGGTCCTGACAAAATTCACGGATTTTGCCGCAAACCAGTTGCGGGCCTTCCACAATCTCTACCGCGGATTTGCGACCCTGTCGGTCTTCGTTGTTTTCATGGCCGTGCTTTCCTGGAAAATGGCCCTGGTCGTTCTGATCGTGTTCCCGCTTTTGATGAAACTCAATACCCGGGTGTCCCGTGATATCCGCGAAAGCATCAAAGACCACGCCAAACAGCAGATCCGGCTCGATGATCAGGTCTTTGATATCCTGACCTGCATTCCCTTGATCAAGACCTCGGGCATGGGCCATAAGGAAAGCGAGCGCTTCATGGCGGTGAACGACGAAGAATCCGAGATCGCTTTGAAAAAGCTCGGCCGGGTTCTCCTGATCAGTCCGATCCAGGAAACGGCGATGTTCTTTGCGCTTATCCTCATCGCCTTGACCATGACCGCGTTGGGGTATCAGGGGTTCGGATTCCAGGACCTGTCGGCCTGTGTGATCTTTTTCCTGCTGGTCCGGATGTCGAGCCCCCAGTGGAATTTGATCATGCAGGCCCGGATAGCCCTTGCGCAGCTTGTCGAACGGTTCGACCGCGTCCGGGAGATCCTGGAGAACGAAGCGACCCACAAGATGTATGAAGGAGCGCTGGAGTGTCCGGCGCTTTGCCGTGGGGTCCGGATCCGCGGGCTTTCCTTCGCTTATACCCGGGAACGGGAGGTTTTGAGCGATCTTTCCCTGGAGATCCCCCGGGGGAAGAAACTCCTTTTCGTCGGGCCCTCCGGTTCGGGGAAGTCCACCCTAGTCCATTTGCTTACGCGGCTCTACGATGCGCCAGCCGGGACGCTTTTTTGGGACGATACGGATCTTCGCGAGTTCAAGATCGAGTCCCTGATGCAGCGGATCGCTTTTGCCAGTCAGTACGCCTATCTGGTCGGGGAATCGCTCCGCGAGAACTTGACGTACGGGATCTCGCGGCCGGTGCCGAAAGAGGAGATCGTGACGCTTTTAAGGGACCTGAAGCTGGACCGTTTTGCCAAGACTTTCGATTCCGGGGGCGATGCGCCGATCGGGAAACACGGATCGCGTTTGTCCGGAGGGGAAAAACAGCGTGTGAGTATTGCCCGGGCGCTTTTGAAAGAAGCCGATCTCTATATTTTTGACGAGCCGATCAATGCGGTCGATCCCAAAACGGCGGAGGCCGTGATCGCTCAGATCCGGGACCGGCTCGCCGCAAAGACGGTCCTGATCATCAGTCACCGGCAAACGGCGGGGATGGCCTGTGACACGCTTGTCCAGTTCCAGAAAGGAAGCGTTTTGTGCCGGCTTTCCGGTGAACCTGCAAAGGCGGATCGTCAGGGAGGGCTTCCGGTCTGACATGGCGCAGGGCGGAAAGTTCCAGCGGGATTTTGAAAAAGGGAGCCTCGAGCGATGATCTCGATCATCACACCTTCTCTCAACCAGGCGCGTTTTATTGAGACCGCGATCCGCAGCATCGCGGAGCAGGGGAGCCAGACGGTCGAACATCTTGTGATCGATGGCGCTTCGACCGACGGGACGGTCGCGATCCTGAAAAAACATCCGCGCCTTGGGTGGGTTTCGGAGCCTGATCAGGGCCCGGCAGACGCTTTGAACAAGGGGTTTTCAAAGGCGCGAGGGGATATTCTCGGATGGCTGAATGCCGACGACTATTACGAACCCGGGGCCTTACGCGCGGTCGAGAGGATATTTGAAAAAGAACCCGACACGAGTGTATTGATCGGAAGAGCGCGGGTGATCGACGAGGAAGGGAAGCCTTTGTTCCTTCAGGAGGAACCGTCCGCAGCCGGATTCACCTTTGAAGGGATGCTGAAATACTGGAAATATGACGTTCTGCCTCAGCCGGCGATCTTCTTCCGGCGCCGTGTGGCCGATAGCCTCGGGCCGTTAGATACGGGGCTCTGCTACTTCGATTATGATTATTTTCTTCGCATGCGGCAGTATTTTGCTTTTCGAAGGATCCCGGATGTGTTAGTGAACATCCGCTTCCATCCGGAGGCGATCTCGGTCAGAGATTTTTTCTCGGGCCAGCGACGTAAAAAGCTGCTTGCGGCGAGCCGCAGGCATTGGGGCAGGCCGGCGTCTTTTTTTTACTGGAAGATCGCGGCTTCCTATTATTTCCATCTGCCCCGGAGCTTATGGAAAAGTCATTATGAGAAATTCGCGCTTCGGCATAAGGGAACATTGAAAAAACTTTTCCGCGAAAATCCCTTCCTTTCCTTCTGCTGGAAGGCGCGGGGCATTATCCTGAGGCATCCCTTTTGTGCGACGGCGGCCGCTTGCGGAAAGCTGTTCCGGAAAAACGACGGTAAAAATGCGAACGAATGATAAAATCTCAAGACTCAAGACGCTGATCGGAGAGAATCCCGAGGTCATTCTTGAGATCGGAGCGTGCGATTTTTCGGATACGGGGAAGTTCTTGAAAACATTTCCTTCCGCCCGGGTGTATTGTTTTGAGCCGAATCCGGATATGCAGGCGGTTTTCGAGAACAAGATCGGCTTGCAAGAAAAACGGTGCCGCTTTTTCAACTGCGCGGTCGGGGATTCGGACGGCGTAACGGTCCTTCGGTCGGCTTATTTCAGAACGGGATCCGGGGTCAAGCCGTGGCCGTATGCCAATTCGATCGTCCCGGGCGTGGAATCAGAACAATATCCGGGCCTTTTTTTCGAAGGGGAAAAGACGGTTCCGGTGGTCCGGCTCGACACTTGGATCAAGCGTGAAGGGGTTACGCATGTCGACTTTTTGTGGACGGATGTGCAGGGTTCCGAAAGGAAATTGATCGAGGGGGCTTCGGAAACACTGCGGATCACCCGTTATGTGCAGCTTGAGTTCGGGGAAGTGGGACCGTATCCCGGCGATGCCCTTGGCCGGGAAGAAACGATCGCTTTGATGAGAGAGCATGGGTTTTTGCCGGAGTCGGACTATTCCGATGGCGGTAAACATCGAGGGGATCTTTTATTCAGGAATCCGCGCTGGTGAAAGAAGAGCTCGAAAAAAAATTCCATTCCGCGCACTATCTCCGGCATAACCGGAAACGGCTCGAGCATCTCGAGAGCCTTGGGATCCCTCTCCGCGGCAAAAGCGTTCTGGAGGTGGGGGCCGGGATCGGCGATCTCTCCGAATTTTTGATCCGCGAAGGCGCGCAGGTAACGATCACGGAAGTCCGTGAGGAAAATCTTGAATACGTCCGGAACCGTTTTCCGGGCCAGCGGACCGAACGTCTCGACCTGGAGGCGCCGGCGGAGGCTTCTTTTGAAAAACATGACATGGTTTTCTGCTATGGGACGCTCTACCATTTGCGGGACCCTGCGGGGGCTCTGAAATATTTGGCGGGACTCTGTAAAGAGAGGATGCTCGTGGAAACTTGCGTTTCATTCGGGAAAGACGAAGCCGTGAACCGGGTCCGGGAAGACCGGGCCCGGGTTTCACAGTCGTTCGAAGGGATCGGGTGCCGGCCGACCCGGATCTGGATCTATCGGAGGCTCCAAGAGCTTTTTCCTTTTGTTTATGTTCCCCGGACCCAGCCGGATCATGAGGAATTCCCCGTGGATTGGACCCGGCCGGAAAAACACAAAGCAAAACTAAGCCGTGCGATCTTTGTCGCGTCGCGGCAGAAGATCCAGAACGAAAATCTTCAGAACGAGTTACCGGACCGGCAGATAAGGTTTTCGGCGGATCCAGAGCCGAACCCCTAACGATCCAAAAGGAGCCCTATGTTCAACATCTTTAAACAAATTCGTGGAAGCCAAGGGAAGAAAAAAGGAAAAAAACGAGGCCGGCTTGACGAAGCCCGCATGGAAACCGCGGGCGGCGATCTTCCGTCCATGGCCTATTTGCGGGATCTGATGAAGCGGTATCAGGTTCATGCGCTCAAGAATATCGATCCTGTTTCTTTCAAGAAAAAGATCGACGAATTTTTGAGCATCCGGGATGGGGCGATGGAAAGATTCCAGGATGCCAGCAAACAGAGGGACCTTTCCGTCCGGTTCCATTGGGGGCACCACCACGATTTCGGCGATTTCAGCCTTCAGGGCAGAATGGGGGACCGGCATCTCGCGATCCTGGCGAAATTCATGGACCGGTTCCACGCGCTTCCCCAGTCTCTGGAAGGGATGAAGATCCTCGATATCGGCTGCTGGACCGGAGGGACCAGTATGCTTTTGTGCGCGATGGGGGCGCATGTGGTCGCGATCGAGGAGGTGAAAAAATATGTGGATTGTCTTCAGTTCCTGAAAGAGTCTTTCGGGATCTCCAATCTTGAACCGAAAAATCTTTCCCTCTATGAATGTGCCTGCCGCGAATTTTATGATCAGTTCGATCTCGTGCTCTTTGCCGGGGTCCTCTATCATGTGACCGATCCGGTCCTGGCCCTGCGGATCGTCTTTGATTGCTTGAAGGACGGAGGTTCCTGCCTTCTGGAAACCGCGGGGATCCGTTCCGAACGGAATATCCTCGCCTATCAGGGGCCTTCCAAGTGCGGGAAAGGCGATCAAAAAGAGCTCAACCGGAGCGGCTGGAACTGGTTCGTTCCCTCCCCGGGCGCGCTGGAACGGATGATGAGAGACGCCGGGTTCGATGAGGTCACGGTCGGGCCGTTCGATCATTCGCGCCTTCTTGCGGTCGGAAAAAGAAAGGCCCATGCGGACATCATGCGCGGAGGCCTGTCAGTCCGGAGTATTTATTGAGGGCTTGCGGGTCGTTCAGCCCGGGAGAGGGTGGGAGGATCGAAAGCCATTCGTTAAAGACCGAAAACGATCGCTCTGGATCACGCCTCCCGCAGCCGATTCGTCGCTAATATCCACGCGCAGGGACGGGGTTTCTTTAAAAAATTCGGCGATCCGGTTGATAGAACTCTTGCTGTGCAAGATCACATCGGCCGAGATCATGCCGTGGATCGTGGTCATGGTGTCCTGCTTTGTTTTTCCGATCACCATGCGAAGATTTTTAAATTTCTTAAGCTCGTCATATTCATGGTCGCGTCTCCAGGCGTAACGGGCGCGGAGATCTTCCGGAAAACCGAGTTTTTTCATCCGGTTCCAGTTGGGTTTTGCAGGGAAGCCATCGGAAAAAACAAGAACATCGAAAAGATCCTCTCCATAGAGCGCGAAAATCCTTTCTAAAAAAAGGACATAACGGGATACGGCAGCGCTTCGGGTTCTTATGTATTCGACGCCCTTCCTGTTGGCCTCTTCTTTCATCTGAACGCCGAAGCTTCCGTAGACGGGCGAATTCACTTTACCAAGAGCAAACGGGAAAAGGATCTTGTCCTCCAGCTCAAAATGGACAAGGTCTCCGCGACGGATGTGCAGGGCGATGCGGATTTTTCCTGGCGCGAAGGGATCGGCGAGGCCGTCCCGTCTTCGCCTGGAGAAATATTTTTCCTGAAAGCGGAAAGGGCGATTGCTCCGAACATCGATCGGAGAATGGAGTTGTTCTGTAACGTGTTTTTGGATCGTATTGGGAGGGCTTGCGGTCAGATGTTTGCAATATTCAAAGACAAAAGTAAAAAAAAGGCTTTTTCCTCGCGCGGCCCGGATTGCTTCGATGACGGGGTCTTTTCCGGCCTGATAGGCCTCGAGGATCTCGGGTAAGGTCAAGATGACCTTTCTGCATTTCCAAAGGATGAATGCACGATGGGTTTTTTCGCCCGCCGTGAGCCCCAGGAAATGGTCATAATCGAGGTCGCGGCAATGATAAGAACGGATGGGGTTGTGAATATATTTCAGGCCATAGGCTGTTCCAAGATTGTAGAAAAGGCGCAGCTGGTGGAGCATACCTCCAATCCCTTCATTGGCATATTGAACGCTGAAATAATGGGTGCTCATTAGGGTCTTGGATTCGTGTTGGTGAAATGCGGCCATTATAGAAGGGGGGCGATGGAGTTTCAATCTTTTCAGCTTCGCAGAGACAAGAAATGAGTGCTTTGGCTTCCGGAGTTATGGTAAAGTGGCCTCCGCGAAGGCGACTTTGGATGAGGATATCCCATCGATATAAATTCGTGTTTATTGCGGTTCCTAAGACGGCAAGCACGAGCATGCGCGTTGCTCTCAATCCTTTTTCGGATCTCAAAGGGGAGCAGGACGGTGTTCTGAAACACCATGTGCGGACGCGGGAGCTGAAAAGTTATTTTGCCGGGCAGGGCTGGGATTGGGATGCTTACTTCAAGTTCTGTTTTGTGCGGAATCCATGGGATCGTGCCGTTTCTTCTTTTTTTTATACCCTCCGGCAAGCGGATCAACAGAAAGGGCCGCAAAAGTGGCAGGCTTATGCCCGCAAGATCAAGGAGCGGTGCGATGATTTTGAACACTATGTCCTGCGCTATTATGAGACCGGCAATTATCTTATGAGCCCTTTTTTTGCGGACTCTGACGGCAAGGTCCTCGTCGATTTCATCGGCCGTTACGAGACCCTGGAACAGGATCTAGCCCGGATCTGCGAGCGGATCGGGATTGGTCCTCTGACCTTGAAGAAACTTCAGCCCAGCGGTGAGCCGATCACGAAACCGAATCACGAAGGATACCGGGCCTACTATACGCCGGCGGCCATTGAAAAAATCCGGACATTACATCGCCCTGATTTTTCTTATGTGCCGTATGATTTTTAGCGGATCCGACGGCGGATAAGACCGCCCGGGGAAAGGACTTTGTTAGGGCAGGGAAAGAGAGCCATCTTCGAGGTAGCCGAATTCGGCCATGTCAGTTTGATACCGGCGGCAAGCGGTCCGAAGAGCGGAAGGGGTAAAATAAGATCGCCAAGATTCTTGAGCGCCTGTTCGCGTTAGATAGGGAATGCGGCTTCGGAGCTTCAGTGTTTCCAGAACGAATTTCAGGTCCGTTTCAAAGGTCTCGAGACGGCCGATAAAATCGAGATCCTGGCGGTTAAAAAACCGGTATTGGGAACAAAAATGATTTTCAGATTTTTCATCCGGGATCGCCGAAACCCAATCGACAAAATTTTCGAATGTCATCGACGCGAAATCGGTTTTCGGCCATAATTTCTCGTAGTAAATGAAGACGCCTCGATCGGTGTAGAGCTGCCGGGTCTTGGGCTCGAGACCCGCAAGATCCGTTTTGATTTTGTTGAGGTAACAGGAGACAAGCCGGCTTAGCGGGTTGCGGACAAAAGCGAACTTAAAAAAGTCATAGTAAGACTCCGTTGGCCCTGAAATTTCGAAAGCGGGGGTTTTGACAGCTTGATAAAAATCCCCGGAGAGTCCAAGATGACGGGCAAAGATATTGCCGATCGTCGAGGTCCCGTTTTTGGGGACCGGAAAATACAGGCACTTAAGTGAAGTTATTTTTATTCCCTGTAATGGCATTCGACCTATGCGAGGATACTCATCCTTGGAGCGAAACGCATTGATTATGCCTCGACCATGCCTCTTGGTTCAAGAAGGAATTTCCATTTTTTGTGCGGTCAAAAACCGCAGCGGCAATCTCGCGCGCGTACTGAGAAGCTGGCTCGCCTACGATGAGGTTGATGAGATCATCATCGCGGATTGGGGCTCTGAGGATGCGCTTGCTTCCGTGATCAAGGAATTCCAGAACGGAAAGATCCTTATCGTCAGAGCGTTGGATCAACCGAAATGGGTCCTCAGCAAAGCTTTCAATCTCGCGGCCCGTTTTACCCAAAGACAGAAGATGCTCAAACTTGATGCGGATGTCGTCCTCGGCCATGATTTTTTCAAAACGCATCCGTTAGAGGCCGGCGAATTTTATACCGGGAACTGGCGGCGCGCGAGGAACGATAACGACAAATATTTGAACGGTATCCTTTATTGCTTCCGGGGAGATTTTTTCAAGGTAGGGGGATATAACGAAGGTATTACCTCCTATGGATGGGACGACTGCGATCTTTATTCGCGCTTGGAGGCTTTGGGCCTTCGCAAAAAGGATCTGAATCACAACAAGCTAATCCATCTTCCGCATGGGGATGACGAGCGATTGCAGTTCCAGCCCGAGGTCTTGGATTGCCGCAGCGAGATCCAGACGAACCGTGAGAAATGCGAACAGGCCGGCGGCTGGGGAAGTTTCGAAAAAATGGCGGATTACCAGGAGTTGTCCCGCGGGCTCGATGAAATCGTTGTAAAAGAGCTGCCGAAAGGGGTTCCGGGGATCTTCAGCTCTGAGAGCGAAGCGGTGGATAGCCGGGCCTCAAGCCTTCTGGAAGTTAAAAGAATTTTCAACCGTTTGAAGACGCTTCATGCCAAAGCGCGAGTGTCCCAAGAGCCCATGAGTGTTAAGGCCTCCGCGCGCCGCAGGGTCTCGATCATTACTTCGGTCTTCAATGGGGACAAGCTGATTCGGGGATTCCTGCGTGAGATTGTCCGGCAAACTTATTTCCCTCGCTGTGAACTCATCCTTATTAACGCGAATTCTCCCGGCGGTGAGGAAGGGGAGATCCTGGAATACTTAAAGCGATTCCCGAACATGATCTACCGGAAGCTCGATCATGACCCAGGCCTTTACTCTGTCTGGAATAAGGCGATCCAGATGTCTTCCGGCGAATATATTACGAACGCCAACCTCGATGATCGCCGGGCGCCGGACCACATCGAAAAGCATGTTCAAGCGTTGGATGCCAATCCCGGGATCGACGTTGTCTCGGCGCCTTTACGGGTGACGCGGGGTGAGGACGAAACCTGGGAGAAGAACACGGCGTACGCAGTTTGGTTCCTTGGATTTCCAGCCACTTACGGAGCGAAAGATCTCTTTCGGAAAGATGACAAAGGCCGTATCATCTCGCAGAATCTGGCCCATTGCATGCCCGTTTGGCGCAGGAAATTACATGATCAATTTGGGTATTTCGATGAAACGGGTTTCGCCCAATCCTGCACGGATTGGGAGTTCTGGCTTCGCTGCGCGACCGGAGGAGCGCGGTTCATGATGCTTGAGGAGCCACTCGGGCTCTATCACTGGAACGAAGCTTCCTATGGCCGGCAGGACCCTTCCGAACGAGCGACAGTGGATAGAGTGATCCAGCAATATTACGATGCGGCGATGAAAAAGGGATGGGCCGCGCCTGCAAAGAAAAAATAGGGGCCGGAATATGTATATCGTTTTCGAAGACCTCCAATGCGCCTATATCCGGATCACCAAATGCGCGAACACTTCGATCGTCCATTGGCTCAATTCCGCTTGCAAGCATCCCATTCCGCCCAAGTCCGAAGGGATCGGCCTTCGGCAATTTGAGAAACAGTATCCCGACTTCTTCAAATTCACTTTTGTCCGGAATCCGTGGGACCGCTTGGTCTCTTGTTATGAGCAGAAGATCAGGACTAAAGAGCGGTTTGTTTATCCGAAGACCATCGGAAAATGGTGCGATGAAAACCGGTTTGCGACTCCTCACGAAATAAGTTTCAAAGAATTCGTTCATTTTATTTACCATAACCCTGACAAAATCGACTGGCATTGGCAATCCTATGCTAACCGTGCGCGCTTACCTTTGGACTATATCGGGCGTTTCGAAACCCTTGAAGAAGATATTCAGACTGTTTCTTATAAACTGGGCATTTCCCAGGAATTTCCTCATTACAATAAGTCCAGGCACCGCACCGATTACCGTACTTATTATGACGAAGAGACCCGGCGAATGGCGGCTGAGATCTATGCCGAAGAGATCCAGATGTTCGGATATCAGTTTGATTCGGAGGGCCGGAGATCCGCGCCCGTCGGACGTTCTCCGCGCGCAAGCGAAAGAAGAAAACCGGTAAAAAAGGGACCGTTTGCAAAAAGCCAGGGCCGGCGCGGTCTTTTTGATTTCTTGTTTTTCAGAAAGCTCCTTCCGAAGAAAACCGGGAAAAAAGGCCAAAAGAAACTGATCTACGATGTCGGAATGCATATTGGGCAAGATACGGTCTTCTATTTGAAAAAGGGGTTTCGGGTTGTTGCGATCGAAGCCAACCCGAAGCTTGCCGAACAGGCAAAAAAGAAATTTCAAACTTATCTGGCGCAAGGCCAATTAACCCTGGTTCCGAAGGGCATCGGCGAAACACGTGGAAAATTTTTATTTTATATTAATAAAACCCACAGCGAATGGAGTTCTTTTGATAAGACCGTCGGAGTGACGAGGGGAGAGTATGAAACGAAAACGATTTCTTGTGTCCCTCTGATTGAGATCATCCGGCAATACGGGGTTCCTTATTATCTTAAGATCGACATTGAAGCGCATGATTTTACCGCCTTGCGGTCCCTCGAAGCGCTTCCTCAAAAACCCGCCTATGTATCCGTCGAAAATGGTCAAATTCCCATGCTGGATTTTCTTTATGGACAGGGATACAAGGCGTTCAAATTCATCAATCAGAGGGAAGTGCCTTCGCAACGATTACCATACCCTTCCCGTGAAGGGATTTTTATTTCTCATCAATTCCCCTTTGGTTCAAGCGGAGCTTTTGGAGAAGAAACTCCAGGGGAGTGGAAAGATTATGCGACGATCAAAAAAGAAATAACGGATTACTGGGCGATCCAAGACGATCATGCGCGGGAGGAGCTCGGATGGTTTGATCTGCATGCCAGGCATGTTTCGGTCATGAGAGATTGATCTCGAGAGAATGAAAAAGGGATTCTCCGCGAGGCGGTTTATTGCGGAAGGAACAAAAGGTTGTCGTAGGTGTAATGCGTTTTGAGAACGTGGTCCGCGATTTTCCCATTGTCGAATTCAACGGCATGGTAATCTTTCGCGAGAATGCTCTCAATGATTTCACGGCTCGTTCCCACGCCTTCAATCTTTTGATCCCCGACCTCCAAAGAGATCATGGGGCGGACCTTCGCCAGGGTTTTTTGCATTCCGCAAAGGATCTCATATTCCGAACTTTCCGCGTCGATCTTGATGAAGTCGGGGTTCCTTTTCTGGCGGGAAACGTAGTCATCGACGGTCCTGGCCTGGATCTTGTGTTCCGAGGGACGAAGGCCGGAGGCGACTTCGTGGGCGAGCCGGGGCCCGAAAAAAGAATTGAAGGCCGAATAGGCTTCCCCATAGTCGTGAAAAGAGAGTTCTTTCGCGGATGACCAAAAAGCCGTTCGGACGGCGGTGACGTTTTTTTTCGCTCCGGTATTCCGCTTGAGGATCTCGTAGGTCCCGGGGGTGGGTTCGAAGGCGTGGACCTCGCCCCGCGCGCCGACGAGGTGAGACGCCAATAAGCTGAAATAGCCGAAATGGGCGCCGATGTCATAGAACACCATTCCGGGTTTGAGATAACGGATCACGAGCGAGGTCAAGCCGCGTTCAAAGAATCCGGTCTCATGGATCCTGTTTGAAACGACTTCGGGGGAACGGCCTTCCATGAGATCTCCAAAAAAAGTTTTTATCTGACAAGGACCTTCCGCCAGCGGGGTCTTCAATCGGAAAACTTCGTTGCTCTTAAGACGTTTCAAATAAACGAGGGTTTGCAGTTCGGCGGCGGATTCTCGGAGGCTTTTTCTATCCATCGCAAGAGCGCGGTTCAGCGTTCATGAGAGACTTGATCGATCAGCGTGATGATCTTTTCCCGGATCTTCAGTTCGTCGGCGGACATTTCATCGAGGCGTTCCCGGACCTTTTTGATCGAGGCCAGCAGTTCCGAAGATTCGAGGGCCGAGCCTTGGGCATCCAGCAGGGCGATCAGCTTTTCGACCAGTTCGACCAAAAGGCCTATCTTGCGGGTCTGGTCGCCCAAGTGCCGTTCGAAATTCATTTTCGCGGGATAAAAAGCCGACCGCAGGAGATCGTTCTTGGCGTCGATATTGTGCTGGAGGCGGATATAAACTTCATAGATCAGAAGAAGAACAAGGCCGAAGCCGAACACCAGAAAAACATAGAGAGGGCTCCACGCGGCCAGGAGAACTCCTCCGAGACATAACGCGGAGGCTGCGAGGATTACGGTCAGGGAAGAAACTTTGAGAAATGTCTCTTTTTTCAAAACCGGACTCCTTAAAACAAAGTAGTGAAGAGCTTTATTCCCGTATAGTATAGTCAGAGCCCGGAATTGTAAAAGCAAAAGAAACAAAGGCGGATGGCCTAGAAAATCGATGGAAAGGTCCCTCCGAAAAAAGAGAATCTTGCAAAGCGGAGTTTCAGGATGAAGCTGGCGGTTTTCCACCATTTGCCTTCGGGCGGGGCGCTTTGGGCCCTTGCGCAGAAACTCCGGATCTTCATAGAGAGCGGCCATACCGTCAAGATCTATACGGTCGATTCCGCCGATCATGATTTCCTCCGCAGTATTTTTCCGGGGGTCGAACAGAAGATCTACCGCCCGGCGAGGAGAAGAAGCCTCGGCGCCTATGTCGATCTTTCACGCGAGATCGCCCAAGAGATTAACCGGTCCGGTTGCGATCTCGTCTATGTCGACAAATGCCGGCTCATGGGGTCTCCTCCTCTGCTTTGCTTTCTCGTCCGGCCTTCCCTTTATTATATGCATGAGCCCTTGGGGGTCGCCGAATACGAATCGCGGGCGCCGCGGGATCCTTCCGCGGCCGATCCTTCCGAAGAAAGATACGGACGGCTGGGCTGGCGTCAAAAACTGTCGAAACTCATCGGGCTTCCGAGACGCCTGCGGATCAAGCGCTGGGACCGCCGTGCGGTATTGGCGGCAAGCCGGATCCTGACCTGCTCGAAATTTTCCGCGGAATGGATCTTCCGTGTGTACGGGCGCCATGCGGAAGTTTTTTATCAGGGCGTGGACGAGGCCTTTTTGCGCGCGCCCGCTGGAGCGGGACCGCGGGAAAGGGCCCTTTGCGTCGGGCGGCTCGAAAACCGGAAACGACAGGATTTTGTCATCGAAGCGCTTTCCCGGTGTGAAAAAAGGTTCTCGCTCGATGTCCTTTACGATGACGAAGAGAAAGGATACCGCGCCGAGATCGAAAGGAAGGCGCGGGAAAAAGCGATCGAGGTCCGGTTCTTCCATCGCCTGTCCCGCAAGGAGATCGAAAGATATTACCGGGAAAGCGTTGTTGTGTTGTGCGCTTCCCGCCATGAGCCCTTCGGGTTTGTCCCCCTCGAAGCGATGGCCTGCGGGACGCCCGTGATCGCCGTTGACGAGGGGGGATACCGGGAAACGGTCCTCCACGGTCAAACGGGATATCTTCTGCCGCGGGATCCCCGCGTATGGGCGGAAACGATCGACCATCTCGCCCAAGAGCCTGTGCTGGGCCGAAAACTCGGCGAAGCGGGGCGCCGGCACGTCCAAAAAAGCTGGACGTGGGCCGGTTTTTCGGACCGTTTCAAAGAGATTGCCGGGGAAGTTCGGATGTCCAGGCAGGAATAGCAGGATCCGGCCTGAGCCGGCCGGTTTCCGGTGGAAAATTCCCCAAAAACATTCTTGCGGGGGGGAGGGTTTTCCTCCATAATACCCCCCGCTTGTGACCAAGCATCTCGAAGTCTAATCACCTTGAGTGAGGTCAGGGAAACCGCGGGAAGTATTGGCACCACAGGGCCTTCGCGCGGAAGCCCTTCCTCAATCGACAGCACAGGAGGGTTCTCATGAATCTCCACACGCCGAACGCCAACGACGCCACCCGGACCGTCAACCGCTCCAAAGACATTTCTCCTTCCAGCGGACTTTGCAGCCGCTGTCTTGACGGATGCCGCGGCAATTGCGAAGTTTTCAAAGCGAGTTTTCGATCCCGCGAGGTCATTTATCCCGGTCCCTTTGGCGAGATCACCGCGGGAGGCGACAAGGATTATCCGGTCGATTATTCCCATTTTAATATTCAGGGATACGCACTCGGGGCCAAAGGCCTTCCGAAAGGCGTTGCCGGCAATTCCGATACCGCGATCTTTCCGGCGGTAAGCACGGAAACGGAATACGGCTGGGACATCAAAACGAAAATGGACGTTCCCATCTTCACCGGCGCACTCGGCTCGACCGAGATCGCCCGAAAGAATTGGGAGCATTTCGCGGTCGGGACCGCGATCTCGGGCGTGACGCTGGTTTGCGGCGAGAACGTTTGCGGGATCGACCCGAAACTGGTGCTCGATAAGAGCGGGAAGGTCAAAGAAGCTCCGGACATGGACCGCCGGATCGAAGCCTACCGCCGCTATCATCGTGGGCGCGGCGAGATCCTGATCCAGATGAACGTCGAAGACACCCGTCTCGGCGTTGCGGAGTATATCCTCAATAAGCACAAGATCCAGACGATCGAGCTGAAATGGGGCCAGGGCGCCAAATGCATCGGGGGCGAGATCAAGGTGAACAGTCTTGAGCGCGCGCTCGAGCTTCAGAAGCGCGGGTATATCGTGACGCCCGATCCCTCGGACCCGATCAATCAGCTGGCTTTCAAAGAGGGCGCGATCCGCGAATTCGAGCGGCACAGCCGTCTCGGGTTCATCAGCGAGGACGGGTTCTACAAAGAGGTCAACCGCCTCCGCAAGCTCGGCTTCAAGCGTGTGACGCTGAAGACCGGGGCGTATGGCCTTCGGGAACTGGCGATGGCCCTCAAATGGTCCTCGCATGCGAAGATCGATCTGTTGACGATCGACGGCGCGCCCGGGGGAACGGGCATGAGCCCCTGGCGGATGATGGAAGAGTGGGGAATGCCGTCGGTTTATCTGCATTCCGCGGCTTATAAATTTGCGAAAGTCCTGGAAGAACGCGGCGAGCGCGTCCCGGACCTCGCGCTCGCGGGCGGATTCAGTTCCGAAGACCATATCTTCAAAGCGCTTGCGCTGGGGGCGCCGTTTGTGAAGGCGATCTGCATGGGTCGCGCGCTCATGATCCCCGGCATGGTCGGCAAGAACATCGAGCAATGGATCAAGGAGAGCAATCTTCCGCGGACCGTGAGCGAATTTGGCAGCACGCCGGAAGAGATCTTCGTCTGCTATGAAGAAGTGAAGAATCTTGTCGGCGCGGATGAGATCAAGAAGATCCCTCTCGGAGCGATCGGGATCTACAGCTATTCCCAGAAACTCCGGGTCGGGCTTCAGCAGCTCATGGCCGGCGCGCGTTGTTTCAACGTCCCTTCGATCTCGCGCCAGGACCTCATGTCGCTTACGCGCGAGTGCGAAGAAGTCTCCGGGATCCCCTTCATCATGGAAGCGTATCAGGATGAAGCGATGGAGATTCTCAACAGCAGTCCGGTCAAGGTCTGACGGAGTTTGAAGCATTTTCCCCCTTTCGGGCTGCGTTCGACGGACCCGAAAGGGGGAATTTCTTTTTAGGGAGCGGTCGCTTGTGAACGGGCTATTCGTTCTTTTCTTTTTTGCCCTGGGGATAAGCTCGTCCCTGATCCAGATCGTCCTGCTTCGGGAGTTCCTGGCGAGTTTTTACGGCCATGAGCTTTTTGCCGCGGCGGTTCTTGGCTTTTGGCTGTTTTGGACGGGGATAGCCAGCCTGGCGGCCGGACGTTTTCTCAAGACCCACGGAAAAGCCGCATTTTTTCTGCAAATGACCTACCTGGGGACTGCCGCTCTTTTTTTTCTGACCGTGATCGCGGTCCGTGCCTCGCGCTTATGGCTGGGGGTGCTTCCCGGCGAGCTTCCCGCGCCCGCGACCGCTTTTTTTTTCACCGCCTTCGTCCTGATGCCCTCTGCCGGTCTTTTGGGCGCTGTCTTTCCCATCCTCCATTTCGCGCGCCGTGAAGCAGAACCATCCGGGGCCGAACACCCGGCGATCGGGAAGGCTTATCTCTGGGAGACCCTGGGTTTTGCTGCCGGAGGAAGCCTCTTTGCCTTCGGATTTTCCCGTCTCGATCCTTTTGTCAGCGTTTCTTTCGCGGCGGGCCTCAACTTGTTGTGCGCGCTGCTGGCCTTTCGTTTCACGCCTCCTTCGGGTTCCCGGGCCTGGGCGGGAGCAGGCCTGGTGTTGGTAGCGGCCGGCGCACTTCTTTTCATGTGGACAGGGGAACCCCGTCGAAGTGAAGGGCTCCGCTATCCCGGTGAAAAACTTCTCGCGGCGTGCAGCACCTTTTACGGGAGTCTTGCCGTCACAGGCCGTGGGGAGCAACGGCATTTTTACTCGAGTGGTTCTCTCCTGGGAAGCGATGAGGAGCCCGGGGCGAGGGAGATCCAGGCTCATTTTGCCATGCTGGCGCACCCTTCTCCCCAAGAGGTGTTGATCGCGGGGACCGCCTTCAACGGGCTTTTGGCGGAGGTGCTGAAGCATGACCCGAAGAGGATTGTTTATCTGGAGACCGATCCTGCGCTCATTCCTTTCGTCAAGGATTTTCTCGCGCCCCGCGACAGCGAAGCGCTTACGGACCCGCGCGTCGAGATCCTCGCCCGCGACCCGCGTGCTTTTCTTCGCGCAACGGCAAGACGGTTTGATGTTATTTTGCTTCATTTCCCCGACCCTTCAAACGCGCTTTTTAACCGGTTTTTTACCCGGGAGTTCTACGAAAGCCTTAAGAAGGTCCTCAGGCCGGGCGGGGTCCTTCAAACTTCGATCGCTTTTTCCCCGGATTACGTGACCGAAAATCTCGAGGACATCGCGGCCTCCATGACCCTTACTTTCCGGAGCGTGTTTCCAGAAGGGTTGTCGCTTCCCGAGAACGAACTGCTTCTTCTGGGGAGTGTCCGAGGACCGTTCGCCGATGTGAAGCAGCTGGAAGAGCGATATCGTGCGCGTCAACTCGGGAACCGTTTCGTGACGGAACCTTATCTTGCTTATCGGATTACCAATGATCGTGCGGCTCTTTTTGCCGAGCGGCTCGGCGCTTCTCGGAAGGGCAACTTGAATACCGATTTGCGGCCGCGCACCTACTTTTATTTTTTTCTCCGATGGATGGATCTGTTCCAGCCTTCCGTTTCGGGAAACTGGCGTTTTGTGACGGAGATCCCGTTCCCGCTGGTTTTGATCCTGCCGCTGCCCGTTGTTTTTGGAATCGCCTTTCGGCACGGGAGGGAAAAAGAGAGGGCGAAACTTGGGCCCAAACTGATGGGGCTTGCGGGATGGAACCTCATGGCGGCCGAAGTCCTCATGATCATTCTGTTCCAGAGTTTTTACGGGAATCTTTATGCGAGGATCGCGTGGATCATGACGGCGTTCATGGCCGGCATGGCCGGCGGGACTTGGGCCGGAAACCGGTTTTTGCCGCGCGCCTCTGTCGGAATGGCCGCAAAAATTCATGCGGCCTTTGCTTTGTGTTTTGCCGTCGTGATCCTTGCCTTGCTTCGATGCCGGGGCCTTTTCGAAGGGGGGGCGGAGGGTGAAATATTCTTTTTTTCTTTTTCGGCTCTCTTCGGGGCGCTTACCGGATTTGAATTTCCCGTTTGTCAAAAACTCGGTGATACCGGCACGGAGCGTCTGCTTTCGCCGGGGGCCATCTACGGAGCGGATATCCTTGGAGCGACCGCGGCCGCGGCCGCGGTGACCGTTTTTTTTATTCCGCTTTACGGCGTGCCGCAGACATTAGGATGGACCGCCGCGATCAATTTTTCCGTTGCCCTCGGCCTATTCCTCGGAAAAAACTTCCGCTGTAAAAACGCTTAACTCGGTTTGCGGATCCTTCCAGCAGTCGGGGGCGAGTCCCGCCTTGTGTGCGCAAAGCATCGAAAGAAAAGTATCCCGATCCCAGCCTTGTTCGGTTGCGACCTGCGGAAGGAATACGCCGCCTTTCCATCCTTGGCGGATCTGGACGCCGTGAACGCCTGCTACGATGCCATCGGCATGAGGGATTTTTTCGAGGGGGCTCAAGACCGAGATCTCGTAATGAAGATCCCTGAGCTCGTCCGGACGGACGGCGGGAAAACGGGGATCCTCCGTCGCCGCGGCGATGGCCATCGTCCGCACGATCTGGCAAAGCGGTTTTCCGCCTGCGTCAAAACGGCCGATACAACCCCGCAGTTCGCCCGATTTTTTAATCGTAACGAACACGCCGCGGGGCTCGTTGAGCTTCGGGTCCGCCGAGGCGACTTCCGGCGCTTTGCCTTCGCGGATAAGTTTTTCGACCGTGTTCCTTGCGATCCCGAGCAGCTCTTTTTTCTCGCTTTCGGTGTAAACCGCCCCGGGGGCGGCCGCGGCGGTTCCCGGCCTTTTTTCAGGCAGAGATCCGGTAAAAGCGATCGCGGCATAGCCGACCGCGCGGTTTTTATCCCACGAAACGTCGGCCGAATTGGCATATTTCAGGAGCGCGATCGTTCCGCGCTCCCTTCCGTGCAGGACCTCCATCGTGGTCATCACGGCGTGGATGCCGCACATGAACGTGACGGCATTCGGGATATTCTTTTTTTCGAGGGAGGCTACGGCTTCACGAAGTTTAAGGATGTCTCCCGTGAGGATCGCATCGACAGAGACCTTATCGGCCTGGGCCGCGTCGAGCCCGGAAGGATAATGGGACAGGTCGGTGCTTGCGACCAGAAGGGTTTTTTCCGTCAGGTTCGGGAGGAGCGCGTTCTTCATGATCTCGATCAGAGCGGGATCCTCTCCGCCGAAAAGGACCGGAACGATCTTGAAATCTTTCAGCACCGTTTGCAGGAACGGAAGCTGGGTTTCGATCGTGTGATCGCGCGCAAAAGCGTCCGGGCGATCGGCGATTCGGTCGCTCGAAGCAATGATCTTTTGGGCGAGCGCTTCGTCGACGGGCACATCCCCGAGCGGTGTGCGGAAAACCCCGCTTCCGTATACCGTGATCCCGCTGAAAGGGACAAAGTGGCTGCTCGCCATCAGGATCACGGTGTCATAATCCTTTCCTTCGATCGCCTTGTAGGCATGGGCCGCCACGGCGCCTGAGAACATATAGCCGGCATGCGGAACGACCAACGCACGGACGGGAAGGTCCAGGGCCGGCGGGAGCGCTTTCTCCAGCAGGCCGCCTACCAGGGCCCGCAGCTCTTTCTCCGAACCCGGGTAGAATTGACCGGCGACCGCCGGTTCGCGCACATGGAGCGGCTTTTCGCTATCGCCGGCCGTTCCGGGATGCGGGCCACATCCCAGGACGAATAGGCAGGCAAGCCCCGCCGCGATCGATCGTAACGGGAGAAGGTCATTTCCAGAGACCGGGGATCTTTTCTCCATCGGGGCACTGTCCTTCCTTCAAATGGTTGGCGGTGACGAAATAAGAAAGCCGTTCGATCGCTTTTTCTTTCGAGCCCGGGCAGAAGGTCGTTTCGCCGTCGGGAAAAGAAATATTCCCGACATAAACATAATGCAGGCCTTCCGCCAGCGCGATCTCCCGGGCGCGTTTCACGGTCTCGACCGGAGTCGGCGGGAGGTTCTTCAGCCTGAATTGGGGATGAAAACGGCTGAAATGAAGCGGCACGTCGGGCCCGAGATTTTCGAAGATCCAGCGCGCAAGTTCGCGGATCTCTTCCTCAGAATCATTCTGTCCCGGGATGAGGAGCGTGACGATCTCAAGCCAGGTCCCGCTTTGACGGATCGTTTTCAGAGTCTCGAGCACAGGTGCGAGCGAGCCTCCGGTCAGGCGGTCGTAAAACTCCTGGCGGAACGCTTTGAGGTCGACCTTGTAAGCGTCAATAAATGGGAGCAGCGCGCGCAGCGGTTCGGCCTCGATATAGCCTGATGAGACCATGAGGGTTTTCAGGCCGCGCGCTTTCGCAAGTCGGGCTGTTTCCAGGACGTATTCGTAAGCGATCACGGGCTCGGAATAGGTGAAGGCGATGGAAGAAGCGCCGCTCCTTGCCGCCCGTTCGACGGCTTCTTCAGGAGAGATTTCCTCGGTCGCGACGGTATCGGGAAAGGACTGCGAGATCTCCCAATTCTGACAGAAAAGACAACGCATATTGCATCCCGGGGTCGCGATGGAATAGGCGCGGGTTCCCGGCAGGACGTGGAAGAATGGTTTTTTTTCGATCGGATCGACGTGCTCGGCCGCGATCTTTCCGTAGACCATCGAAAACAATTTGCCGCCGATGTTCTTGCGGGCCCGGCAGCGGCCGTATTGGCCGTCATCCAGTACGCACCGGTTCGGGCAAAGCGTGCATTCCACGAGACCGCCGGCCCGGGGCTCGCCATAAAGCGCCGCATGAGGCGTTCTCTCGAAGCTTTTTTCGGCCTGCAGGACGCGCTCGCGCCGCAAGACGAAAAAGGCCGCGGAGCCTGCGACCGTGAGGAAGAGCAGAAGGGCGAGCGATAGACGGAGAAATTTTGCCATAAAAGGTTATCCGAAAAAAAGCCAGAGAAAAAGGCCCAGGACGGCCCCGAAAAGGAGATAGGTAAAAAGATCCGTGGCGCGCTCACTTTCGAAGAGGCGCCACTTCCGGAATTGGCTGTTCACGGGGATCAGCGTGTGAATGAGGAAACAGAGAAAGAGGGGGATCGGCAAAAAACGGAAATGAAGCCAGCGCGCAAGATCGGGGTCCAGGATCCTTTTCGTCATTCCGTATCCGGAGAGCACATAGAGCAAAAGGATGAAAAGGAGCACCCACTGGCCGACGCGGTCCGTTTCCTTGACCCATTTCCCGCCGATCATGTCATCCTCCCTGTGCGGTCCTTATGATAGAAAAGACCGCGTAAAGAATAAAGAGAAATCCTGCCAGAAGTCCGCTGAGCCGGGCCGCCGTGCGGACTTCGGGGAAACGGGCCAGGCCGCCCGCGAAAAAGAAAGGAAGAAAATAAAGCGAACTTGCCGCAAAGAAACAGGTGAAATAGAACAGGCTGAAGAGAACGCTTTCAAGCGTCAGCACATATGAAAGCGACATCAGAAAAGGGGGGCAGATATTGAGTCCCATCCCGAGCCCCATGAGAAAAGGCCGGCCGGCCCATTTTCCGTTCGATCCTGGACAAGCGGGACTTTTTTCCCGGAGCAGGCCGGTGAGGTAGGCGATCAAAAGTAGCGAGAGAAGGATCAGGGCGGCGTCGTTCGCGAGAGAGAACCAGCGGGCTTCGATCTTCTCGCCGGCCAGGCCGAAAACAAGGCCGACGGTCAGATAGCCGGTGAACCGGCCTCCGAGAAAGCGCAGAAGGGCCCCAGCATGCCCCCGGGAAGTCCTTTCGGCGGCGGTCATGTAAGAAGCGACGAACGGCAGACAGGTGCTGACGCAGAAAAGCCCGGTGGAAAGGCCGACCGTAAAAGCATGGATTAGGATCTCAATCTGCACAGAGTCTCCGGGTTTTTAGAGGCCTCGGATCGAAAGGCCGGCGAACTTTCGCGCGCGGAAAAATCTCAGCGCGTTCGGCTCTAAAATAAGGTAAAATAAGCCTGTTTTCAACGGAGATCCGTTCCGTATTTCCGTCGTGTTTTGAACTCTCTTTCAAGGAGGCCAAGGTCATGGCACAGAAAGCAAAAGAGTTGTATTTCACGATGCCGAACAAGGTCGGCCAGCTCAGCAGGATCACCGATCTCCTGAAACGGGCGCGTGTCAATATTCTCCACATCGCGGCTTGGTCGGAGGGCTCGAAGGCCTGCTTTCAGATGGTCACCAGCCACAATGCCAAAGCGCGTAAGGCGCTTCGGGGTGTTGCGGCCGGGATGAAAGAAAGCGAGGTCCTGGTCCTCAACCTGGGGCACAAGGTGGGTGCGCTTGACCGCGTTGCGAAAAAACTGGCGCGGGCCGGCGTGAACATCGCCTGTCTCGCGGCGACCACGCGCGGCAAACGGGCGTCGGTGCTTGTCCGGACGAACAAGAACGCGAAGGCGGCGCGGCTGGTTTAAGATCGTTTTTGACCGATCGTGGGCTGTTCATCATCAGAAAAGGAGAAAAAAATGCGAATAAAAGCGGTTTGGATGATCCTGGTCCTGGCAGGGACCGTTCTTTTTCTCTCGCCGGCTGTTTTTGCCGAGGAGGCGACCGAAGAACCTGTGGCGGCACTTTCCGCGGCTGATGAAACTCCGCCGGCCGAACCGGCCGAACCGGCTCCCGTTCCGTCCATGCCGGGAATGGGTCCGATTCCTTCCATGCTTCCTCCGGATATGCCGGGGCTGCCTCCGCAACGGGGAATGAGAGATGCGTGGAAGGCGAAAAAGGCCAGGGACGGAAAAGGCCCGCACGAGGACATGGCCGGTGATATGTGTCCGATGTGCCATATGAAAATGAAATGGATGATGACGACTGAAATGGTGCCGGCCGGCGACGGCGGAGTGATCCTCCTGCAGGGCGGGAAGCTCCAGAAATACGGCCCGGATCTTACCCTGATCAACGAAGTCGACCTGGCGGGGAAAGAGCAACTTGCAGCGATGATTGAAAAGATGAAAACCGATTGTCCGATGTGCCAGTGGCGCATGAAAAAAATGGGCGGTCCAGCGGCTCCCGAGGCTCCTGGGGCGGCCCAGCCTGCCGCGGAAAAGATCTTGCCCGCCGCTCCTTTGGCGCCCGAAGAACCCGCGGAAAATTTCTAACGGAATTTGTTCGGGAACAGGCAAGAGGACTAGAGGAAAATAGCCGGTCTTCTTGCCTGTTTTAATATTCCGGTTTTTGCCGAAAGGATCGATATGTTCGAAGTTCTCGAAAATACGGTGATCGCCCCCCAAGTCCACCGCATGGTCGTTCGGGCTCCGCGGATCGCCGCGGCCCGCAAGCCCGGCCAATTCGTCATGGTCCGTGACCGGGAAGATGCCGAACGCATTCCGCTGACGATCGCCGATGCCGATCCGGCGAAAGGGACCCTCACGCTCATTATCCAGGCGATCGGCGCCTCGACGCAAGCGATCACCTCCGTGGCGGCCGGCGGAGCGCTTCTTGACGTGGCGGGGCCGCTCGGACGCGAGACCGAGATCGAACGATGGGGAAAAGCGGTTTGTATCGGAGGCGGGGTGGGAACGGCGGTCCTTTTTCCTCTCGCCAAGGCGCTGGCGGAAGCGGGGAACCGCGTGACGACCATCATCGGGGGACGGACGGTTTCGCTGGTCATCCTGAAGGACGAGCTGGCGCGTTTTTCCGAGGAAGTTGTGATCGCCACGGATGACGGATCGGCGGGCGTCAAAGGGCTTGTGACCGACGCCCTTGAACTTCTGCTTCGCGATGAAAAAAGAAGGCCCGATGTGGTTTTCGCGGTCGGGCCGCTTCCCATGATGTCCGCCGTCGCGGAAAAAACACGCCCTTACAAGATCAAGACGGTCGTAAGCCTCAATCCGATCATGGTCGACGGGACCGGCATGTGCGGCGGCTGCCGGGTCACGGTCGGAGGAGAGACGCGCTTTGCCTGCGTCGACGGGCCGGAGTTCGACGGCCATGCCGTGGATTTCAAGGAACTCGCGAACCGGCTGCGGACTTACACGGAGCACGAATGCCGACTCAGGGAAGCGACGAAAAATTAAGAATTTAAAATTAATAATCAAAAATGGAGATGGGCCGCTGAAGAGTACGCTTTATTTTGAGTTCTTTTACCTCTTAATTTTAAATTATCAATCATTCATTAGGTTTTCTTATGTCTCCTAAAAACCCCCTTTCTCCCAAAGAACGGATGACGATCGCCCGCCAGAAGATGCGCGAGCAGGATTCCCGCGCGCGCTCGAAGAATTTCACCGAAGTGAACCTCGGCCTTGAGGAAATGGCGGCCGTGACGGAGGCCCAGCGGTGTCTCGAGTGCAAGAACCGCGCTTGTATGGAAGGCTGCCCGGTCAATATCCGCATTCCCGACTTCCTTTGCGAGGTCGCGCTCGGGCATTTTGAGGATGCGGCCCGTGTCCTTTTTGAGGATAACGCCCTTCCGGCGACGACCGGCCGTGTTTGCCCGCAGGAAAAACAATGCGAATCCAAGTGCGTGCGCAAGAACAAGGGAGATCCGGTGGCGATCGGGTGGCTCGAGCGTTTTGTGGCCGATTGGGCCGCGGAGCGAGGCTTCAGGCTCGAAATGGACGTCAAGAAAACGGGATTCAAAGTCGCCGTGGTGGGTTCCGGCCCGGGCGGGTTGACGGCGGCCGGCGAGCTGGCGAAACTCGGGCACGAGGTCCATTTGCTGGAGGCCCTTCATGCGCCGGGCGGCGTGCTTCGCTACGGGATCCCGGAATTCCGCCTTCCGAACCGCATTGTAGACCGCGAGGTCGAGAATCTGAAAGCGCTCGGCGTGCGGATCGAATGCAATGTGGTTGTCGGGAAAACGGTTACGGTTCCCCAGATCATGAAAGAATACGACGCCTGTTTTCTTGCCAACGGCGCCGGACTTCCGATCTTCCTCCACATCCCCGGCGAAAATCTCAAAGGCGTTTATTCGGCGAACGAGTATTTGACGCGCATCAATCTCATGGGGGCTTACCGCGAGGATAGCCGGACACCGGTGGTGCGCGGTTCGACGGCGGTCATCTTCGGCGGCGGGAACACCGCGATGGACGGGGTCCGCACGGCGAAAAGAATGGGGGCCGAGCGCGCGATCCTCGCGTACCGGCGGGGGCGCGACGAGATGCCGGCCCGGGCCGAAGAGGTCAAACACGCCGAAGAAGAAGGGATCGAATTCATGTTCCTCGTGAGCCCGCTCGAGATCCTGGGCGATGAAAAAGGATGGGTCCGCGCGGTGCGCCTCGAAAAAATGGAGCTCGGAGAGCCGGACGCTTCGGGACGGCGCAAACCCGTTCCCGTTCCGGGAAGCGCTTTCGAACTTCCGGCCGAACTGGTGATCGTCGCGGTCGGCACGCGCGCCAATCCTCTTTTGACTTCGACCTGTCCGGAGCTCGCGCTGACGCGGTCCGGGAATATCCAGGTCGACGAAAACAAAATGACCTCGATCCCCGGAGTTTTTGCCGGCGGGGATATTGTCCGCGGGAACGCGACCGTGATCCTCGCCATGGGGGACGGCAAACAGGCCGCGCATTCGATCGACGCGTACATAAAAAACCTAAAAATTAAAAAGTGAAGATTAAGAGTCAAAACCATGGGCTTTATTCCTTAATTGCCGGCCTTCAATTTTTAACTTTCAATTCTCAATTCTCAATTCTCAATTCTTGATGTTCACCCCGGGGGGTCGTTATGAAAAAGATCGCTTTTCTCGCCTTTTTCCTCGCCGTGCACGCGTCCTGCTCCGCCGAAGCCGTCAAGACGAGCGCTAACGACCGGAAGGATATCGAGGTCACCGTCTATAACAACAATCTCGGCCTTGTGAAGGACGTCCGGACTTTCACGCTTCCCGAAGGGGAAGGCGAGCTGCGCTTTGCTGATGTCGCGGCCTTCATCATGCCCGCGACGGTTCACGCCCGTTCGCTCGGCCGGCCGGAGGATTTTTCGGTTCTCGAGCAGAATTACGAGTACGATCTCATGAACGAACGGAAATTGCTCGACAAGTATGTCGGCAAGGACATCAAGATCGTGACCTGGAACGAATACCAGGACCGCAAAGAGGAGGTCGCGGCGACCCTGCTCAGCAACAACGAGGGGCAGATCTACCGCATCGGAAGCGAGATCTTTCTTGGCCATCCCGGGACCAAGGTCCTTCCGGAGATCCCCGAAAACCTGATCGCCAAGCCCACGCTGACCTGGCTTTACCGGAGCGGCACGAGCGCGGCGCAGGAGATCGAGGTCTCCTATTTGACGCAGAATATCCGCTGGAGCGCGGACTATGTGCTGACTTTGGACACGGCCGACAAGTCCGCCGATCTTTCCGGGTGGGTGACTTTGGACAATCAAAGCGGAACTGCTTATGAGAACGCCAAGCTGAAACTGGTGGCAGGCGATGTGAACCGCGCCCAGCCGGAATTTATGGACGGAGGCATGCGAATGGTCGCGATGGCCAAGGCCGAACCGGCGTTTGTGGAAAAAGCTTTTTTCGAATATCACCTCTATGACCTCCAGCGGCCGACCACGATCAAAGATCATCAGACCAAACAGATCAGCCTTCTCGAAGCGGCGGGGGTCCCGATCGAAAAGGAATACCGGATCGAAGGCGCGCGGGGTATCTGGACCTACGGCATGGGAGGGGAGAAACAGAAGCAGCCGGTCCAGGTGTTCTTTAAATTCAAGAATTCCGCGGCGGGCCGGCTCGGCATGCCGCTTCCGGCGGGCGTCGTGAGGATCTACAAAGCCGACGATGCGGGGAGCCTTCAGTTCGCGGGCGAAGACCGGATCGAACACACGCCCAAGGACGAAGAGGTCGAGATCAAGGCCGGGGACGCGTTCGATATTACGGCCGAGCGCCGCCAGACCGATTTCAAACAGCTGACGACCCGCCTCTATGAATCCGAATGGGAGGTTGCGGTCCGTAATCACAAGGCCGAAGCGGTCACGGTCGATGTGGTCGAGCCGGTGGGCGGGAACTGGAAGATCCTTTCGAACAGTCATCCGTACGAGAAAACGAGCGCGTTCATGCTCCGGTTCAAGGTTACGGTCCCGAAGGACGGAGAGGTCAAGCTGGCCTACCGTGTCCAGACGGGGATCTGAGCGAGAAAAATTAACAATTAAGAATTAAGAATTAAGAATTAAGAATTCAAAATAAAGAAATAGGAGCGATCCAAAAAATATTTCCTGAATTTTTAATTATTAGTTCTTAATTTCCTTTCTTATGTCGAAAAAAACGCTAACAGCTCTGCTCATCACTACGACGGTCCTGACCGGTGTTTCCTATCAGGCCTATTATCAGGCCAAGCGCGAGGCCTATCGCGCAAAGATCGAGGGATTTTACCGGACCTATTTCGGGCGGGAAGGGGACGCGGTGGGGATCGAGCACTGGACGACCTGGGCCGCGAACAAATGGGGGATCGACAAGGTCGAGCGCGTCGGTTTTCGCGAAGCGGCGGAGGCGGAAAACGCATGAATATGGGACGGGCTTTTTTCAGCGGGGTTCTCGATTGGGACGAAAAGACCTTTCTTGTGATCCACGGTTGGAGCCGGCCCGTTCTGGATTATTTCCTCGGCTGGCCGACCTTCCTTGGCGCGCAGGCGATCGCCTTGCCGCTCGTGTTGCTATTTCTTCTGATCTGGAAGGAGCGCAGGACGGCCTGGGCCCATTTTGCTTATATTACGTCGCAGGTCGCGCTTGCGGCCGGGGCTAACCGGCTTCTGAAGGAGATCGTGGGCCGCCCGCGCCCCTGGGAGTATTTTTATGAGGCCCGCGACCGGGGCGAAGTGGCTTTGAGGGTCCTCTTCAGCATGGAAACGACGAACGCTTTTCCCTCCGGCCACACTTTTTTTGCTTTCGCGCTTGCGGTCGTCGTGAACCGGCTTTACGGAAACCGGTTCGGGTTCCTTTATGTTCTCGCCGCCTGGATCGGCCTTACGCGCATTTATGTCGGGGCGCATTTTCCGCTCGACGTTCTGGGCGGGGCGCTTTTCGGTTTGACGCTTCCCGTCATGCTTGAAAAAACCCTTTTCTCCCTTCCGTTCTTCCGCCGGATTTTTCCTTGCGCGATCGACGGTCCTGAGCTACGGTAAAGGCATCTTTGGCCGTATTTTCAACCCAAGGAGGAGCTTATGGGGTTCAAAGGAAAAAAGTTCAGCGCTGCTGTTTTGAAAAAAATGAGTTTGAAAAGCCGGGGGAAACGGAACCCGTTCTACGGAAAAAAACATTCCGCCGCCGCGAAGCGAAAGATCAGCTTGTCGAAACGCGGCAGGAAGAATCCGATGTTCGGGCGCAAACATTCGAAGCGGACCCTCGCGAAGATCCGCGCCGCGGCCCTGAGGCGGAAATAGCGGCGAGAGGAAAGTAATAATTAATAATTACAAATTAAGAATTAAAAACAAGCGATCAAAAAGCTTTGTTCGAGGTTAAAGCTTTCAATTCTTAATTCTCAGTTATGAACTCGTTTTTTCCGGAGGTTTCCTATGAAGCTTTTTCTCGGCTTGCTTCTTTTCCTTAGCATGGCGGCCGGCCCCGCGTTTTCCGCCGAACCGATGGGGGATGAGGTCCGCATGGTCCTTTTACACCACAGCACGGGCGAGAACGTCTGGAACGGCGGCGTTGGCGAGTGGTTCACCGGGTACAACGAGCGCGAAGGCAAAAATTATCAGATCACCGAGCGGGCTTTCCCGAAGGATTCTCCCTACGGCTGGGAGAATTATCCGTACGATTACTGGAATCTCTGGGTCCGGCATGCCGGAATGAAACCTTTCAAAGAAGAGCCGACCCTGGAACTCCTTACGCGCGACTACGACGTGATCGTCTGGAAACACTGTTTCCCGGTGAGTGATATCGAGGAAGATACGGGCAGTCCGGATATCGGCTCGGCGGAGAAGCGGATCGAGAATTACAAGCTCCAGTACGAAGCCCTCAAGGAAAAGATGCGCCAGTTCCCGGCCCAACGCTTCGTCGTCTGGACCGGCGCGGCCCAGGTCAAGAGCTCGACGACGCCCGAGCAAGCGGCGCGCGCGAAGGCCTTCTTCGAATGGGTCCGGAGCGAATGGGATGAAAAAGGCGATAACATCTATGTGTGGGATTTCCGGGAGCTGGAAACGGAAGGGGGCCTTTACGTGAAGCCGGCCTATGCCGCGGGCCGTGAGGACTCGCATCCGAACGAGACTTTTTCGCGCCGCGTCGCGCCGCTTTTGGCCCAGAGGATCGTCAGTGTCATCCAGGGGACCGGGGACGAGACGGATATCAAGGGAATCGCCGACCGAGCGTAGCCTTCTCCTCCCGTCCCGGAGGCGGGCACCCTCCTCAAGCCCCGGGGGTTTGATGAGGGGGAGGAATAGGCGCCGACGGTATAAGGCACATGCGTCTTTGCGCCCTTCCGTATGAAATCCGATCCGGCGCTTGGGCCTCTCAGGCTTCTCGGGCAGCGGGTCTGCCGCGGGAACTTATCCGGTTTTCTTGCCACGTCCTTTACAATAAGCTCCAAGTCAAGGATCTCATCCAAGGAGGATTTATGTCGAAAAAAACTCTTATCGCAGTCCTAGTCATCACAGCGGTCTTTGCGGGTTCGGTGTCCGCGTTGGCGTGCGGGTCGAAAAAGACGGAGGATCTTCCGCCTGCGACGGAAGAGGGAACGCAGACAGAAACACAGACGCCGGCGAGTTGACCGGCTTGAACTTCTCATTCCACCCCGGGGGCGGGTTGCGCACCTCCGGGGTGGGATTTTGTCGTGCTCTCATCCTGCCATTCCATCATTTTCTTATACTGCCATACTGTCATACTGACATACTGACATACTGTCATGCTCCTTTCTCCTTGTGCTCTTGTGCTCCTTCCTCCGCTCTCCTATAATCCCCCCATGAGCTCTTTTCCGGTTTCTTCCGACAAGGAAGCCGCTCTCCGGCTCGAGATGGAACGGCTCGGGATCCGCGAACGGGATATCGAAGAATCGTTCGTCCGTTCAGGCGGGCCGGGTGGTCAGAACGTCAACAAGGTCGCAAGCTGTGTCGTCCTCCGGCATCTTCCAAGCGGCCTTGTCGTCAAATGCCAGAATGACCGCTCGCAGGCCATGAACCGCTATTTCGCAAGGCGCATTCTTTTGGCCCGGATCGATGCCCTCGTGCGCGGCCGCGAGAGTGCGGAAGCGGCCCGCATCGCGAAGATCCGGCGCCAAAAACGCCGCCGCTCGCGCCGGGCGAAAGCCAAAATGCTCGATCAAAAGAGCGCGCACGGCACTAAAAAACGCCTTCGCCGCCCGGTCCGAGAAAATGATTAAACCCGCCCGCTGTCCATACCCGGTAGGCACAGCGGGCAGGCCATAGAACTCGCTCAGGAATATTGGGCGGACTACTTGAGGAAAAGAGCATGAAACCGGCTGTAAGTTACCGCGACGCATTGCTTCGGTCCCTGAAAGATCCGGAGGAGGCGGCGGAGTATCTCAGCGCTTCGCTCGAAGCGGGGGACCCCAAAGCTTTCCTGCTCGCGCTCCGGAATGTGATCGAGGCTTGTGGGGGTATGACCCATATCGCCCAAGCGAGCGGGGTCCATCGTGTGAGCCTTTATAAAATGCTGTCGGGCCGCGGTAATCCCGGTCTTGGCAATATTATGCGGGTGCTTCAGAAAGCCGGACTTCATTTTGAAACGGTCGCCGGAAAGGGAAAAAAGAGGGCATTTAAAAATAAAAGGAGCCTGTGATGAACCCCCAAGAGAGCGAAGCGCTCAAAAAAAAGATGACGGAGCTCGAAAAAAGGCTCAACATCTCTTCCCACTTGATCCTGAGTTATCTGAACGCGCTTATCCTTCTTCTGGCCGACAAAGGGATCGCTTCCCGGGAGGAATTCGCCGAATATCTGGAACGCTCGAAGGCCGAGCTCCGCAAGCTCGGCCAGGAGGCCGAATTTCTCAAGATGATGAAGGACTTCAAGAAAGACGGTAAGAACGATCAAGGCAGCCTTTAGCTACCAGCGATCAGGGGACTCGCCATGCCGAAGGGCTGGGGGCTTTTCCTAATCGCCTCATGGGCTGATGTTTGTAACGAATGGCAGCGATCACCGACTCAAACCGCGCGGAGCTCCTGGCGCGTTCAAAATTCAGGTCTCGCTTCAAACTCGATCCCAAGGACCTGGAATATATCGAACGGGTCGGACTTGCGGCGGTCGAGCGTCATGCCGAAGACTTTATCCGGGAACGCCTTGCTCCGGCCCATCCCGCCAAAGACGGTAAACAGACCCCGTTCAAAGGGCACCCGGTCTTCAAAGCCCAGCATGCCACCGCAACCTGCTGCCGCCAATGCCTCGAAAAGTGGTACGGGATCCCTCGAGGCCGTGAACTCACACCGTCCGAGATCCGGATCATCACTCGCGCCATCATGGGCTGGATCGGGGACGGGCGGACCGGGAGGGGCGAGCGATTCTGATCGGGCCGTTGCCTTCTTTCTTAAAAAATTCTCCGATTTTTTGAAAATAGATATTGGAAGAAATAAGAGGAATGTGTATAGTTATCCAACCTTATCAGAATAAGGATTGACCCAAACAAATATGAAACGATATGGGGTTCTCGCGGCGCTCATTCTTGTGGGATGCGCCCATGTCCATCCGACCGGTTTCCTTTCCGATTACACCCAACTCCAAAAAGGCCAATATCTCGAAAAAGTTTTCATCGCCCCGGGTTTGAAGCAAGATCGGATGATGCTGGAGATCAAACCTCCGACGGCTGAAGGAGGTGTTTTTAATGATGCCCTTCCGCCTAAGACCGCCCAAGTGATCCTCGAGCAGTCCCTTCGCGACAAACTTGCCGGTGTGCCTCATGTGAAGGTCGCTACGCCGAACGATCAGCCGACCCACGCGCTCCTGACGGCGATCACAAAACTCGACCCGGGAAGCCGCGCGGAGCGATGGTTCATCGGCAGCGGTGCCGGGAAAAGCGTGGTCCAGATCGAAGGCAAGCTCGTCGATGGCAACGGGAATATCCTTTTGGCTTTTGCCGACCGCCGTGCCGGCGCAGCTATGGGCGATATCACCGGAGGCGATTCCCGCGCCATGATGCTGCAGGATCTCGAGGCCATTGTCGATGCGGTGCGCGATACCTTAACGGACGTGATGATGAGTTGAAAGGGAGATTTTGTGGATAACCGGCTCAGGGAATGCGAAAGGCTGATGAAACGGAATATCGCCTTGCTTGTCCTGTTTTCGCTTCTGTTCTCAGGATGCGCGGTGGTCATGGCTTTGAAGCAGCCCGGCAAAAAGAACATGCAGGTGCTGACGGCGGGGATCGCGCGTGAGAACGTGGTGGCGCATTTCGGAGCGCCCGCCACGACGGAGCGGGAGAACGGGGAGCGCGTGGATGTCTATCAGTTCGTCCAGGGCTTTAGCGGAGGCGCGAAAGCGACCCGCGCTCTTTTCCACGCGACGGCCGACGTTTTCACCCTTTTCATCTGGGAGATCATCGGAACGCCGACCGAGGCCGTTTGGGACGGCACCAAGCAGACCGTTAAAGTGACTTATGACGAAGAAGACCGGATCAAAGACGTAACCTTCCTGAACACGACCCACAACTAGAGGGAGAAAGAACATGCAAAGAATGATCGCTGCTATTTTGATCGTTGTGCTTTGCCTTCCATGCGGCGGCTGCGCGACGATCGTGGACGGAAAGACCCAGGATGTCATGATCCGCTCGACGCCGGCCGGTGCGACGGTGACGATCGACGAGATCGCCATGGGAACGACCCCCATGGTCGCGAACCTGGTCCGTAAGAAGCGGCACAGTATTTTCCTGACCAAGGCCGGCTACCAGGATGTCTCCCAAGCGACGACTCGCGGGTTCAACTGGTGGTATCTCGGCAATCTTATTTTTGGCGGCATTATCGGATTGATCGTCGATCCTTGCACTGGGGCGATCTTCAAGGTCGAACCGGACGAGATCAATGTCGGCTTGCCTTCGGGAGCCGGCAGTGCGGACACCGTGAAAGCCCAAGTGACAAGCCAGGCGGCGGATTTCGCTGAGCCTAGGGGGGTCGACAAAGCGGAAACGGCCGTTCGAACGGCGGTCGAAACAGCCGAAGCGCCAGCCGTCGAAGAGACCGAAGAGGAATTCTGAGGAAGCGGTCCGTTCGATCTGCATTTCGGAAAGTCCAACTCATGCGGAGACAGAAAACTCTCTCGCCTTTGGCGGTGGTCATAGCGGCGCTCCTTTTCTTTACAGGATGCGCGACCCAGACGCCTTATATCGGGACGAATCCGCAGAACCCCCAGTTCGAGCGCGGGATGCCGTTCCCTCCGCTCGATTTTCTCGGGGACATGCTTTCCAAGCTTCCTCAGCTCATGCTGTGGAATATCCGGTTCGGGAATCACCGGATCTCTTCCGAGACCGAACAGGCCGTGGCCGACTTTCTTTCTCATTATGAGGTGTCCGATGTCAAAGTCCGTCTCAACCAATGGGCGCCTCACAAAGAGCTCGGCCGGCTTTTCACCAATCCGCATATCGGCTGGCCGTACAAGATCCTCTTTTTCCCTTCGACTTTGATCACCTCGCTCTTGGCCCGTCCTTTTTCGGGCCTGTTGATCAGCGACTACTACGATCCCGGGACGAACAGTATCCATATCTTTTCCGACGATGCAGCGATCGCGCTCCATGAGTCCGGACACGCCTGGGATTTTTCGAAACAGGAATACAAAGGGACCTATGCCTTCATCCGGAGCGTTCCCGGGGTGGACCTTTTCCAGGAGAACATGGCGACCGACGAAACTTTGTATTACCTGGAAGAGACCGGCCAATACGAACGGCTGCTCAAGGCGTACAAGGTGCTTTATCCCGCCTATGCGACCTATATCGGGGCTTATATTTCCGCCTCGCCGATCGCGACCGTCGGCGCGCTTTTGTTCGGCCATTGGTACGGACGTTTCACGGCCAAAGAAAAAGAATGGCAGCTTCGCACGCAGGGGAAATGGCCGGAGCCGGGTCCCAGCAACCGGGATCTTGCCGAATGAGGATTTTTACAGGCACTCTATGAAACCTTATTATTTCTTTTTGGGACTGCTCCTTTCGGGATGCGCTTCCACGCTCGAGACCTCGGGCTTCCTCCAGAACGCTTCGGTCATGAGCGAAGGAGCCTTCTTCAAACAGGAATATTTTCCGGCCGGGGAAGACCTGAGCGGTTATGCTTCGGTCCAGGTGCGATCGGCGGATCTCAGCTATCTCAAAGACGCTTCCGAACATACGCGATCGGACCTGGTCAAGGTCGCGGGTGAATTGAGCCGTTCCCTCGAGGAAGGGCTCTCCAAGGCGGGGTTCCAGGTCTTGCCCGCTTCCGAAAAACCCGGGCCCGGAACGCTGGTCGTAAGCCCTGCGCTGGTCTCGCTGGGCACTCCCGAAAGGACCCTCAATGCCGTCACTTCGGTCCTGATCTGGACTCCGGTGACCGTCGGATCGGCCGGGTTCGCGGCAAAACTCCTGGACGGAGAGAGCGGAGCGCTGTTGGGGGAGATCGCCGAGAAGAATAAAGGCGGAAGCGGAGGCGCGAAATCCCTGACTGTGGGGGCTTATACGAAATACACGCACGCCGAAGCGGCGTTCGATACTTGGGGCGGGCGCTTAGCGGAAATGCTCAGGGCGCGGGGGATGCGCGCGGGCCGGTCCGAAGCCGCATAGAACAGTCTCCGATACCGAAAGGCACCCTTATCAAACACCGGGGGTTTGCAAAGGTGCATGGGGTAAGCGCTTAGGGTAGAAGGCACGAAGGGTTTGATCCTTCCACGCCCCCGTCTTCCTTCCAAAATTTCCTGGTTTTCTTGATCCCCGTCAAGGTTTACTGGGGTCTCTCCGGTTAAACTCCTTCTGAGGGGAAAAATGGGTTTCCCCAAGGAGGCATGCCATGAACGTTCAAACCAAAATCGCTACCGGAATCCTTTCCGCCGAGCACCGCGTCATCGAAAAAGCGCTCGATGCGCTTGAAAGCATGATCGCGGGCCTTCGCGAGCACGGCCGCCTCGACAAAGATACTGCCGCGCGTTTCGTCGATTTTTTCCGCAACTTCGCTGACGGCTGCCATCACGCCAAAGAGGAGAAGGAGCTTTTCCGCTCTCTCGAAGCGAAAGGCTTCTCGCCCGACGAAGGGCCTGTCCGTGTTATGCTCTTCGAGCATGATCTGGGGCGCGACTTCGTGCGAAAAATGGAAAGCGCGGCCCTCGCGCACCGGGCGGCGCATGACGCGGGCGCGCGCGATTTCGAGGAAGCCGCGAGGGATTACGTCACGCTCTTGCGCAGTCACATCGCCAAAGAGGACCATTGCCTTTTTCCGATGGCGGATCAGGCCCTGACCGACGGGGACCAGAAAAAACTGCTCGCGCTTTTTGAAAAAGCGGAGGCCGAGCGGGGCGGCGAAAAGAAACACGATTTTTACGTCCGGCTCGCCGAAGAGCTTTCCGCCGGCGCTTAGCGCCGGCCTCCCACCCTTATCCAACCCCGGGGGTTTGATAAGGGTTAGGAATAGGCGCAGACGGCATAAGGCACATGGGTTCTCATACCCTTACGTATGAAATCCGATCTGGCGTTTGGGCTTGCGTTCGGATCGGAAGTATTTTGTGACGAGTGTAAGGATCTGTTTGATCTTTTTTTCGTGGTTTTCGACCGTTCGATCGATCTTTTCGAGTCGGATCGTGAGGTCTTTATGGCTCAAAGCCATTTGCCGGAGATGCAAGAAGATGCGCATGATCGCGATATTGACCCGAGCCGCTTTTTCGCTGTTCAGGACGCTTGAAAGCATCAGGATCCCGTGTTCGGTGAAAGCAAAAGGGGAGTAGCGCAGGCCCATTTTATCTTTGGAATTGGAGGTGCCAAATTGGCACCTCCAATTTTGGGTTTCTTCCCGGGAAAGTTCGAACATGAAATCCGATGGAAATCTGTTGAAATTCCTTCGCACCTGCCTTTTGAGGTACTTCGTGCTAACCCCATAGAGCATGGCCAGGTCCCGGTCCAGCATGACCTTCCTGCCACGGACCCGGTAAATGGCCGAAGCGATCGTATGCATATTCAGCGGACGGTTTTTCATGGGAACAGGCTATCATAAATATTCATAATAATCAATTAATTATGATAAATAGGCAATATTCTAAATGCTAACCTTTGTGGACCCTTGCCAGGTGAGTACGAAAGGATTTTTCTGAGTAGCATCCATGGGGTTCACCCCGTTCCACGGGGCCTACTCCATCCTCCTTATCCCTTATTCCTTTCCCTTCCTCCTTCCCGCCACCTTATTCCTTGATAAAAACCGCCCGCTTCTTAAGATAGAGTCATGCCTCCGACCGGCGTCCGACAGAAGATCGCATCGTATTTCGAGTTCGAAAAACGCGGAACGGATTTCACCACCGAAGCGATCGCGGGCCTCACGACCTTCCTCGCCATGGCCTACATCATTTTCGTCAATCCTAACGTCCTCGCCGCCGCGGGCATGGACAAGACCGGGCTGATCACGGCCACCTGCGTGGTGACGGCGCTCGCCACGCTTTTGACCGGCCTTGTTTCCAAGGCCCCGATCGCGATGGCCCCGGGCATGGGCCTGAACGCCTTCTTCGCCTACACGCTGGTCGTGGGCGAGGGGATCCCGTGGGAAACGGCGCTCGGCATCGTTTTCCTGTCCGGACTCTTCTTCTTCGCGCTCACGGTCCTGGGGGCGCGGCGCAAACTCGTCGAAGCCATCCCGCGCACGCTCATCTCGGCCATGGCGGTCGGGATCGGCCTTTTCATCACCTTCATCGGCCTCGTGAACCTCGGGGTCATTGTCCGCAATGAATCCACCCTGATCGCGGCTGCGCCTGTGACGCCGACCGTTGCGATCGGCCTGGCCGGATTCCTGGTGATGGTCGTCCTCGAAATGCGCGGCGTGAGGGGCGCGATGATCTTCGGGATCCTCACGTCGACCGCGCTTGCGATTTTCAGCGGCTATGTCGAGGCGCCCCGCGCGTGGGTCTCGGCCGGTTTCGATTTTCGCGCGCTCAGCTTCAAACTCGATATCTTCGGCGCGTGCCAATGGGGTTTCCTGGCCGCGGTCTTCACGCTGATGTTCATGGACATGTTCGACAGTATCGGCTCGCTCGTGGCCTGCTGTCACCAGGCCAAGCTCACCGAGCCCGGGGGCCATATCCGCGGGCTTGACCGCCTGCTGGGCCTCGACGCGATCGCGACCATGCTTGGCGCGGTGCTCGGAACGTCGACCACGACCACCTATGTGGAATCGGCGGCGGGCATCGAGCAGGGAGGGCGCACCGGGTTCGCGTCCCTGGTCACGGCCGGGCTTTTCCTGCTGGGCCTTTTCTTCATCCCGGTGATCGCCATTGTTCCCGCTTACGCGACGGCGCCGGCCCTCGTCCTGGTCGGGTTCTACATGATGAAGGAGATGAAGAACGTCCACTTCAAGGACCTGGAGGAAGGTTTTCCCGCTTTCATCATCATCACCATGATCGCCCTGAGTTACAGCATCAGCACGGGCCTTGCGTTCGGGTTCATCAGCTTCGTGGTCTTCAAACTGATCCGATGGAAATGGCGCGAGATCCACCCGGTGATGTGGGTCATCTTCGCCCTTTCCCTGCTTCATTTTGCGCTTTGAGCGATAAATCCGAAAGGCACCTTGCTTCTCATCCAACCCCGGAGGTTTGAAAAGGGTGCAAGAGATCTTCGTTAACCGCTTGTTGAGAAAAGGAGGAGAACCATGACCGACGGACGAAAATTGGCTTTGGCCGGAGGCCTCGCAGGATTTTGGGCGTGCGGCTGGATACTTTGGCAGGTGATCCCGGAAAAAGACGTGCCGTGGATCCTGGGAGCGTCGCTTTATGCGATCCTGCTCGCTTTAGCGGTCGCGGGAATGTGGCAGGGGCGCGCGGTCGCGAAGAACCTCGGGCGGGCGCTTGCGCTCGGGGCCTTCGGGTTCGGCTGCTGGATGGCGCATTTCGCCTGGACTTTCTGGATCTTCAAAGAACCGTCGCTTGCGGACCGCGTGCTCGCCGTCCTGCATCCGAGGGTGCTCCTTTTTCTTGTCCTGCCCGCGGCCTGGCTCGTCTGGAGCTTCCGGCGAAAATCCTGACAAGAAAAAGAAAGGTACCAGCAAGCAAGAAAGCAAAGAAAGAAGAAAGGTACCAGGTACCTTTCTACTACAAAAGAAGGAGGTTTTTGAATGCTGAAGAAAAATGAACGGACCGAAGAAATAGGCGTCCTTTTGCCGCTTCTCTTATTTCTGGCCGTGATCGGCTGGGTGGAGTTTCGGACGGGGAACATTCCCAACGTCGCGTTGTTTTACGCCGGCCTGTACTTCCTGCTGGCCGGGATCGTTGCAGGCGCCAGGTCCTGGTGGCATTATCCGGTCGGGGGAGTGCTCCTTTTTTTTATCACCCTGTTCGTGGCCGGAATTTATTACCGGCAGACCGGTTACGGGCTTTTCGGCGGGGGAACGGTCAAGTTGCTCGCGGTTATCGGCATTGCGGTCGGGATGCGAAGGGTCCTGGGAATTGCGCTTGTGGTGTTCTTGGTGCATTTTCTGCTTTATTTCTTGAATGGCGCCTTCAAATGGGGGTGGGTCGAAATCCCGTCGGTGCCGATCATTTTTTCAGGCGTCGCGCTTGCGCTTCTCCTGGGGCGGCTGTTCCGGAAGCCGAAGGCGCCGTCTTGTGCTCAGCCGGAGCGTGCAGAACCTGTTCCCGCAGGCAAAGTTGCGCCTCCTGCCGCAGTCAAAGCGGCCTCCAAAATAGAGCTTTGGGCCGTTGGCCTGATCGTCGTCATCCTGGGTGTTGTCGCCAATCGGATGTTCGCTGGGCTCGGGATCGGCGGCCTGCTTCGGGAACTGTCGAGGCTTGCTGTGCTCGTGGGCACGGCCGTTTTTCTCGCAGGCCTTCTCGCTCCGTTATTTAGAAAAAACGAATACCGGACGCCGTCCGGTAAGCGCAAAGATTTCTCCGGAGAAAATCGTTCTTAAGGTTGATAGGGTTCTAACTCTTTTACAAATTACTTAAAACTCGTATAATGCACTCCTTCACGCCAAAAACTTTGGTCACAAATCGGTTACAAAGGGCATTTGGGCCAGAAGTGCGCGAAGTGGTAGTATTCATAAGTCATTGATTTGTAGCACATTGCGATTCATGCGCCCTGTACCACGATGGGTACACGGCTGCAGTGAACCCTACGTGGTTCATTGCGCCCTATACCACGATGGGTACATGGCTGCAGTGAACCCTACGTGGTTCACTGCGCCCGTTTCGCCTCCGCTGTATTTAAGCGGAGGACGAATCCGTCCTGATTCCTATAAGATGATGAATCAGGCGGAAACTCCCCGTGAAAGCGGGGCAAGCAATTGGATTGATTGCTTTTTGTTAACAGCTCATAGTTATCGTAGGGTTGACATTGCGCCCTGTACCACGATGGGTACATGGCTGCAGTGAACCCTACGTGGTTCAC
>JBMONI010000011.1:0-2589 GCA_049324575.1 Candidatus Omnitrophota bacterium | reverse complement strand
CACTAAGGATAAGGGTTGCATGGCCGAGCGGGCAGAGATCCCTATGATCCAAAAAATTTCGAGAATTTTCACCCCCGTCTGTTTTTATGCTCTCATGTCTTTTTGGGTCGCTCTTCCTTTTTCAAAAGCGTTGATGGAAATTGCCTTCGGTGTGGCCTTGACCGCTTGGGTTTTAAGGTTTGCGCGCCGGTCGCAGGAACAAACGGACCGCCCGCCGGCTTTTCTTCTTTTTCTATTGACCGGCTATACGATCCTGTCCGTCCTTTCAGTTTTCTGGTCGGAATTCAGAGCCGTCAGTGTGCGCGGGATCTTTAAGGTCCTCGAACAAGTTTTGGTTTGCGCGATGACCTTTGACCTCCTCCAGGAGCCGAAGCGTTTTCGCCGGTTCTACAAGATTTTTGCGGTGGCTTTTGCGGTGATCCTTGCCGATGCCGTGTGGCAATATGTCTGGGGATGGGATTTCATCCGTTTTTTTAAAGCACAAGAGGCGGATGCGGGGCGCCGCGTTGTCGGATCTTTCTATTCGTATGGTTTGTTGGCGGCCTATTTACTGATGACGATCCCTATGGCCTTCTCGGCTGTATGGGGACGATCCGCTGAGTTTTTTTCGAAAAAGGTCCGCTGGGGATATTGGGGGCTTGTCCTGTTGGGAGGGATGGTTTTGTATTGGACCCGTTCGCGCGGAGCGTTTGCGTCCTTGGGGCTCGGTGTCTTGATCTTTCTTGCCGGGATCCGTCGGTGGAAATGGCTGATTGCGTTTGGCATTTTCGGACTCCTCTTTGTTATTTTTGCGCCGCCCAATATGATCATTCACCGGAATATCGAAGCCAAAGAGCAATCGGTCGTAGAACGTTATTACCTTTGGGATCGAGCGATCCAGGTCATTCGTGCAAAGCCATGGACGGGCACCGGGATCAATACGTATGCCAAAGCGCATCAAAAGTACGACAAGACCCAGAACTGGCGGGTCCGCGATTATTATGCCCATAACGGTTATCTTCAGATGGCGGCGGAAACCGGTATTCCGTCGGTCGTTTTTTTTCTGGCGTTTTTGGGGGTTTTGTTGGTCCATATTTTAAAAACGGCTCAGGCGGCAGATCCGGCCGATCGGGGTCTTTTATGGGGGTTTGCAGTTTCGATTTTGAATTTCATGATCTTCGGGGCCGTGGATACGGTCTTCCATAATCCGCAGTCGATCCTGATGTTCTGGTTCGTCTTGGGTACTGCGGGGGCTCTCAGCGTGCACTCCCGGGCCAGCATTTTTCCGAAGGGAACCTAGCTTGAATATTCTCGGGATCTCGTGTTTTTATCATGATTCGGCTGCTGCCCTGATCCGCGGAGGCAAGATCCTCGCGGCGGCGCAGGAAGAGCGTTTTACTCGCAAGAAACATGATTTCTCCTATCCGGAGAACGCGATCCGCTGGTGCCTTGCCGATGCCGGGCTTCAGGTCAAAGACCTGGATTATGTTGCTTTCTATGACAAGCCTTTCGTTAAATTCGAACGGATCCTCGAAACCTATCTTGCCTTTGCGCCTCGTGGCATACGCTCCTACCTTCAGGCCGTGCCGGTTTGGATTAAAGAAAAACTTTGGATCAAGGACCTGATCCAGACCAAGCTGGGCTATCCGGGGAAGGTCCTTTTTCCAGAACACCATGAATCTCACGCGGCGGCGGCTTTCTTTCCGTCTCCGTTCCAGGAGGCCGCGATCTTGACTATGGACGGGGTGGGAGAGTGGACAACGACCAGTTACGGGGTCGGGAAGGGGAACCATCTCGCGATCCTCGCCGAAATGAAATTCCCTCATTCGCTCGGACTTCTCTATTCCGCTTTTACTTATTACACGGGGTTCAAGGTCAATTCCGGCGAATACAAAGTGATGGGACTGGCGCCTTATGGCCGGCCCGTCTATAAAGATCTTATTTTGAACGAACTCATGGACCTGAAAGAGGACGGATCGTTCAAACTCAACATGAAATATTTCGACTATTGCACCGGGCTTCGGATGGTCAACCGGCGTTTTGAGAGGCTTTTCGGAGGGCCGGCTCGGAAACCCGAAACGCGCCTTGGACAGCGGGACATGGACCTTGCCTGTTCCATCCAGGAAGTGACCGAGGAAGTCATGGTGCGCATGGCGAGGCATGTGAAAAAAGTGACAGGCCAGCGGAATCTTTGCCTTTCAGGGGGAGTGGCTTTGAACTGTGTCGGCAATGGACGCATTCTTCGCGAATGCGGCTTCGACGAGATTTGGATCCAGCCGGCGGCGGGCGACGCCGGAAGCGCGCTTGGGGCAGCGTTGTATGCCTGGTATCAATATCTCGGCAATCCGCGGCAAACGGATGGACGCCATGATGCGATGCGCGGGGCCTACCTTGGGCCGTCTTTTGGTGAGGATGAGATCGAAAGGTTCCTCAGAGGAAAAGGGATCCCACATACCCGGCTTTCTGAGGCCGAGATTCCCGGGAAGATCGCCGATCTGATCGCGGAAACGCCGGGGGCGGGCATCGTCTATGTCCAGAGCCGCGCGGGGACGGAGAAAATGGCGGAGGCGTTGGCCAAGACCGGACGGCCGACGCGCGCCTATCATGCCG
>JBMONI010000010.1:0-21134 GCA_049324575.1 Candidatus Omnitrophota bacterium | reverse complement strand
TGTACCTGGCGCAGGTGGGCGGCGGGGCCTTGGATCTGAACGCCCTTTTCGAGAACTGGCTTGCGGAGCAAATGGCCATGGCACCCCGGAGAAAGGCGGTCCCGGAAGAAGCGTTTCCTCAAGCCGAGCTTCCGTCGGACCGATATAAGGAAGAAAGCAAGACCGTGAAGGTCAAAGGGATCCAAAAGGCGCCTGCCATGGTCGGGACCTCCTCGACGGTGAATGGCGATAACCAACCCGTATCTGAGGATTGATGAGAGCCTGTTTTTTATCCAAGCATTTTCTGAAAGCCGTGCTCCTTCTCGTTCTTTTTCTGGGGACTTTTACGGCGGTGTCCCGGGCGGCGGACGACGAAGCGCCGAAAGAGCCGGCCCGGGTCCTTGCAAAATACGAGGAAGCCAAGATCCTCGTGAACGGTCTCGAAGCGGAAAATGCCGCGAAGGCCGATGCGGTCGCCCGTCTTCGGGATGCCGCCTCTCTGGTCCGCGCTCAGAGATATGCCGAGGCTGAAACGGCGCTCCTGACGTTGACCGCCGACATGCACAGGACCGGGGGCAGGGCGGCCGGCCGATCGGCTTCCCGCGCCGAGCTTCGCTCAGTCTGGCTCGAATTCCTGATCGATCTCATCCAGAAATTCCTTTACCTTCTGATCTTCGCGTATGCGTTCTCGTCTTCCCGTTATTACGGCCGCATGATCGAGGCCCGGCGGTTCACGATGATCGGCACGCTTTATACCGGGATGCTTTTTTCGGCGGTGGCGATCGGTATTCTGGTCCTCGATTTCATGCGTTTCGGAAAGCTTGATCTCGCGGTCCTCGATATTGCCTTTTTGCTCTCGGTCCTGGCGGGGATCTTCGGAGGATTCTTCAGCGGGATCCTGGCGGGACTCGTGACGGGGCTTTTCCGCTGGCTTTTTGAATCCCAGTTCTATCATTACATCTGGATCTATACGGTCGGCGGAACGGCGGGGGCGCTGATGGGGCTTTGGCTCAGCCGCCAGCTTGGGCGCGACCGTGTCGCCATCCTGACCGGTGCGTTGATCGGACTATTGCACGGGCTGATGGCCTATGTTTTTTTCTGGCGCATGGTCCCGCCGGCGATCGTCCCGGCCTTTTTCGCGGCCCATATCGTCATGGACGGGCTGACGCTCTGGTTTTTCCTGAAGATCGTCTCTCTTGTGGTCCAGCGGGTCACAAAGGCGAGGCTTGAGAGCGATCTCCTGAAGGCCCAACTCCTTCATTTTCAGGCGCAGATGAACCCGCATTTTATCTTCAATTCGCTGAACGTCATCGCAAGCTTCGCGGCGGATGAAAAAGCTGCGAAAACGGAGCACTTGATCGTGCGCCTTGCGCATTTTCTCCGCCGGGCGATGAAGCGCGAAGAGGATCGGGTGACGCTCAAAGAAGAGATGGCCTATGTCGATAATTATTGTGATCTGGAAAAGGCGAGGTTTCAGGACCGCCTGAAGTTCCATTTTCATCTTTCGGTCCCCGAGGACGATTGGGACCGGAAGATCCCGATCCTGGTCCTGCAGCCCTTGGTCGAGAATGCGGTCAAGCACGGCGTCGGGAAAAAAGAGGCCGGTGGGACCGTGGAAGTCTCGGTCACGGCGGACGCCAAAGAGATCGTCATGCGCGTTCGCGATGACGGCGTCGGGATGAGCGAGGGCTATTTTCAGAAGATCCTGGCTGGCGAAGGGCCCGCGGAGTCGGGGATCGGACTGAAGAACATCCATGAAAGGCTGGTCCGTATTTATGGCCGTGCTTACGGCCTCCAATTCGAGGGCGGAAAAGACCGAGGGACGTGTGTGACCGTAACGATCCCAAGAAAGGAAACAGGGTGAGACCCATGATTCGTGTTCTGATCGCTGACGATGAGCCGATGGCATGCAAGCGTCTTGAAAAGGAGATCCTGAAGCACCCCGGGTTCGAGGTGATCGGCCAGGCTTCGGGCGGGACCGAGGCGCTTGAAAAAGTGACGCGCGAGAGACCGGAAGTCCTTTTTCTCGATATCGAGATGCCGGGGAAAACAGGCTTGGAGGTCGCGGCGGAACTTTCCGCCCGTCCGGAGGCTCCGCTGATCGTGTTCGTGACGGCGTATAACCAGTACGCGATCGAAGCGTTCGAAAAGAACGCCGTGGATTATATCCTCAAGCCTTTTGAAGAAGGCCGCATCGCGAAGACGCTGGAGCGGATCGAAAAAAGGCTGGCGAAGAAAGAGGAGTCCAGGGAATCGCTGCTCGGGCTTATCCAGGAACTGGTCGACAAAAAAAGCCTCAAGAAGATCGTCGCCTTCCGCCGCAAGTCACGGGACCGCATCATCGTGGACCCCGCGGATATTTTTTATTTCTCGATCAAATATTCCGAAACGCTCGTGCGCGTACAGGATGAGGAAATGCTGGTCCGATCGACCTTCAAGGATCTGACCGAATTCCTGGATCCCGAGAAATTCGTCCTGGTCCACCGGGAATATATCGCGAACGTGGACAAGATCAAAAAAGTATCGCCGGCTTTCCACGGGAATTACGAGATCCATTTCAGCCATCCGGAGAATCTGAAGATCCCGCTTTCCAAGCGTTACGTGAAAGCGCTAAACCATTGCCTCAAAGGGATCTGAGCCGCATTGCTCCCGAGGCTTTTCGGCGTCGACGAGCCGGGCGGCGCCCTTTCCCGGATTAATCGCTTCTAATCATTCCTCTCAGGCCTTCTTTTTTTCCTTCCGCCGCTTTTCTTTGGATTCTTGGCGGTCTTTCAGGCATCTTTTCGGCAAGTTTTAAATCTCACGGACTAAGATCGCGGGAGGATCTCATCCATGCGACGCGACAAGCGTCTCTACGTCGGCGTAAGGATTTCTGCGCTGTTGACCGTCCTCGTCTTTCTGGTGACCGATGTTCTGGCATTCCCTTCCCAAGGGACGGCAGCCTTTTCAGGTCCCCGGCTTGAGATCCATGAGAAAAGAACGGAAGTTCCGGTGACCGCGTCCGCGGTCCGGCTACCGCCGGAACTCGGCGTTCTGGTCGAGAGAAACCAAGGGCAGAATCCCGGTTTTGTTTTTCTTCTTCAGGACGCGCACGCGATCCCCGACGCGCAGCTTTCGATCCACCGCCTTCTCGGCTATTTCCGCAAGCAATACGGCGTTCGCACGGTGGCGGTCGAAGGCGCGGCCTCCGAACTCGATCCCGGGATCTTCCGCAGTTTCCCGGACAAGGAACGCCTGAAGGAAGTGCTTCGCGCCCTGCATGAAAAGGGCGAGCTCACCGGCGTCGCCTCGGCCGCGATTTTCCTCGAAGAGGGCATGGATTTCGCCGGCGTCGAGGACTGGAAACTCTACGAAGAAGGTCTTCGGCTTTATCAGGAAGCGATGAAAGCCGGGCCGGAGATCGGAGCCATCCTAAAGCAAGAAGCCCAGAGGCAAGAGGCCGAGAAGAAAAGTATTTATAACGAAAAGCTTTATGCCATCGACCAGGCGCTCGAAGCCTTCCACGGCGACCATGCGAATTTGCTCGAGACGCTGAAAACCCTTGCCGCGGTGAAGCGGCCGGCGAAGGGGAGCGAGCTGGAAGTGATCCTGAAGGAAGGCGAGCGGGCGGAAGAAACTTCTGAAAAAGACCGCAGGGCAGGTTGGGATAACCAGAATTCTCGCAGGGCAGGTTTAAATAAACAGGACGACAGTAGGGCAGGTTTAAATAAGCAGGACGACAGTAGGGCAGGTTTAAACCTGCCCTACAAGGGAGTTTCAACAGAGGTGGAAGTGAAACAGCTTGCCGCCCGGATCCTCACGGCTCTGAAAGCGCTTCCCGAGTCGAAGGAAAAGCAGGCGAAACTCGCGCGATTCAACGCGGAGGCCCAGAAGTTCTCGACAGGTCAGGTGACGGCGCATGCCTACGGCCTGTTCCTCCAAGAAGTCGCGGAACGCGAGAAGATCGCGCTCGACCTGTCTTCGCATTTGGCGGGCCTGATCGGCGATGCGCGCCGGATGCGCGACATCAAGGGAACGCGTTTCTTCGACGCGTTCGAGGCCTACGCAAGATCGGTGAAAGCGTCTTTATACAAGAATGAGGAAGAGAAAAATTTAGACAAAGCCAGCGAAGAACTCTCGCTTGCGAAACGTTTTGCGGCGCTTGAACTTTCGAGGGAGGATTGGAAGAGAGTTCGGAGTATGGAGTTCGGAGCATGGAGACATGCTTTGACCCAAGACAAGACTCCGAACGCCGAACTCCCGACTCCCGACTTATTGAAAGCGCATTTCGCTTTCTACCAAAACGCCGAAGCGCGCGACGAAGCGTTCTTCAAGAACATCGTCAAGCTGATGGGAAAAGAAGCTCGGAGCCCGGAGTTCGGAGACCGGAGACATGTTCTGACCCAAGACAGGACTCCGAACGCCGAACTCCTGACTCCCGACTTGAAGAAAGCGAAGCGGCCCCAAGCCGTTCTCTTCATCGCCGGCGGTTTCCACTCGGAAGGGGTGATCGAGCGCCTGAGAGAGGCGGGGATCTCCTATGCCCTCGTCATGCCGAAGATCGGGACGGTTCCCGAACATTCGACTTACCGCGAACACATGGAAGGGCGTCTTTCCTGGAAAGACTATTACGAAGCCGAACAGGGAAAGATCTCGGTTTACAAAGCGTTCGTGAGGTATGTTCGTGATCAATTGCTTCAAGTTCGGAGTTCGGAGCCCGGAGTTCGGAGCCGTATTTGGGGCCCAAAACAGGACTCCCTACTCCTGACTCCCAACTCCCGACTGTTAAAAGCCTGGCGCGACCAGATCTTGCTGGATCTCGCGGATCAAAATCGCCTTGCCGAGGCGGCGCATTACACGCGATTCATCGATGAGATCCGCGCCACGGGCCGTTTGTCCGCGGAGACAGCGGCGAGGCTTTCTCGTATGGACCGTTTCCTCGACGGCCTGAAGAAACTCGAGGCCGAACACCGGATCACGCAGGAGCATATCCGGGCGCTTCTCCAGCCTTCGACGATCCTCGACGGCCATACGGCCAATGTTCTGGTGCCGGGAGGACAGTTAAAAGTCGGGCGCTCGGAATTGAGAATGGACCGTTCCGATCTTGAAATTCGAAGTGGAGGCATTGTCTCCGAACGCCGAACTCCGAGCCCCGGACTTACGACTCCTCGAGCCGAAACGCGCCTGGAAGTTCCGATCATTGCCGAAACCGAAGTCCCGGCCCATCTCAGCTGGATTGTGTATCCCGAAGGATCGGATACCGGTTTTCTTGCTGTTTCCAAAGAGAACCACCCGGGCCAGATATTCCTGCGCATCTTTTATCCTGGGCGTCCGACCGTAGAGACCCGTGTGCAGAAAGGGGACCATGTCCGGCACTATGGGCTTGGTCTTGAAGTGACGGCCCTCAAAGAGCGGTCTTTATTCATCCGGATGATCCCACGCGCCGACGCCGGTCCTGTGAAACCGGAACCGCGCGCGGAGATACGCCGGCTTGTCGGAACAGGGGTTTTTACGGCGATCGCGGCTGCGGCGGCCTATGGATTCAACTTTATGGGGTGGTTGCCGGGACTCTGGATCGCGGGGATCTCCGGCGGGATCGCTTTGTTCCTGCTGACCGGCTACCTTGTAAGACAAAAACGGCTGGGGCAATGGAAGACCTTGGCCAAAAAACGTGCGAAGCCCGTTATGAACGAAAAAGTCATGGAGCAAAATCGCAAGCTCGCTTACCAGGCGCTCGAACAAACGATCCGCGGATTCGAGCCGGAATTCGGCCTGAGTCCCGGAGGATTCCTGAAGATCCTCGATCATTACGGTCTGCTTGTCGAAGGGGCCGAAGAATTCCGGGGCCGCCTTTTCCGGGACCTTTTCAATGCGCCTGCCGAATTGCAGGACCGCATTGTTTCCTGGAAGGGATATCTTTCATCCGTCACCGTTAAACGGTCGAAGGAACTGGGGGACTGGAAAGCGGTCGCCAACAAGATCCTCGGATTCATACTCCGCGATATGTACGAGGAAGGACCGATTAAGAATACGACTCCGGCGACCCTGATGATGATCCGTGATCCGCATTCCAAGCTCGATCCGGAGATCAAGCGCAAAGTCAACGTCAACAGTTTCCAGTTCTTCGATTACAGCTTCCGCGAGGCGGACTACCGGCGGGTCGTCATTGCGAATGAAGAGATCCGCAAACTGAACCAGGGGCTGACCGGCGAAGAGGCCGAACACAGGGGATAGGCGATCGCGGACCAATTGACCGCGGTCGAGCCCTGGGTCTCGAGGATCCAGGAATACCGGGCGGCATTCGACCTCCTCGATCTTCCGGCCCAGATCGCGGTCCTCGATTATGTTTTTATGGGCCGACAATGGAATTTTATTTATAAGGACCTTTTGAGAGAGAATTTCGGGGACCGGATCTTCGCGACCCGGGAGGTCCTTGACCGCTCCCGGCTGGCCTATCCTGCCGAGGCGCTGAATTTTATCACGGCCTATATCGGGCTGACGGAGGAACGCCTGGAGTATCTCCGAAGCTATCTCGGCCGCCGTCTCGATGCCCAGTGGAATATCATCGAACACTATGGGTATTTTCCGGCGACGGAGGATCTTGCGGAAACGGCCTACGAATTGGCGTCCCTGGGCGGTCTTCCCCGGGAACTCGAATCCTACCGGGCGGCCTTTGTCAGTCTGAACAATGAGCTCGGTCTTCTGGACGAAACCTTGCGGGAGTTGCGGCATTTGGGGGATGAGAACGATCCCCGTTCATTTTTGACCTATGTCGAGGAGCGGACACGGCATTTGAAAGAAGAGAATGGGATCGTGCCGGTCCCGGCGGCCGGGACCGAAGGGATGCCGGAAGATCTTCGCGTAAGGCTGATCAGCCGACGCGCCTTGTTCGAAAGATACCAAATGGGGCAAGAAGAGACCCGGGATTATTTCCTGAAGTATCTCCGGCTTTTGCGTACCGCCGCTACCAGTGTTTCAGAGGAAAGGCTCGATCCGGAGCAGAATGCCGAGAGACACGCATTGATCCGGGGTCTGGAAGAGATGATCAAGGTCTTCCGGGAGACGAACGATCTGGACCGGGCCGTGATCCAGGGGGTGATCTTCCGAAAGCTCTTTGCGAGCGGTCAAGCGCCTGAGGCTAAAGAAAAGCAGAACCCCAAAGTGATCGCGGTGGCGGCCCCCGAGATCTCGGGGACAGCCTTGAGAGCGCCTGCGGAAAGCCGGGCGGCGGACGGACGGGCAACCCGCGGACTCCGTTCGACCCGGACCGCCACGGGCCGAGCGACCGCCAAAGTCAAGACCACACGCCAGATGAAACCGCCTGTGGACTCGGCGGCAATCCAGAACGCTCTTAAAGAAATCAAGCTTTTGCGCGACCGGGCTAAAGAAAAGAAAAGGAAGATCGCTCCCTATGAGGCGCTCGCGGCCTTGGCGCGTTTCCATTTATTGGAGCGTCTTTCGGAAGCGAGCCTCAACGAATGCGTTTTAGCGTTGTTCAAGACCGGAGCCTTCGATCTTTTGGAGACCAGTCAGCCGCTCATCCGCGAGATCCGGGGGACTCAGGGACAGATCTACAACGAAATGCAGGAAATGGTCAGGGAAGTGGAAGTGGCCGAAAGGAAAAAAGATCCTTTGCGGGACATGTTGGCAACGCGGCTCAAGAATGCGGTGCTCGGCTGGTTTCTCTTTACCGCTTATATCGATGAAGCGGAAGAGAACTTCTTTCAACGGGGCAGCAAGCTTGTTCTCGGGGCCGAACAACCGGTCGATTTCGAAGATATCCTCAGTCCCGATTACCGGTTCCGGGAGGAACACTGGACGGGATTGCAGGCGGTTCTGCGGCATATGCGTAGCCGCAAGCTCATCGAGCGGACATTGACCGGCGAGGAGCCGACACAGGCTTCGGCCGCGCTCCCGTCCCGTTTTCCGGATTCGGCCGCCTATCCGCCCGACCTCATTCTTCCGCCGTCCGAAAGCGAGGGGCAAAGCCCTGAGGCGGTGGAGCTTCCCCCTATGCCGGCGAGGGCCGCGCCTAAAGTGGAATTGGCCGGAGAAGACAGCGAGGAAGTTAAAAAAATGAAGGAAGGGGTCGCCCGTTTACGGGCCAGAAAATTCTTAAAAGCCGCAGAGGGGGGCGTGCAGATCAGCGATATTTATGATGATCTCCGATATCATGCCCGGGAACCCGGGATCGATCTCGCAACGGAAAACATGAGGACGAGCAATCAATTCATGGTCGATCCGGAAGCCGTTCCCAGTTTGTATGCCTTGGCTCAGCGGGTCAAAGCCGGTCAGATGAAAACGGGATTCGGCCAAGGAGGAGAGCCGTCCGCAAGTCATTATGTGCATATGGATCTCGTTCAGCCGGCGGTCCAGCGGATCCAGGCGGAACTGGTCAAGCTGTCCGGGCAACGCCGCCGTTTCAGCGCGATCCGTTTCATGGAGATCCTCGGGGAATATCAGTTACTCCGCAAAGAAAATGCGGCGAGTCTCGAGGAGGTTTTTAAGCTTCTTCTCAAAGACATCGATGAATTCGCGAAAGTCGGCCTGATGAGATATTTTTTCAAGGACCCGAACCCTAACAAAAAAACAGACGAAGCGTTCTTGGTCCAGTTTATCCGAAAAAAAATAGCCCGTGGAAAGCTTTCCGGAGCCGCTCTTTTTCTCGTTACGAACCAGTTGATGGGTTATCTGATGGTGGCGGCTTACCAGGAGCTGCAGACCGCCTACCCGATCGGTTTGAACTCAGCGATGGATTTCTGGATCGGTATCCGCAACCGCATGCGCCATACCCGGATCTCATATGATGTCACACGCCGGGCGCGCGGCAGGATCATGGGCGATTGGACAACGGCGAGTCAGCAGGAAGAAGAGCAGAACGGGTGGGAAGTCTACCGACGGGTGATGGACGGCTATCAGGGAGAGAGATATTACGAATTTCAGGAGATCGACTGGCAGGAATTCCAGGCGTACCGCAAAGTCGTGCAGGAATATGCCGCGGATTATCCTCCGCCCAAAATAAAAGTTGTGGTTGCTGCCGACGATTCGGTGATAGGAGGAGGGAACGACAAGAAGGACCCTTCGGCGCCGTCCATCACCCAGGGGATCTCCCCGGAGATCCTCGGAAAATTCATGGCGAGCATTCCCCAGCAGGCCGCCGCTGCGGCCCGTGCCGAAGTTCGGACCATGGTTCTCGATTTCCTGACCCAGATATGGCCGGTGGCATCTTGGGCCGGGACTCTCGGGCCTGTGCTCCTGCTCGGCGTTCTTATTGCGGCGGGGTGGTGGACGAAGCGTTGGCTTGACAAACAGAGTCGGGGATCCCATCCGATGCCGGCGGCACCGGTCCGTGAACCTCAGCGCATGGAGCTTCCGTTACAGTACCAGCACAGTTTGAAAAGTCTCTTTCCCGATCCGGGCGATCCGGAGACTAAGGAAAAATCCGAAACGCAGCTCCAGTGGGAACGGTTTTTCATTGAGTCCGCGCAAAAGATCGGCGCGGTCATTCTTGCGGCCGGCCGGAAACACGATCTTGAACAAAGCGTCGAAGAGGCGATGGCTTCCTCGGAAATGGCGGAAGCGCTTCAGACGATGGGGATCGCCTCGGTGCCGGACCGGCTTCGCCAGGCCATGCGGATCAGCGTGACCTATGCCGCGCCCCTGACGCCTGCGGAACGCGAGCAGAAGATCGAACGCCGATTCTATCCAGAAGAATTCTACACCGGGATCGCGGGGATCCTGGCCGGTCTTTTGATTGAGAATCATCTTCCCGCCAAGGCCGCTTCGGTTTCTTCGGGTTCTCCCGAGGACTCGATCCGGGCCGCGAGCGACGAGTATCTGGGCCCGCGTTTGGAAAGCGGAACGCAGGATTTCGGGGATATTTTGTCATGGTTGCGCGATGCGGTCCCTGGGATGCAATGGGTGGACGGAAAGCCGGGAGAATTTGCGGAAGGGGTCGTCAGAGCCAAAGATCCCGCAGCTTACGGGTGGCATAGCGTTCGTATCAAGATCCTGGAACGCGGAGCCGCTTCGGCTTCTTTGAAGAGTTCCCGCAGCGATCTGCTCGAAGGGATTTTGGAACATATCAATCAATTTCTGAAGGAAAAAGGGATCGCGGGGGCTTTGCAGATCGCAGAACCCGTGGCCGGAAGTTCGGCGCCGATGCAACAAAATGAGAGTCTCCATGTCATGCTGTCTTATTACAGCGAGAACGCGGATCCCTCAAAAAAACCGGTCGGCGACCTCGGCAACCGGATCTTTCATACGGACGATCCTGACGAGATCCGGCAGGTGATGGAAATGATCGAAGCGGCAAGGGGATTGACGCGCGCCGAGGTGCGGAGCGGCGAATGGGGAAGGAAGAAAGAATCGATCGAAGGGGTGACCTTCCCGAAGCGGGGGATCGTCGAGCCGGAAGTGCGCGGGCTCGGATTCGCGGCGCTGATCGGGATCGGATTGGGGGCGGCGCTGGTGGGCGTGTTCGGCTTGCTCCTGCATTTGGGAGTTTCGGGTGGGTGGACGGATTTCGGGAAAATGGGGGAAGAGAAGATGATGGGGCTTCCGAAAGGATCGCTTCGCCGGGTCGCGGTACCGCCGAGGACCCAGGCGGCCCGAAGCGGGACTTCGACCGAATACGCTCTTTTTGCGATCAAAAATCCCCGCTATAAAGACCGCGATCACTATTTGATCATTCGCTATTTCCATCCGGACGGCGCGCGGCCCCGGCCGACCGCTTATCGCATTGTCCAAGCGCCTTCGCGGGAAGTGCGGGATCCTTTCGATACGGACAGCAGGGGGAATATTTATTATTCCGCCCGCAATGGCGACACGCTCGATCTGGCCGAACTTTTCAGTTCCTTTGAGACCGATTCGCCGCAATATCTCGAACTCGGAAAAAAGATCATTGCTTCACAGGTTCGTTTGCCGAAGGAGGCTCAGGTGACGGTCCAGGATCGGTTCATTCCCAGCCGGCATGCGCCGCAATTCCTCAAGTACGGGGTCCATGACGACCGGCTTTATGTCCTTTACCGTGTCGATGCCGGAAGGGCTCCATGGTATTTCGTGGTCCGTTTCGAAAAAACAAAGGAGAACGAGGTTCTGTTCTCGCCCAGGGACTTCTATATCCTGCCGTGGGTTCCCAATCCGGGGGGAGAAAAGCCGAGGTTCATACGGGATTCGCCAGGACTGCGTGCGGTGGAATTTGGCAAGGGCGGTCCTAAGCTGGAACTCGACCTTCCGGCCGGCGCTTTCCAGCCGGTCCCCGCCGATCTTTCGAGGCTGAAGCGGCGTTCGGAAGCGAGGCTCCTTCTCGAACGAAGCACCAAGCTGCTTGCGGTTGCCGACGCGCTTCAGGGATTGCCCGGGTTTGTAAAACGGAAGGATCGCATCCGCGTGGCTCAAAGGATTTTAGAAAAGATCAGGACAAGCGCTGGACGGGTCTCCGTCGAAGATCTGAAAGTGATCCCGGAGCTCAAAGGGATCGAGGAGCAGGAATTGCTCGCGCGTTTTCAGTTTGCGGCCGCAGAGCCGGCCGAGAAAACGGGATTTCCGAGGCGGTGGGCACTCGGTCTGTTGGCCGTGGCCGGGCTTGGGCTTGCTTCTGCCGCGATCTACCGTTCCACGAAAAAACCTCGGGGGCCTCAGGGAGCCTCCGTTCCTTCCAAAGAGCGGCCGGCCGAACTTCCCGTGAATATCCGCCGCTTGTCGGAGCGGATGCGCAAGGTAGCGGACGAATACGGTTTTGATCCCGAGGCGAAGCGTTTGGCCGAGGTCTTCATCCGAAGATTCGAGGAGCGCGGGAAGATCATTTACGGGTCTTATGATATCGCGGCGGAGGCGCCTTTCGCCCTTGTGCACAGAGATGTCGTGGAGGTTTCGGAGGAGATCGTGATGACGGCGCCGCCGTTCATGCTCTTTGAGCTGATGGTCCATGAAGGCAACCATGTCGATAGCGTAGCGGTCCAAAAGGACAAAGACGCGGCGATGCTGGCTTTCCTGATGTATGTCAAAGGGACGGTGGAAAGGGGCGATAAGTCGCAGGGAGAAGAACCTGGGCAGGATGATACCCTGCTTGCGCTCACGCTTCGCTGTTATATCACGGCCCTCGAATCGGAGCGGCTCGCTTACCGGGCGGGGGACGGGGCTTTTTGGGATGTCATGCGCCGGAAAGGCAAGCAGGCCATCTTTGGGGAGATCCGGGAGGCGATCGCCGCGGTCAAAAATAAAGAGGCTCAGGCAAGGCTGTGGTGGGGGTCTTATCAAAATTTTCTCAGCCGCTCGAAGGACGGAAAGCCTGACGACCGCGCGATCCTCGCTTATGCGCTGAAAGGTTTTTTCAAACAAGGGATCGCCATGACGCCGTTCGTGCGATCGCTTCATAAGGTCTTTCTTGCGGTGCTCTATGAAAGGACCGGCTCACGGTTCTTGTCGATAACGGCCGGCGATACAGCGCAGCTTTCCAAGGTCGAGGTCCGCGATTATCCCGCGCTTCTCGACTGGATGGTGAGCGAAGCCAAGCGCCTCGAGGTTTACGATCTTTCCCAGCCGCCGCGTTCGGAACTTCGCAGTTCTGGCCGGGATGAAAAGGGAACTGCCGGACGCAGCGAGCCCGGTTTGTTCCGGCAAATGTTCGTGGATTGGCATGCGTCGCCATGGGGGGATCCGATGAAGGTCCGCATTTTTGGCCGTTTCGTCATCAGCCGCTTTCTGATCATTCTGCCGACCGCGGGATTGTTCAGCCTGATCTTCGGGCTCCTCATTGTGAACCCGGCTGTATGGGCTTATTCGAACGACATTCTCGTAGCTGTGACTTTCCTATTGATCGCGGGAGGTCCCTTTTTCCCTCTCCTGATCTACTATCCTTTCTACCGGGCCTGGAAAAGGTCTTCCCGGGCCCTTCTCAAAAGAGAAGGCGAGCGCTTGCCGCATAAAAAGATCGTCCCTTTTTTGGGGGCCCGGTTCCCGTCGCTTGCGGATTTCGTCGATTTTCTCGACCGGTTTAAGGGAAAAAGCGGAAGGGTCCGCCAAGGTTTTCATTCGTTCGAACACGGCCTTGAGTTGACCTATCTCAATTATCTTGCGCTGAAAGCCCTGGGTTATCCCGAAGAGGCCTTGGTGGAATCCCGCGTGGCGACGGCCCTTCATGATCTGGATGTCCGTCCGCCGTATACGGCTCCGAAAGTCAGCCGGACGCTCGAATTGATCAGCGAAAGCAGGGATCTCCGCGAGATCCTTCTTGCGCTGGATATTTCGCGCCGGGCCGTCGAGTACCTGATCTATCGCACGGATTATCCCTGGACCGAAGCGCATCAGGCTGAATTTGCGGGGCGGGGCGAAGCTTTTCGTGGAAACCGGGCGGAATCTTTGCGTGAACGGGCCGAGATCATGCAGTTCCTCGATAAGGCCGGGGCTTTCCTTTATCTTGCGCCGGAAGGACCGGAGGGGAATTGGCACCGCGCCCATGAGCTTTACAAAGAATGGGGCCGGGGGGATATTCCGGATGAGGAATTCGTCCGCAATCAGATCGCTTTCATGGACCTGGTGAGAGCCGATCCGATGTTCGACAAGGTCCTTTTGCGTTTGCCGACCTGGGCGCTCAAAAATTGGTTTGATAATTACACGTATTACACTTCCCGCCGCGCGGAACTGCGCGAGGAAGAGGGGCTTTTTGACGCTGAAGTGCCGGAAGCGCTCCGGCGCGCTGTGCTGGCGCTCCGGGATTACGCCCAGGCCGCCGGCCTCGATACGGATATCCGTCCCAGGGACGATTCGACGATCCTGGTCATCCATCGAACGGATTTCGACACTTACACGATCACGGTCCGCGGGTCGGAGGTCACGGTCCAGCACGAGATCCTGATACGGGATGAAAAATTCTCAGCGGAGTATGCCTTCGAAAAGGATAAAGCGTCGTTCCGTTTCGAGGGTTCGGACGGCGAAACGGGTTTCGAGTGGCCGGGGGCGGGCCTTTTGGCCGGATTCGGGTGGGAGCGGGGCGCGCTGGCCTTGATCGTGCACGATCAAGGACTGCATAACCGTTTTGTTGAAACGAAAGGCGACGAATACGACGATCGGGGAAAAAGATCAAAGATCGGTCTGGGTTTTGACCCGCCGCGGCTTGTCTTGGGAGTGGTCTGGCAGAAGAACCGGAAAAAAGATTCCTGGGATACGCTTCAATTCCCCATGGGGGAGGCCAGGGAGCTTTATTTCAAGGTCCCCCAAAAAACCGCGGACATTGTCCGGCCTCCGGTTCCCGGAGAGGCCGTCAAACCTTACGGAGAACTCGTTAAGTTCGCGCAACGCGCCGAACCTCAGGATCTGGTCCGCTATCTCCGCGAGATCGAGAAGACAGCGCCGAAAGCCTTGCCGCATCAGATCGATACGGTGCGGAACATTCTCCGGAATTATCGCGGAGGGCATTTCCTGGCATGGCAGTGGGGTCCCGCGCTCAGGAAATTCGAGGTGCTTTGGAAGGAACGGAAGAACCCGCACTACGGGACGGTCTTGGATCTCTCGATCCCCGCGGTCCGCTGGAAAGGGGAATGGCATATAGGGGATTGGGGAAAGGCCTTTTTCTGGCTGGCTCTTGGCTCCGGGGTTTTGAGTTTCATGAGTTTGTTGTTTTCGGTCAATCCGCCTGCGGACCCGGGAGATCTTTTCGTGAAGGATATCCGAAGTCAGGCCTACGCCGCTTTCCTTGCCTTCGGCGGGGCCGGGCTCGTTTTGGGAGGGATTGGCGCCGTAATCGAAGGGCTTCAGCAATGGCGCTTTACCCGCCGTGAGCGTGGCGAAGCGGCTCAAAAATCCGGTAAGCGGTCAGAGCTGCGCGCGAAGAGCGTCGAGGTCAAGACCGTCCGTGGGGCGGCGCGGACGATCGCGGGGCTGCTTCGCGTCATGGTGCGCGCGAAATCCAGGCGCCATCCGGTGGTTTGGGTCGATTTTGACTATGGTATCCGGCGTTCGAATGCCGTGACGGGGGACGGTTTGTATTTTGTGAGCGAATCCCATTATGCCGAAGCGGACCAGAGGATGCAATTGAGTGCTCGCAATGAGCGCGCCTGGACATTCCGGGATATCACGACCCGCTGGGTTGGGCTTTCTCTTCCGCTCGAGATCGGGGATAAAGTCGTTCTCGAAAGCGAACGCGGTGCGGACGCTATTCAAGTGGTCCGGGAGCCCGCGCAAAAGAGAATGCGGCGAGGGCAGCGCGCAGAGGCGCGGCAAGTCCGTCTTATGGGGCAGGAGGTTCGGCCGCGCAGGATCACTTATGAACTTGCCCCTACCTACCGGTTGATCCTGCGCTGGCAGAGGGTATTCCTTCATCATTCGATCGTGGAGGCCCGTTTGGAAAGAACGGACCGGCCGGATTGGTATCGTGAAAAATTTTATTCCCGGTTGTCATGGGAAGAGGCTCGGGAGCTGGGCTGGCGGCACTGGTTCAGGGTCCTGAACCGGAGCGAAGCGCGCTCACCGGCGGATGGATTTCTCTATCAATTCTTCGGGAATATGCCGGTCCTCGGCGTGGCCCTTGCGGTCGGCTCCGGGCATACGGGCGAACTTATGACCGTGGGCGGGGTTTTGCTCGGGACAGCGGCGCTTGTCGGCGCGGGATTTTGGGTTTTTCAGCGCCTGCTTGACCGCATGAACGCGGTCCTTTATCCCGACGAGCCTCCAGCACCCTCTCGAAACCTCCGGGGTTTGCAAAAGGTCCGCGGGAAAGGCCGCGCGGAAGCGCGTCTGCCGGGGCTTCAAAGGGATCTCGATCAATTTACGGTCGAAAGTCAGATGGGACGTACGACGCTTGAGGCACTTCCGGGAATGCTTCGCAGGATCTTCGCAAAGGGCAATGTCGATGCGATCGGCCTGCCGTTGGAAGAAAAGAAAATGGTCGGAAAGAACTATGCGGCGATGCTTTTCAGACGATGGCTGATGTTTCGGCCGTGGATCAAAGACGCCAGGTTTTACCGGGAAGTCTATAAAGAAGAGAAACGTGTTGAAAATGGGCAGGAACCCGAAGCGGAGCGGGAGGCGCTCAGCGCGGAGATCCGCAAGGCGCTTCGGGAAAGAGAATGGCTCCGGAAATTATGGCCACTGTTGGGCTCAAGCCCCTATCGCATTCCCTGGTTCCTGATGGAAGACGTTGTGGAGCAGTATCAGCCCGCCGATCTGCCGACGCTCTTGCGGCTGGTGGCCAAGTATCTGCGGGAGCGCGACGGAAGAAAAGGCGTGACCGAATATCACCTCAAGATCGCTTCCTACGAAAAAGGGGATCCCCTCGAGAACAGCGGGGTCCGGGGGCGCATGGTCGTGATCGTGCCGGCCGATGTCCCGCCAAGCGGCTTGGGTCGTATTCTCGGTTCACTCAAACCATTCATACCGGGGAGTCGAAGGGCCGAGGTCCGGAATGGGCCTGATGTGCGGGAGACGAACCCTGCTGAAATTGTTTTTACTGAGGACGGTCGATTTCAACCCATAGGAAAACCCATACTGATACTTGTTGAGGACAGACCGGTTGAGGCTGAAAACAATGCTCGGCAATTATCCCGCCGACTCGAAGGTTATCAGATCGTGGTGACCGGCTCCTTGTCTTCCGCAAGAACTGCCCTCCAAATAGCGCAAGAGGTCGGGACGCTGAAAATGGTCATTACGGACGATCAATATCCCCCTGATCCAGATGCGAGATTTGTCCAGCGAAACGGGTCCCTTCTTGCAGCGAATCTTTGGCAGCAAGGGATTCCCGCAGTTTTAATAAGTTCAGCGATCGCAGAAGATCTATCCCTGTGGGAAGAGCAAGGTTTTGCGATCGACAAATTTGACTTTGACGGTTTCTTGGATTCAGAGCGGTTCAGAGAGGCTGTTCGGGCCCGGGATTTCAGCGCTTTTATCCGCCGCGCGGAAGCGCGTGTAGCTACACAACGGGCCTTGGCCCGTACCAAGGGCACACGGGCCGAGGTGCGCAATCCAGATGAGGCCATGCGGCAGTTTGAGCTCGAGGTCGAAAGGCGAAAGCCTATGCGGGATCGCGCCTTGCGGGAGATGCTTGCGGGAGAGAACCTGCGGGTCAAACCGGAGCTTCTCAAGCTCTGGAGAGATGAATGGACGGTCCATTTGCCCCAGATCCATTGGGAGCCGCTCGAGAGAAAGGTCGTGCTGACGAACACCGCTATCGACTGGCAGAAATTCTATCGGTGGATGGGCGATTATGTGCGGAACTATCTGATCACCCCTGTGGGGCTTTTCGGGCTCGACAACAATGCCCTGCTTTTGTGGAATGCGGATACATCATCCGCGAAAAAACCGGGGATCCAGGGACAGGAGGATACGGGGGCTGAGCGCGCGGAAGTCCGTTCGGGAAAGCCAAACCCGATCTCCGTTGAGGAACGACTGCGACGTAGCCGTTTGTCGGACTTGAGGGTCTTGGGAGAGTTTCAAGCGTACGATCTTCGTATTCCGATGCTTGAATTCCATGGGCTGACGCGCGAGGAACTCGCGGCGATCAATAAGACCTCGGATCTGGAAATGGCGCAATCGATCTATGCGCTTGGCCTGAGGCGTGTCGCGGCTCTCAAGATGGCGGCGAAATACATTCCCGATCAGCTCACGGTCCTCGGGCCGGCGATCGCCGTGAAAAAACTTCCCTGGGAGGTCGATCAGGTCCTGCGGGAAATGGCGCTGGAGCTGCTTGCCGGATCCGGAACGCTTTCGGCCGAACCCGGGAAGACGCTTTCTCTGCGTCGCGCGGACGGGACTTGGGTGTCCTCTCCCGTTCCGGAGATGATGCCGGTCGAAGAATTGCTGCAGCGCATTGCCGAGCTTCGCGCAAGGCGCTCCGAGATCCGCAAATACGCGACGATCGGATTCGTCCTGATGGCCGGTTACGGGCTGCTCAATATTTTTGCCGCGAAGTGGGTGCTGGCCGCCTGGATGATCGGGATCCCGGTCCTCGTCGGGCTGATCAGCGTGGTCTGGGGCGTGATCGATGAGACGGTGATCAAGGCGCATCGGATGGACCGGATGGTGCAAGCGACCGGAAAAACCGCGGGCCTTCCGGTCTCGGAAAATCCCTGGAGCTGGCGTTCGATCCGGAGGAAATGGCGGGAAGCCCTCCGCGCGGTCAAAGGTCTTTTTGAGGATAAGAGGACAAAAGCGGCGCGGGTCAGGATCGCGGTCCCGAAAGCCGGGCCTCTGCCGGAAGGGGAGCGCGTGGTCGCGCCTCCGCCGGTGAATATTCCCGCCGTGGCGGAGCCGATGGTCGCCGATCCCCCGGTTGTAATGCGAAAACCGTCGCAACGCCCCGTGGTTCCCCTTGTTCCGGAAAAACATCGGTTTGAATCTTTTGCGGAATATCAGGCGAAAAAAGCTCGGGGCGAGAACGGCGGTGCCGAGCCGGTGCCTCCGGCGATGGTTCCTTTGCCGGAAGCCGTCAAAACCGGGACGGAACGGGCCGCGGTCCAGGTGGTGAGTTATTTTCTGGAGGATCAGGGAAGTCCCGAGGCGGTCGCGGAAAGGATCGTTTTGATCGTGCGTTCGGGAGTCGCTGCGGCCGAGCTCGTGGAGGCGGTGCGCCGGATCGCGGTGGAAAAATTGAAATCCGCGTGGACACAATGGGCGCTGGACCGCGACAGGCCTCTCGAAGAGATGTCCCGAGGGACCGATGAGACTGCCGGGTTGTACCGTTCAAGTCAGAATTTGGAGCTTGCGCTCCGGATGTTCGCGCCTTATCTCAAACAGCGCGCGGCCCGCGGGGAGGGGAGTTATGCGGTGGCTTTCAGCGTGCCGGTCTCGCGGCCGTTTTGGGACGCTCTGGAAGAAGCGGCGCCTGCGCTCGGGATCTCGAAACTGATCCTCACGAGCGCGATGGCGCGCGGGCTCAGCCGGGAGAAGATCGCTCAGCTTGGGATCCCCGTCGAATCGGTCCGGGACCCGGAATCGATCCGGCTCGGCTCGCTGGGCGTCGATAACAAGGCGCTCGGGGTCGTGCAGGATGAGGCGGGGGAGGATTTTCGCAACGAGGCGCTGATCGCGGTCGGGATCGATCCGGCCGGGATCGAGGCGGACCCTTTCATGAAAGAGACCGAATATTTCATCGAGATCGTGACAGCCGATTATATCGCCCGCCATGTCGGCGCGCCGGCGGATCTCGGGGCCCCGGAAAAACTCCAGGCCCTGATGATGGGCCTTTTTACGGAAGTCTTCCTTCTGAGAGACCGGATCGCCGATTACCAGGACCTGATCTCCTACAAGCAGGGCGTCTTTCGCCTTGACCGGAGATCGCTGGATCGCCTCCTCGCCGAATACGCGAGCCGAGCCGAAGTTCGCCAGTCCGCCTAAGGAACCCAATATCACCCCGGGGGTGATATTGGGTGCTTTTGGATGTGTCAAAATGGCACATAAAACAACCTTACATATCACCCCCGGGGTGATAGCAGGTTCATTTTAGGGAGGTTTCCTTCCGGGCGGGTCTTTCTTCCTCCCGACGTTTTTCCTTCGACGAAAGCCGGATTTTCGGGCACCTTTCTCTTAAGTTTATAAAAATCTTGGGGATTCCCCTGGAGGAGAAAATCATGGATTGCAATCAGTTAAAAAGAAGTCGCGTTAAAGTCACCGCGCTCATCACCGCGTCTTTATTCCTCGTGATGGACATTCTTTCTTTCCCGTCGACGACCCGTGCCCAAACATCGGCGCCCGCGCTCGAAATGGCCTCCGCCGGCTCCGAAGCCCGGGGTGTGCCCGGAGATCTCAGGATCGATCCGCGCGACGGAACCCTCGTCGAAACCTTCAAGGGGACGAGCGGCAGGACCGCGATCCTCCTCCAGGACGCGCACGCGATCCCCGACGCGCAGCTCTCGATCCACCGTCTTCTCGGCTATTTCCGCAAGCAATACGGCGTTCGCACGGTGGCGGTCGAAGGCGCGGCCTCCGAACTCGATCCCGGGATCTTCCGCAGTTTCCCGGACAAGGAACGCCTGAAGGAAGTGCTTCGCGCCCTGCATGAAAAGGGCGAGCTCACCGGCGTCGCCTCGGCCGCGATTTTCCTCGAAGAGGGCATGGATTTCGCCGGCGTCGAGGACTGGAAACTCTACGAAGAAGGTCTTCGGCTTTATCAGGAAGCGATGAAAGCCGGGCCGGAGATCGGAGCCATCCTAAAGCAAGAAGCCCAGAGGCAAGAGGCCGAGAAGAAAAGTATTTATAACGAAAAGCTTTATGCCATCGACCAGGCGCTCGAAGCCTTCCACGGCGACCATGCGAATTTGCTCGAGACGCTGAAAACCCTTGCCGCGGTGAAGCGGCCGGCGAAGGGGAGCGAGCTGGAAGTGATCCTGAAGGAAGGCGAGCGGGCGGAAGAAACTTCTGAAAAAGACCGCAGGGCAGGTTGGGATAACCAGAATTCTCGCAGGGCAGGTTTAAATAAACAGGACGACAGTAGGGCAGGTTTAAATAAGCAGGACGACAGTAGGGCAGGTTTAAACCTGCCCTACAAGGGAGTTTCAACAGAGGTGGAAGTGAAACAGCTTGCCGCCCGGATCCTCACGGCTCTGAAAGCGCTTCCCGAGTCGAAGGAAAAGCAGGCGAAACTCGCGCGATTCAACGCGGAGGCCCAGAAGTTCTCGACAGGTCAGGTGACGGCGCATGCCTACGGCCTGTTCCTCCAAGAAGTCGCGGAACGCGAGAAGATCGCGCTCGACCTGTCTTCGCATTTGGCGGGCCTGATCGGCGATGCGCGCCGGATGCGCGACATCAAGGGAACGCGTTTCTTCGACGCGTTCGAGGCCTACGCAAGATCGGTGAAAGCGTCTTTATACAAGAATGAGGAAGAGAAAAATTTAGACAAAGCCAGCGAAGAACTCTCGCTTGCGAAACGTTTTGCGGCGCTTGAACTTTCGAGGGAGGATTGGAAGAGAGTTCGGAGTATGGAGTTCGGAGCATGGAGACATGCTTTGACCCAAGACAAGACTCCGAACGCCGAACTCCCGACTCCCGACTTATTGAAAGCGCATTTCGCTTTCTACCAAAACGCCGAAGCGCGCGACGAAGCGTTCTTCAAGAACATCGTCAAGCTGATGGGAAAAGAAGCTCGGAGCCCGGAGTTCGGAGACCGGAGACATGTTCTGACCCAAGACAGGACTCCGAACGCCGAACTCCTGACTCCCGACTTGAAGAAAGCGAAGCGGCCCCAA
>JBMONI010000009.1:0-141526 GCA_049324575.1 Candidatus Omnitrophota bacterium | reverse complement strand
AAAGTAATGCGCGATGAAAAAGGGGTCGGGATGGCGGGCGGCCAGGGAAGTATGAAAGGCCAAGTAGTGCGGATCTGCCATATGGGGGCCATTACGCGTCAAGACCTCGAGATTGGGTTGCAGGTCCTCAAGGAAACGATCGGAGCAATGACTCCGGTGAAATCATAAGGAGAGATCATGAAGATCTTAGTTGCGGATGCCCTGGGTAAGGGGGGGATGGAGATCCTCAGAAAAGACAAAGCGGTCAAGGTCGATGAGAAAGTCGGCCTAAAGCCGGAAGAATTAAAAAAGATCGTTGCGGACTACGACGCGATCATCGTGCGAAGCAGCACGAAACTTACCAAAGACATTCTTGAGAAAGCGACGCGTTTAAAGGTCGTTGGCCGCGCGGGTGTCGGAGTCGATAATGTGGACCTTGAAACCGCGACAAAGCGCGGGGTGATTGTTATGAATACGCCCGGCGGGAATACGATTTCGACCGCGGAGCACACTTTTTCAATGATGATGGCTCTTGCACGGAATATCCCTCAGGCTTGCCAGTCGCTGAAATCCGGGAAATGGGACCGCAAGAGCTTTACGGGGACGGAACTTTGCGGAAAAGTGCTGGGGATCGTCGGCTATGGCCGTATTGGCCGCGAAGTTGCCAAGCGCGCTCTGGCGTTCAGTATGCAAGTGTTGGTCTTCGATCCTTTTATTTCACCGGATTCTTTCAAGGACCATCCGGTCGAATTCACGGATGTGAAATCCCTTCTCAAACGGGCGGACTTCATTACGGTCCATACGCCTTTGACGCCGGAGACAAAATATATCCTCGGTGGGGAAAACCTGAAGCTCTGTAAAAAGAATGTCCGGATCATCAACTGTGCTCGAGGCGGGATCGTCAGTGAAGCGGATCTCGTCGCCGCCTTAGAGGCGGGCACAGTGACGGGAGCGGCGCTTGATGTTTTCGAGGAGGAGCCAACACAAAATACGAAATTAGTTGGCCTCCCCCAAGTAATCGCAACCCCGCATCTGGGCGCGGCGACCCAGGAGGCGCAGGAGAATGTCGCGCTCGATATTGCGGTCCAGGTGCTGGATGCGCTCAAAGACCGGGCGATCCTGAACGCGGTCAATCTTCCCAACCTCGATCCCGAAACCCTCAAAGTCATCAAACCCTGGACTTCGCTGGCCGAAAAGATCGGATCGCTTTATATGCAGCTTTTTGGCGGGACGATCAAAAAAGTCACGATCCGCTATGGCGGCGAAGTGGCGAATTACAGCTTACAACCGATGACACTTGCGATGCTCAAAGGCCTTTTGACGCCGATCTGCGGAGAATCCGTGAACTTTGTGAATGCCCAGAGTATTGCCAAAGAGCGGGGGATCGCCGTCAATGAGAGCCGCAGCACGCAGATCGAGGATTTTACCAATTATATCGAGCTCGAGGTCGCGGATGGGGGGAAAACGCACCGGGTGATGGGGACATTGTTCGAGAACAAAAAACCCCGCATCGTCCGTATCGACGAGTTCTCGATCGATGTGGAACCGATCGGCACCGTTGTGTGGATCCAAAATCACGACAGACCCGGTGTCGTTGGAACGCTTGGCACGATCCTCGGGAAAAAGGATATCAACATCGCAGAAATGTCGCTCGGCCGTATGATGAAGGGCAATAAGATGGTTGCGATGACTGTGATCAATACCGACAGCGATGTGCCTGCCGCCGTTCTGACCCAGATCAAAAAGTTCGACCCGATCATTGATGCGAAAGTCGTGAAACTATGAATCGTATCCTGATCGGCGCTCAGTGGGGCGATGAGGGCAAAGGCAAGATCATCGATCTCCTCACCGAGCAAAGCGATGTGATCGTCCGTTTTCAAGGTGGGAACAATGCTGGCCATACGGTTTGGCATAAAGAAGCCAAATTCGTTCTTCATTTGATCCCCTCCGGGATTCTCCATCCGAACAAGATCTGCGTGATCGGGAACGGTGTTGTGGTCGATCCCAAAGCGCTTATGGAGGAAATCAAGACGCTGGAAGCTCGTGGTAAAAAAATCCACGGCCGGTTATTCATCTCCGATCAGGCGCATCTGGTCTTTCCTTATCATCCGCTTCTTGACCATCTTCGCGAAGAGCAATTCTCGAAAAAAGAGACGATCGGGACCACGAAAAAAGGGATCGGACCTTGCTACGCCGATAAAATGGCGCGCGTCGGCCTTCGGGTCGGCGATCTCCGGCATATGGATTATTTCAAAGAGCGTTTGGCTGCCGTTCTCCGGGAGAAGAACGATATCCTGAAAAAGATCCATAACCATCCTGGTTTTTCTTTCAAAAAAATGTTCAACGACTATAAAGGGTATCGCCGCTTTATTCTCCCGATGATCCAAGATACGACCGAATATCTCTATGAAGCGGCGAAGAAAAAGAAAAGAGTGCTCTTCGAAGGGGCGCAAGGAATGTATCTCGACGTAGACCACGGGACCTATCCCTATGTCACTTCGTCGAATTCCTCGGTCGGAGGAGCGATCACCGGATCCGGGATCAGCCCGACGATGATCGATTCGGTCATCGGGGTTGTCAAGGGTTATACGACCCGAGTCGGCGAAGGGCCCTTTCCCACGGAGTTCTTCGGACGATTGCGCAACCACATCCAGAAAAAAGGGGATGAGTTTGGCGCGACGACGGGACGTCCGCGCCGGTGCGGATGGTTCGACGCGGTCATCGCCCGGAATGCGGTGCGGATGAATGGGGTCAAGGAGCTTGCCGTAACAAAACTGGATGTGCTCTCGGGCCTTCCGAAAATCAAGATCGCCACGGCTTACAGTTTTCGGGGAGCGCATCTTAAGAGCTATCCTCATTCGGTCTATGAGCTTTCACAATGCCGGCCGGTGTATGAACAAGTCCCAGGGTGGCGGGAAGATATTTCCAAGATCCGGCGATGGGCCGATCTTCCAGTCCAAGTCCGCAAGTACCTGCGACGTCTCGAAGATCTGATGGAAGCACCGATCCGTATGATCTCAGTGGGAAGCGAACGCAGCCAAACGATCTACTTATAAGGTAATTCCCTTCGAAAGTGGCGAACATACCGGTTCATGTAGCGATCATCATGGATGGAAATGGGCGCTGGGCCCAGCAGCGGAAATTACCCCGCGTTGAAGGACACCGGATTGGTTCAGAACGCGTGGAAGAGGTGATCCAGGCCGCGTCCGAGGCCGGGGTCCGTTATTTGACCTTCTATGCTTTTTCCAAAGAGAATTGGAATCGTCCGAAGCAAGAAGTCGACTTTCTGATGAAGCTTCTCGAACACAATCTGGACCGCAAAGCTTCTTTTTTTCACAAACACAAGATCGCATTCCGTCAGATCGGGGATCTTGAGGATTTTTCGCCGGGGTTGCGGGAAAAATTGAAACGGATGACAGCTGAGACGCAGGTTTATCAGGGGTTGACCGCGATCTTTGCGCTCAGCTATTCTTCCCGCGAGGAGATCGTAAGGGCCTGCCGGCGGCTTGCGGAGAAAGCTGTTGCGGGCAAAATTCGCCCTGGTGAGATCTCGCAGGAGACCCTGAGCGCCGATCTCTATACGGCCGGTATTCCGGATCCGGATCTGTTGATACGGACCAGCGGCGAAATGCGGATCAGCAATTTCCTGCTCTGGCAAATTTCTTACGCGGAGTTATACGTGACCGATATTTTTTGGCCGGATTTCGGCAAAGAAAGTTTTTGGGCGGCCTTGGAGGCCTATGGCCGCCGTGAGCGCCGCTTCGGGTTGGTGGAATCGGTTAAAAAACCGGAGACCCCATGATTACCCAACTGACCAAACGGCTTATGATCTCGTTCATTCTGATCGTTGTGAGCGCGGTCGCGATCTTCCACGGCAGCAAATGGGTCTTTGCCCTGTATGCTTTGATTTTTATCCTGGTCGGCTTGGACGAGTTCTTTACGATCGTCGAGAAAAAAGGATTCGAGGTCAATAAAAAGATGGGGCTGCTTTGTGGTGCGGCGGTTCCGATCTCGATCGCAGCCGGTTTTGAATCGCTGATCCTGGTCCTTGTTGTGCTGGCGCTTTTTATTTATAACTTCCGGCCCTCCCGTCTTTCCAAAGCTTTGACCAGTACGGCGCTCACCGTTTTTGGAATCATCTACGTCGCCTGGTTCCTGGCCCATGTGATTAAGATCCATAATCTTGAGCATGGGGCGCGTTGGGTCTTTTATGTTGCGTTCATCGTCAAAAGCGGCGATGCCGGAGCGTATTTTGTCGGGAAAAAGATCGGTCGCACGAAACTGATCGAGCATATCAGTCCTAATAAATCGGTTGAGGGAGCTTGGGGAGGGTTCCTGACTACCGTCGTCCTTTCGATCTTTTCCTGGGTCTATCTTCCCCATGTGTTCATTGGGCACCTGCTGCTACTCGGGATCTTGCTTGGGATCCTTTCCCAAGTGGGGGACCTTGGCGAAAGCCTTTTCAAGAGGGATGCGGGCGTGAAAGACTCCGGGCACTTGCCGGGCGTGGGTGGCCTGCTGGATGTCCTGGACAGCCTGATCTTGACCATTCCTTTCCTCTATTACTATCTTTCGGTCGTTATGAAAGGCGTGACGTGAAACAGATCGCGATCTTGGGCTCGACGGGTTCGATCGGGAAGAATACGTTGCGAGTAGTGAAAGCCCATCCTGACCGTTTCCGCATCAAAGCCCTCGCGGCCTGCCGCAATTCGGCTGTTCTCTTTGAACAAGCCCGATCTTTCCGCCCGGATGTGGTTTGCCTTTTTGAGCATGGATCGGGCCATGGGATCGAAGCAAAACTCCGCCGACTTGGGATCCGTTACGTGACGGGACTCCCCGGGCTGATCGAGATCAGTACGCTTCCGGAGATTGCCACGGTCGTTTTTGCGATGGTCGGGGCGATCGGACTCAAACCGGTTTTTGAAGCGGTCCGCGCCCGTAAAACCGTTGCGATCGCCAATAAAGAACCCTTGGTTATGGCGGGGGATCTTCTGCTCCGCAAAAGTCTTGAGACAGGAGCCCGGATCTACCCGATCGACAGTGAGCATTCGGCCTTATGGCAATGTCTCGAAGGACACGCAAAAGGGGCGGTCCGGGAACTGATCCTGACTTCTTCCGGAGGGCCATTCCGGGCTCGCCGGAGATCCTTGGCTTCCGTGACCCCGCGTGAAGCCATCCGGCATCCGCGTTGGAAAATGGGCCCGAAAATATCCGTTGATTCTGCTACTCTCATGAACAAAGGACTGGAGGTTATCGAAGCATCCAATCTTTTTGGAATGGAAATGCGGAAGATCCGTGTTCTTGTCCATCCGCAGGCGGTTATCCATGGGATCGTGGAATTTAAGGACGGAAGCCAGCTGGCCCATATGGGCATTGCGGATATGAGACTTCCGATCCAATATGCCCTCAGTTATCCCGAACGCCTGGAAGACAGTTTACCGCGGCTTGATCTTGCCTCGCTGGGGACATTGACCTTTGAAAAGCCCGATCTCGCTCGTTTTCCCTGCTTGGCTCTTGGCTATGAGGCGGGCCTTGAGGGAGGGACCGCTCCGGCGGTGTTGAATGCAGCCAATGAGATCGCGGTTCAAGCATTCCTTGGCAAGAAGATACCGTTCCTCGGGATCCCGAAGGTGATACGGCGTGTTATGAAAAAACATTGCAAGGTCCGGACCCCAGGGCTCGGCGAGATCCTAGACGCGGATGCGTGGGCGCGGCAAGAGGCGGTGGCCCTTTGCGGGCCGAAGGAGGCTACATGCACTTTTTAGTTTCCCTGCTGCCGACTGTGGTCGTCCTTGGTGTTTTGATCCTGATCCATGAACTCGGGCATTTCATTGCCTGCCGTCTGACGCGCGTCAAAGTCGAAAAATTCTCCATTGGGTTCGGTCCCGAGATCTTCCATTGGCAGGGGAAGGAGACGCGTTATGCTGTTTCCTTGCTTCCGCTCGGCGGTTTCGTCAAACCGGCAGGGGAATCGATCGGGGAGATCGAAGGCGGGACCCCGAAAGGCGGGGATTTTCTTGCGGCGCCGCTTGGAGCGAGGATTGGGATCGTGCTGGCGGGGGTCCTGATGAATTACGCTCTGGCGATCGTCCTTTTTACGGTCGTTTTTCTGATGGGACGACCGGTCCCCGGAACGACCGTTGGAGGATTCGTGGACGGCTATCCTGCGCTTGAGAGCGGTCTTCAGGCGGGGGATAAGATTATTTCGGTCGATCGGGTCCCGGTGACCCGATGGGATGAGTTGACTTCAGCGATCCAGCGTTCTTCTCATCAGGCCATGATCCTCGAGGTCGTTCGCAAAGGCGGGGCCGCGGAGGCTTCGCACCTCTTTTTGTCTATCCACCCCAAGATCGAGAATGCCAAGGATATTTTCGGCAAGGAAGAGGTCGTGCGCCGTCTCGGGATCATCCCGCATCCGGAGGCGAATGTTTTCGAGCAATACCCCTTTCCCCAGGCCTTTTCCCGGGGGCTGGGAACGTCCGTCAATCTTGCGGTCATGACGCATAAGGCGCTCTTCTATCTGTTGATCGGAAGACTCTCCATCAAGTCGGTTGCTGGGCCGGTGGGGATCGTGACTCTGACGGGCAATGCCGCACAGCTCGGCCTTACGTACGTCCTTCAACTTACGGCCACTCTCAGCGTTTCGTTGGCCGTGATCAACTTGCTGCCGATCCCGGCGCTGGACGGCGGGCATTTGTTCTTTCTTTTGATCGAAGGGATCCGCCGTAAACGGGTGAGTTTGGAGTTCCAGGAGCGGGCGTCTCAGATCGGATTTGCGCTTCTAATGGCGTTCATGGTCTTTGTCATCTATAATGATCTAGTTAATCTCGGTTTTTTTTCGAAAATAGCGAGATTCTTTTCTCTATAAAAGGAATGTCCATGCGCTGGACGCAGACCCTCATTCCGACGATGCGCGATGTGCCGAAAGATGCTGAGGCGCTCAGCCATCAATGGGCTTTGCGCGCTGGTTTGATCCGCCAACTTTCCTCCGGGGTTTACAGTTATCTTCCGCTCGGTTTTAAGATCCTTGAAAAGGTCGAGAAGATCATCCGTGAAGAAATGACGAAGGCGGGAGCGGCGGAAGTGCTTCTCCCGGCTTTGCATCCGGCGGAGCTTTGGCAGCGGTCGGGTCGCTATGAAACGCTTGGGGAGGACAAGATCGCGTTCAAGAACCGGGCGGGCCATGAGTTCGTGCTCGGACCTACCCACGAGGAAGTCATCACCGAATTGGTCGGGGCTTATGTTAAATCCTTTCGGGATCTTCCGTTGACCCTTTACCAGATCCAGACGAAATTTCGCGATGAAGCGCGCCCTCGGTTCGGGGTGATCCGTACGAAAGAGTTCATTATGAAAGATGCCTATAGTTTTGATAAGGATGAAGCGGGGCTGGACGTCAATTACCGGAAGATGTCAGAAGCCTACCATGCGATCTTTCGCCGTTGCGGTCTGCATTTTCAGGTTGTCTCGGCCGATCCCGGCCTCATGGGCGGAAAAATGAGCCAGGAATTTATGGTGATCTGTCCCTACGGCGAAGACCGGGTGGCGCGGTCCGAAGGCGGCTATCTGGCCAGCCTCGAAATCGCAGAAAGGAAAAAACCGGTGGAAGGAGCCCCGGCCTCTGCGGCTTCGAAACCCGAAGTCTTTGATACGCCGAATCTGCGGACCATCGAGGAAATGTCCTCGCGTTTCAAGATCCATCCTTCTTCCATGATCAAGACGATCTTGTTCATTGCCGACGACCGTCCGATCGCTGCGCTGGTGACGGGCGATAGCGAGATCAACGAGAATAAATTGCGGCGCCTTTGCGGGGCGAAAACCCTGCGCCAGGCGACCGCGGAAGAGATCCTTCGATGGACGGGGTGTCCGGTCGGTTTTGCGGGGCCTGCCGGTCTGGCCTTGCCGATCTACGCGGATTGGGACCTCTTGAAAGGCGGGACTTTCGTTACGGGGGCCAACCAAAAAGACAAGCATGTGCGCGGAATTGTGCTGGGAAGGGATTTTAAGCCAACCGTGACCGGCGATATCCGGTTTGTCAAAGAAGGGGATGAGGCGCCTGACGGTTCGGGAAAACTGAGCGTGACCACGACCATGGAGATCGGACATATCTTCAAATTGGGGACGCGCTATACTGAAGTTCTGGGGACAGTCTATGTGGATGAAAGAGGCGAGAAAAAGCCGGTCATCATGGGTTGTTACGGTATCGGGGTCAATCGGATCTTGGCGGCGGCGATCGAGGAGCATCATGATGAACGCGGGATCGTCTGGCCGGAGGCGATCGCGCCCTATGCGGTCGAAATTATTACCGTAAACCAAGCGGATTCAAGGTCCCGCGACGTCGCGGAAAAGATCTATGAGGCTTGCCGGCAAACGGGGATCGAGGTTCTTTATGATGATCGGGACGAGCGGGCCGGCGTGAAATTTCACGATGCCGACATGATCGGGCTCCCGTGGCAGGTAGTGATCGGGGAGAGAAACCTGAAAGAAGGCAAGATTGAGATCAAATCACGCCGCCACGGGCAGGCTGAGCGGATCCCGGCAGAGGATGCGCTTCCGTTCCTGGTCCGTCAGATTGGAACTTCAGGGAGGTCCTAAGATGTTTGCAGGCATGGGGGATTTTTTTGGCAATTTTGCGTTGATCCAACGGCTTTTGCAGGACGAAAACTTCCGGCAGTTGATGAAGCATCCGAAATTCCAGGACCTAATCCGCGACGCGGATTTCCAGGAGGCGATGAAAGACAAAGACATGCAGCGCGTGGCCCTTAATCCTAAAATGCAGGAAATGATGAAAGATCCTGAGCTGGCAGCGCTTTTCGGGAAGCTCGATCTGGCGAAGATCTTTCCCCAATAGGGATATGGCCGAAGATTCTTTCCACGCGGCGATCGTGACCGCCGAGCTTTACATGCCGTTCTTTCATTCGCTGAAAGAAAAACGCAGGGTCCTCAAAAGCGCAAAAGACAAGTTGCGCCAGCGCTTTAATATTTCGGTTGCCGAAGTCGGTTTTCACGAAAAATGGCAACGGGCCATGTTGGCGATTGCCATGGTGCATGTTAATAAAAAACAGATCGAAATCCAGGCCCAAGAGATCCGGAAATTCTGGATGGAAGAGCCCGAGGTCGAATTGTTGTCTTTTAATCTCGAATTCGTTTGATATTCCAGAACAGGTTCTGCTCAAAGGGGAGCGTGACCGACTTATGCGGAAAAAAAGCATTTTCTTCCTAGCGCTGCTGTTTCTGGTCTCTTTTCCCCGGCTACCGAGGGCTTTTGCGGATGATATGTGGACAAAAGCCAGCCGGGGTTTGACCAATATCCTTACCGGATACGGTGAGGTTCTGTATCAGCCGGCTGAGCGTGAAAAGACCGAGCGATGGCCCCTTGCGGGAATGGCCGGCCTTTTTAAAGGCGTTTACCGGGGGACTTTACGAACGGCGGCCGGGGTGATCGAATTGGCGACTTTTCCTATCCCTCTTCCGCGGGGATATGAGCCCTTGATGGGGCCGGAGTTCGTAGTCCCATTAGCCGATCCTCCGTCCGGTGAGAAAAAGACGGACTGGGGGACTTGAAATGGGGAAATGGGCAGGGTTTTTTCTATTGAATAAAAGCAGTTTTACAGGCGTCTAAATAACACGTTGCCGGTAGGGGTCATGTCGCAGAATGAAAAGGAATTGATCGCCAAGTCCCAGGCCGGTGACCGGGCGGCTTTTGGTAAGCTCGTCAACAGCTACTATGAAATGGTCTATGGGGTGGCCTTCGGGGTTTTGCATTTGCGGGAAGCGGCGCTGGATGTTTGCCAAAATGTTTTCTTGAAAGCATTCCAGGAGATCTGCCGCTTTGAAGGTAAATCCAAACTGAAGACCTGGCTTTATCGGATCGCGGTGAATGCCGCGCTGGACGAATACCGGAGACGCAAGCCGGTGTTACCGCTGGAAGTGAAAAAGGATCCGAATGAGGAAGGGACCGTTCCGGTTGACATTCCTGACCGGCGGCCTGGGCCGCGGGATGATGCGGTGCGCGGCGAGCTACAGAGGCTTGTGCGCAAAGCGATGGAGGGATTGTCCGAGGAACATCGAACCGTGCTTTTTCTCAGGGAGTGGGACGATATGAGTTACGAGGACATCGCGGAATTGCTTAAGATCGAGGTGGGAACGGTGATGTCCCGGCTTTTTTATGCCCGGAAGCGCCTCGGGGAGCAATTGACCCGGGCGGGACTTTGGGGACAGAGTATTAAAGGAAGTGAAAAAAGATGAATTTTAACCAGCCGTCAAAACAAGATCAGGCGTTGCGACGTTTAGTCCGGAATTATCTTGCGGAGGAGATCCGTGATCCGGAGATCGCGCGCGCAAAAAAAACGTTCATCCGCGAGCAGTTCGGCGCGCCGCCGTTATGGGGCGGATGGCTGCCCGCCTTCCGTCCTGTCGCTGTTTTTGGGATTTGCCTGGCTTTGATTTTTGCGTCCCAGTTCGCTTTGGACCATGCCGGAAATTTCGATCTGGAACCGCTTATGCGCTGGACTTCGAATTTTAATCCTCCCCGTGAATCGCCGCAGGATCTTGCGGGGATCGGGAATCCGGTTGAGGTCAAAAGACTTTCCGGGTTTGCGGGGCCGACCATGATGTTCCAAAAAGCTTATGGGAATATGACGATGACTGTAATCTGGGTTTTTACGAATGGAGAGAAAATATGAAGAAACTCCTTTTATCCTTTTTGGGTCTGTTGAGTTTATGCCTGGTTTTGGGGGCGGGGCGGGGATTCGCCGAACCTCATGATCAGGCGTTGGTGACGGTCCTTCTTGCTTCCAATCAAGGAACCGATTTCAACTTGGACAACGATGAGTATAAGGATAAGCTGATCCAGCTGTTTTCTTATACCCATTATGAACAGATGGACCAGATCTGGGTTCCTCTGGAAAAGTCGAAGCGGGAAAAGGTTCTCTTGCCCGACGGATATGAACTGGTTTTGACCCTGCAGAATGCGGAAAAAGACCGATTGCTGGTCCAGGCGGTCATCAAGAAGATGAATCTTTCTTATGTCGATACGGTCCTTTCGATCAAAAAGCCGGGGGTGGTTTTCTTGGGGGGGCCGAAGGCGGGGGAGCAGGTCCTTATCCTGGCATTGGAATATCGGGGATAAAAAGTGTGGAAAAGCGCTTTATAAATGAATAAAATAAACCCTTATCACGTCCTAATGTTGTACCTTCCGAAAGACTCTTGCGGGTTTCAGGATGGTCGCACTAAGGAAGGCACTGATTTTTGAGATACACCGGGTTATCCGGAATTTCCCTCAAGTTAGTGCTCAGAATTCAGAGAAAGGAGTAAGCAATATGAAATCGCAATACCGCAGTTCGTTGGTTTTTGTATTGGTTCTTGTGGCCCTTGCGTTTGCTTTTTCGTTGAACGCGATGGCGGCAGAACTTGTGATCGCCGATTTTGATACCGGAGATAAGCCGAATAATATCGGTGGTGATTTTGGTGCTTGGGATAAAGATCCGAACGATGATACCCAATCCACGCAAGGCTCTTTCGAGCCGAACGATGCGATGGGGGATCCGGCAGGGTATTCCTATCGTTTGGACTATGACGTCGATTCTCCGAATCCCGCTTATAACGGGTTTTGGATGAAATTGAACGGGGAAGACGCCACGCCCTATAACACCCTCAGCTTCTATGTGAAGGGTGATGAGGCGGCCGGGTATTCCAAGCGTCTTAAGATCGAACTTAAGGATATGACGAATAAATCGTCACCCTACATTGTGACAGGGATCACCGGGGAATGGCAGAAGATCAGCATTCCTTTCGAGAAATTCCGTCGCATTACGGATTGGCGCAGCTTGAATGAGATCGTCTTTGTTTTCGACGATATCAATTCCAATCCTAAAAAGGGAACGATCTATCTCGATCAGATCGCGTTAACTTCCGAATAATTACAGGAAGTTTAAGAAATGGAAAAGCTCCCGGATCTTTCTCCGGGAGCTTTTCCAGTCTTAAGGAGCAGAGGCCCATGCTGATTTTTCAGAAAAGTTTTCGCGCGTTTCTCATCCTGAGCTTTATTTTTTTAGGGGGGCTTTGCTCCGGATTCGGAAAAAAGCCCAAGATCCCGCCTGAATTCCAGCAAAAGGTCCAAATGCTCGTTTCCGAGGAACCCCAGACCTTCCAGGCGACTCGTTCAGGTTATGATGTCGGGGACTTGCAAGCGTTCCATAGTCAGCATACTTTTGCCGCGCGCGCTCAGGATATCCTTCGCGGGATCTTCTCCGACGTAGAGGTTCTGACCTCGGCACCGGATATCCAGGCTGAAGATCCGTCGATGCCGCCTTACTTTGATATCCGTTTGATCGACATTGCCCATGACCAATACGATGCCAATATGAATTTCTTCCGTTCGGAAACCGTTCTTGCCGCTGCAATGAAGAGTCCTAAGGGCACTACAATCTGGCAGCAGGTTTTCCGAGGGAATGGCTATGTCCGGGTTGACCCTCAATTTCAGACCGGGCTTGGGCCCGAACAAGCCGTGACGGACGCTATTGATGATGCCTTGTACCAGATGCAAGAAGCGATCCTGAAGAATAAGCAGGTAAAACTCTATATGCGGCATTATCAATCCCTGGCTCAAGGCAAGAGCGAGAACGAAGTCCGATCCTAAGGATTGCTTTCTCCCGCTCTTCCGATCTTTCCCTAGCCCTCTATTGTTCCTCAATGGCTTTTTTCCTTAGGGCTTGAGAAAACCTCTTTTCTAGCCGAAATATAGACCAATACGACCCGAATATTGAAACGCCAGCAAAAAGGAGAATTCCCAATGCGGAAGTCTTTTCTTGTCTGCTTTCTTGCGTTTTTTTCTATCTCATCGATCGCTTATGCGGTAGGTTCCGGCGGCTATGAGAACGCGACCTTTAGTGCTAAGGCGATTGGGCAGGCGAACAGCGTCGTGGCCCAAGCGGATGAACCAGCGGCTATTTCTTATAACCCGGCGGGTATTACTCAGCTTCGCGGGCTCGAAACCCAGACTAGCCTTGCCATGATTAACGGGTGGACTTTTGTTGATGACACCCAAGGGTCAAGCACGGTCAGTCGGGGTACCGTCAATTTGATCCCCCTGGGTTATATGACCCTCAATCCGGGGAAACTTTTGGGGGATCGAGTGGTATTCGGGATCGGATCGGATTCTCCCTTCGGACTGACCAAGCAGTATAAGTCCAACCATGAGATTGCCAAATATACCGGCTATGATAACTGGCTCAAAATGTTCACCATCAAGCCTGTTATGGCCGTCAAAGTGGCCGATTGGCTTTCGGTCGGCGCCGGTCCGGTCTATTACCGTATTTTTGATTACGGAGGCGAACAACTTTATCCCAATAAAGCGATCCTTGCAGGGCTTCCCGACGGGACGGTCAATCTCAAGATGAAGGGCAATACTTGGGGCTGGCAGATGGGGATCCTGGCGATCCCACACAAAAAACACCGTTTTGGTTTCTATTTTCGAAGCCAGGCCGACATGATGCTGAAAGGCCGAGCCGATGTGAATAACTCGTCTTTCCTGGGAGATTTCAACACAGGGGCCTATTTGAAAAGCACCTTGCCGATGAATATGACGGTTGGCTACGCTTTCAAACCGACGGACCGCACCACGATCGAAACGGATTTCGGATTTACCCGCTGGTCGGTCTATGATCGTTCTTACATTAATGCAGATCCAACGGGGAACGCTTTCGACGATGCGGTATTAAATGCTATCGGCAAAACCGATAGGGACTGGCGGAATGGTTTTTCGTTCCACTTGGGTGGAAATCATAAATTCGGTGAACGGTGGACCGGGATGGCAGGTTTTCTTTTTTATTGGACCCCTGTACCCAAGGATCACTTTATGCCTGCGATCCCCGACAGCAATCGCATGGCGTTCTCTCTGGGGCTTGGGTACAAGATCTGCAAATACCTTGATTTCGATATTGCTTATGAAGGCCTTATCAATTTGAGACGGCATATCGACAATCCGATCTCGGAACCAATCGGAGGTTCGGTTGACGGAGAATACAGCTCCTATATCCAGGACGTGATCTTTACCTTGACCTATCACTGGGATGATCTTTTCGATCGCCAAGAAAAAAAAGACGATTCGGCGGACATTACGACGGTTCCGTCCCTGAAATAAAAAGCTCAATGCACAAAATCCAGATCCAGCGCATCCTCCGTGCGAAACCATGGCGCGTCATGCGCAAGGTGCTTTCTATCGAAGAACTGCCCTCCTATTTTCCGAGTGCTAAATCGGTCCATGTCCTAGAAAGAAGTCCTCACGGCTTCAAAACGGAATGGCATGTGGAGTTTGATGGGATTCCCGTACGATGGGTCGAAGAAAGCACGGTGGATTTCTCCGCGCGCTGTATTACCTTCCGATCCTCCCAAGGCGATCTGGGCGCTTTTCAAGGGAGTTGGAATTTCAGGCCGCATCCGGATGGGACGGAAGTGACTGTCGCGATGGATCTCGAAGTGGGATTGCCGATCCTGGGGGGTGACGTGCTTGAGGGATTGCTGCTCAAGATCAAAAAGAATTTTGTCTTTATGCTGGAAGCGGTTCAGAACCGGCTGGTTTCCGAACAGTACCGGACATTCCAGAAGCGCGGACATTCAAAGGTCGAAGGGTTCGCCCTGATCGGCCATCCCTATAACATCTCCAATCTCATTCATCACCTTCAGGTCATGAACCCGACGCGTGAACCACCTTCCGAGGACTTCCTTCGCAAAGTCTATGAGATGATGCCGCCTTATGTGATGTACGACATCAAGGAATTCATCTCCGCATCTCAAGCACGGTCCCGCGGGCTGATCATCGTGAGTACTTTCATCCCTGATATGGCCGCCAAAGACCCACGCAGGGTCTTCGATAAGGTCATCGAGGCTTGCCGGGTTGCTGAAGAGCACTGCATCGGCGTGGCGGCTTTGGGAGGGTTTACTTCGATCGTGGGGGAACAGTTCGGTGAGGAAATGCGCAAGAGGGTCCACATTCCGCTTACGACCGGGAATACTTTGACGGTCAGTATGGCAATCGAAGGGGTCCGAAAAGCTTGCGCAGTCCTGGACGTCGATCTGAACACTGCGACCGCATGCATCATCGGCGGAACAGGGGATATCGGCAGCGGATGTGCTCGGATCCTGGCCGAAGAAGTGCGGAATTTGATCATTACCGGGCGAGATCCGCAGAAAGTCGACGCGACCGTGGCAGAGATGCAGAGTTACGGCAAGGCTTTTGTGACCGGGACGCTGGATAATCGAAAGGCCGTTGCAACAGCGGATATCGTGATCGCGGCAGCGAGTGTCACAAGCTCCATTCTGGAGGCGGACGCTTTCAAACCGGGGACGATCATTTGTGATCTTGCCTATCCCAAAAATATTTCGTATGCGTATGGCGAACGAGAGGATCTTTTGATCTTTTCCGGCGGCCTGGTCCATATTCCCCAGGATCTCCATTTCGGGTTCGAGATCGGGCTTCCGGCTCCGGATACGATCTATGCCTGCTTTGCGGAGTCGATCCTTCTTGGGCTCGAAAAACGCTATGAAAGTTTTTCCTATGGGCGCGGCTATATTACGCGTGCCCGGGTGGAAGAGATCAACCGCATCGCGTTCCGACACGGATTCCAAGTTGCGCCCTTCTATGCCGGGAATAGGCAATTGACCGAAAAAAATTTCGAAACGATCAAACAGCTCAGCCAAGGCAGGATCAACGGATGAAAACCGCCGCCGAATTGCTCGAAACCTTGGGGGATGTGAAGGATGCGCTTGCGGCGGAGTTTACGGCCACAGCCAGACAGCATTCGCAGCACCTGAATCCGATGCTGGTCTGGATCTCGCGTTTCATCGGTTATCAAAAAAAGTTTTCGAAAGCCGCCGGTTGCTATCTCTATGACTGCGATGGCGCAAAATACCTCGATTTGATCGGCGGATTTGGCGCTTTGAACCTCGGGCATGAGCCGCCGGAAGTTCTTGAAGCATTGCGGCTCATCGAAGGCCGGCCGAACCTCCTGCAGACCTATCTCAATCCGCTGGCCGGGAAACTTGCGGAATATTTGGCCGAATTGACAGGAAAGCAGCTGAGTCGTGCATTCTTTTGCAATAGCGGGGCGGAAGCCTGTGAGGCAGCGATCAAGCTGGCACGGATTGCTACCGGGAAGGCTGGCTTGGTCTATGCCACGGGGGCTTATCATGGGAAAACGCTAGGGGCGCTTTCGGTTTCCGGGCGGGAAAAGTACAAAAAATATTTCCGGCCGCTTATTCCGGATGTCCATGAGATCCCTTATGACAATCCGGGTGCCCTGGAAGAGGTTTTGCGCAAGCGGGAGATTGCAGCCTTTATCGTTGAACCGGTCCAGGGGGAGGCCGGGGTGATCGTTCCCCGGCCTGGTTATTTAAGTTTGGCGAGGGATTTATGCCGGCGCTACGGTGCTCTTCTTATTGCGGATGAGGTGCAGACCGGTTTCGGACGCACGGGGAAATTCTTCTGTTTTGAACATGAGGGGGTCTGTCCTGATATCCTTATGCTTAGCAAGGCCCTCGGAGGTGGCGTGATGCCGATCGGGGCGATTCTAACTTCCGACAAAATTTGGAAAAAAGCGTATGGAACATTGGAAACCAGTCTTCTGCACACATCGACTTTTGGCGGCAATGCGCGCGCTTGCGCTTGCGGGATCGCATCGATCCGGAGCCTTTTGAAAAAAGACCTTCCTTCGGAAGCGGACCGGACCGGCCGGTACCTGCTTTTAAAGCTGTTGGAGATCAAAGGGCGATACTCTCTTTTACGCGACGTTCGTGGAAAAGGGCTGATGATCGGGATGACCCTCGCGCGACTTAAAGGAAAAAAGTCCATGACCGAGGGAGCGCTCGCGCTTTGGATAGCGCGGTATATGTTCCGCCATCATCGCATGCTAATGGCGTTCACTTTGAACAATCAGGATGTTTTGCGTCTTACACCGCCACTGATCCTTTCGAATGCCGAGGCGGATGGGTTTCTGTCCGCATTCGACGAGGCTCTTCGATCGGCTGAAAAATTTGCGAAGTTCAAGCTGGTCGAGGAGGGCTGAATCTGTGGCTCAAGAAGCGCTCAAGCCTGTCTACATGGTCTATCCGGGACTTTATCCGCTTCTGATGGTCAATTACTGGCTTCGCCGCTCCCGGACCCCGATCGCGGCGATCATGCTCTCGGATTTCGAGATCAAATACAAAGGAAGAATCCTGGGTTTTTTTGAAATGTTGCTCGGCATGATCCAGCATACGGGCTTTCGCTATACGTTCTATATGCTATTGATCGCCAAATGGGCTGTTCCCATTGTGGATACTTGGAATATGTTCCGGAAATTGATGGGGAAGCGGATCAAGATCAAGAGCTATGAACAGATCTCACGAGAATACGGTATCCCACTTTATTATTCGAGAGATTTCAATTCTGAGGCGGTCAAAAAATTCCTTGCGAATATCGGGGCCAATACGATCATCTCGGCCTACAATAACCAGATCCTGCGGTCTGCCGTATACAAGATCCCTACTTTGGGAGCCTATAACATCCATCCTGCGATGCTCCCCAATTTCAGGGGATTGGACGGTCCTTTTGAGGCGATGTATCATGAGGTGAAGAATGCGGGGGTCACGATTCATTGGATCGACAATAAGATCGATACCGGACGGATCGTCTGCCAAGAGCCGGTCAAGATCCGCCGGGATGACAGCCTTTTTTCCCTGAGTGTCCGGTGCTGGATGCATGGGGCCAAGGTCCTCGAGAAGGTCTTTGGGATGATCCGGCAGGGGAATGTGGAATCCAGGAAACAAGATCCAAAAGAGATCCAATATCCGTATCAGTCTTTTCCGGACAAAGCGCGTGTGAGAGATTTTCACAAGAAAGGCAGGAAGCTTTTCACGATCCACGATTTTGTGCATACATTCAAGGACTAAAGGGTGAACGCGTTCTATTTCAATCCTTATTCACTGCCGTTCTTTTTTTCGTTCCTCTTCTTTCTGAGTCTCGGGATCTACGTTCTCAAACAGTCTTATCATTCGCAGCTGAACGGGTCTTTTTTTGTGATCTGTACGAGCGCGGCGATCTGGCTTTTCTTTACTTTTGTTCTGCTTTCCAGTCGAAGCGATCTTTGGATCCGGCGTTCGATCGTGGGACTTTATTTCGGGGTTAGTTTCATTTCACCCGCTGTCTACAGCTATTCGGTATTGTGGCTCGGTTATTACGAAAGGCAAAAACGTTTCATTCTTCTCGGATTTTTACTAGCCATCCTTTTCTTTCTTTTAATCTGGCGAACTCCGTGGATTGTTTCCGGGTATATGGAACATTCCTGGGGGCCTTATTCGCTTTTAACCCTCTATGGGGGAGCGAGCTATTTGCTCTTTTTTGCGATTTACATGATGGGTTTTTTCATCAATCTCTTACGCGGATATCGCGAAGCGCGAGAGCATGCTCTGGTGCGCCGTCAGATTCGGATGGTGGCGGTCGGTTTTGTGATCGCCTACCTCGGCTCCTTGGATTTCCTTCCCTGTTATCGCGTCGAGTTTTTCCCGATCGGGGCTTTCACAACGCTTTGCCTAGTTTCGGCCATCGCCTATACGATTATTCGTTATAAGCTTTTTGACATTGAAACGGTTATCCACAATACGATCATGTGGCTGGTGACCTCGCTTTTAGGGATCGTGCCGATTGCAGGACTTTTGCATGTGTCCCAGACGATCCTTCGTTCGCTTAATGATCTCAAGGCGACCGTGGTCCTCGCGGTTCTCTTCCTCGGCTTTTATTATTATTTCCGGTTCTTTTATCCTTTGTTGAACCGCCTTTTCCGACGGCGCCATTCTAATCTTCAGCAGGCCTCCCATGCTTTTGCGGCGGAGCTTGTGCATCTGAAAGATCTGGGGGCGTCGTTGCGCCGTTTGGCTCGCCTTGTGCGCCGGAACCTTTTTACGCGTATAGTGACAGTCTACATTCGGAGCGAGGACGGGGATCTTTTTGTTCCGGCAATCTCCAAAGGCCGGCGTGCCGCTGTGCCACTTCATGCGGGGCAGCCGTTCGTTGCATGGCTCGAATCCCATGACCAAGTCGCGGTCAACGGGGTGATCCAAAGCAATCCCGATCTGCGGGAGATCGAGGAGGAGGTCAGCTTTTTCTTCAGGGCTTTAGCGGCCGAAGTCGTTGTCCCTTTTGTCCTAAGCCGGAAAATAATCGGTTTTATGGCCTTGGGGCGCAAGGAGAATCTCCGCCGGTATGTCTCTGCAGAGATCCGCTTCCTCTCCGACTTGAAGTCGCCTGTGACGATCGCGATCTCAAATTCACTTCAATATGACAAGGTTTCAAGCCTTTACAAGCAAGTGCAAAAAATATCGGGAGACCTCAAAGAACTCAATGAGGAATTGGAAAAAAAGGTCTTGGAACGGACCGAGGCGATGATGAAGATGCAGGCGCAACTGGTTCAGGCTGAGAAACTGGCGTCCTTGGGCACGTTGGCGGGCGGAATCGCTCATGAGCTGAACAATCCTCTGGCGGCTATTTTGACGAATGCACAACTTTTAAAACAGGGGCCCGGAAAAGTTGACCTCGAATCCGTGGAAATCATTGAACAGGGCGCAGAGCGTTGCAAGGGGATTATCGGGAAGCTTTTGAACTATGCGCGTATGCCCGACCGGGGAAAGGATTTTCAGCCGGTCGATCTTTGTACGGTGATCCGAAATGCGGTTTCGCTTTTGGCTTATCAATTCGAACAGGAGAATATTACGGTCGATATGGAACTGGGAGAGGTGCCTTTGATCCCGGGGAATCCGAACGAATTAGAACAGGTTTTGACCAATTTCCTTATCAATGCGCGAGATGCAATAAAGGAGTGCCGGAACGAAGGACAAATCCGTATAATAGTCCAAAAATGTCGCGACGAGATTGAAATGGTCGTAGAAGATAACGGCCGTGGGATCTCGCCGGAGCATCAACGGAAGATTTTCGATCCGTTTTTTACGACGAAGCCGGTAGGGCGTGGAACCGGGCTCGGGTTGGCGGTCAGCCACAATATCCTTGAAAAGCATGGATTTTCGGTCCAAGTCCATTCGGAGCAAGGGAAAGGGACCCGATTCCATCTGACCTATCCATTGACCTTACAACGATAATGGAGGCGACGTGGGAAAAGAGAACACGCAACGTATCCTGCTTATCGATGACGACGCGCTGATTCTCCGTTCTTACGAAAAATTATTACAGCGTGAAGGTTACTCAGTCCGTTCGGCTTCGAACTATCAAGAGGCGATGAAAGCGCTTGCGGAACAAGCCTTCGACCTTATTATCTCGGATATCCGCATGCCGGGGAAGAACGGCGTTGAAACTGTAGCGGAGATCCAGAAAAAACTTCACGCAATCCAAGGAAGGGACTTGCCGATCATTTTTATTACGGGATACGCAGAGTTCGGCGAACAGCTGGATGCGAAATTCCTGGGGGAAGTCCTTTATAAACCCATCGAGAATATGCGGCTTTTAAGCGCGATCCGGGATTATTTATGAAAAAACGCATTGCGGTGACTGGGCTTGGGGCTGTGACCCCTATTGGGATCGGATGGAAAGCATTTTGGGATGCGGCGGTACGGGGAACGCCGGGGACGGGGCCGATGACCCTTTTTGACAACAGCCATTACGAGATCAAGATCGCCGCGGAAGTGAAGAACTTCGATCCCGCAGATTTCATGTTACCGCAAGTTTTTCGGAAGACCGATCGCTTTGCTCAAATGGGGATCGCCGCCGCTAAAATGGCTTTAGAAGACTCGGGGCTCGCATCCCGTTTTGATCCGGAGAACAATTCGATCCCGGTGATCATCGGCTCGGGTTTGGGAGGGAGCCTTTTTCATGAAGAGCAGATCTTTCAACTGATCGCCCATGGGGACCCGCGCAAAGTTCTTTCCAGTTCCGTTCCTCGGATCGCTCCTAATGCGGTCTCGGCCTACATCGCGATGGAACATAAGCTCCGCGGCCCGAATCTTACGATCTCGACCGCCTGTTCTTCGGGCGGCAATGCGATCGCGGTTGCGGCGGACTATTTGCAAAAAGGCATTTCGGAAGTCGTGATCACCGGTGGCGCGGAGTGCCCGATCAGCCCGTTTACCTATGCCGCGTACCAGGCGCTTCGGGTCCTGTCTGATGACAAGGTGCACGGCGTCAAAACCCCACGCCCTTTCGATATTTCCCGCGATGGTTTTGTTTTGGGAGAAGCCGCCGGTATCCTGGTCCTCGAAGATTATGATCATGCAAAAAAACGGGGAGCAAAGATCTATGCTGAATTAGCGGGTTATGGAAGTAATTGCGGGGCTTTTCATATGGCGGCACCCGATCCCTCCGGAAAAGATGCGGCGGAAGCGATGGAAGCTGCCTTGAGGATGGCAGGTGCAGAGAAGGAAAAAGTCGGTTATATTAATGCGCACGGGACCGCGACCAAAATGAACGATGAGTGCGAGGCAATTGCGATTAACAAGGTTTTTGGCTCGTCCCGTGCTGGACCTTGGGTCAGCAGTACGAAATCCCAGACGGGCCATACGATCGGTGCGGCGGGGGCGATCGAAGCGATCCTGACCGTTCTCAGCATTGTGGAAGGCATTGTGCCTCCCACGATCCATACGGAAAAGATCGATCCCGCCTGTCCGGTCAATTTGGTCGTCAAGGATGCGGTCAAGGCGAAAATTCAATACGCCATGTCCAATTCCTTCGGGTTTGGATCAAACAATTCGGTTCTGCTCTTTAGCAAAGTATAATGTGAGGGCCTTGGGGGATTCCATGAAACAGGAAGAGATCATTCGGGAGGTGAAGAAAATCCTTGCGACCAGTTTCCGGCTGGCAGAGTCTGAGATCCAAGGGGATTCGAGCCTGACGGCTGATCTAGGTCTCGATTCGGTCGATATCATGGATTCGATTTGTCTTTATGAGGAAAAATTCGGCATCAAGATCGTGAAAGAGAGCATGACGGCAGAAACCTTTCCCAAAACGGTCCGGGATTGCGCGAAGCTGGTCATGAAACGGATCGAGGAGAAAACCCAGGGCCTATGACGCCTGCGACCGGAAAATACGTGCATCGACATACGATCCTGCTCAACGAAACGAACGCCATGGGCGGGGTGGTCTATTTTTCGAATTTCGTGAAATGGCAGGGGATCGTTCGGGAAATGGTTCTGAAGGAGCGATGCGACTACCGCGCTCTTTTTTCCGAGCCTGTCGATATGATTACGCACAGTTGTTCCGTGAAATTTCTCCAGCACTTGTATTTCGGCGATGTCGTCCGCATTGAAATGGCGACCGACCATATCCTTCCAACAAGTTTTGTCATGTTCTTCGAATACTATCGGGACTCTGAAGGCGCGCTGGCGGCGACGGGGGAACAGAAAGTCACCTTTGCCGACCGCGCAACGGGCGTTCTGTGCCGGATCCCGGGGCCGATCCTTGAGATCGCAAAAAGCCTGAAAAGAAAGTGATCCCGACCCTAAGGTTATGCTGATCTACTCCGTACCTCCGTTGGTCAGTTCACTCCTTTTTCTTGCGCTGGGTCTTTTTGTCTGGACCCGTAAAAACCGAAAAGGATTGAATCAGTCCCTTGGCCTGAGTTGTTTGGTGACCTTTTGGTGGCAATTTTCCTGGGTTTTCCTCTTTGCCGCAGCGGATTATGAAACGGCCCGGCTTCTTGCCCGTATCGGTTATTCGGGAATTATCTTCATTCCGATCACCCTCTATGATTTTTATGCTGGCTATGCTCATTCCGAAAAGGACCGTTTCTGGGTCAAGCTCTCCTACGGAGCCGGCATCGGATTTTTGGCAGCACTTTGGCTGACCGATCGATTTGTGACCCATGTGGAGTATTTTTTCTGGGGATACTATCCCCGGACCGGGATCCTCCATCTCGGATATCTTGTTTTTCTTTTTGCCATTGCGCTCCGGATCCTTTTTATCATGGTCCGGCACCTGGTCCAGAACCATCTTGTCGGTAAGCCCAAAGCGCAAGCGAGGATCGTTCTAGCCGCCTATCTTGCTTTTCTTCCGGCTTCCGCGGATTTTCTGGTGAATTATGGGGTCGAGTTCTATCCGTTCGGGTTCTTTTTTATCCTGGTCACATTGGGGCTGTTGGCCTATGCGATCATCCGGCATCGGCTTCTCGATATCGAGATCATTATCCGGAAAACGCTGGTTTTTACCGGGCTGGTCGGGTTTGTTTTCGCGGTGTTTTCGGCGGCGGCTTTTTTAGTACGCGCGATCATCAGCCGTTTCTTTGGCGTCAATGACTTCTGGACCTATGCGATCAGTATTTTTTTGATCGTGCTGGGGTTCGATCCGATCCGTAACGGTCTGACCCGCCTGACGGACCGGTATCTGTTCCAGAGGAAATACGATTATCAGAAACTATTAAAAGATGCGTCGGCCGGCATCTCGAATATCGAAAGTCTGAAACATCTTTTTGGCCTCGTCACGCATTTTATTACGATGCGGATGCGGGTCAAGAACGCTGCCTTGCTTACGCGGCAAAAAAACAAGAAATTCTTCAAGCTCGAATTTCAACGGGGGTATGAGAAACGGTACTTGGCCTACCAGATTCCGGCGGAAAGTCCGCTCTTCCAGTATTTGACCTGCGAAAAGGAAGCCGTTGATGTGGACCGGATCCGCGAATATCAGGAGAAGATCGCTAAAAAGCGGAAAGCAGGGGAGCCTAGCCGGTATTATGACTACCAAGCGATCCTGGACCAGATGCAAGCCCTAGAGGCCGTGTGTTGTATTCCGAGTTTTTTAGGGAAAGATTTGCGCAATATCCTGGTGCTGGGGCCTAAGAAGTCGGGGAATCCCTTTACCGAGGAAGACCTGAACGTGCTTTACACGTTGGCACAGGAATCGGCGATTGCGATCGAGAATGCGCGGCTCTATGACGAGGCGGTCCAGAAAGCGGGTGAATTGCAGAATATCAATGAGGCCCTCGAGGATGCAAAACTTCGTCTAACTCAGGCTTTGAAGGATACGGAAGCGGCCAACAAGCAGCTCCAGGATACGCAAGCACAGTTGATCCACGAACAGAAAATGGCGACGCTCGGTCGTTTGGCGGCATCGGTAGGACATGAGGTCAATAATCCTTTGACGATCCTTTCGATGAACGTGAGCCGGGCGATCCTGAAATATCGAAAGGATCCCGATCTGAAAGTGAGCGCGATTCTGGATGTATTTCAGAAAATGGAACAGAACATCAGTCGTATCAAGGCCGTCGTCAATACGCTGACGGGGCTTTTGAAGAAATCGGAGAAAGGTCGTTTTGAACCATTATCCTTGAAACTGATCCTTGAAGAAACACTGCCTTTGGTCCAGTTCCAGACTTATCTGGACAATTTGGCCGGGACAGAAGTGGAATTCCATATTCCCGCGAACATTCCTTTGATCCGGGGTGATCTCGAGCGGCTTCAGGAGGTTTTTCTGAATTTGTTCATCAATGCGTATCATGCGATGTCGGGCCGGAGAAATCCAAGGATCGAGGTCCGGGCGGAGATCGATCCGGCCCATCCGAAGGTGGTCATGATCCATTTCAGCGACAATGGGAAAGGGATGACCGACGAAGTCTTGAAAAAAATATTCACGTATGGTTTTACAACGAAACCTCCCGGGAAAGGATCGGGGCTCGGACTTTATATGTGTAAATATATCATCGAGCTTCATGGCGGAAGTATCAAGGTGACCAGCCGGGAAAATGTCGGAACGACCTTCACGCTGACTCTGCCGGTTTATCAGGAAGAAAGTCTCTCGGAGACCACGGCGAAAGCCGAATCCGCCTAAGGGCGCTTATGAAACACCGCATTTTGATCGTTGATGATGAATCCGGAATTGTCGAGGAAGTCCGTGATTTCCTAACAGAAGAAGGCTATGAGGTCTATACGGCCGATACCGGGAAAGACGGGATCCGTCTTATTGAGAACGTACGCCCGGATCTGGTCCTGCTGGACATGAAACTTCCGGACATGTCTGGGATCGAGGTCCTCAGGTTCAGCAAACAAAGATTCCCGCGTGTTAAAGTGCTCGTCAATACCGGCTATATCGATCAAAAGATCATTGATGAATCCTGCGAACTGGGCCGGGACGCATTTCTCCAAAAACCTTTTGATCTGGAGCGGCTCCGGGAAGAGATCCTGCCCCTCTTAGGCCCTGCGGCGGAAAGGGAATAAAGGGTTGCAATTCGTTTCGGGTTTTGTAGAATCAGGCCATGCGAGCGGCTCTTTTTTGCCGCAAGGGATGCATGGCGACCTTGGAGAAAAAATTCGAATTTGATTCCGATTGCGGACCCTTGAAATCTTTTCGGGATGAGCTCGGCCGGATGATGAGGGAATCCGCTTTTGACGAGAAGGCAATCGGAGAATTCCTGCTTGCGGTCCAAGAAGCCATTACCAATGTGATCCGGCATGCCTATGCCGGGACCAAAGGGCGTGTCGAGATCACAGTCCAGGACTGCGCGGACCGGATGACGCTTTGGATCCAAGATTTTGGGCGTTGTTTTGACATTACGCGGGTTCCTGACCCGGTCTTGCCCAAGGAAAAGCCGGGAGGGCTGGGGATTTATCTCATCAAAAAGATGGTGGATGAGATACAATACGACGATTGCAAGGGGCGGGGAAATCGGCTTTGTCTTGTTAAATATAAAAAACGACCGTAACTACCTTCGAGAGGTCCTGAATGAAAGTAGATATCAAGAAAAAATCCGATGTCGATATTTTCGAGTTAGAAGGAGAGCTGGACTTTCACACTTCACCTGATTTCCGCCAAAAGATCCAGGGGGTTCTTCAGGCATCTTCTAAAAAGATCCTTGTCAATCTCAAGAAGGTTCCCTACATCGACAGCTCGGGATTGGCCACTTTTGTCGAGGCCCTTCAGAAGGCCAAGCGCAATAGTAGCAAACTTGTTCTAAGCGAGCTTCATCCGGCGGTGCGTAGTGTTTTCGAGATCGCCAAGTTGGACAAGGTTTTTACACTAGCCGAGAATGAAGAAGAGGCGCTTCGGGCGCTTGGCATTGCGGGTTAAATTATCCCAAAGGGGCTATGTTTTATAACTTTTTCGGAAAAATAGGGGAAACATTCGGTTTCCTTTTCTCAGGATTGAGCCGGATGATCGGATTGCTAGCCGATGTGGCCGGTTCTTTCTTTCTCTCTTTCTTCCAGCGGAAGGTCATCAATCCGAGGCATGTTTTCCATCAGATCGTGCTCATGGGGGTCGATTCCGTGCCGATCATCTGCCTGGTCGGGACCGCGGTTGGAATGGTTCTTGCGCTTCAGGCAGGCTATCAGCTGAAACAATTTGGCGCTTTGCTTTATACGGGAAGTCTCGTAGCCGTTTCGGTTACCCGCGAACTTGGGCCGCTGGTCGCTTCGATCGTGATCACGGGCCGGGTCGGAGCCAGAATGGCGGCTGAGCTTGGGACGATGAAAGTCCAGGAAGAGGTCGATGCGTTGACCGTGATGGGCTTGAATCCGATCCGCTATTTGGTGGCGCCACGCGTTCTTGCCCTGGTGACGGTTCTTCCCTGTCTGACTGTTGTGGCGGATGTGACCGGGATGATCGGCGGTTTTTTGATCGGGGTTCTGGGCATGGGTATTAATCCGGATCTTTATATCAAAGTGGGATTTGACGCGCTTGTCTTGAAAGATATTTATACGGGCCTTGCGAAAAGCGGTATTTTTGCGTTCTTAATCGCTCTTATCAGTTGTCATCAAGGATTGTCGGTCTCGGGCGGCGCCGAAGGAGTCGGGAAATCGACGACCCAGGCTGTCGTGATTTCGATCATTATGATCATCATCATGGACTGTGTCGCAACCGCTGTTTTCTTTTATGCCTTACCCAGCTGAGCGAGATTCTTATGAGCGTTGAAGAAAATATCATTCAAGTCAAAGACCTGGTCAAGGTATTTGGGAGCCGCGCGGTCCTTGATGGGATTACCTTGGACATTGAGCGGGGAAAAACCACGGTGATCATGGGAGGATCAGGAGGCGGGAAGAGTACGCTATTACGGCATTTGATCGCGTTATTGCAACCGACTTCCGGCGAGATATGGATCGATGGTGAGAACATTGTGGGCATGAAGGAGAAACCGCTGAACCAGGTCCGACGGAAATTCGGGATGCTCTTTCAGGGGGCGGCCCTTTTCAATTCGATGACGGTAGGTGAGAATGTGGCATTGCCGCTTCGCGAACATACGGACCTTCCGGATGAGATCATTCAGATCATTGTGAAAGTGAAGCTCGAGCTTGTCGGATTAACGGGTTTCGAGCATTTCATGCCGCATCAGATCTCGGGTGGGATGAAAAAACGTGTGGCGCTGGCCCGCGCGATCGCTTTGGACCCCAAGATCGTTTTTTACGATGAACCCGGAGCAGGGCTCGATCCTATTACCGCAAGCATGATCGATCAGCTCATCATGGACCTCAGCCGGAAATTAAAGATCACATCGGTGGTCGTGACGCATGAAATGAAGAGCGCCTTTCGTATCGCGGACAAGATCATCATGCTTCACAAAGGGAAGGTCCTCGAGGTCGGGACCAGCGAAGAGATCCAGCATTCCAAGAATTCCTATGTTCAGCAATTCATTAACGGGGAGCCCGAGGGCGCGATCCCGCTAAGACAGACCAGCGAGGCCTATCTGAAGGGCCTGTTGGAAACTTAATCGAGGAGGATTCCATGGCCGGCTATTCTTCATCCGAAGTAAAATCTGGGGTTTTGATCTTTGTTTCGATCGCGCTTTTGCTCGGATTGACTTTTGTTGTAGGAAAATTTTTGACTGGAGAGACCCTGAATTATCAGGTCGCTTTCGGCCATGCCGGCGGCTTAGAGAACAAGGCCCCCGTTTATTTTGCAGGGCATGAAGTGGGGAAGGTGAATAGCATTGAAGTCCGCCGTGGGCTGGAGAAACCGGTCTGGGTAACGGTCAGCATCCGCAAAGATATCGAATTGAAAGAAGACAGCAAGGCTTATATCGATACCTTGGGGCTGATGGGTGAGAAGTTCGTCGAGCTTTCTCCGGGGACTTTGGCGAGCAAGCCTGTTCCGCCTGGCGGACAGGTGACGGGCGTAGATCCTGTTCCCATGCATTTGCTGGTTTCTAAAATGAATGTGCTCGCGGACCGTATGGATATCCTGAGCCATTCGTTGATCCCGATGACGGAAAGCTTGAACGACATTATGGAGCTTCATGAAGAAGATATCCACAAGACCATTGCGAACCTGCATGAGATCTCTGCCAACATCCGGGATATGACGCATGATCTCAAGTATCGGCCCTGGCGGCTGATCCGCAGGGATTGATTCGGCGGTACGGGCATCTATGGCCGCACAAGGCCTTTCCTTCAAGCGTCTTCCTTACTATGTTTCCTCCGGGATCGCCGTTGTTTTTTTTCTGCTGAACCTCCTGGGCTGGATCGATTTCCACGAGCTTGATTCCGTCGATCTCCGATTCCGTCTACGGGGGAAAGCCCCTGCGCATCCCAAGATTGTTCTTGTCGAGATTGATGATCCCAGTGTTGCGGTCGTTGGACAATGGCCTTGGAATCGCGACGTCCATGCGTTGATGCTGGATGTGATCCGCGGTTATCGACCTCAGTTAGTCTTCTTTGATATCCTTTTCACCGAAAAAAGCCCGATCGAAGCGAACGATCGGGAATTCGCCCGTGCGCTTGCCGAAAGCGGCAATGTCGTCCTTTCCTTTTTTTATTATTCTCAAAAACCTTTCAAGGCTTTTTTCCCCCTTGAGATCTTTCGCCAGGCAGCCCTGGACATCGGGTATGCGAATATGGGCCCGGATCATGACGGCGTGATCCGGAAGTTTGCAGCGTTGGTGGACTACGAGAAGGGGGTTTATTATCATCCGGCCGTCCTTGCCCGGTTACTCTTTACGCCGAATGCCCAGGAGCGGGAGGCATGGCTTCGGACCTTGCCTCTCAACCGTTCAGGGATGATGTGGATCAACTATCCGGGGGATATTCATTCCTTCCATCGGATCCCGTTCTGGAAACTGGTTGAAGCGGCCGGGGGCGCCGGGGATGCCGAATTACAACGGGCGATCGAAGACAGTATTGTGATTGTCGGGCAAACAGCGACCGGGACAACGGACCTCCGTTCGACCCCTTTTGGACCAAATCAGCCGGGGATCTTGATCCAAGCCTCTGCTTTACAGACGATCCTGACCGGGAAATACTTGCGGCAGATTCCCTGGGCCATCAATCTTTTGATTCTCCTGTTCGTTTCTTTTTTGACTACGCGGCTCACACGCCGTTTGACGCCGTTTCGAGCGCTTTTAATGGCCATGGGTCTTGCGATCAGCTATGGGATTTTTACGGTCCTTCTTTTTTGCTTTCAAGGCCTGATCCTTCTCTTTTTTATTCCCATGATGATCATTGTAATCGCTTATATCGTTGCGTTACTGTCGAAATACGTCGAAGTTCGCTTTCAAGGAGAATTAATCCACCGTGAGCTTAAAATGGCGGCGAATATCCAGGAGAATTTTCTTCCGCCTCAACCGCCAGAACATGCCCAGCTCGATCTGGCTTTTGGCATTCGGTTTGCCAAAGAGGTCGGCGGAGATCTCTATGATTGGCTATGGCTTGGGCCTGACCGCCTCGGCCTTTGCATTGGAGATGTTTCCGGCAAAGGTGTGCCGGCGGCCCTCTATATGGCGAAAGTCATCAGCGAGTTCCGGACCCATGCCAAGAATTTCCAAGACCCCGGACAAATGGTTCATGCGCTGAACCGCCAGCTCTGCGCAAGCGGGATCCCGGCCATGTTCGTAACCTTCCTTTACGGTGTGTTCGATATACCCACCCGTCAATTTTCGTTTGCAAGTGCCGGGCATGAGCCGATGATCTTTTACCGCGCGCAAGAGCGGAAAGCGGTCTTGATTCGAGAGCCCCAAGGGTCTCCTGCAGGTCTTTTTGAAGAGATGACGTTCGATACGGGAAAGATCGATTATGCGAAAGGGGATCTGATCGTTGCCGTGACGGATGGGGTCAAGGAACAGAGGAATTCCCAAGGCCAGGAATTCGGCCTAGAACGATTGCGTGATGTGGTCGAAAAGCTTGCGCAAAAGACCCCCAAAGCCCAGGACCTGATCGCGGAGCTTTTCGGGGTGATGACGTCTTATCAAAAAGATATGCCTCCGCACGATGATCGGACGGTGCTTTGTGTCCGGTTCCAGTAATGAGATTAGAATCCACAATTTACACCGGAAGGATCTTATGCTATCTTCTTCAGCCATGTTGCGTTTTATCGTTCGATCCATAGCGACGACAGTTGTCTGTTCGCTTTTCTACACGCTGGGTGTCCCTTCCGCCCAGGCCGAGCAAAAACAAGAGACTTGGGTCGATGAGAAAACCGAACAGCTCCGTCAGGCGGATCAATATGCGAACGAGCTTCTCCGAAAAGAGAAGCAAATGGCTAAAAAGCCCCGTCGGGACAAGGCGTTTCAATGGCGTGTTTTCGGAAAATTCGGTTATGAATATGATGATAACGTCGCCTTGGCTTCGAACTGGAAAACTTTTCGGAGCAGTGCCGAGGATATCGATGCCGGACGCTATTCGGTGGGCACGGGCATTTCAGCCGATTATCGTCTGGGAGAGCGGGATAAGGTCGGCGTGACTTTTTATCGCCGCCAAAGCTTTCATGATGACGGCCTCGACGAATATAATTTCCAGGACTATTTGACCCGCCTGCGTTATCAGCATATGGGGAGCTTGGCGGATCGGCTTTTATCGACCCAGTTTTCTTATAATTTTGATCATGGATTGTTGGACCGTCACAGCTATGCCAGCGGGCATGAGTGGCGGATGGATAACACTTGGGAATGGTCTGAACGTCAGCTGTGGAGTTTTTACCAGGCTTTGGAAGCGAAGAATTTCCGGAATAAAGGCTATGATAAAAGCGTTTCTTCCCGCGACGGTTTTTACGAACAAACCGGCCTGATGTATACTTTCCTTTTTGATCAGCGGCGTCGGTCGGTGAGCTTGGCCTATGAGTTTTCGCTCGCCGAAACGGAGGGGAATAATTACGATGCCGTTTACAATGGACTTCGTGCGATGCTCAGAACACCGGTGATCGAAAAGATCCGCTTCGAGACTTATTTTCTCTTTCAGGACGCCTATTATCGCCATTTCGTGACTTCGCCCAAGCGTCAAGACTTCCGCTATCAATATGAATTTCGTCTTAGCCGGCCGCTTGGAGCGCACTGGTCGGTGGGCACGTTCTATCGCCGCACGGATGTCAACAATCCTAATGACGGAGTTTTGGGGCAGTTCAATTACGACCGCAACATAGGAGGAGTCGATCTGACTTTTTCATATGGCTAAAAAATTTTCGTTTGCCCATGGGGTATGGTTTTTCGGTCTGATGTTTTTTTCGGGTAGTGCTGTGGCTTTTGCGGAACCGGTCACTCTGCAAGAGATGAAAGGAGAAGTCCAGATCCTTAAAAAAGGACAGGTGGATTGGACTCCGGCAACGCAGGGAATGACCCTCGAGGCGGGGGACCGGGTCCAGACTTTGGAAAAGGCCAAAGCAGTCCTGGTTTTTTCCCATGGGCGGGTCGACCTTGACGAGAAAACGGATTATGGAATCGATCAAATGGAAAATGCTTCCGGCCTTGTGACGGCGACAACCTCCTTGAATCTCGGTAAGTTGAAGGCCAAGATCGAAAAGATGAAAGCCGGCTCGGAATTCAAAATCACGACACCGACTTCCGTTGCGACGGTCCGGGGGACTTTTCTTGGGATGTGGGTCTTTCAATTTCAAGGGAATCTTTTTACGTATTTGGATGTTTTCGACGGGATCGTTGGATTTTCGAACCTGGATGGCTCCGGGGGAGGAGATTATGGCCCGGGGGAGCATGTGACCGGTGGAGGAGACGGAAATACCGGAGGCGGGGATGACGGAGGTGGGACAGGAGATGGTTCCGGAGATGATTCCGACGATGACGGCGGCGATGATGATTCGGGAGATGACTTGGGAGGTGACGATCTGGGTGGCGATGATCTGGGGGACGACGATTTAGGTGGTTTTTTCGAAGGTCAAGGCGGTTATGAGCAGGATACCTTTGGAAGTCAGGATTCCGAGAGCGGATTGCCGGGCGGACTTTCCGGAGATGATTCAGGTTCAGGAGATAATTCCGGATACGATGATGACTATAGCGGAGATGATAGCATTAGTGATGATTCTGATGATACAGGCCCTACATAATCAGAAGAACTCTTCGCCGCTTTCTGAAGTTTTAGGTTGTTATGTTTCTTCGTAAAGGACTCTGCTTTTTCCTGTTTTGTGGGGTTTTATTCTCTCCTTTCTCTTGGGCCGCAGAGGAAACCGCCGGAGATTACCTGCATGGAATTGGCATCAAATTCGGCCGTGGGTTGCTCAACGTGCTCACAAGTCCGGCAGAGATCCCTTGCGCTGTAGATATGGAGAGAGAGGGCAGCAAAATAGGTGGTTTTTTCTCGGGATTAGGCAAGGGGACGGGGTTGATGCTGCGCAGGATCCTCTCGGGGGTGACCGAGGTCGGTACTTTTATGATCCCAATGGAAGCAACTCTTTCGCCGGTCTGCCAAGAGTCTTAGACTTCATCTAGGGATAGTTTTTTAAAGGCTTGGCCTCGAGGGTTCCGGCGAGGTGCTTTTTCCAAAATACCCAATCTCCCGCCTTGACGGAAGCCCAAGCATGATTGATAATATAACCATCTTGTTCGCTTGAGGTCGTCGTTAAATGTTCCGTCATTTCAAGAAAAATCTCTCCAAGCAAAAGCAATCTTCGGCAAGCGGTATTTGGGCGGTAATCATCGAAAAACCCTTGGATGCTGGGGTTCATTCCAAGATCGCGGAAAAGATTGCCGAGATCTTTTCGGTCGGTGTCGAAGAGGCGACCCGCGTCGTCGAAAATACGCCCATCATCCTTTTGGACCAACTGAGCCAGCCGATGGCGATTCGGCTAAAAGATCTTTTAAAACCTGCGGGTGCGGAGATCTTGATCACCAGCGAATGGACCGTCAAAAGTAAATGTTTCAAAGCTGTTTGGTCTGAGATTCCCGATCTAACCGTTCCGCAAGAGCCAAATGAGGTTTTGCCCTCCGAAGCTGCGGTTCCGGCTTCTGAAGAATCTTCCGAGCCTGTTTTGCCTGCGCAAGAGACTTCCGGTCAAACAGTCGAAAACGCGGAAATGTACACCGATCCAAAGGTCAATCCCCCGCTTAAGCCTGAAGAGGCTGGAGGTCATGAAGAGCGTGAGTTTTTGGAAGAAAATCTGAAAAGTTGGAAGGATAAATGCGAGATGTGGAAACGCTCGCTCGATCTGATCGTGAACGAAGCCATGAGCTTGAAAGGAGAGAGGGAATCCTTTAAAGAGGACCTTCGAAAGACCGAGCTTTTTATCGAACAACAAGAGAGACGCGTCCGCCAAAAGGAGATGCTCTTCCGGGGCTATCAAGAGAAGCAGCAGCATTTACAGGAGTCCTCCTTACAGTATCGCAAGAGTTTTGAGATTCATTTAAACCGTTTTTCGATGGAAATGAACGAGTGGAAGAAAAAGCTGGATGATGCTTTCTCGCATGCACAAAAATTGGAAGCGGAAAAACAGCGTTTGTACCATGAATTGGAAGGCGAGCGGGAAAAAAAGACCGAGGTCGAAAAAGAATATGAGGAGTTGCAGCGCCGTTTTGTTGAAGAGCTTTCGGCTTCCAAGGAAGAGATATCACAATGGAAACAGATTGCTTCGGACATGCACCGAAAAATCGAAAATCTGCAGGGGGCCCACGAGAACCTCGAGCAAGCTTTAAAGGACCAGCAAAGGATCTTTGCTGAAATGGGGGAAGAGTTAGAGCCAACGAAAGCGGCAACCTCTAGCAATGCAGGGCTCCATTCCCAGGAATACCAGACTTGGATTAGCAATGAAAAGGCTGTGATCAAGCGGCTTGAGATGCTCGAGAAGATCCAGAATCAGGTCATTTCAGACCTCCAGAAGAGGCTTAAAGAGGATTGGATCTCCAAAGCACGTCATCTGGACCAAGAATTGAATCTCCTCAGCGAGCATCAAGAGCAACTCCATAAAATTATGACGGACAGTCCCAAGCCGCAAGGCTGAGGATTTTTTTCGGGATATCCTGGCCCCCAAGCCTGTTTTAGGGCCTATCCCAGGGCGCGGAAGGCCTCTCTAAGCCCTTTTGGCCGTGTGACTTGACTCTCGTTATTCATAGGTTATAATCTAGTTGTTATACGGTTTTGTCCGCATAAAACAGGTTTTTAAAAAGTAAATCAAGGAGCAAATATGGTCGAAGCCAGCCAAGATCCGTCGAACGCTTCTAAGCCCCAGGATTCGGAAGTAGAAGAAGCGAAATTTTTTGCTGCCGTTGGCTATCTGAACGTGCTTTGTTTCGTTCCGCTTTTTTTGAAGAAACAAAACCGATTTGCCCAGTTCCATGGGAAACAAGCTTTGGTGGTTTTCATTCTCGAGATCGCAGCGAGCATTCTCAAGATCGTTCCTGTGGTCGGGGACCTGGTTTTTGCGGTGGCCTTTGTTGTTTTCGGGATCCTTTCGGTGGTCGGGATCATCAAGGTACTGATGGGCGAGTATTGGGAGATGCCGGTTATTTACGAAATTTCCGCAAAGATCAACTTATAAGATAAGCTTTCCGGAAAAATCCGCCTGTCTCTAGGGAGTAAGCATGCTTTTGAAAAACAAGAAAATATCGTCCCGTGAACAGAATTGGTGTCTGATTCTGAATCCGCTTTATAGCGAGATCGACAAAAGGAAAGTTTCCAGAAAGATCTCCGAAGCGTTCACTCTTTCCGAAGAGGAAGCGAACGACCTTGTCAATAATACGCCGATCATTCTTCTCGATAATCTGACGCAGGATATCGCCAACCGCGTGAAGGACTATTTTCGGCCGACGGGGGCCGAGATCTTGATGACCAACGAGGTCTATCTCAAGCGGAAATGCTATCGCACGGTGTGGCCTGAGCAGCCCACGTTGGCCTTTTTGCATCAAATGCCCCTTCCGGACATGCCCAATGTCGAGGCGGCTCCATCGGAGGTATTGGCAGAAGAGCCGGCGATTCAGGAGGTCCGCTCGCTTGGGGAGGAAGTGCAAACTTTGCCCGATAGTGAAGGCACGAGCGTGGCGTCTGCCGAGGCGAAACCTTCGGGGATGGATTCCAAACCTTCCCCTGAACAGAAAAAGTCGACCGAATCCGACAAGCAGCAATTGCAAATTGAAATGCAAAAACTTCGAAGGGAAAGAGATGATTGGCGGAGAAAATGCGATGAAAAAATCGCAGAGATTGAACGGATGAGCCGTGAAATGGCGCAGAAAAGCCGTTCTTCGATTCTGACTAATAATGAAATCCATCGGCGCGAGCAGGAGATCCATCAGCAGAAGGCCCTTCTGGAAAATATGAAAATTAAACTGGAATCGCTGCAGCTTGAATACCAGCAGTCCCGTGCGCTTCTTGAGGAAAAACTTGAGATCGCGACCCAAGAATCCCAAAGCTGGAAAAAAAAGTGGGAAGCGCTTCATGAGCAGAACTCCCATTTAAGTCGCGATCGAAGCCGAATCGACGCTGTCATCGGAGAGAAAGAGACGGCAGCGCGATCGTTAGAAAACCGTTGTCAGGAGCTCGAAACGGAGGTCCAGCAGCTGCGTGCTCTTTTGCAGAAGGCGGAGTTGCAGAAGCAGTCTGTCCAAGAGGCTCTGGAAAGCCAGGCGCAGGCCAATCAGTCGTGGCAGCTTCGCTTCAAAGAGATGGAGGAAAAATTCATCGACTTAGATCGGGATATCAAAAAGCACCGTCTGGAGCGGACAAGGTCCGATGAAGAAAAAAAGGCGTTGCTTCAGCAACTTGAAGAACATCAGGCCCATTACCTTGAAGCGCAGGAGCGAAAGAATGTTTTGGAACAACAACAGAGTGAATATCTTTCGGAAAACTCCCTTCTTCGCGATGAGAATGAGAAACTCCGAAGCGCCTTTGAATCTCAAAGAACGGCTCTTGGACAATACCAAGAAAGTCTCAAGCTCCTCGAGAATGAATTGAACACGCTCTGCCAAGCGCGCCATGATGAAAAGGCCCTGGGGGCGGAATTTCGAGAACATTCACAGGAAGCTGAGCGGAGGAACGAGGAGTTGAAGCGTCTTTTGCGGGAAGAGCAAGCTAAGTGCGGTAAACTCGAACAAGAATATTACGATCTCAAAGCAATCTATGATGAAAAAGCGGCGCTTTATATACAGGAAGTGGACGAATGGAAAAAACATTATGAGAGCTATGCGGCAAAGATGAACGCTCTTGAAAAAAACCAGCTCGAGCTTGTCGCCGAATTGGAAACGAGGACCGAAGAGGCGAAGCAATGGGAAAACCGGGTCCAGGAACTTGAAAAAAATCTTGAAGAGATTCGCATTTCTAACGAGCAGCTTGAGAAGATGTTCCGGACCAATCTGAATCACTTGCGCGCGAAAGAGAAAGAGCTCGAAGGGGCATTTCAGAGGATCCAGCAATTAGAGGCTCAGACGGTTTCAGGAGGAGCCTCTCTTCCGGTTTCCGAGAAGAAAACGCGCGAAACTGAGCTGGCACGGAAAGAAAGTCGATTGACGGAACTCGTCCGGCATCAGCAAGTGCTTGAGCAGGAGATTCGACATCGCGAAGAGTCGATCCGGAAGATCCTGACTGAACAGGAAAAAGTCGAGCAGGAGATTCTCGAGGCTCAACAGATCGTTCGGCAGCCTTCGGTGCTTGAAAGGCTTCGTTCGCCTTTTCCAAAGATCGACCTTTTATCTTCCTCGCCCGCCTCCGACTCTGTGAACAAGGGGGCTCCGGCTCGTCCGGCTCCAAAGCCAGACCGTCCTCTCTCTTCGAATGATTGAACTTGTTCTAAACAAGATCAAGGTTGACGAAAGCCGCAACGAGCAGCTGATCATCTTCCGCGAAAAGGAGGGTGCACGCTATCTTCCCGTCGTGATCGGAATGGCCGAAGTGAATTCCATTAAAATGAAGATCAGCGGGATCAAACCGCCGCGTCCTTTGACGCACGACCTTCTTATGGACGTTATTCAAAAATTAGGAGGCGAGTTTCGCCATGTGGTCATTGACCGCCTGGAAAAGAACACTTTTTACGCAAAGATCTTCTTGAGCCGAGGAAAGAAAAGCGAGATCGTTATTGATGCGCGTCCTTCGGATAGTGTCGCATTGGCGTTAAGGGCGGAAGTGCCAATTTTCGTGACCGAGCAAGTGATGGACGAAGCGGGCGTTTCCGAGGTTTGACCCGCACGCCGGATATTTCCCCAGCATGATAAAATTTCGAGAACTTTTCATTAGAAAGGACTCTCATGGCTCATCCAGTTTATGATGTAGTTGTGATCGGGGGCGGCGGGGCGGGTCTGACCTCAGCGATCTATACAGCCCGCGCCAATCTTTTGACGATGGTGCTCGAGAAAATGGCGCCGGGCGGTCAGATTGCGACGACCGATTTGGTCGAGAATTATCCGGGATTTCCGGACGGGATCGTGGGGCCCGAGATCGCAATGCGAATGGAAGGACAGGCCAAGAAATACGGGGCCGAGATCGTTTATGATGAAGCGGTCTTCGTCGAACAGCGCGGGAAAAACTTCAGTATTAAAACTCAACAGGGCCTCTATGAGGCGCGGGCCTTGATCCTGACGACCGGTGCATCTTTCCGTAAATTAGGCGTCTCCGGAGAGCAGCCCCTGACTGGCAAAGGTGTTTCGTATTGTGCGACCTGTGACGGAGCTTTTTTCAAGAACAAGAAGATCGCGGTAGTGGGCGGGGGCGATTCGGCGATCCAAGAAGGGATCTTTCTCACGCGCTTTGCGTCTCAAGTGACCGTGATCCATCGGCGGGACAAATTGAGGGCAACTCCGATCTTGCAGGAGCGGGCAATGAACCATCCTAAGATCGATTTCATCTGGGACTCCGTAGTGGAGGCTATTTTGGGTGAAAAATCGGTGAATGCCCTTGAAGTGAAAAACGTCAAAACAGGGAAGCTCCAAAAAATTTCGTTGGACGGAATCTTTATTTTTATTGGGCATGACCCGAATACGCAGTTTTTGCAAGGGTTCATCGATTTGGACGACAGAGGGTATGTCCGAAGCCGGGCGGGGGTCGGGACCTCGGTTCCCGGGGTTTTTGCGGCGGGTGAGATCAGAGCGGGGGCGACACGCCAGTTGGTTGCTGCTTGCGGCGAAGGATGTACGGCTGCACTTGCGGCACAAGCCTATTTAGAGGGGCATTGACGGGGATATGTCCGCGGCATTTCAAAACTTTGCTCAGGGCATGATCGAGCTTGCCAAGGATGAGAAAATTTTCTATCATGCCGTTCACGATCGGTTCTTCATTCCTATTGGTCCGGAAAGGAAAGGAGTTTAGGCCATGAGAGGAAATCGCGAAGGAGAATTCGAAGGCAATGTCATGCAGCTTATTGAGCTGCTGAAAAAGATCATCAAGCAGCATCCCGATCCTGGCCAGATCGAAAAAGCCAAGGCTCTCTTCAAGGACCAAGGGCTCAATATCAATTTCTGTGTTTTTAATTTTTTTCCCATGTCAGACGATGAATTTACGGAGCTTGAGGAGATCTGTGAGCAGTACTTTTCGGACGAAGGCCGAGAGGTCGGGGAAATACGCGGCGGTTTGACCGATTTTGACCAGGATTTTTTAAAAAAACACGGCCTGCAGTTCTAAATCCAACAGCACTTTAAAAGGACCCCCCCCGTGAAACATTCGAGCGCCAGGCGATGCGGTCTTGCCTTGTTGGCGTTGGTTTTCTTTTCTAGTCTAGGCTCGGCTTCCGGCTGGTCCCTGTCGGAGCCCTTTGACCACAGCTTATTTGATCAATTCTTGAAGAAATATGTGGATGCGGAAGGGTTTGTTGACTATGCCGCGGCTCAAAAGGATCGAGCCCTCCTCGATGAATATCTCCGGAAAATGGAAAGCCAGGATCCGATTGATTTCAAAACCTGGCCTCGCGAAGAAAGACTTGCCTTTTGGCTCAACGCCTATCACGCGGCCTTGATCCGTACCGTCCTCGATCATTATCCGATTAAAAGCTTGCTGGATATCCCGGGGGTGTCGGATATCGTCGTTTTCAAGATGAACGAATTACAGCGCAGCTTTAACCAGATCCGCAAGGTCGAATTGATCGGAGGATTCCATGATGAGAAGATCCATCTGGCGATCTCCTGTGGTGCGGTTACTTGTCCTCCGCTTCAGGCCGAAGCATTCACCGGCCCGCGGGTTGAAGGACAGTTATTCGTTTTGACCAAGAAATTTGTAAACAATACTGCGCTGAATCGCATTGATATCGAAAAAAAACAGGTGCTTGCCTCCGAAATTTTTAAATGGTACGCGGAAGATTTCATCATGGATTTTGGCTTGCCGGAATCAACGCTGAAATTTCCTCCGGGACAGATCGCGACGCTTTCGTTCCTCGCCTATTATCTCGATGACACGGATTTGGCCGAATTCCTCGAAGCCGGGGATTATAAGATTAAATATCTTCGCTTTGATTGGACGTTAAACGACCGCGCTTTGCGTCCCGCCGCTCCTGCTGTTGTTTCATGAGGAAATCTTCTAAGATCCGCGCGGCTTGTGTTCAGTTCAACGCGGGTTCGGATTGGAAAAAAAATCTAGCCCGCGCTTCGATATGGGTCGAAAAAGCAGCCCGCCGCCGTGTTCAGCTTCTTGCTTTTCCCGAACATTTCTGTTTTCGAGGACCGGCGAGGCATTACCCTGCGATTGCACTCGCTATGCCGGCGATCCTTGAGAAAATCCGAGACCTTGCGCGGTATTTTCATATGGGAATCTTGGTGGGGAGTGTTCTGGAACCCGGACCGAGACCTCATCGGTATTACAATACCTCGATCCTGATATCAGGGGAGGGCAAGATCGTCGGTTTCTATCGAAAGATCCATCTGTTCGATATCCGATTGAAGCGAGGACCGCAGGCCCATGAATCCGAATTTTTTTTATCTGGAAAGAGAAGAGTGGTGACCCCGATCTTGGGGATTCGGGCGGGGATGAGCATCTGTTATGACTTGAGATTTCCCGAGCTTTTTCGCGAGGGGACTTTGAAAGGCTGCGAGCTTTTTTTTGTTCCGTCCAATTTTACGTGGAAGACCGGGAAAGCCCATTGGGAGATCCTTTTGAAATCTAGGGCAATCGAGAATCAGATCTTTATCATGGCTCCGGGGCAATCGGGAAACCATTCCGAAACCCAGCTTCGCAGCTATGGCCATTCGATGATCGTGGGACCTTGGGGCGAGACCTTAGCGGAGGCAGGAACGTCAGGGGAGAGGCTCGTGGAAGCGGTTTTGGATCTGAAAAAACTTCGCGAATTACGAAGATCTTTTCCAGTCTTGAAGTCTTTCGAGACCCAAGGATCCCTAAGTGCTTTGAGGGGAATAAGTTAGATCCCATAAAAAGATTTGACACTCCCAGCTGATTTCCATAAGATATCACGCCTATTTGCCAAAGGAGCTTGTCTTCATGAAAGATTATGCGATTTTAGAGACCGGTGCGAAACAGTATTGGGTCGAATCCGGCATGACATTTGAAATCGAGCGGCAAGAGATCAAAGAGAATTCCTCGGAGATCATTCTTGATAAAGTTCTTCTAGCCCGCAAGGGGGAAAATATTAAGATCGGGACCCCTTACCTTGCGGGTGCCAAAGTCCTTTGCGACCTTTTAGGAGAAGTCAGGGGACCGAAGGTCATGACGCTCAAATATCGTCGCCGCAAGGCTTCGCGTCGAGTTCGCGGGCACCGCCAGGATTATTTCCGGGTCCGGGTTAAAGAAATTACGGTTTAATTCAAGCGCAAGGGAGTTTTGAGATGGCACATACAAAAAGTCAGGGCAGCACAACGAACGGACGTGATTCCAACGCCCAGCGGCTTGGTGTTAAAGCGTTTGGCGGACAATTTGTGACCGCCGGAAGCATCATCGTTCGCCAACGGGGTTCGCGTTTTCGGGCAGGGACCTTTGTGGGCAGGGGGAATGACTTTACCCTTTTTGCCGAAAAGGACGGGATTGTAGAATTTCGCGCCAATCGGGTCGTGAATATCATTCCGAAAAACCAGTAACGGTAGTAGCCCGTTCTGCGGCATGACAAAGGACCGATTTTTTTATCTGACACGCAGCGCGTGAAACAATTTCATAACAATCAAGAGCGGGTTTCAAGGACTAAAGAAACGATCTTTAGTCCTTTTTTATTTTTATGATCGACAACGTACACATCGTGGTTCAAGCAGGTAACGGAGGCAATGGTTGTGAAAGCTATTACCACCGGAACGATAAAAAGGTCGTCCCCAACGGCGGGGACGGCGGTGATGGAGGGCGTGTAATCTTTCGCGCAGTCAAAGCGGCGCCTCCTCTTTCCCATCTAAAGCAGACCGGCCATTGGATTGCTTCTTCGGGAGGACATGGGGGGAGCAACCGTAAACGGGGCCGGAATGCCGAGGATCTTGTCATTGAAGTGCCGGCGGGGACGACTTTGACGGATCATCGGCGGAAGTTGGTGGTGCGGAGCATGATGGAAATTGGCGACGAAGTGGTTGTGGTTGAGGGGGGACGGGGTGGGTCCGGTAATTTCGGAGGCAAGAAGGCGACCCTGGGTGGAAAAGGGGAGGAAATGGACCTGGAAGTGTCGGTCCGCATGCACTATGACATTGCGATGATCGGGTTGCCGAATTCGGGGAAGTCCAGCTTGCTGAACCATCTGACGCGGGCCCATGTCAAGACTGAGAGTTATCCGTTCACGACCAAAGAGCCGGAATTCGGAGTCTGCTTCCTTTCAGAATATGAGCAGATCAAGTTATGTGATTTTCCTTCGCTTTACCGGGCTTCGCATGAAGGACGAGGGTGCGGGAATGATTTTTTGAAACATCTGGAATTCGCGAAATGCCTTCTCTATGTGGTCGATCCGATCTCCGAGTTTTCGGAATCGATCTACGATGCTTTAAAAATTATCAAGAGCGAATTAGTTTTGTATAATGAGGACTATGCGAAAAAGCCCTTTGCCATCGTGGTGACGAAAATGGACCTTGAGAACCAGAAGTCGAGTTTTTACAAACAGAAGCTTGCAGAAGAAGGCCCGATTTTTCTTGTCTCATCGGTGACGGGAGAAGGGGTCGAAGCGCTCAAAGAGTATTTTCGGCAATTCATGGAGCCTTGATCTATGCGGCATTTCGAGACATGCAAAAAAGTGGTCGTAAAAGCTGGAACCAGTATCCTGACTTCCACGCACGGCCACTTCAGCGAAGCCCGACTGAACGGTCTTGGAGAGCAAGTGGCTGGATTGTTCGCTATGGGGAAACAGGTGACCTTGGTCAGTTCCGGGGCTATTGGGTGCGGCATGGATGTGCTGGGGCTGAAAAAGAGGCCTCGGGAGATGGCTTTGCTTCAGGCCTGTGCGGCAATCGGACAGGGAAAGCTGATCCACGCGTATGAAAAATTCTTTTTCAAAAAGGGCATCCCGACGGCCCAAGTACTCCTGACCCGTGATGGTTTGGAGCAGCGGGACCGTTTTTTGAAAGCCCGGCAGACTTTTTCGGAACTTCTGCGATTAGGTGCCCTGCCAATCGTCAATGAGAATGATACGGTATCGACCGAAGAGATCGCTTTCGGTGATAACGATATCCTTTCCGTACATGTTGCCCATCTTGTCCAGGCGGATCTCCTGATCATTCTTTCCGATGTCGATGGTTTTTTTCTGACCGATGGTACCCGGGTACGTCGTGTAGGCTCTGAACTCGAGATCGATCGTGATCTGGTGAAACACCTTCGTGGCAAAGCCGGTGAAAAAACGGTGGGGGGCATGCGTGCCAAACTCGAAGCCGCGAGGGTCGCGATGCGGCTAGGGATCCCGCTTTTGCTTGTGAATGGCGGGGAAGAGCAAGTCCTTAGCCGGGCCCTTAGGAACGAAGATGTCGGCACTTATTTCCTTCCCGGAGGGAAACAATACAGCGCGAAGAAGAATTGGATTGCATTTTCCGCGAAGCAGAAAGGGGTCTTGGTCATCGATGAAGGGGCCGCGGTGGCGGTCGGCAAAGGCGATAAAAGCCTTTTGATGGGCGGAGTGACGGGGATGCGAGGGAATTTCAGAAGAAAGGATGTCGTTTTGATCGAAACCCAAGAAGGGCAAGCGGTGGGGCGGGGAGTCGTGCGCTACGATGCCGGGGACCTCGGCCGGGTCCTCGGGAAGAAATTGGCAGAAGCGAAAGAGATTCTCGGGTCGGCCTTTTCCGGCGAAGTCATCCTGCGTGACAATCTAATCATTTGGTAAGCGGGGCGGAGGAATGGTGATGGGATCTGTTTGGGAAAAAAAGATCATAAAAAAATTAGGCGAAGCTAAAAAAGCCACAGGGGTTTTCCTTTCCTTGGCGCCGGGGCGCAAAGAAAAACTTCTGCGAGCGATCGCTGCCGCTTTGCGAAAGTCATCAGGCCGCATCTTGGCTGCGAACCGTAAAGATCTTGTCCTTGCGCGGCGCGCGGGACTGAATAGCGCTATGCTCGATCGTCTGACCCTTGATGCCTCCAGGATCGCATCGATGAGCCGGGGGGTTCTGGCTGTGGCGCGACTGAAGGATCCATCGGGCAAGATTCTCGCGGATTGGAAGCGGCCGAATGGACTTCGGATCCAGAAAATCTCGGTTCCGATCGGAGTTATTCTGATCATCTATGAAGCCCGGCCCAATGTGACAGTCGAATGTGGCGCCCTTTGTCTTAAAAGCGGGAATTGTGTTATTTTGCGGGGCGGGCGGGAAGCTTTTTACACGAATCAAGTCTTGGTTCGGATTTTTAAGGAAGCTTTGCGTAAAAATGGACTTCCGGAAGCGGCGGTCTGTTTTATCGATACCAAAGGCCATGCCGCGGTTGAATTCCTTCTAGAACAAGAAGACCTGATCCATCTTGTGATCCCTCGGGGGGGCAAGGCATTGATCCGAAAGGTCGTTGACAGCTCTAAGATTCCGGTGATCAAACACTACCAGGGCGTTTGCCATGTGTACCTTGACCGGAAGGCCGATATTCGGAAAGCGCTTGCAATTGCCTATAACGCGAAGATGCAACGGCCCGGCGTCTGCAATGCGATGGAAACGCTTTTGGTCCATGCCGCCATCGCACACACGGTGCTTCCGGTCCTGGGTAGACATTTGCGACAGGGGGGATGCGAGATTCGGGCGGACCGCCGGGCGGCTCGGGAGCTTCCATTCGCGAAGCTTGCCCAGCCTTCGGATTATGGCCATGAGTTCCTTGACCGGATCTTAGCGGTCAAAGTGGTCCGGAATCTCGGTGAGGCGATCCGGCACATCAACCGCTATGGGTCGGCCCATACCGATGCAATCGTGACCGAAGATAAGAAGGCAGCGGATCTTTTTTTGAAGGAAGTGGATTCTTCCTCGGTGATGGTGAATGCCTCGACCCGTTTTTCCGATGGCTTCGAGTACGGATTTGGCGCGGAGATCGGGATTTCGACCGACAAGATCCATGCGCGTGGCCCGATGGGACTGGAAGGTCTGATGACCTATAAATATCTGGTTCGCGGGAACGGTCATGTCCGTTTGTGAAGGTTGAATCTGCTATGGGACTCGGGATCTTCGGAGGGACTTTTGATCCGGTCCATACGGGCCATCTTGCGCTGGCCGAAAAAGCTAAAACTCAATTTCATCTGGAAAAAGTTATTTTTGTTCCCGCCTTTCTGTCTCCTCATAAGAACGAAGATTCAAAAATTACGCTTCCTGATATGCGTTACGCCATGGTGGAGGAAGCCATCCGCGGGAAACCGGGATTTGAAATGTCCCGGATCGAGATCGACCGGCGGGGCCGTTCCTATACGGTGGAAACACTTCGGTATTTTAAGAAGAACTATCCGGGGCAATCCCTTTTTTTGATCATGGGGGAAGACAGTTATCGGAATCTTTCCGGTTGGCGGGAGCCGGATGAGATCAAGCGGCTTGCGCATCTTTTGGTCGCTCCTCGATTTCCTGTGACGGCCTCTCGTCCTTCGGAAGAAGGGATGTCCTGGATCGGGAGTCCTCTGTGTCCCTACGCTTCTTCCGCGATTCGGGGAAAATTGAAAGCGGGTCAATCGGTGGAAGGGATGCTGCCGGACCATGTTCTTGATTTCATCCGTCGCCATGGCCTCTATGCGGAGAAGCGGTGATGGGGATCTCGGTGGATATTCTGCTGATTTTGTTTTTAGTTCTTTTGGCGGCTTTTTTTGCGGCATCCGAAACATCGATCTTTTCACTCTCCCGGATCGAGCAACAGCGGCTTTCGGAAAAAAATCCACATCGCTGGGTTTGGATCCAAATGCTTCTAACGCAGGCTAAGAGGACACTGATCAGCATCCTGATCGGTAATATGATGGCGCATATTTTTTCTGCCGCGATTGTGACCCTGCTGGCGATCGAATTGGCGGATCCTCTTGCGGCCTCTGCAGTGTTTTTTTTATATGCGGTCTTCCTGATTGTTTTTGGCGAGATCCTTCCCAAAGTTCTTGCGGTCCAGCTCAATACAGGGCTTGCGCAATGGACCGCTTTCCCTCTCAAAATATTTTCGATCTTGATCCTTCCGCTTCGGGAATCGACCCGCTGGATCGAAGAGAGGATTCTTTTGCTTCTCGTGCCGAAAGCAAGGCGGGAGCAAACGGAAGAATTGTCGGAAAAAGAATTAAAAACAATCGTGCGCATCAGCGAGGAGCACGGGATTCTCGATCGCCAAGAACGCTATATGATCCAAAAACTATTTGAGCTCGGTGAAAGGCCTGTCAAAGCGATTATGACTCCGCGCGTTGATATGAAAGCGCTCGATGCCGGGGACTCTCAGCAGGAGCATATCCGGATTATTCATCAGCGGCATCATACCCACTTCCCGGTCTATGAAAAGACCGTCGATAATCTTCTGGGGATCGTCCTTGCGCAGGAATATCTCCTGCATCCGGATCTTGGCCTGGACCATCTGATGCGAGAACCGTTGTTTGTGCCCGAAACAAAACGGATCTCGGAACTTCTGGCGGAGTTCAAGAAGAAGAATGAGTCTTTTGCGGTTTGCGTCGATGAATACGGAGGGACCGCAGGGATCGTGACCATGGAGGATATCCTCGAAGAGATCTTCGGTGAGTATTATGACGAATATGCTCAGATCGAGAATCCCATCCGGGCATGCGGGCATGATGAATACCTGGTTGAAGCGAAGATTCCGCTAGCGGCGTTCAATGAGTATTTTTCAACCCGCTTGAATGCGCCGGAAGTCAGCTCATTGGCTGGTTTTATTCTGGAGAAATTGGGGAGGGTTCCGGAGAAGGGAGCGGTGATCCAGGAGGAAGAATGCGAGATCCATATTCTTGATGTGCTGCGAAAACGTCGGATTCGTCTCGTTTCGGTTCGGTTGAGAAAATGATGGGACTCGATATTTTATTCATCCTCTGCTTGATCTTTTCTGCCTTTTTCTCGGGGATCGAAATGGCTTTCATTTCGACGTCCGAGGTGTATTTGCGAGGGCTCGCTGATCAGGGTAACCGCGCTGCCGAGAAGCTTTTAGCGATGAAGGCGGATTCTCAGAAGCTTCTTTCGGCGCTTTTGATCGGGAACAATATCGTCAATACAGGGGCGGCTGCTATCCTGACCTATTGGTTCAAAATCTATTTCGGATGGGAAAGCGAAATGCGGGTTACGATCGTCCTCGCACCGTTCCTGATCCTATTCTGCGAACTCATTCCTAAAGACCTCGGACGCGTCTATCATCAGGAGTTCTTGCTTAAGACCGCATGGTTATTGCAATTCGTTACCCGGATCCTGCATTGGCCAGTCCGTTTTTCTTTGGGACTTATTACGCTAGGGATCCCCTGGCTGCGCTCGCAAAAGTCAAAAAGTATTTTCGTTTCTGAACAAGAGCTGCGGTCGCTTCTTGACGAAAGTGCGAAGACCGGCATACTTGAACGGCATGAAAAACAGCTGATCGATATGATCCTCGATTTCGAACGGATCTGTGTTGAGCAAGTCATGATACCGTTTGAAGAGGTCGCGAAGATCAGTATCCAGGGAACGATCCGGGAGGTTAAAGAGATCGCCCGGAAGACCCATACGCGCATGTTCATTGTTTATGAAGAGATTCCCTCGATTACGGTCGGGATCGTCAATGTTTTTGACCTCCTTTTCGAAAGCGAGGAGAGCCAACCCTTGAAAAAATATTTGCGCGCCCCCGTCTTTCTTCCGAAGGGGACTTCGATCGAAATGGCGTTCCTTACTTTGCAGCAGAAACGACAGTCGAGTGCGGTCGTTACCGATGAGCGGGGAGAGGTTGCGGGTGTGGTTTTTATTGAAAAGCTTTTAGCCGTGGAAAGGAGTGTCTGAGATCATGAAAAAATGGGGAGGGGTAGCCGGCCTATGGTGGATCCTGGTCTTGGGAGTTATTCCGTCTGCCCAAGCGGCTGTTCATGAGGTTTCGATTGATATGGAAGAACTTTGGCAAGCCGTTATCCAGGTGGCCGAGAAATATGGGATTGATAAACGGGATGATTCTAAAAAAGATCTTGAGACCCGATGGCATGTCGACCACATTCAGAGGGATCATAGCCTTTTGCCGTTCAAGAAAATGAGCTCCATGAAGCTTAAAGAAACTTTTTTAAGGAGGACTAAATTAAAGGTCCATTTGGAAAAATCGGTCATCAATAATGTCAAGATAACAATTCGAGGACGTTTTCAGCAGAAGACCCTGGATGCTAATTATACAGGCTGGAAGAGGCTTAAACCTGATCTCATGGACTATCAAGTTGAACGAGATTTCTTTTATGATGTCTTGCATTATCTCGAAGAAAAAAGGCTTCAAAAATCGCCCGTAGGGAGCCCAGCTTTATCGCCATCGGCCGTTGGGCCTGAAACAACAGTAAAGGCCTCATCGCCCTCTTCCTAAGCCGGTCCCGTCAAGCTTTCCTTCGTTAAAGCCGATAACGTAAAGAGTCTCTTTTGCTCCGGAGGTGTGTCTTTGCGCGTGCTTGCGATAGCGAATCAGAAAGGCGGATGCGGAAAAACGACCACAAGCATCCATTTATCCGCTTGTTTGGCTTTGCTGGGGAAAAAGGTCCTGCTTATTGATCTTGATCCCCAGGGCCATTCAACCTGCGGACTCGGGATCCATGCAGAGAAGCTGCCCTATAGTCTTTATGATTTGTTGACCCTCCGGCAGCAACCCAACCCTGAATTCTCGCATGTGGTTGTTGAAGTGGCCTCGCATCTCAGTTTACTTCCCTCCTATGTGATTTTAAGCGCTGTGGAAGAGGAGTTCGCCAATTTGCCCGGGAAGGAGAAGCGGCTGAAGCGGCTCTTGCGGAGTGCTTGCCAAACAGGTTTTTCCTGCGACTATGTTCTCATCGATTGTCCGCCGAACCTCGGGGTCTTGACTCTCAATGCCCTCGAAGCGGCCGATGAAGTGATTATCCCTGTCGAGCCTTCTTTCTTTTCGCTTCATGGCCTTGCTAAAATGAGCGAGACCCTGCGATTTTTCAACCTGAAGCGTTCTCGTCCGATCGAAACGCATGCGCTGCTTACGATCTTCGATTCGAATGTAAAATTTGGGGAAGAAGTTTATCAAGAGGTCCGGGCGCATTTTAAGGACCGTCTTTTTTCCACGATCATCCACCATTCGATTGCGCTCAAAGAGGCGGCGAGCGCTGGCATGAGCATCGATCAGTACGATCAGGAATCGCAAGGGTTCAAAGACTATTTTTCTCTTGCCGTCGAATTCCTCAAACGGGATTGGGATCGCCGTCTTCCCAAAGATCAGGTGGGATGGCTCAGCGTACTTCGCCGGAGATTGGGGCCTCGGCAGGTGGTCGGCGGCGTGCTTTTTCAAATGATGACCCGGGGTGCCAAGACTGTTGAGATTGCAGGGGATTTTAATCAATGGATCCCCGAGCCGTTGGTGCCTCGTGATGATGGGCGCTGCTTATGGCAGAAGGTCGTGCCGATTCCGGCGCACGGGTCTCGTTATAAATTCATCGTGGATGGGGAATGGAAGCTCGATCCCTATCAGATGGCACAAAAAGAAAATTTGCATGGATTTCAGGACTCTTATTGGGAGGGCGGTTCATGATCGAATCGAACCGAAAAAAACTTCAGCGCGGCCTAGAAGACCTTTCCAAGCTTTTTGTGAAACCCCGCGAGGAAGAAAAACAACTGGAGGAGGCTTGGCGGAAGCCCGGCATGGCCCGGGTGACCGCGCTTTGGAATGTTCTTTCCTGTCAGTATTCGATCGAAGAAACCGAGCGGCTTCTGACACACGCCTATGGGTCCGAATACCGCCTATCCCATGTGATTTTGCAAGGCGGACGCGCGGTTGAGCGTGAATCTCAGTTTCGCATCGACTTGCGGGGCTTGGCGCATAAGGGAGAAAAACTCGATGCAGCGCGTTACGTCTGGCCTTCGGCCGAAATCATGGCGTGCTTAGATGCGAAAAGCCGGATCCAAGAGGAGATCCGGCTAAAGGGCCACATGATATGGCTCAATGTCGACCTTCCAGAGGCCACGTTCAGTCGGAAACTACTTGCGATCCTGGATAGCTTGATTTTGGTCGTTCAACCCAAACCTGAAAGTGTATTTGCCACCTATCAGTTCCTCAAGAATGTTCGCCAGTACCGTTATGATCTCGATTACGGAATTTGCTTTTCCGGCTTTAGTTCTCACCAGACGGAGGAGGGGTTTTTCGAGGAGCTCTCGCACCTTTCATCAAAATATCTGAATTCCCCTTTGTATTACCTCGGTTCTCTGGAGAGACCGGGGGAGGAGAAAGGACAAAATCTCAAGCTTTGGGAAGAATCCTTTCTGGATCTCTCTGACCTTCGCCGTCCTCAACCCGAGAAGATCAGGTTTCTCGACTATTACCAGAGGCACCTCCTATGGTCCATCCGTCCTTGATCGAATCAGAGAAGAAAAGAAGAAAATCGCTTCGCATTCGAGTCAATGCGGTGTTCGGAGATTCGCAAAACTCTCTGCATTTCGAAGGATATCAGACCGTCCCTTTGTCAGTTCCCGAAACGGCCGAGCTCCTCAGGATGCTGGCGAGGCTTAAGAAGGAGCAGTCTTGAGCGCCTCAACGTGGTTTTGTCCCTGACTCTGTCTTGAAAAGCCTCTTGATGAGGCCCTCCTTCTTAGGTACAATCAATCAAATTTTCATAAGGAGTTCTCCCTTTGGCCGGTAAAGTTCAGCCCATCCTTGAAATCCTGAAAAAAGCGCAGGAATATGACCTTCGTCTTTTTGAGGCCCAAAAATACTTTAGCGATCTTCCTCACGAGCGCGAGATATTGACCGCTTCGCTTGAGCGGGAAAAGGCACAGCTTCGGGAATTCGAGGAATCTCTGAAGAAGCTTCAGTTGCTTCGCAAGGAAAAAGAAGGGACGCTGGAGCAGAAAGAATACAATGTAAAAAAACTGGATGGGCAATTAAGCCAGGTGAAGACGAACAAGGAATACGCCGCTATCCAGCAGGAGATTGCTTCTCTCAAGGCCGATAATTCGATCCTTGAAGAAGAAGTGATCAAGATTCTGGATGATATCGAGGAGGCGGCGGCTGCTGTTCAAAAAGAAAAGGGCCGCCTCCAAGAGGCGGAGAAAGAACATCAGAAAAAGAAAGAGGATCTGGCCCAGAAGGAAAAAAAATACCGAGATGAAATCGACGGGCTTAGAAAAGAACGCGAGGACATTTTGAAGGGCCTCGCTCCGGATGTGAGGGATCTCTATGAGCGCATCGTCAAGAAAAATAATGGACGGGCGTTGACTTCCACAAAAGGAGGGGTTTGCGGAGCTTGTCAGATTAAACTACGCGCACAAGTGATCAATGAAGTCATGATCGGCGATTCCCTTGTGATGTGTGATTGCAATTCCTATATCCTCTATACCGAAGAATAGATCAAGCCATCCTACTTGTCATTGCGGGTTTTTTCAGACTTTCTGCGCGGTTTTTACTATCAATCCCACGAACGGCGGAATTTTTGTTTCTCAAGCGTCTTTCCCTCGATAAGCACTAATCTATGTATTTGTGCGAATAGGGAGAAGTAGCTTCAATTCCCACCACTCCTACGAATTCTATAGGTTATAGAATTCGACTGAATCCAATCCCATTATTTGTCTAAAACCCTTGATTTTAATAGGGTTTTGCCATGCATGCCTTTATTCGATAATGTTATATCCTGTTATTTATTTAAATAATTTATTGACAAGAATATTAACTCAAGGTATAGTACGCCCGATAATAAAGTGGTGAGAAGTGGTGGATTGTGGAAGATAAAAAAGGACCTATGAAATAATGTTTTACGGCGAATACAAACACACGTTGGATGCCAAAGGGCGGGTGATCATCCCCGCGAAGTTCCGCGAAATCTTCAAAGAGAACTACGTCGAAAAATTTTTTATTACTCGGGGTCTTGAGCAGTGTCTTTTTGTTTTTACCGAAGAAACTTGGAAGGTCCAGGAAAAAAAATTCCGTGAGATGCCATTTACACGGATCGAATCTAGAAAATTCAACCGGCTCTTCTTTTCGGGGGCTTGTGAAGTGGTCGGTGACAAGCAGGGGAGGATCCTGATTCCCGATTATCTGAAATCCTATGCGGCGATCCAGGAGGAAGTGGTGCTGATAGGCGTTTCCGACCGGATCGAGATCTGGGCTAAGGATAAATGGGAAGATTTTTATAACACGAACAAAGGCAGTTTTGAAGAACTTGCGGATAAATTGATTAACGATCAACCGAATCCAAAATAAACACAAAGGAGTCTTTATGGCATTTCGTATGAGAAATCGGATGGGCGTGGAAGTGCTTCACTTTCCGGGGGATCTCGATGCTTCTCATATGGTGGTCGTGAAGGATCGGCTGGCGAGGCTTCTCAAGAAGAACCGAAAGAAGGTCCTGATGGACCTTAGCGATACCCGTCGGGTTGAACTGGCCGGTCTCGGTATCTTGGTCGACCGGCTTCGGACGATCCGCGCCTTGAAAGGAGATATCAAGTTCTGTCATATGTCGCCGGAAGTGCGCCGGGCCCTCGATATGATCGGCATGAACGGACTGATCGAATCCTTTCATACGGAAGAAGAGGCTATCCAAAGCTTTGCAGCATAAACCCGTCCTTCTTCACGAGACCCTCGCCGGTCTAGCTCTGCGACCGGGCATGACGGTAGTAGACGGGACCGTGGGGAGCGGAGGGCACGCCAAAGCAATTCTGGAAAAGATTGGCTCTCGGGGGATCTTGATCGCTCTTGATTATGACCCAGAGGCAATAACGCGGGCGCGAGAAGTCCTGGAAGCCTATTCCAATGTTCATTTTTTTCGTGAAAATTTCAAAAATCTGGACCGGGTCATGTCGGAACTTAACATTCCGGCGGCAGATGCCGTAATATTGGATGTCGGTTTTTCGTCGGATCAGCTCGAAGATGCGAAGCGGGGGATCAGTTATGATCGGGAGGGGCCTTTGGACATGCGCCTGAATGCCGATTTGACAGTGACCGCTGCAGATCTTGTCAATCGAGCTTCCCAGGCTGAACTGGAAAGGTTGTTTTGGGAATATGGTCAAGATCGTTTCTCGCGCCGTTTTGCTGCTCGAATCGTTGACGCCAGAAGGCAAAGACCGCTTCAAACGACGAAAGACTTGCTGGAAGTGCTTCGCAAAGCCGTTCCGGGAGGCGCCAAACGAGCGGGAAGCTTTAGAACCGGTCATCAAGTGGGGAGCCGGGTGTTCCAGGCCCTCAGAATTGCGGTCAATCACGAGCTCGAAAACTTGGAAGGCGGCCTGCCGGTGGTCTGGGATCGCTTGAGGCCAGGGGGACGGCTCGCGGTGATCAGTTTTCATTCGCTGGAAGACAAAATTGTGAAGATTTTTTTTAAATCTCGTGTAGAATCTCACACAGGGGCTCTTGTGAACCGCAAACCGATGACGGCGGGACGTGCGGAAGCGAGTGAGAATCCAAGATCACGCAGCGCAAAACTGAGAATTACAGAGAAGATCGCATGAAGGGGACCGGAAAATTTGTTTTAAGCATTTGGGCTGCTGCCGGCCTTTGCATTCTTTATGTTCATATGAACATCTCGCTTTTTTCCGCTTCGTATGCTATTCACGCTTCCTCAAGGGATTTGACCCGGAAAGGCGAAGGATACCGGTATTTAAAGTATGAGATCGAACAGTTAAGGGCTCCGACACGGCTTACCCAGAAGATGCAAGAGCATCAGATGGTCCTTGATCTTCCGACGCAGGTGGAAATGATCCCGGTCCCGGCCGCTCCCGTTGTTCCTGAAACACCTTCGACTCCGGAGGAGTTTCGTCCCTTATCGCAAGGGCTCTCGGATTTTTTTGGCCGATGGGTGAAGGTCGCTCAGGCTAAAACCGATTCAAAATCATAACCGTTTCGACGGGAACGATCATGTCAGTCTCCCTTTCTCCAAAAAGGATCTGGATCACCTTCTCCATTGCAGCGATTCTCCTGCTCTTGGTCTTGTACCAGATTTTCCAACTTTGTGTGATTCGCGAGCCGGTCCTTCGAAAGACCGCGAACCGCCAGCATTACCTCCGGGTCGAGATCCCTCCGCTGCGCGGACAGATTTTGGATCGGAAAGGGAAGGAGCTTGCGATCAGTTTGAAAGTTCCTTCGATCTATGCGGTTCCTCGGCTTGTTGCACCCGACCGCCGGGCCGAATTGGTCAAACAGGTGACATCCCTCCTGGGGCTGGATCCGGATTTTGTTAAAGAACGTTTTTCCCGGGACAAAGCTTTTGTCTGGCTTAAGCGGCATGTGCCTTTCGAGGTGGCCGAAAAGATCCGCGAAATGAAAGATCCCGGTTTGGGGATCTTGGATGAGTACCGTCGTTTTTATCCCCAAGGAGAACTTCTATCTCAAGTATTGGGTTTTACGGATATTGATAACGTTGGATTGGAGGGAATGGAGCTCATGATGAACCGTGAGCTTCAGGGGCGGCCGGGGATCCGGGTTACCAAGCGGGACGCGATGGGCCGTGAGATCAAGGCGTTCGAGATGAAAGCTATTCCGGCGGTCGATGGGAATCGGGTTCATCTGAATATCGACCAATACTTGCAGTACGTTACCGAAAAGAGCCTTGATCGTGCTTATGAACAGTGGAAGGCTAAAGGCGCTGCTGCAGTCCTCATGGAGGCCAAGACGGGACGCATCCTTGCCATTGCGAGCCGGCCGACCTATGACCCGAATCGCGCCAAAGAATCCCAAGCGGATACTCGTCGGAATCGCGCAATCACGGATGTGTATGAGCCCGGTTCGGTTTTCAAAATCGTTGCCGGGAGCGCTGCAGTTAATGAAGGCAAGGTGAAGATCGATCAGATCTTTGACTGTGAGAATGGCGAGTACCGGTATAGCAAATATACGCTTCACGATGTCCATCCCTACGGCGATCTGACTTTTTCCGAGATCTTGATCAAATCCAGCAATATTGGGATCGTCAAGGTCGCGGCCGAACTTGCGCCGGAAGTTTTTTACAAATACCTCAAAGCCTTCGGAATCGGGGACAAAGCGGGGATTGATTTCCCGGGCGAGGTCTCGGGATTCGTGCGGGCTCCGGCTGCGTGGTCCAAAACATCTCCCTATAATATTCCCATGGGGCAGGAAGTGACGGTGACGCTGATCCAATTGGCTCGAGCCATTGCCGTCATTGCTAATGGAGGCAATTTGGTCCGTCCGTTCCTGATTTCACATGTGGAAGACCAAAGCGGCGTAGAACTTCTCCGTAAACAGCCGGTGATCAGAACGGGAGTGCTCAAACCTGAAGCCGCAAGGACCATGCGGGAAATACTGATTCGTGCCGTAGAGGAAGGGACCGGAAAATCGGCGCAGATCCGTAATGTCAAAGTCGGCGGAAAAACAGGGACCGCGCAGAAGATCCTTCCCCGCGGCGGGTATTCTCACAGCAACTTCATGTCTTCCTTTATCGGATTTGCTCCGGGAGAAGATCCGGAACTCGTGATGGCGGTGGTCTTGGACGATCCCAAACCGAAATATTACGGAGGAACGGTCGCTGCCCCCGTTTTTCGCGAGGTGATGGAAGTCGCGCTTAGGACGATCGGTTATGTCCCTGCCGACGCGCCTTTGACCGACCCTGCGACGTTGCCACAAGGGATTCCAGATAATCCGCCCACTGCGCTATAAACTTTTTGCCTCCGTAGAGGCGGTCGACCTCCGTAATGCCCGCAGGACAAGTGACATTGATCTCTAAAAGTTTGCCTCCCATTACGTCGATGCCTGCAAGATGGATGCCTTCACGGTTCAAAAGGGGGACCAGAGAACGGACCAGCTTTCGCTCCGCCAATGTGAGGGAGGTCCGGCCAGATTCTCCATCCAGGCTCAAATTGGTCCTGAAATCGTTCCCGCGAGCTTGGCGCTCAAAGGCCGAAAGGTATTTTCCACCGAGAAGCAAGATCCGCTTATCTTTGGGAACCCGGCCTGTTCTTACTTTTTCTTGAGCGATCACAAAGTTCTTTCCTTGTCGGGTCCTTTTCCAGAGAAGAGGGTGGTTTCTCCGATGATTTTTCTTTACGAGAAAAACTCCTTCACCGCCCTTTAGGTCGAGGGGTTTGATCACGAGGTCTTCGCCGAGTTTTTTCTGGAATTCTAAAATGATCCCGGGCCGGCTTGCGACGACACTTTGCGGGATGACGGGAAGGAATTTCAATGCGGAGAATTTCTCATTGAGATTCCTTATGCCGGTGGGACAATTACTGACGACAGTATCTCGGCTCGCAAGTTCCATGAGATAGGTCAGGTAAATATAATTCATGTCAAAGGGGGGTTCTTTGCGGATCATGACAAGATCAAAAAAAGCGGCGGGGTGCCGGCACATTTTTCCAGTCTTAAAGCGGGAGCGCTTGACAGGAATAAGACTTCGGACTTGCGAAAAAACACGGTCTTGTTCAAAGAAAAGATCGCGTGTATCACAGAACCAAACCGCGTTTCCTCTTCGGAAGAACTCGCGGGCCAGCCCCAGCGAAGTGTCCCATTTCAGGTCCAGTTTGGCGAGCGGGTCTATAATGAATAGTATTCTCATGGTTTTTTCGGTTGAACTTTTCAAGCCCGAGGGTGTAAACAAGATATCTTTCATTGTGTTTGCCACTCTAAGACGGTATTCTAATTCAAAACTTACAGACAGAGGGTTTCTTTTTGAGCACCTATATTGAGTCTTCCAATGCGGCGGTCATCCATTCCGAATCTGACCTCGAGGCCTATTTTTTTCAAGGGATGAAATCGAGGGAGCAGGCGCAAGTGGGGATCGAAGTCGAATTTCTCGGTGTGGATGCCCGAACAGGAAAAGCGATTCCGTATTCAGGGGCGCAAGGCATCGAGGCGATCCTGCATGATCTGGCCCGCCGCCATGCTTATGAAAAGGTTCTCGAGCGCGGGCGAGTGATCGCACTGCGCAAAAACCGTTTATTGATCTCTCTCGAACCCGGCGGACAGATCGAGCTGAGCGCCTTGCCGGCAAGAAACATCTGTGAGGTCGAGAAACAAATTTTGAATTTTACCCAAGAGCTTCGCAGCTTGCGGGAGGGCTTTCCGGCAGTTCGTTTTCTTGCATTCGGGATCCAGCCCTTCAGCCGCGTCGAAGAGATCGAATGGGTCCCCAAAGCACGCTATGATGTCATGGCAGATTATCTCGGCGCTAGGGGGGATCGGGCCCACTGGATGATGAAAATGACGGCGGCCGATCAGATTTCATTTGACTATTTTAGCGAAGAAGAGGCCATGACCGGTTTGCGGCTCGTGAACGGCCTGACATCGATCGTTTCTGCGATGTTCGCTCATTCCTGTTTTCTGGAAGGACGTCCGAGCGGATTCCTGTCGCATCGGATTGAGATCTGGGAAAGGACCGATCCGCAGCGTTCCGGGCTCCTGGTGCGATTTCTGGACAAAGGGAGGCGTTTTGGCGATTTTTTAGAATACCTCCTTGATCTTCCGATGCTTTTCATTGTGCGGGGGACCCAATGGTTTGCGATCGGTGGAAAATGCAATTTCCGGGAGTTTATTCGGAAGGGTTTTGAAGGGATGCAGCCCACTTGGGATGATTTTGAGCTCCATGTGAGTACAGCCTTCCCTGAAGTGCGGCTCAAAAAATACATCGAGATTCGTGGAACCGACGGCCAAAGCCTCGATCTCATTCCCGCCGTTGCGGCCCTCTGGAAAGGTCTTCTTTATGATGAGGCGTCACGAGAAGCGGCCTGGGATCTTGTCTCTTTCGCGAAAGCGGAAGATCTTCTCGTGTTACGTCGCGATATCGCCCGACAGGGGGTCCAGGCCAAGCTCAAGGGGCGTGATATTCTTCCGATCGCGCAGGCTTTGGTAGCTTTGGCCGGGGAGGGACTCCGCCGATTGCGCGGGAGCGTTGGATGCGAAGATGAGTCGCGGTATCTCGAGCGGATTCGGGAAAAGATCCTCGGGCCTCGCATGTCTCCGGCTGAAAGTCTCCTTCGAAAATGGAAATGCGACATGAAACAAGAACCGCAGGCCTTGATTGATTACCTTAGTATCGGATGATATAATCCGCCCTCCCGCAGCCTTATTGATCGGGATGTAGCACAGCTTGGCTAGTGCGCTCGGTTCGGGACCGAGAGGTCGTAGGTTCAAATCCTACCATCCCGACCATTTTCTTCCGTGACGAACGGAGATGCTGCGCTATTTTTTGCGAATCAAGATGCATCAAATTTCCAAAACCGAATTCCTTTCAAGGTTCCAGTGCCGCCAGTGCGGCGAATGCTGCCGCCAGGCAGGATTCGTCTACCTGCGGCCGGGCGAGGCGGAGACTGTTGCCGATTATCTTCAGATCGATCTCTATGCGTTTACCGATCGGTATTGTGAGGTCTTAGACCGACAGAAGCTGGTTTTAAAAAAACTTCCGGACGAAACCTGTGTTTTTTATCGTCAACGGGAATGCGCCATCCATCCTGCCAAGCCGAAGCAATGCCGTGATTTTCCTCATCAATGGGACACTCCGCGTAGCCGCGATTATTGCGAAGGGATAAAAAAAAGACATGCGTAAATATACTCATCGGGAACTTCTTGAACGCCAGAGTGAAAAGACGTCTTTACCCAGGAGCCCCGTGGCCGTCGTGGCGAATAACATCCGCAGTCTCTACAACGTCGGATCTATTTTTAGGACGGCGGATGGAGCGGGGGTCGAAAAGCTATGGCTGTGCGGAATTACCGGGATCCCCCCGTCCTTGAGGATTTCTAAAACCGCGTTGGGGGCCGAAACCCATGTCCCTTGGGAATACGCAGAAGATATCGCCCAAGTTCTTCAGGGCTACCATACCCGCGGCTATGAGGTGGTGCTTCTCGAGCAGACGGAGAAAAGCATTCCCTATCAGGAGTATAGGCCCCAAGGGCCGGTGTGTCTTGTGATCGGCAATGAGGTCGACGGGGTAGAGGCCGATCTTCTTGCTTTGTGTGACCTGGCTATTGAGGTCGAGATGGCTGGTCTTAAGATCTCCCTTAACGTCGCGGTGGCGATGGGCATCGCTGTATTTCATATTCGCAATCGACTTCAAACTTATTTGATGCAATAAAGTTTCATCGGCTTATAATACCTTGCCATGATGGATCCGGTTCTCCTTTCCAGAATTCAATTCGCGCTGACGATCGCTTTTCATTACATCTATCCTCCTCTCAATATCGGGCTTGGGGTCATTCTGGTGATCATGGAGGGGCTGTATCTGAAGACCGGTGATCTTGTTTACCATCGGATGGCGAAATTCTGGGTCAAGATCTTCGGTCTTTGCTTTGCGATCGGGGTCGCAACCGGGATTGTCATGGAGTTCGAGTTCGGGACCAACTGGTCGAATTACTCGCGTTTCGTCGGGGATGTCTTCGGAAGCGCACTGGCGGCCGAAGGGATATTTGCTTTCTTTCTCGAGTCTGGTTTTCTGGCAATCCTGCTTTTCGGGTGGGACCGTGTTAGCCCCAAGATGCATTTTTTCTCGGCGGTTATGGTCGCTTTGGGAGCAATGTTCAGCGCGGTTTGGATCGTGGTTGCAAATTCGTGGATGCAAACCCCGGCCGGATTTCACATTGTCGGTGTGGGAACAGAAGCGCGTGCGGAGATTACCGGCTTTTGGGAAATGGTCTTCAACGCGTCTTCCATGCATCGTCTCGCTCATGTCATTATGGGATGCTGGCAAGCCGGGGCTTGGCTTGTGATCAGTGTGAGCGCGTATTATCTCTTAAAGGGGAGGGAGACCGAGTTCGCGAAAGCTTCCATGAAGATCGGGCTTGGCGTCGCGATGGTCGCCGCTCTGGGGCAGCTTGTCTCCGGGCATACCAGCGCGATCGTGGTAGCCGAGCATCAACCGGCAAAATTGGCAGCCTTTGAAGGGCATTTTGAAGAAGATGCGCCAGCTGCATTGAATTTTTTTGGATGGGTCGATGAGGAGGGAGAAAAAGTTCGATGGGCCATCGGAATCCCGGGGATGACGAGCTTTTTGGTCCATTGGGATCCGGCTATGCCGGTTCCTGGCCTAAAGGCTTTTCCCAAAACGGACTGGCCGCCTGTGAATCTTACCTTCCAGGCTTATCATGTCATGATGGCGATCGGCATGGCCCTGATCGTCCTCGCCACGCTGGGACTTTTTTTGTGGTGGCAAGGAAAATTGTTCGTGACGCGCTGGTTCCTCTGGCCATGTGTTTTTTCTGTCCTCTTGCCGCAGATCGCAAACCAATTCGGCTGGATGGCCGCCGAAGTTGGACGGCAACCGTGGATCGTCTATGGTCTTATGCGCACAAACGAGGGGATTTCGGATGTTGTGAATGCGGGGCAGATCTTATTCTCCTTGATCGGATTCACCTTGATCTATGCTCTTCTTTTTATCCTTTTTATCTTTTTGCTTGACCGAAAGATCAAGGAAGGCCCTGGCCAAAGTATGCAGTCTTCTTCGGTTTTGGGGTTGGGAGGGCCGCGCGCCTGAGCCTATGAACTTCGATCTGCAAAGTATCTGGTTCTGTTTAATCGGCGTTTTGCTGACTGGCTATGTCGTCCTTGACGGATTCGACCTGGGAGTTGGGGCATTGCATCTCTTTGCGAGGGATGACCGCGACCGCCGCCTTTTGCTGAACTCGATTGGGCCGGTTTGGGATGGGAACGAAGTTTGGCTTATCACGGCCGGAGGCGCGTTGTTCGCGGCTTTTCCGGAAGTTTATGCTACGGTTTTTTCCGGATTTTATACAGCCTTCATACTTCTTCTCTTTTCGCTGATTTTTCGTGCGGTTGCCATCGAATTTCGAAGTAAACAAACCATGCCTTGGTGGCGGACGTTTTGGGACACGAGTTTTTGCGTGGCAAGTTTGTTGGCGACCGTTCTGATCGGCGTGGCCTTCGGGGCTATTGCTTGGGGGATCGCACTCAATGAACAGGGTCGGTATTTCGGCGGCCTGCGGCCGCTAATCCACCCGTACACACTGGCGGTAGCTTTGATGGCGGTTTCGCTTTTTATGATGCATGGGGCGATTTATCTCGCGGTGAAAACCGAGGGATCGCTGCAGGACCGCGCACGGACATGGGCCAGGCGAGCGTGGTTTGCTGTTATGACCTGCTATCTTTTAACGACACTGGGGACCTTCTATTTCGTTCCTCATATGGTTACACGATTCTATGAACAGCTGTGGCTTTGTGTGATCCCGGTGGGAACGGTCCTTGCGTTGAGGGGGCTTGGGATATTGCTTGTGCCCGGAAAGGAATTTCCCGCATTCCTTTGTTCGTGCGGGGTCATCGTGCTGCTCATGACGGTGTATGGGATCGGGATGTATCCAAACCTTGTCATCTCCAACCCTGATCCGGTGAACAACCTGACGATCTATAATAGTGCATCGTCCGAAAAAACACTGGGTATTATGCTAGTGATCGCCTGTCTTGGAGTTCCGCTTGTGCTCGCCTATACTTCGAGCGTTTACTGGATCTTTCGCGGAAAAGTCCGGCTGGATGATACGAGCTATTAACAAACGCTCTCTGGGAGAACGCTCTGCGTCTAATCCTCTTTATCCTGGGCGATCTTATCGCTCCAGGGGAGGTCTTGGGCGATGTTCGCGAGGATTTTGAATAAAGTGCGAAAATCGCTCCGCACAAAAACCGCCGTAGCGCCTGCCTTTTCGGCTTTCGAACCGAAGCCGATCTCTCCGCAATGCGTGAAATAGAGGAGAGGGCAATTCGGAAAAGTTCCCTGATTTTTAAGCTCCAGAAAGAACGGTACCACTTCGCCTTCTTTATGGATATGGTTTGAGATGATCAGCGCGGGAGGATTCTTTTTGAGATGATGCTCGATCTCCTTAGCCGTGCCGGCGAATACCAGGTCTAATTTCCCGTCATGCTTGAAACGTTTTTTGATGGCATCGATGATAAAGGACGATTCATCGATGATCAGAACCTTTTTCATGGGAGCCCTTTCCGTAGGTGAAAGATTTATTAAAAGCTTGGGTATCATAGTGTAAAATAATCCGTAATTCAATAGCCGGAGCCACAAAGCGGATTTGTGCTCCCGATCACAGAAAGGGGCTGCGATGAGCGACCACGTTTACAAAAAGATCGAGATCACGGGTTCATCCACTCAAAGCATCGAAGATGCGGTCCAAAAGGCCGTCGTAAGAGCTTCGAAAACTCTCCGCAACCTGCGCTGGTTTGAACTTGTCGAGACCCGCGGCCATATCGAGAACGGAAAAGTGGCCCACTGGCAGGTAACGCTGAAGGTCGGGTTTACGCTGGACGAGTGATCACGAGACGGTTCTGCGTCCCACCTCGGTAACAATCTGAAAAGAACGGTGAGGGCATCTTGACGTACCGTAGTCTCTTCGACTGCATTCGGGATCTCGAAAAGAATGGCCACCTCGTCCGGGTGACCGAGGAGGTCGATCCGGACCTGGAGATGGCCGAAGTCCATCGGCGCGTTTTTCGCGCCGGTGGTCCCGCGATTTTTTTCGAAAAAGTTGCTCGCAGTCCTTTCCCTGCCGTCTCCAACCTGTTCGGGACCCGAGAACGTGTCCATTTCCTTTTTCGGAAAACCTTTAAATCGCTTCAAAGAACACTTGAGTATTTTGCGGATCCAGCGAAGTTGCTTAAGAAACCAACGGCAGTTCCTGGACTGCTAGGGAACGCTTGGAAGGCTTTGCCCAAACGTGTTTTTTCGGCGGCGGTGATGCAGGGGGAGACCGCGATCTCGGCCCTTCCCCAGATCCGGTGTTGGCCCGACGACGGAGGAGCGTTTATCCTGCTTCCCCAAGTTTATTCCGAAGATCCTTTGCGGCCGGGGATCTTTTATTCCAATCTTGGGATGTACCGTGTTCAATTATCCGGCAATCGCTATGAGCCCGGACGGGAGATCGGACTTCATTATCAGATCGCCAGGAACATCGGAGCGCATCATGCTTCGGCCGGGCAGGCGAAGCGTCCTTTGCCGGTCAGTGTTTTTGTCGGGGGGCCTCCGGCGCATAGTTTTGCTGCTTTGATGTCTTTGCCTGCCCGTATTCCCGAGATTTTCTTTGCGGGAATGCTCGGCGGGCGGCGCTTCAGGTATAAAAAATGGGGGGATTGGAAAATTTCCGCGGAAGCGGATTTTTGTATCATCGGATATGTAGAACCCGGCATTATGAAACCGGAAGGCCCTTTTGGCGATCATCTGGGCTATTACAGCCTTATTCACCCTTTTCCCGTGATCCGCGTGGAAAAAGTCTATCATCGACGGCGGGCCATATGGCCGTTTACCGTTGTCGGCAGGCCGCCTCAAGAAGATAGCGTATTGGGAGCGCTTGTGCATGAGATCGCAGGGCCTTTGATCTCTCGTTTTGTTCCTGGGGTAAAAGCCGTTCATGCCGTGGATGCTGCCGGGGTGCATCCTCTTTTGTTTGCATTGGGGAGTGAGCGTTATCTTCCGTGTGCCGAGGTCCGACCGCGGGAGATTCTAGCTCAGGCTCAAGCCTTACTGGGATTCGGCCCTTTATCTCTGGCAAAATATCTGATGATCACGGACTCGCTTGCGGACGGTGTTCCAGACCTCTGGGATGTTAAAGCGTTTTTGACTTATATGCTTGAGCGTATGGATTGGTCGCGAGACTTGCATTTTGTGACGCAAACTTTCCAAGACACGCTGGATTATACGGGGCCATCGCTTCATGAGGGGGCGAGAGTGGTCATGGCGGCGGCGGGTCGTCCGCGCCGCGTCCTTAAGGGCGATTTGCCGACCGGTTTGCATTTGCCTGAAGGGTTCCAGCACCCGGTCATGGCTTTGCCGGGGGTCCTTGTGATCGCGGCGCCGCCGTTCGAGAATTACAAAACCGAAGTCCGTCGCCTGGAACTTTTTTCACAGAAGATTCGATGGCAGACGAGCGAAGAAGCTCCGGCTTTGATCGTGCTGGTCGATGATGCGGCTTTTGCCGCCGAGGATCTCCGGAATTTTCTGTGGGTCACCTTTACGCGGTCGGATCCGGCCCGCGATATTTATGGCGTCGGGAGCGTATCTCATTTCAAACACTGGGGGTGCGAGGGGCCGTTGATCATCGACGCTCGTGTCAAACCCCATCATGCGCCCGTGCTCGAATCCGATCCGGCCATTTCAATGCGTGTGGATCGTCTTGCGGCGGCAGGGCATAGCTTGCATGGGATCCTTTGAGTATGGTTCGTCGCGCGAAAACGATTTTTTCAGGGCGGGTCCAAGGCGTAGGATTTCGATATGCTTCGGTCCGTATTGCGAGGACTTTTGGAGTGACCGGATATGTAAAGAATCTTTCCGGGGGACAGGTGGAGGTCATCGCCGAAGGAGAGGAGGAGGAGGTGGGGCTTTTTTTGAAGGAGGTTCGGACCGCGATGGCGCCTTATATCCACGAAGTTACTACGACATGGTCGGAGCCGCAGGCTTGCTTTCAGCGTTTTGAAATCGCTCACTAGATTGCCAAAGGATCAGGAGGCGTCTCGGGATCCCGATGAAGTATGCAGTCCTTGCGGATATTCATGGGAATTGGGAAGCGCTGAAGACCGTTGAAAATTATTTGGCCGCGCATGACTTGCGTTCTATCGTTGTACTGGGGGATATCGTGGGCTATGGGGCCGATCCGAACCTCTGTTTTGAGTGGGTCGAACACTATGCTGACGTGATCATTGGTGGAAATCACGAATGGGCGTTACTCGATCCACAGGTGCGTTCCCTTTTCACCGAAGAGGCCGGAATTGCGATCGATTGGACTGATGGGGTGCTGGCTCCTCGGTATTGGGAAATCATGCGAGCGCTACCTTATGTGCGGATAGAGCGTAATGTTACTTTAGTGCATGGAGCGCTTGATATCCCCGAAGCATTCGATTATCTTTTTAGCTATCAAGATGCGATCCGGACATTTCAGGCCATGACAACTCCCGTGTGTTTTACGGGACATACGCATATCCCGAGCTTGATCTCGGAAAAAGCTAAACGGGCTTGGACGCTTTCGGAAGGAGCGGTGAAGATTCCGATGGAGGGGCGGTCGATCTTGAATCCCGGCAGCGTTGGGCAGCCGCGGGACAGGGATCCCCGGGCCTCTTTTGCGGTAGCCGATACTGAAACGGGAACTTTTGAGATCGTTCGTCTTCACTATGAGAACCACTTGGCGGCCGATAAGATCCTGAAAGCGGGTTTGCCGCCTTTTCTTGCGGAGCGATTGCTTTAGGCCATGGACAGAAACCAAGCGAAGATCAAGATCGATCAGCTGCGCGCCGAGATCGAAGCGCACAACAGGAAATATTACTTGGAAGCAAAGCCGGTTATCTCAGACCAGGCTTTTGATAAGCTTCTGCGGGAGTTGGTCGATCTCGAGAAGAGATTTCCCGAATGGATCACGGCCGACTCGCCCTCGCAGCGAGTGGGAGGGGAGCCTCTGGAGGCTTTCCGGTCCGTGGTCCATAGCGTTCCGATGCTTTCCCTCGACAATACTTATTCCGAAGCGGAACTGCGCGAATTCGACGAGCGCGTCCGCAAAGGATTGGCCGGGGTTTCTTCGTGGAAAAAGAGTGGGGATCTTTTTAGGGATGGGACGGTTGAGTATTTTGTCGAACAAAAAGTCGATGGAGTTTCTATTTCTCTCCGATATGAAAATGGGGTCCTGGTCCGAGCGGCGTCTCGCGGGGATGGCCGATCCGGGGATGATATCACAGCAAACATCAAAACGATCCGTTCCATCCCGCTTCGGCTCGAATTTCCAGGGAAAAGGGCGCGGATGAAGATTCCGGCGCTGCTGGAGGTCCGGGGAGAAGCGTATATTCCTCGCGGCCAATTTGAGCGGATCAATCGTGAACGTGAGCAGCGGGGGGAAGAGCTTTTTGCCAATCCCCGGAATGCTTGTGCGGGAAGCCTCAAACTGCTCGATTCTCGAGAAGTGGCCAGCCGTAAACTGGATGCGTTTATCCATGGTTTGGCGGAGATCCGCGGAGGGGAAAAGCCGACGACCCAATCGGACCTCTATCACTATGTGAAAGGACTTGGTTTTAAAGTCATTCCCGATGGAAAAAAATTCCGGGGCATCGAGGCTGTCTGGGACTGGATAAAAGAATTCGAACCCCGCAGGGCTTCCTTGGAATACGATATCGACGGCATGGTCGTTAAAGTGAATTCGTTCGAGCATCATGCGGTCCTTGGAACGACCGCGAAATCGCCCCGGTGGATGATCGCATTCAAATATGCGGCGGAACAGGCGGAGACCGTTCTCGAAGATATCCAGCTTCAGATCGGACGCACTGGGGTCGTGACTCCGGTCGCGTATTTAAAACCCGTTCAGCTTTGCGGGACCACGGTGTCTCGCGCGAGTCTCCATAATTTTGATGAAATCGACCGGCTGGATGCCCGTGTTGGGGATGCCGTGATCGTAGAAAAAAGCGGCGAGATCATCCCGAAAGTGATCCGTGTTCTTTCGGAAAAACGAACTCGTTTTTTGCGGAAATTCGTGCCGCCTCAAAAATGTCCGGTATGTAACGGCCTGCTTACGCGTTCCGATGAAGAAGTGGCCGTTCGTTGCGGTGATCCATGCTGTCCGGCGCAGATCCGGGCTCGCATCCGCCATTTTGCTTCCCGCGATGCCATGGATATCGAGGGCCTGGGGGCCAAATGGGTTGACCAACTGGTTGAAAAAGGCCTGATCCGGGATCTGGCGGATCTTTATTCGCTTGATCGTGAGAAGATCCTTGCGATGGAACGGATGGGAGAAAAATCGGCTCAGAACCTTTTAAAAGGGATCGAGGAAAGCAAAGAGCGTCCTCTGGAACGCCTCATCTTCGGTCTGGGGATCCCGCAGGTGGGGGAACGAGCGGCTGGCCTTCTTGCTCAGCGTTTTGGTAATCTCGACGGGCTTTCTAAGGCCGAGCTTCAAGCCCTCGCCGAAGTCCATGAGATCGGTGAAGTGACCGCGGCGGCGATCGTTGATTTTTTTGCACGTTCGGATGTAAAGCGAACGATCGAGCGACTTCGAAAAGCCGGTGTGCAATTCAACCGGGTTGAAAAAGTTGCGGCGGCTGGCCCTTTCCGGGACAAAGGGTTCGTCCTGACCGGAACCTTGTCCAAAATGGAAAGGAGGGAAGCGGAACGGTGGATCAAAAAGCTTGGCGGGCGGGTCAGCGGGAGTGTAAGCGCCAAGACCGATGCTGTAATCGTAGGAAAAGAGCCTGGCTCGAAATTGGCGGTAGCCCAAAAATTGGGAGTGCGAATCCTCGAGGAAGAGGCGTTTTTCCGTATGTTGAAACAAGCGGGTGTTCCTGAATGAGCCCTGCAAACGTCAAGCTTCCGCTTTCGGAGAACTTTCCGATCGATGAATTTTTCAATTATCTTTCGGTCGAAAAAGGCCTTTCGGCCAATACGTTAGAGGCCTATCGGCGCGATCTAAAAACTTACCGGGATTACCTCCTTTCAAAAAAGATCCGCACTTGGAACCATGTGAACCGCCATGTGATCAATAATTATCTAAGTCATGAAAAACAGCAAGGTCTGGAAGTTGCCTCCCTGGCCCGGCGCTTGGTGACCGTCAAGATCTTCCACCGTTTTCTGGTCAAAGAACGTTATCTGGAGGATGACGTTACGAGCGTTCTTGAATCGCCGAAGCTCTGGAAAAAGCTTCCGCAATTCTTGACCCAACCGGAAATGATCCTGCTATTGAAAGCGCCGGCGGGCCAGAAGGCGGAGGATATCCGGGACCGGGCGCTGCTCGAATGCCTTTATGCGACCGGCGTTCGTGTTTCTGAGGTGGTCGGATTGAGATTAGAGGATGTGAATCTCGAATCGCATTTTGTCCGGTGCCGAGGCAAAGGCGATAAAGAGCGGATCGTGCCGCTCGGGCAGAAGGCGGTTGACGCGTGCCGTCTCTATATCGATCGGGTTCGGAATAAGAAACGAACGCAAAGCAATCTTCTTTTTATTGGACGAGAAGGACGGGGAATCTCGCGCCAGTTTATCTGGCATATGATCCGGCGAAGGGCCCAACAAGCCGGTATTGCCAAAAAGATCACTCCTCATTCGATGCGCCATTCTTTTGCTACTCATCTTCTTGAGCGGGGGGCGGATCTTCGCATCGTGCAGGAACTTTTAGGCCATGCTGACATTGCAACGACCCAGATTTATACCCATGTTTCAAGAGATCGCTTGAAAGGGATCCACGCTAAATTCCATCCCCGCGGCTGACCGGCCTTCCTTCTGTCCTGTACACAATATAAAGGGCTATTGCGGGAAAAGTGCTCAAGATAGGGAGTCATTGCGGCTTAGGGGAAGTCTATGATATACTTCGCTTTCCTTTTTGAAAAGAAAGCTGTTTATCTCTTGTCAGGGACATTGGTTAAAACGTTTTCAAAGGGTTGCGGCGCTATCGTCTAGCCTGATCTAGGACGCTGCCCTCTCAAGGCAGAAACACGGGTTTAAATCCCGTTAGCGCTAAATTGGAAGGGCTGATTATCCACTGAGGAGGCTAAACGTTTCTCATGATTAAACGATACACTCGGCCGGAAATGGGCGCGGTTTGGAGCGAAGAAAACAAGTTTCGCAAATGGCTTGATGTGGAATTGGCAGCGCTCGATGCGTTGGCGCTTCATGGGGATATTCCCAAAGACATCCCTGCCAAGGTTCGGGCAAAGGCGAAATTCGATGTGGCCCGTATCCTCGAGATCGAAAAAACCGTCCAACATGACGTCATCGCATTTTTGACCGATGTTAGCCGCACGGTGGGGCCTGCCGCGCGTTTTCTGCATTTTGGTATGACCTCTTCGGATGTTCTGGACACAGGACTTGCGCTTCAGCTCAAAGAGTCTTCCGCGATCCTTTTAAAGGGACTACGTACTTTGATCGCTTCCCTTCGAAAAAAAGCTTCTGAACATCGATTAAGTTTGATGGTGGGACGGACCCATGGGATCCATGCGGAACCGATTACCTTCGGGCTCAAAATGGCCGTTTTTTACGAGGAATTCAAACGCCATGAAATCCGTCTCGAAAGGGCGGCTGAAGCGATCAGCTATGGGAAAATATCGGGAGCGGTTGGAACTTTCGCCAACGTGGATCCTGAGGTCGAGGCCAGGGTGTGTTCCATTCTCGGATTGAAGCCGGCGCCTGTTTCGACCCAGATCCTGCAGCGCGATCGCCATGCAGAATATCTGACCACGATCGCGTTGATCGGGGCGTCTTTGGAAAAGCTTGCGACCGAGATCCGCGGGCTTCAAAAAACCGAGACACATGAGGTCGAAGAACCTTTCGCCAAAGGGCAAAAAGGCTCTTCAGCCATGCCCCATAAGAAAAATCCTATTGTGTGTGAAAGGATCGTGGGTTTAGCGAGGCTTTTGCGGGGTAATGCGCTTGCGGCCATGGAAAATGTCGCGCTTTGGCATGAAAGGGACATTTCCCATTCATCGGTGGAGCGGGTTATTTTTCCTGACAGTACGATTGCCCTCGACTACATGCTTTCTTTGGCGGTCCGGTTGATCGACGGGTTGGTGGTGCATAAAAAGCAAATGCTAGCCAATTTTGAAAAAAGCCGGGGCATGGTCTTTTCCCAGGGGCTCCTGCTTGCGCTTGTGAAAAAAGGACTAACACGGGAAGAGGCTTACCGATTGGTGCAAAACGCGGCCATGCAAGTTTGGGAAGATGAGAATGGGGATTTTCGCAAGGTGGCGTTGAAGGATCGGTCGATTCGAAAGCATCTTGGCGAGACCGAGATCGAAAAAGTTTTCGATCCTGATTACCATACGAAAAACATTTCGAAGATTTTCCGACGGCTGGGGATCCGATGACGGAATCACTTAAGAGCGTAAACCCGGTCATCGAAACGCGACTTCCTTTCCAGCTTTTGGGGCGTGGGAAGGTTCGAGATATCTATGCGGTGGATGAGGACCGGCTTCTGATCGTAACGACCGATCGGTTGAGTGCATTCGATGTGGTCCTACCCAACCCGATTCCATTCAAAGGAAAGGTGCTCAATCAGATTTCGGTCTTCTGGTTCCATTATTTCCGCGATTTCGTTGCGAACCATTTGATCACAGCGGACTTCCGTGGCATGGGATTTAGCAAAGAGATCTTGGCCGAGTACGGTTCCCAACTCGAAGGCCGTAGTATGCTGGTCCAGCGTGCGAAGCCTTTTACGGTGGAATGCGTGATCCGTGGATACATTACCGGATCGGGATGGAAAGATTATCTTCGGACCGGCAAGATCTGCGGGCATCATCTGCCGGCCGGGTTGAAACAGTGCGATAAACTTCCCGAACCTCTCTTCACGCCTTCGACGAAGGCCACGGTCGGGCATGATGAGAATATCGATTTTGATCAAGCCTGCGAGAGGATCGGCCGCGAGGAAGCGGAGAGGATCCGAGACCTTTCGATCGCACTTTATAAGAAAGGGCATGATTATGCCGCAGCAAAGGGGATCCTGATCGCGGATACCAAATTTGAGTTTGGTATGCGGAACGGCCAGATGATCCTTATTGACGAGGTCCTGACCCCGGATAGTTCCCGTTTTTGGCCTGCCGATCTTTATGCCGCAGGCAAAGACCAACCCAGTTACGATAAACAGATCGTGCGGAATTATCTTCTCAAAATTCAGTGGAACCAGAAACCTCCGGCGCCGGTCCTGCCGGAGGAGATTATCCAAAAGACCAGTCAGGCTTACCGGGATGTTTATCAACGACTGACTGGAAAATCGATCGAAGCTTAGGGGAGCGTTTTTATGGCTTATCTTGCCTTGATAAAAGTCACTTTGAAAAAATCCGTGTTGGATCCGCAAGGGAAAACCGTGGTCCATGCGCTCGAAACACTGGGATTTAAAGAAGCAAAGGATGTGCGGGTCGGAAAATCTTTCGATATTCAGCTCGAAACAACCGATCGGAAAGAAGCCGAAGCCAAGACGAAAGCGATGTGCGAAAAACTTTTGATCAATCCGGTCATTGAAGATTATACATTTGAATTGCGCGACGCCTGAAGGAACAAGGACTTTTTTTAAAATCATGAAAGCGGCAGTAATACTTTTCCCGGGATCGAATTGCGATACAGACTGTTTTAATGTTCTTCGGGATGTGATGAAATGGCCGACCCAGTTTGTTTGGCATAAAGAGGGGACTCTTCCTTCCGTGGATCTCGTCGTTTTGCCGGGGGGGTTTAGTTACGGCGATTATCTTCGCACGGGTGCTATTGCACGCTTTTCTCCGATTATGAAGGAAGTGCGAGCGCATATTGCCCAAGGGAAACCTGCGATCGGGATCTGCAACGGATTCCAGATCCTTCTGGAGGCCGGGGAGCTTCCAGGCGCCATGCTGAGGAATAAGACCTTGGCGTTTGTTTGCCGGGATACTTTCCTCAAAGCAGAAAATACTCGGTCAGTCTTTACAAAGGCGATCCGGCCGGAGGAAATCTTGCGTATTCCAGTCGCTCATGGGGAGGGGAATTATTATTGCGATGATGAAACGCTCAAAATGCTGGAGGCGGAAGGACGGGTGGCTTTTCGCTATTGCTCGGAAGCGGGCGTTTGTGATGAGCGGTCGAATCCGAACGGTTCGCGCAGTAATATAGCCGGGATCTTGAACGCACGCGGGAATGTGTTGGGCATGATGCCGCACCCGGAAAGGGCCTCGGAAAAGGTTTTAGGTTCCGAAGACGGAAGGAAGATATGGGAAAGCTTTTTAAGGTGAGTCGATGACAAGTTTGCGGCAAGTTCCGGAAAAGATCACGCCTGAGATCATTGCGGCCCACGGGATTACGGCGGAAGAATATCAGAAGATCGTCGGGGTCCTCGGCCGTGAACCCAATTTCACCGAGCTCGGGATCTTCAGCGTCATGTGGAGCGAGCATTGTTCTTATAAAAATTCCAAACCGGTCCTAAAGCTTTTCCCGACCAACGGGCCGCATCTCCTGGTCAAAGCCGGAGAAGAAAACGCCGGCATTGTCGATATCGGTGATGGCATTGCGATCTGTTTTAAGATCGAAAGCCATAATCATCCTTCCGCCGTCGAGCCGTTTCAGGGCGCGGCGACCGGCGTTGGGGGCATTCTCCGGGATATTTTTACGATGGGGGCGAGGCCGATCCTTCTGCTCAATTCCCTTCGCTTTGGTCCTTTGGACAATCCGAATAACCGGCGACTTTTCAAAGGGGTCGTGGAAGGGATTGCCCATTACGGGAATTGCATCGGGGTGCCTACCCTCGGAGGTGAGATCTATTTTGACCCGACTTATGAAGGAAATCCTTTGGTAAACGCAATGGCGCTAGGGATCGTATCCAAAGACTGTATCGTCAAAGGAAAGGCTGCTGGCGCGGGGAACCCTGTTTTTTATGTTGGATCGGCGACTGGCCGTGATGGACTTGGAGGAGCTGCTTTTGCGTCCCGCGAATTGACCGAAGAAAGTCATGAGGATCGGCCTGCGGTCCAGGTCGGGGATCCGTTCATGGAAAAACTTTTACTGGAAGCATGCCTGGAGCTCATGAAGACCGATGCGCTTGTGGGAGTCCAAGATATGGGAGCGGCGGGCTTGACTTGTTCCGTTTGCGAAACCGCCGCGCGCGGGAGTTCGGGGATTGAGATCGATCTTGCGAAGGTTCCCCGCCGGGAGACAGGGATGATCCCCTATGAGATCATGTTGTCGGAATCCCAGGAGCGCATGCTCATTATTGCTAAAAAGGGGAAGGAATCCGAGGTCGAAAAGATCTTTCAAAAATGGGACTTGCACGCGGTTAAGATCGGCGAGGTGAAGCCCGGTCATCTGATGCGGGTCTTTGACCACGGTGAACTTGTTGCCGAAATCCCCGCGAAGGCGCTTGCGGATGAGGGCCCTATTTATATTCGGGAGGAAACGCCTCCGGAATATTTAAAAAAAGCACAGCAACTGGATCTGGATGAGATTCCTGAGCCTTCAGATTTTAACGCGGTGCTTCTGAAACTCCTCGATCACCCCTCTTTGGCCTCGAAAAAATGGGTTTGGGATCAATATGACCATATGGTGCGGACCGATACCATATTCTGTCCTGGACACGATGCCGCCGTGGTCCGGATCAAGGGAACTCAAAAAGGGATAGCCCTTTCCACGGATTGCAACAGCCTCTATTGCTATCTGGATCCTTTTGAAGGGGGAAAGATTGCGGTGGCTGAAGCGGCCCGTAATGTCGCTTGTTCGGGGGCGCGTCCTCTTGCGATTACCAACTGTCTTAACTTCGGGAATCCGATCAAACCCGATATTTTCTGGCAATTTCGTCATTGTGTGCTTGGAATGACGGAGGCTTGCAAGGCGTTCGAAACGCCTGTGACGGGCGGGAATGTCAGCTTTTACAATGAAAGTCCTACAGGGGCGATTGCTCCGACTCCCGTCGTGGGGATGGTGGGAGTTCTGGAGGATCTCGAAAAGAGAGTGCCCTCCTATTTTCAAAACGACGGAGACTTGATCTTTTTGATCGGGGAAACTGCGAATGAGATCGGCGCAAGCCATTACCTTTGGATCGAGCATGGAATGAAGAAAGGACTTCCTCCGCGCTTGGATCTTGCTCGGGAAAAATCGCTCCATGGGGTGCTTCTTCAGATGGCGGAACGGGGACTGTTGAGCTCTTGTCATGACATCGCCGAGGGTGGATTTGCGGTTGCCCTGGCGGAATGCTGTTTTAATCCCCGGGGATATCGCGGCGCTATTGTCGAACAACTCGGGTTTTTAAAGAGGCCGAAGCTTCGTTGGGATTCACTGTATTTCGGAGAAACCCAATCCCGGGTCCTTTTTTCGGCCACGCCTCAGCATAAAGAAGAGGTCGTTCGTATTGTTCAGCAGCATGGACTAACGTTTTGTCTGATCGGAAAAGTGGGAGGGAAAGAGATTCGGGTCGATGATAAAATAAACATTTCGGTCGAAGAAGCTGCTAAGGTCTATTTCTCGGCGATTCCGAAGAGGATGGAACGGCCATGAGTGGGGAGAATTTGAAAGAATTTTGTGGGGTTTTTGGGGTCTTTGATCACCCCCAAGCCTCGAAGATCACTTATTTGGGCCTTTTTGCGCTTCAACACCGTGGAGAAGAATCAGCGGGCATTTGTGTTAGCGATGGAAAACAGCTCTGTGTATACAAAAACATGGGGCTTGTGGAAGATGTGTTCGATACCGACAGGCTTGCCTTGCTTCAGGGGAGGACGGCGATCGGTCATGTCCGCTATTCGACGACAGGCTCTTCCAACCTTTTGAATACACAGCCCTACAAGGTAGACTATTGCCGCGGGCAGGTTGCGGTCGCCCACAACGGAAACTTGACGAACTCCCATTTGCTGCGTCGGCGGCTTGAGTCCATGGGTTCGATCTTTGGCAGCACGATGGATTCCGAGATCATTGTCCATTTGATGGCGAAACCCTCCTATCGGTCCAATGAAGAGGCCTTGATCGAAAGCCTGAAGACGATTGAAGGGGCTTATACCTTGCTTGTGCTGACCCCTGATCAGATGATGGGGGTGCGGGACCCTAACGGATTTCGGCCGCTTTGCCTTGGTAAACTCGGGGAGAGTTATGTGTTAGCTTCGGAAAGTTGCGCCTTCGATCTCATCGAGGCCGAGTTTATTCGCGAAATCGAGCCGGGAGAGATCGTCGTGATCGATTCGAACGGACTTCGTAGTCTATTCCCTTTTCATAAGGAAAAAAGCCGTGTATCCCAGTGCATTTTTGAACATGTCTATTTTGCAAGGCCGGATTCAAGGATTTTTGGCGATAACGTCGCTGTGGTCCGAGAAAAACTCGGTGAACGGCTTGCCCAAGAGCAACCCGTGGATGCGGACATCGTGGTTTCAGTGCCTGATTCCGGGAATTTTGCGGCTTTAGGTTATGCGCGGAAATCTGGCATTCCGCTCGCCCATGGTTTTACGCGCAATCATTATATCGGCCGAACTTTCATTGACCCGAGCGTCAATGCGCGGTCGCTTAAGGTAAAAATCAAATTGAACCCAATTCGGGATATCGTCAAGGGGCGCCGGGTCGTGGTGGTGGATGATTCGGTCGTTCGCGGAAACACAGCACGTTCGCGTGTCCGGTTGTTGCGCAAGGCGGGCGCCAAAGAAGTGCATTTGAGGATCAGTTGTCCGCCTCATATCTCTCCTTGTTTTTATGGGATCGATTTTCCATCGAAGGCCGAGCTCCTTGCGTGTAATAAGAACATGGATGAAATACGGCAATTTCTGGACGTTGACAGTATCGGTTATTTAAGCGTTAAAGGGATGCTCGAGGCGACAACGCAGGCTTCCTCTTCTTTTTGCACGGCATGTTTTACGGGGGAATACCCGACCCGGCTTTATGAAGGGCTCGATAAATTCAGTCTCGAAAAAGACAAGACAATTCCTCCGCAAACAGGGAAATGTTTATGACACGGTGGACCTACGAAAAAGCAGGGGTCCCGCACCTCAAAGGGGATACTGGTTATAACCGCAAGATATCCGCGCTGCTGCGGTCGACAAGAGTCCGAGGGGTCATCCATGGTGAGAACACTTATGCGTCTCTGTTCGATCTTGCGAAATCCGGAATTCGCGATCCGTTGATTGTTTCGTCAACGGACGGGGTCGGGACCAAGCTTGAACTTGCACGGCTGTTGAAGAAACATAATACCGTTGGGATCGATCTTGTCGCTATGTGCGTAAACGATATAGTGACTTGCGGTGCCAAACCGCTTTTTTTCCTCGATTATTTTTCCATGGGGAGATTTGAACCTCCCATTGTCAAGGAAGTCCTCCAAGGAATAACCGCTGGATGCCGTCAGGCCGATTGCGCTCTGGTGGGCGGCGAAACGGCGATCATGCCCGGTATGTATGAAATGGCGTCGAAGGGCCTCGATATGCAGTATGACCTCGCAGGATTTTCCGTGGGGGCGGTGGACCGAAAAAAGGTGATCAACGGCAAGAAGATCTGTCCCGGGGATCGTTTGCTTGGTATCGCGTCTTCGGGAGTGCATTCCAACGGTTTCTCGTTGATCCGCAAGATATTCGCGAAACGCGAGTTAAAAGGCCCTTTAGGAAAGACCTTGCTGATCCCCACCCGGATCTATGTCCGCCCCGTGCTCCAGATCTTAAGGACAGTAGATCTTCTCGGGATCGCCCATATTACGGGTGGCGGTTTCTATGATAACTTGCCCCGTATTTTACCGGAGGGGTTAGGGGCTGCGATCGACTCAAAGCGATGGAGGCGGCCGAGGATTTTTGAAATAATCCGAAAAACAGGCGATGTCGATGCATTTGAGATGTACCGGACTTTCAACATGGGAATCGGTATGATCCTTGTGCTTCGGCCCAAGGATATTCGAATAGTTTCGGGTATTTTGCGAAAAGGGGGACTTGCTTCCGGGGAGATCGGTCAGATCGTGAAAGGAAAAGGAGTCGAGATCTTATGAAAGTTTTGGTCATTGGTTCAGGCGGACGGGAACATGCGATCGCATGGAAAGTATCCCAAAGCCCTTTGTTAAGGAAACTCTATGCGGCGCCGGGGAACGCCGGGATTGAGGAGATTGCCGAGTGTCATCCGATCAAGGCCGATGACATTGAGGGGTTATGCCATTTTGCAAAGACACGGTCGATCGATCTGACCATTGTAGGGCCGGAAGCCCCCTTGGTTGCGGGCATTGTCGACCGTTTTCAAAAAGAAGGGCTGCCGATCTTTGGGCCGAGTCAGCAAGCGGCTATGCTGGAGGGGAGTAAAGCCTTTGCCAAAGAAAAGATGAGCCGGTTCGGAATCCCGACCGCGGATTATCAGATCTTTTCCCACATGAATGAAGCCAAACAGTATGTGATCGAAGCGGAGATGCCGATCGTGATCAAAGCGGATGGGTTAGCGGCTGGAAAAGGCGTTGTGATCTGTGAAAATTCCAAAGAGGCTGTTACAGCGATTACGCAAATGATGGGGGAAGGGGTTTTCGGCAATGCGGGAAAACAGATCGTGGTCGAGCAGCTTTTGCGTGGCGAGGAAATATCGATCCTCGCCATTTGCGACGGCGAAAAGATGATTCCTCTGGCCAGCGCGCAAGACCATAAAAGAGCTTATGATCATGACCGGGGGCCGAATACCGGAGGGATGGGGGCTTATTCGCCTTGCCCGCAGATCCCCGACAGTTTGGTCGAGGAATCGGTACGGGTGAGCATTCTTCCGATGCTGCAGGGAATGGCTCGCGAGGGCATGCCTTACCGCGGTATTCTTTATGCGGGATTGATGCTGACCAAAGAAGGGCCTTATGTGCTTGAATATAATTGCCGTATGGGGGATCCGGAGACCGAAGCGATCTTGCCGAGACTACGCTCGGATCTGCTTCAAGCGATGGCGGAAGTCGCGGCCGGCCATTTAACGACGACACAATTGACATGGGATGAGCGGGCCTGCATGACCGTCGTGATCGCCTCCGGGGGCTATCCCGGGCATTTTGAGAAAGGTTATGAAGTGCAAGGGTTAGAAGCGCTCAAGGGGCGGGACGATCTTATGGTTTTTCATGCGGGGACCGGGCGTCGAACCGATGGGCGTGTGGTGACGCAGGGCGGCCGTGTCTTTGCAGTTTCAGCGCTCGGCAAGTCTTTGAAGACGGCCTCCGAACTTGTCTATCAAGAGATCGATAAAATCAACTTTCAAGAAAAATTCTTCCGTCGCGATATCGGACGGAGAGCACTCGAGGTGTATCGATGAAACCCACCGTTGCAGTCCTTATGGGAAGTGATTCTGACGAAGAAGTCATGAAGGAATGTTCGCGGACGCTTGAAGAGTTCGAAGTCGGTTATGAATGGCGTATCCTTTCAGCCCATCGGAGTCCCGAAATGTTGAGGGATTATGTAACCGAGGCGGAATCCCGAGGCGTGCAGGTCTTTATCGCTGCGGCAGGAGGAGCGGCGCATCTTGCGGGGGCCGTGGCGGCTCTTACTTCTCGGCCGGTCTTGGGGGTTCCGATCGCATCGACCAGCTTGAATGGCCTTGATGCCTTGCTTTCGACCGTCCAGATGCCGGGGGGTGTTCCGGTCTCGACCTTTGCAGTCGGCCCTGCCGGTGCTAAAAATGCGGCCTTGACGGCGGTACAGATCCTTGCGCTTGGAGAGCCGGAGTTTTACAAAAAATTGAAAACTTATAAAGATAAATTGGGCCACTCGGTCCGTGAAAAAGACGCCAAGCTTCAAACGAAACTGCAAAAAGGAAAATGAACCGAATGCCTTCCGCTTTGTTGGTTCGATTGAATACGGATGACCCAAACCTGGCGCAAATTACGGAGGTTGCGCGAGAATGCCGGGAAGGGAAGATCGTGGCTTTTCCGACGGAGACCGTTTACGGGATCGGCGGACCGATGATCTGTCCCAATATCGAGTCCAAACTGGCCCACTTGAAACAGCGCGGATCCGAAAAGCCTTTTGCGTACCACATCGGAAGTTGGGATATGATCGATCAATTAAAGGTGGAGCGATCGCCTGAATTCCGCTTTTTGAAAAGAAAATTCTGGCCGGGACCGTTGACCTTATTGGCGCGAACGTCTCAAGGGAGAAAAATAGGGCTTCGTTTCCCCAAGCATCCGCTTGCCGTAGCTCTTTTCAATGCGACGGGAGTGCCGTATGTGGCGACTTCGGCGAATTTAAGCGGCGCCAAAGATTCGGTTACGGCTGAGGATGTGGCCAAGATCTTCGGGAATTCGATCGATTATATTCTGGACGGGGGAGCGGCGCTCCATCAGCAGAGTTCAAGCATCGTAGACATCAGTAGCGATAAGCCGGTTTTTATCAGAAAGGGCGTTATGACGGCGGAAGTCGAAAAAGCATTGGGTCAGATCGAACAAAAAAGATTTCCAAAGAGGGTTGTGCTGATTGTCTGCACCGGGAACTCGTGCCGTTCGCCGATGGCCCAAGGGCTCCTTTTGGATGAGCTTGCCCGGAGCGGCCACCGTGGGGAGGTGGACGTTGTTTCTTGTGGGATCCATGCCCGTGAGGGGGGAGAGCCGACCCCGGAAGCGATGTGTGTGATGCGGAATCATGAGATCGATATTTCAGGCCATAAAACGCGGCCTTGCATGCGTGAAGACGTGATGGATGCCGACGTGATCTTGGCCATGTCCAAAGAACATCAGCTCTTTGTGACAGGACTTGTGCCCGAAGCCAAATCAAAAACGCTTTTGTTGGGGATCAAGGACCCGATCGGGTGTTCTTTGCAGGTTTACGAGGAAGTATTCGAACAAATTAACAAAAAGATCCAAGACCATTGGGAGTATTTGGTTCCATCATGAAAAAGAAGCAGCGGTCGAAAAAAAACAAGGTTAAGTTTTTGTGCAAAATTGCCATTGCTTGCGATCACCGTGGCGTCGGATTGAAAGAGAAGCTGAAAAAGGTCCTCGAAAAAAAACAGTATGAGGTCGTGGATTGCGGGACTCAGTCGGGCGATTCCGTGGATTACCCGGATTTTATTTTTCCCGCCGCCGAATTGGTCGCGGCGGGAGAATGCTGCCGGGGGATCGGGATCTGCTATACCGGCATCGGAAGTTCTATTGTGGCGAACAAAGTCCGGGGGATCCGGGCCTCTCTGTGTAAGACCGTCGAAGAGGCGAAGCTGACACGCGCTCATAATGATTCCAACATGCTTATTTTGGGATCGGGTTTCTTGACGCCGGGGGCGGCGGAAGCAATTTTGACGACATGGCTTGAAACGCCTTTCGATGGGGGGCGGCATCAGGCAAGGATCCAAAAAATCATGGACTATGAAAAAAGAGAATAGGGGGATTGCATGCTTTCGATTTTGAAAAAACGAGACCCTGAAGTATTCGCGGCTATCCAAAAGGAGCTCTGCCGCCAACATGAGAATATCGAGTTGATTGCAAGCGAGAACTTTACGTCGACGGCGGTCCTGGAAGCGATGGGCACGGTCCTGACCAATAAATATGCCGAGGGATACCCCGGCAAGCGCTGGTATGGGGGATGCGAGTGCGTGGACATTGCTGAAAAACTTGCGATTGACCGGGCTAAAAAACTTTTCGGCGCAGAGTATGCCAATGTCCAGCCGCATTCCGGGACCTCGGCTAATATCGCCGTGTATATGGCGCTTCTCCAGCCGGGGGATAAGGTTCTTGCGATGAATTTGGCACATGGCGGACATTTGACCCATGGCCATCCCATGAATTTTTCAGGGAAGTATTTCACGATCATCCCCTACGGGGTCAGTCCGAAGGACGAACGGTTGGACTATGAGGAGATTGAAAAACTTGCGATGGAACACAAGCCCAAATTGATCCTTTTCGGAGCTTCCGCGTATCCCCGGATCATTGATTTTAAAAGAGGCCGCGAGATCGCCGACAAAGTAGGGGCTTATCTGATGGTTGATATGGCCCATTTTGCTGGCTTGGTTGCGACCGGGCATCACCCCAGCCCCGTTCCTTATGCGGATATCGTGACCACCACGACGCACAAGACCCTAAGGGGGCCGCGCTCGGGATTGATCCTCTGCCGAGAAAAATATGCGAAGGCGATCGATTCTGCCGTATTTCCCGGGGTTCAGGGTGGGCCGTTGATGCATATCATCGCGGCCAAAGCGGTTGCTTTCCAGGAAGCGTTGCAGCCTGAGTTCAAAACTTATTCAGAACAGATCGTCAAAAATGCCCGCACGCTTGCAGCGGAATTGACGAAAAAAGGCTGGAGGATCGTCTCGGGAGGGACGGACAACCACCTGCTTCTGGTTGATGTTAAGCAAAGGGGATTTACCGGCAAAGAAGTCCAGGAAGCTCTCGATCGAGTGCAGATCACAGTGAATAAAAACATGATTCCTTTTGATCAGGAATCTCCGTTCAAATGCTCGGGAGTTCGCCTCGGGACACCTGCCGTGACGACCCGCGGATTCAAGGAAAGAGAGATGGAGATCATTGCTGCGTTGACGGATGAGACCATGAAAGATCCGGCCAATGAAAAGCATCTGGCGGGAGTGCGCGCGAAGGTCAAGGAATTAACGGGGAAATTTCCTCTCTATCCCGAGCTTCGGGAAATCTTGACGGCCTAGATTGGAGGACACCTATGCGCTGTCCGTTTTGCAAGAAGGAGAATGATAAAGTTATCGATTCCCGCTCTTCCAACGACGGGCTTGTGATCCGCCGTCGCCGCGAATGCGAAGCTTGCGGCCGACGTTATACGACCTATGAGCGGATCGAAGAACTTTCGTTCTATGTGATCAAAAAAGACCAGCGCCGGGAACAATACGATCGTGCTAAGGTCCTTTCCGGGATCCGCAAGGCTTGTGAAAAAAGGCCGGTGCCGCTCGTCGATCAGGAAAAGATTGTCGAAGGTCTCGAAATGCTCATGCACGATAAATACGACCGCGAGATCCCTGCAAAAGTTATCGGGGAGCATATCATGAAGAAATTGGCCGAGATCGATCAAGTCGCCTATGTGCGTTTTGCGAGCGTATACCGCGATTTTCAGGATGTCGGTCATTTCATGCAGGAATTGAAGACCCTGATCGCGAAAACTTAAATTCAAGACTTTTGGGTTCGCAAACCTTCGTAGCGCCGCAGTGCGTCGGCAGCTATCCTCAAGTGGCCACCGAATTTTTGGGTAGGGCGGTCCTATGATTCGGATCAAACAAGGCGATATTACAAAGGAAAAAGCGGATGTGATCGTCAATGCCGCTAATAGTGCTTTGGCTGGAGGAGGCGGGGTCGACGGAGCGATCCATCGTGCGGCTGGCCCGGCTGTGATGGAGGCGTGCCGAAAGATTGGAGGGTGCCCGACGGGAAAAGCGGTTATGACGACTGCCGGGGCGCTCAAAGCTCAGGCGATCTTTCACGCGGTTGGTCCTCGCTGGAAAGACGGCAAAGCGGGGGAATCGGTTCTGTTACGAAGCTGTTATGCGGAATGTTTCCGGCTCGCTATCGAACATGGATTTCGCAGTATTGCTTTTCCCGCTATCAGCACTGGCGTTTATGGGTATCCGAAAGACGAAGCGGCCCGGATTGCGCTGTCCGAAGGGTACATTCATGAAAAAGATTTCGATGAGATCCTCTTTCTTTGTTTCTCCGATGAAGATGAAAAGATCTATCAGAAAATTAAGCGAGAAATCACAGAACGATCAGGAGGAAAAGCATGAAATTCTTCCACTTCCGTTCTGAAAAAGGCCGTTCGCCCGACGATTGGAAAATCCAACGGGAGGCGATGGTCGAGGACCAGATCGTCCACCGCGGGATTAGGGATTCCCGTGTCCTTCAAGCCCTTCGCCGAATCGAACGGCATCGGTTTGTTCCTGGAAGATGCCGGCGGGAGGCCTATACGGATCAGCCGCTTTCGATCGGGCACGGGCAGACTATTTCCCAACCTTATATCGTGGCGCTCATGACTGAGCTTTTGAGACTGCGGGGCGGGGAGAGAATCCTTGAGATCGGGACCGGGTCAGGCTATCAAACGGCGGTGCTTGCCGAACTGGGAGCTTGGGTTTATAGTCTTGAGCGCTGTGAGTCTCTTGCGGAGGAAGCCAAGGCACGTCTTGCAAAGCTCGGATACGGCATGGTCCGGATCGAAGCCAGAGACGGTTATACAGGATGGGTCTCTGAAGCTCCTTTCGATGGGATTTTGGTGACTGCGGCCGTGGAGGAAATTCCTTCTCCGTGGATAGATCAGCTCAAGATTGATGGGGTCCTCATTGTGCCCAGAGGACCTTCGGAAGGCGTGCAGCAATTGATGCGTATGACAAAAACCGGTCACGGGATGGAAGCTGAAGCGGTTGAACTTGTGCGTTTTGTTCCGTTCATCCATCCTTCGACAACAGCCTCAGCGATAGGAAAAGGCGGTTAACATGGTTTCGGGCGCCCACACAATAACCGATTCCGGACTCGGTAATTTTAAGATTTCTATTTTCTTCGCTTTTGCTCTTGCGCTCCTTAAGTTCGCGATCGCTTTCTTGACGGGATCCTTGGTGATCATGGCCTCAGGACTCGACTCTTTGCTGGATGTGGGGTCTTCTCTGGTCAATTGGTTCGCTATGCGGCAGTCGATCAAACCCCCTGATGCAGATCATGCCTATGGGCATGGGAAGATCGAAAGTCTTGCGGCGCTTTTACAAAGCCAGTTCATTGCTCTAAGCGCAATTTACATGATCATTGAAGCGATTCGGCGGTTAGTTTCAGGATCCGAACTTCGGTATCTTCCGCTCGGGATCGGCACGATGGTAGTCTCGCTGGGGGTTAGCATGGTCATTGTTTATGTAATGCAACAAGCTCTCAAAAAAAAGAAAGCGCTTTTGTTCGAAACCGAAAAACTCCATTACGCAACCGATATTCTGACCAATGGCGGTGCGATCCTGGCCCTGCTGTTAAGTGTCTGGACCCGCTCGGCGGTATGGGATCTGTTGATATCCCTCGTGCTCGTCGGCTATATTCTTATTACGGCCGCTCGTATTTTTAAGGAATCTGCCGACGAATTGACCGATCGAAGCCTTCCGCGGTCGGCTATCCACGATATGAAAAAGATTATTTTGAATTATCATCCGGCGGTGACCGGCATCCACCAGTTCCGGACCCGAAAGGTGGGCGAACGGATCTTCGTTGATTTCCATGTCGAGATCACCGGGGAGAAGAATTTTGAGAATGCGCATAGTCTTACGGAGGAAATTATCAAGGCGATCCAAAAAGAATATCCCAAAGCTGATGTAACCGCGCATTGTGATCCGGAAGACGACCGGCCTTGGAAGTGAGGGGAACATGAGGATCCTATTAGTCGAAGATGAACAAAAAATGGCCAGTTTCATCTTCCGCGGACTTCGGGAAGAGGGTTATGCTGTTGATATTGCGTCGGATGGGGAGGCCGCTTGGGATTATATCGGATCGAATGATTATGATCTGATCATTCTCGATTGGATGCTTCCGAAGATGAACGGGCTTGATATTTGCAAGAAGGTCCGTGGGGCAGGATATAAAACGCCTCTTCTTATGGTGACGGCGAAGGATACTGTAGAAGATAAGATCAAAGGGCTTGACGAAGGCGCGGATGATTACATTACAAAACCTTTCCATTTTGACGAGCTGCTTGCCCGGATTCGTGCATTGCTAAGACGTCCAAAGGATGTCAAAGAAGAGACTGTCCTTCAGTGCGGGGGTTTGCGCATGGACTTAATTACGCGAAAAGTCTTGCTTGATGGAAAAGAAATTTCCCTTTCGCAAAAAGAATTTGCATTGCTTGAATTTTTGATTCGCCGCAAGGGGGAGGTCGTGAGCCGTTCTCAGATCGCCGAGCATGTATGGGACCTTCATTTTGATCCGATGAGTAATACAATCGACGTGTATATCAACTTCCTCAGGAAAAAAATCGATGAAGGACGCGCGGCGAGCCGCATTGAAACCATTCGCGGAGCCGGCTATCGCATCACGGACTCATGAAGCTTTTTCGATCGGTTAAATTTCGTTTGACCTTTTGGTATGCTTTTTTCCTCACCGTGATCCTTCTGGGGGTCACGTGGTTCATGTATGCGCAGTTCTCGGCGATGCTCCGCATTGGTACGGACCGGGAACTGGCTTCGCAGATTGCCTCTTTTGAATCAAGTTTGACGGATATTTTTCAGACAAATTTCGGGGATCGCGAACTCAAAGCGCTGACCCATCTGACCCTGAACGAGAAAGAATATCCCGAGGATATTCGGGCCTTGCTTGTTCGGGCGGTTGTTCGCTGGGAGACCGAGTATCAACAGGTCCGCCGGAGTGGTTTTATGATCCGCTTCCTTGCTTTCGATGATCAGCCATTGCTTGCCAACCTGAAGAACTGGCAAAACGACATTATTTTCCCTCACTATGAGAGAGATTCGGTTTTTATGGAAACGGGACGATCGTTCCAAACGATCCATTTTCAAGGAAAGCCGATCCGTCTTTATTATCATCTGTTCCGTCTCGAAACTCGGCCGCTTTTTATTATGCAGGCAGCTAAATCAACTGAGGAGCAGGAAAAAACCCTTGCACAGTTATTCTGGATCATCCTGATCTCGGTGCCCGGTCTTATTCTTCTGGCCTGTATGGTGAGCTGGTTTTTGGTGGAACGGTCTTTTGCGCCCGTGAACGATATGGTCCAACGGGCAAAGGAGATCAGCGCCGATCAAATGGACCGGCGGCTTCCCCGCAGCGAAGCTCGTGATGAACTCGATCGTCTAGCCGAAACCCTGAATCAGATGATCGAGCGCATCGAGATCTCGAACCGGACGATCAAAGAGTTCAGCTCAAATGTATCGCATGAGCTTAAAACACCTCTTGCGATTATTCGGGGAGAGATTGATCTCGCATTGCGGAAATCGCGCTCTGAAGCCTCTCTGAAAGAGACCTTGCGGGTGATCGACGGGGAGATCAATGAGATGATCCGTTTAGTGGGGGATCTAAATTTGTTAGTCCGCAGTGATGCCCGCGCGTTAAAGATGGACTTCGTGCGGGTTTCTCTTCAGGAGCTGCTTCAGCAAGTGGTCGATCTTTTCAGGGACCGGGCGGTCGAAAGAAAACTTCTGCTCCAACTGGTGGCGGACCATGAAGCCGTGGTGATGGCGGATCCTCTTTACCTGAAAAGGCTTTTTAGTAATTTAATCGATAATGCGATCAAATTCACTGAAGCACAAGGCCATATTGTGGTGGATCTGGCCGTGACTGCGACTGAAGCGATCGTCAAGGTCGTCGACGATGGGATCGGGATCGATCCAGAGCTTCGGGATAAGGTTTTCATGCGCTTTTTTCGGACCGATCAAGCTAGATCCAGGGAAGGGGCAGGGCTTGGGCTTAGCATTGTCAAAGCGATTGCCGAAGCTCATTCCGCCCAGATCAGCCTGGATTCGTCCCCGGGGCAGGGGACGACCGTTCTTGTCCGCCTTCCTCTGTATTAAGGATTAAATAATTTTAATTTAATTTTAATGCGCTTTTAATCTCAAAAGGAGTATGCTGTTTATGGCTTAAGTTCCTGGGGTCTTTTTCCGAAACATTAAGTAAGCGAGCAAGGAGACTGTGATGACCATTACGAACCAGATCTTGAAGCCGTTTGTCGACAGGCTCTTTTTCGAGTACCGGGTTTTGGAACAAGAAGTCAATTTTTTCAATTCCCCCAATACGCAAGAAATCAAAAAGATTATTGCTCGCCAGGTGGGGGCTCTTGAGAAAATGGTGACGGAAGAATTCACTCAAGACCGTATGTTCACTGAGGCCGAAGTGACGCAGCTGCGCGATAAGATCCGGAAGCTTAAAATGGATTTGCGGTCTTTGCAAAGACGATGGAACCGCTTCCAAGTAACCGAAGGACGATTCCATCGGCTTCAGGAAAGCAAGCGCTGGTCACACGGGTTCGCTGCCTGAGATAGTCCGGCTTGTCAGTTATCACCTTCTGCCCTACCGACACAACGGTTCTCTCCAATCTTGTCAATAAAAGTTCTTTTTTTATGGCCCGGGTCTTTCAGAGGGCCGGCAGTTAGGATACAAACAACTATCGATTTTTTCCCGATTTTCCGATATGCTTTTTCAAGAACGGATATGCATATCTGAGGTTCTTTATGCCAAATCCATGGGCCTATTGTCGGTTCGGAGGGGATATCGTCGGTGCCTTCATGCCGCTGGACGGCGATTTTACCCATTTCGAGAACTTTTCGCATATTCGAGATCCCATCATTCCTCGAGTCGATTTTCGGATTCGGGTCTATTCCTCTTCTAAACACATGCAGGCAGCCGGGCGTTCCCGGCACCGAGGGAATTACAAGGGGATCCCCTGGGCGGTCGGAATCCTTCCTATTACGGAGGCTTGTGAATATGATATCGAGTTTTATGCTCCGGCCTTTGTCCCCTTTATGCTTTCGCGCTTTGTGCTGATCCCTTTACTCAAGAAGATCCTGCTTCGAAAGCAGGGATTCGTCTTTCTGGGAGCGGCTTTCCAGATCCAACAGCGACGTTTGGTATTGGCGGGGGATCCGGGGACTGGGAAGACCCGCTTGCTTCTTCGCGCTCTTGAACGCGGAGCCTCCCTGATCGGGGACAGCGAGATCATACACTTGGAGGGTGAACGGATTGAGCCGATGTTCCCGGCTCTTGAGTTGCGTTATAAAACGGTGGCGGGAACTTCTTTCTGGAAGAAACTTTCGCTTGGCAAGAGGCAGAAACTGCGCCTCTTCCATTGGCTTTCGAAGATGACTTTGCGCCGGATCTCTCTTAATATCGCCGTGAAACCGCGCGAGCTTGGCCTTCAGCCGCCGCCTTCGACCTCGGCGGGGGAGACTTGTTTGCTCTATCTCAATCGTTCGCAAGAGCGTACGGGGATACCTGATAATGCTGCGATCCTGAAAGCATGGCGCTCTTACGAATCCCGTTATCGTCGGATTTACCGGGATATTTTTTTTACCCATCAGGACGCTGAAGCGGCCGAGGTCTATGCCGGTACTTTCCTCAAACGGTGCCGGATCCTTACGGCGGGGCGCCACGCAAGCCTGAAGGACCTTTGGGAGGCAGCGGAACGATCAACAGGTCCGGGCCTATGAGTTTTCCGTCTTACCGAGCTCGCGAACATTATCAAAAGACTTCGGTGGCCGGGGCTTATGATGACGAAAGGACCCGAAGCTGGATTGGTCGACAGGCTTATCGTCAGGAAAGTAAAGCGCTCGATCGGATCCTCCGGCAGTATCTGGATTCTCCGGGTCGTGTTTTAGACCTTCCATGCGGGACCGGTCGCATGGTTCCTATTCTCAAAAAGCACGGGCTCCAAGTGACCGGGGGTGATATTTCCGAAGCCATGATGGCGATTGCGCGAGCTCGGTTTGCGGAAGAGACCGCCACGGAATTTTTACGAATCGATGCGGAAAAGATCGATTTTCCGGATGCGCATTTCGATTATCTAGTCAGCTTTCGTTTTATGTGTCATTTGCCTCCGGAGACCCTCCGCCGCGTTCTCGATGAAATGATCCGAGTAACGCGGAAACTTCTTGTGCTCAATTTCCATTTCGAGGTTTTTTCTCCTCTGTATCTTCTCAATCGGCTAGGACGGCCTCAAAGCTGTCCCCGATACCCGCTTCGGAAATCCTCCTTTCGCCGATTCCTTGAAAAAAACACACGTGTGGAAGTGTTGGGGATCCACCCTTTGAGCTTTTGGGAAAGGTCCTCCTGCCTTCTAGTGCTTCGTAAGAAAATTTCTGCTTAATCCCGAGTTTTTCGAAAAGAAGGCAGCACGAGAGGACCTGCCAGCTCCACGATGCTGATTAGGGCAAGGACCCCTGTATGCAGAAGCAGACGATGCAGCGAGATGCGGATCTGAAAGGAGATCTCGCTGGGGGCCACATGGAGGATTACAAAGTAGCCGAACTCGATCAGCAGAACGAGAAGGGGAAAGAACCATCGCGAATCCTGGAATAGTCGGTGGCCCCACAGTATAGGGCTCATCAGGAAAAGAATCCAAAGAAGGCTCCATTGGGAGAAGCTGATCTTGAAGACCCAAAAGCAAAGGGCAATGAATTTTGTTTTTTCTGAGCTCGAAAATATTGCTTGCCAATAATCCTGGAAACCGCGTCCTGAACCCAAATATTCTCCGCCTGCCAGTCCCAGGCAGCATTTAGCATAGAGGACTGCAGCCAATCCAAGAAGGGTTCCCAGCCCGTATTGAAATAAGGTCGAGAGTTTATGTTTCCAGGCAACGTCTCGATGAATGAGACGATGCAATACGATCAAAAAGCCGAGCCAGCCGATAAAAAACAGACCTTCATTTTTCATCCAAGCGCTGAGGCCGGCAAAAAGCCCTGCAACCCAGAAAAGGGAAGGGGAGTTTCTTCGTAGGCCGAGGCTTGCGAAAAGGGCAGCCGCCGTGAATAGAAAAGCGAGGGGAATGTCGGCATATTGCGTGGTAGACCAAAAGGCATAATTGGGGATACTCAATAAAAAACTGCCGGCAATCCATGCGGTGGTCCAGGAATGAAAAGAACCCGCATACCAGAGGAGAAGAAGCAAGAGCGAAATGAAGAAGACCAGGTCTACGACCGCTGGCCAGATCAGGAATTCTTCCCCGAGTAGATTCCAACCCCAGGCGATCGATCCGGGAAGAAAAAGAGGATAATCCGGGTGAGCCCAATCAAGGATAGGACTGAACATTCCCCGCCATAAAGCCGGATCCCGGAATAAGAACTTTGCTTTCAGATTCCAAAAATACCTCGCATCCCATCCGCCGAAGATATTCCAACTGATCTTGCCGAGGAAATATTCTAAATAGTGCCAGCAGAGAAACAGAAATCCGAGGAAGAGCAGGGTAGTCACCATGCTCTTGACGGACCGGAGATGACGAGAAACTTCCGGTAAGAACTCTCCCAACTTTTCTTGGGACCTCGCGGGAAAGATCTGCCAACCGTCTATCGGGGGAACCGTTTTTAAAAAGAGACCGCCTGTTGCTAAAACCCCTAAGACGGTCCAAATCACAGAAGCTGTTTTCGCAAAAGGGTTACAAAAAACATAAGAGAAAAAAAGGAGGAGCGAACAAAGCCCTAGCCCTAACGGAAGTGCGAGTGCAGTTGCCAAAAATCTGCGATGGGGCAGGGACGATTGCCGAAGCAAAAGCCTGCTTGTGAAGAAGCCGAGCAGTCCGGGAAGAATCAACGGAAGAAGAAGCCTCATTTTTTCCTCAAAAGGATTCCCTTCCCCGGGCCGATTGGAAAAACCATTTTGTAATTGAGTGAGCGCAGCCGTTTTGCCGCTGCGGTGTTCGAAGAACAATACAAGATTCCGATCGGCTCCTCAGGCCTTGGGTTCAGGATCAAGGGGGCTAGGTAGTTCTGGGCATCTTGATACCGCTTAGAATCTTCCACATCCTCTTTATAAGGACGGTCGAGTAGAAAAGACAAAGCCCCCGAAGGAGGAAGCCATTTTTTGAGGGCAGCGAGGTCGCTGCCGGGAAGCTTATATCCTTCATAACCGCCTTCTGCTAAACTATGAAGGATTTGTGGAATGGGCCGTTCTGTCACGGGACGATAAAGCAAGATACTTGTAATTAACAAAGCCAAGTACAAAAGGCCATTTAGGGGCTTGGTCAGCATGAGCGTTTCCCGGTCCAGGAGTCGCATTTCCGCAAGCACCACTCCCGTAGTGGAAGCAGGGCGGATTAAAAGCGATACTTTCCCGAAAGGTTACTGTCCTTAAAGTCGATAATTCAATCAAACCCAACTATTCGCGACCATTATAGATAGAAATGAAAATAAAAGGTATGAAATTCAGGGTAGGACTTTTTAAAAAAATCCAGATTCTCGGGGTTATCGGGAGTCTCGGGATAGGTGTCCCTGGGCCGCTGTGGTCGGCCGAGGATGAGAAAACAGAATTGGTAGGGGTCAAAACCAAGGGGGTTTTTTTTAATGTGGCATCCGATCGGCGAGTGGAAAATATCGGCGGGGTTTATCAGCCGGAGGGGCTTGATATTTATCTGAAACGCAATCTGGACACTATGTCGGAGGAGATCCGTGATCTTCGAAAAGACGTTCAGGACCTTGCGAAAGGTATCGAAGCGATCAAAGTGACCCTGGAAGAAGATAAAAAAAAGCCGGCCCAATCAGGCCCTGCGCCTAAACCCAAAGCTTAGGACTGCTTAGATGGAAAAGCCTAAAATATCCGCGATCGTTCTCAATTGGAATGGCATGGAAGTGATCGCCGAGTGTCTTGATAGTCTTCTTGCGCAGACGTATGCGGAGCGGGAGATCCTGGTGGTCGATAATGGATCGACAGATGGTTCGCTCGCCATGATCCGGGAAAAATACGGCGCACACGTTACGGTGATCGAAAATGGAAAGAACCTTGGTTTTGCCGAGGGCTGCAATGTCGGCATTCGCGCATCGAACGGAGAACTCATTCTCCTTGTCAATAGTGATGCGACTCTGCAGCCAAACTGGATGGACCAGGCGGTGAAGGCTTTTTCTGAGCCCCGTGTGGGGATGGCGGCAGGGAAGATTTTTTTCTACGATGCGCGGAACGTCATTGAAAATACCGGCCATATCATTAGCGCGGATGCGCTGGGCCGTGGACGGGGCCGGTTAGAGAAGGATGAGGGGCAATATGACCGCGATCTCTATGTGTTTTGCCCGAATGGTTGTGCGGCTGTTTATCGGCGTTCGATGATGGAAGAGATCGGCTTATTCGACCGGTGGATGTTTGCGTACGCGGACGATATCGACGTCGGATTCCGCGGACGCTTGGCCGGATACGAATGTGCATATGTGCCGTCGGCGATCGCCTACCATCGTCTCTCGGCCTCTTTCGGTCTCTTGTCGCCCTTCAAAGCGTTCTTGGTCGAACGGAACCGATTGTGGGTTTTGATCAAGTGCTTTCCCTTCCGGTATCTGCTTGCCGCGCCTTTCTATACGTTCATGCGCTATGCCTATCATTTTTATGGGATCTGCCACCGCATAGGTCCCGCTTCCCGATATGTTCAGAAAATATCATTGCTTAGCCTTTTGGGGATTGCCCTGCGTGTTTACGGCTCGACACTTTGGCATCTTCCGAGGTTGCTCGCCGAACGTTTTAGGATCCAAGGTCGCCGGCATCTTTCAGCCCGTGCCTTCGGGGAACTTTTGAAACAATATGGCATGAGCGCGAAGGACGTCGCGTTACGCGAGATCTCTTATTGAGGTGGAAGAGGATGAGAACGGAGCGACAAGGAAGCCTATTGGTTTTGGCCCTATGGGTAATGATCTTCCTTAGCCTTTTTGTTTTCTCCGTCGGTTATAGTGTCCAACAAAAGATCCGTTCTGCAAGAAAGATTCATGCGCGGGCTGTTTTACGGGATGCCGCCGGCTCAGCGGTCGAGAAGGTGCGCGCGATGGTCGGCGATCATAATCCTTCACGAAGGTCCTGGGACGGTCTTGCCGACGATTGGAGCCAGTCGATGGCTGATTTCCGTGACATTGTCGTCGGAGAAGCCCGTTGCACGGTCATGAAGAACCCTTTTGTTTATCGGCGCTTTCTGGAGGGGGACCGGTCGGCAGTGATCGAGGAAAACGCATTCGGCGTCATCGATGAAGAGAGTAAGATTAACCTGAATCACGTCAAAGATCGGAAGGTTCTCACTCGCCTTTTTGAAAAAGCGGCGGAACTGAGCAGTGATCAAGCCGTGGTAGCGGCGGATTCGATCCTGGATTTCCGTGATGTAGACGATCACCTCAATACATCAGGTGCTGAGAAGAAATATTATCAGTCATTACCGGTCCCTTATTTGCCGAAGGACGGAGATTTTCATGCCCTTGAAGAACTTCTATATGTACGAGGGATCGATGCAGAGACCTTTAAGAAAGTAAACGCTTATTTGACAGTGCACGGAGCCCCCCAAGTGAATATTAATACCACATCGGAAGTCGTTCTGGCGGCGTTAGGCTTTAGCCGAGCCTTTTGCGATAAGATCATAACCTACCGGAAAGGAAGGGACCAAAGACTCGGGAGCCGGGATGACCAGGCCTTTGTTTCGACGGAAGATATCGTGGAGAAATTGGACGATCTTGGGGAAATGAACGATGAAGAAAAGAACGAACTACGGCGACAGATCCAATCGGCCGGGGTCGGAGTTGTGTCACGAAATTTTCTAGTTTCGGTCTTGGCCTGGTATCCCGGGCGCAGTGATGCCCTTTGGGTCCAGAGCGTAATTTCGAAATCAGGACTGACTCGCTCCTGGAAGGAAAAATACATGGCGCTTGAAAAGGAGAAAAAATGAAGCAATCAATGTCATGGTCCCGGAGGATCCGTCCCGTTTTACTTGCGCTGCTCTTGACAGGAGTCGGCGCGGGCCGTCTCGCCGTGGCGGGAGAAACGGAAAAACCCGAAGGGTATATCGAGGAGCTAAAACTTTTTTCCAAGGCCATGGGAGTCATCCAAGATGCATTTCCGGAGAATATCCCGCCGCGCAAACTTCTTTATGAAGCGGTGCGGGGGATGATGACGCTGCTGGATAAATATTCAGAATTCATTGATCCGGACAAATATGAGATCCTGAAGATCTACATCAAAGGGGAATTTGCGGGGATCGGGGTGATCTTAAAACAGGTGGGGGATTATCCGGGGGTTCGCGGGGTGCAGCCGGACAGTGCAGCGATGAAGGCCGGGATTTTGCCGGAAGATAAGATCCTGAAGATCAATGGAAAGACGACCGAAAAAATGCCTTTACCGGAGGTCGCCAAACAATTGAGGGGCGAAGCCGGGACCACCCTTGTTCTCACACTTCACCGCATGTTGACCGGGAAGATCTTTGATCTTACGATCCAGCGCGAAAAGATCGAGATCCAATCGGTCCAGGATGTTCGGCTCATCGGCCGTGCGATCGGCTACATCCGGGTGGATAATTGGAGTGACAATACACCGGAACAGGCGGACCAGGCGATTCAGGGTCTTGAGACCCAAGGAATGCAGGCTCTTATTATCGATCTTCGCAACAATGGTGGAGGGCTGATGCCCAAAGCGGTTGCCTTGGCGAGCCGATTCCTTCCCGAGGGAGATAAAGTCCTTACCGTTGACAGTAAGATCAAGGAACAGAGAGCCGAATATTTTTCCGAAGGAGAGCGGCCTCGCCTTGGCTTTCCTCTCGTCGTTCTTGTGAACGAGAAATCCGCCAGCGCTTCCGAGATCTTTACTGCCGCGATGCAGGATCATCAGCGGGGAAAAGTGATCGGGGCCCAAACCTTCGGGAAAGCCTCAGTTCAGTCGGTCATTCCGCTTGATGATCAAAGTGCGATGAAAATGACAACCGCTCGATATTTGAGTCCTTCAGGCCGGGATCTGAATCGCGTTGGTATTGTCCCGGACGAAAAGGTGGTGAATGAGCCTTCGGGGACGCCCAAGGGGGATAAACAGATGCTCAGGGCGCTTGAGATCCTCCATAGCTATATGTAAATTTGAATAAAATCGCCGATATTCCGTCCTATCGTTAGCGTTTTTGATTTATCGCTTGCAAGATATAACAGTTCCGATAAAATAACGCCGCATTGTATTGTGGGATTCTAAGCGGATTCTGCTGGGAGAGGATGCTTCGAAGGAGCGAGCCGATGAGAGAAATGCTGAGTCTGATCGCAGTGTTGCTGATGCTGTCAGGATTTACTTGGGGTGAAAAACCTTCCGAGACATCAAACGTCGCCGAGGGAGCTACGAGTGATGCCGCTGCGACCGGAACCGCCTTCGAAAATGATACGACAAACGATTTGACTGCTTCGCAGGGCGGGATTAAAAAAGCTTTCGGGACTTCGGAGCCCGATGAATTAAAAGCGAGGATTAGCGCGTTAGCCAGGGTCAGTAAAGCCCTTCGTGCTTTGAACGAAGCGCGTCGGAAAAAACAAGATTAAACTTCTCATCTCTTCCTATCCTAGCCTCTGCGATGAATTGCAGAGGTTTTTTTATGTCGACTGAGCTTGCCGCTTCGAGGGGACCTCAACGACCGCGCAAAGCGGTACGTTACCGTCGACCTTTACCTCGTAGATTGTGTGTGGAGGGGGCCATTGTCCTTCCTGATAAGCCTCGTAAGGGGTGCGCTTAGGAAGAACGATTTCGTAATGTGGGGGCTGGAGGGGGCGTAATGTTCTCGGGACCTGTTCATACGGGATATAACGGCGGTCTAATTTTTGAGCCAAAAACGGGAAAGAGGACATTAAATTCCCATCGGCACGGATGAGATAAAGCCGATTCGGATCTTTTTTGATCAGATAGTCTCCGAGCCATTCAGAAGCTTGACGGATTGAAGTTCCCCAATAGTCCATCTGGAATTTGCCCAAAGCGCCTTTGGGACCCCCGACGAGCGGATTAAAATAAACGGTTTGAAGGGGGTGATTTCGGATCATCCAGAAAACGACAGGCAAGCAGAGCAGAACCAAGATCACTCCCGCGGCTCCTTGAGCTCGGAATCGAGAAGCTTGGGTGATCAGACGGTCCCAACCCCAAGCGCTTAGTACGATCAACGGGGGATAAAGGAAGAAGAAATGGCGCCAGGAATCATAGAGGATCGGTTTTTTGAAGATGACGCCCAGAAAAGGCACCCAGAAGGCAACGAGGAGAAGGGCTAACCCCCAGTTCATCCGGCGAAAATTTAAGATCGATGGGATCGAAAAAAGGAGCCCTAGCAAGACGGCTATTGGGGCCGAGATCAGGATCCAGAACGGGAGGTAATACCAAGGCAGGGACGTATTCATCAGTAAACGCCCTTGGAACAGGACCGGTGAAGCAGCTCCCGTAAAATTAGAAAATTGTGAAAAAGCCAAAAACGGGTTCTTGAAAGGGTTAAGTAGGGCATAAGGCCAGCAGAGAAGACCCAGGAAATATCCTGCGACACAGGCGAGAAAAAACATCCCGGCGATCTTCCGATAAGGGATGGGAGATATTCGATTTTTGATAAGCACGCCGAGCTTGATCGATGAAAAGAGCAAAAGATAGAAGAAAAGGATCAGGCCGAGCACTCGAACCCCCAAAGCCATGGCGATGCCTACGGCGAGAGCGATCGCAGTTCGCCATCGGGGTTTCGGCAATTCGTCGATAAAACCTGCGATGAGGTAAAGCGCCAGCATGTAGCCGGCTGCAAAAGGAATGTCTTTCGGATTGTTCATCGAATCGGCGAAAAAACGGGGCGAGAAAGTAATCAGCCCCAACGCGATCAAAGCAGTGCGCCATGAACCCAGCCGCTTCGCATAAAGGCCGGCAAAAAGCATGGCGAGGAGCCCAAAAAGGGAATTGAAGATGTGACGGATTTCATAGAATCCGGAAGAAAAGACGTCCTGTTTGGAATGCATCTGAATAGTTTCGAAGAGTCCAGAAAAAATGGTTTTAAAGGGATTGCCTGAGAACAAAGAATAAAATCCGGTGGTGAGCGTATCAAAAAGCCCTTGATAAAGGTAGGTCGTTTCTGCGAATTCCATGAAGTCATGGTTGGCACCTCCCGTCAACATGAAGCGGAGGATAAGTTTTCCATAATGCCCTTGCATCCACTCGTCCCAAGTAATCCCGTAACCAAGACTTAGAAGAGGCATAGCGATCAAAAGACTGAATGCGAAGAGGACAAAAAGCACGAAAAAAGGGCGTTCGCTAATGGCGCGGGTTTTTTCAGGGGCCCTAGGGCTGTTCATGATCAATCACGGTAAAGCATGGCTTTTCAATCATTTTTTAAGGTAAACTACACTATTCATTTTAAGACATTTCTGTTAGTGCCGATACATAAAATCACAAACGGCAAAAAACCTATGCATCTGCTTTCGATCATTATTCCGGCCTATAATGAAGTACGGACGATCCGCAAAATTATTGAGCGGGTCTTATCGGTTCGATTTCCAGTTCCTTTTGAAGTGGTCGTTGTTGACGACTGCAGTGTCGATGGGACTTATGATGGGCTTATGGCCCTGGCCGCCGAGCCCAGTTTTGAAAAAGTCCGTGTTTACCGCAATGCAAAAAATAGCGGGAAGGGATACAGCCTTCGCCAGGGTTTTTATCATGCCCGAGGGGATCTTGTGGTGATCCAGGATGCGGATTTCGAATATAATCCCCAGGAGATCCCTGCGCTTCTAGAACCGATCTTAAATGGACGAGCGGCGATCGTTTATGGAAGCCGGTTTTTGCAGAAAAAATGCCCGGACGGAATGGCATTTCCAAATTGGATCGCCAATTTATTTCTAACGGGATTGACGAACTTCCTTTTTGGGACCCGGCTGACCGATATGGAAACATGCTATAAGGTGTTCAAGAAAGCGTTGCTGGAGGAAATCGTTCTTGAATCGGGGCGATTTGATTTCGAACCAGAGATCACAGCCAAGTTTATCCGCCGTCATCACAAGATTCTTGAAATGCCGATCCGCTATCATGGTCGACAAGCGAGTGAAGGGAAAAAGATCCGAGCCAGGGATTTTTTCATTGCCTTTGCCGTGCTTGTAAAGGTCCGGTTTCAACATGTTTAAGAAAAACCTGAGATTGCTTTTTATTTTTTTCTTGGCGTTGCTGCACTTCGGATGGGGAGTCGACAGCCAGACCGAGGGGCGCGAGATCAAGGTTGGGATCGCTGTGGCGCCTTCGTTCAAAATGATTAAGGGATGGCAAGAAAAATTTAAGCAAAGGCTGGCTTATACTTCGCAGATCTTTGAATCGGAATTCAAGATTAAATTCATCCCCCATGTTTTTTGGGATTGGATTCCCAAAAGCGAGAAGGAAGATAGCGGCATGCTCTTGGCCGAATTGCGTGAGACCTTTCCGTTGCATGGGATCGATATGGTGGTCGGTTTGGTCAAGTTGTCCAAAATCCCCAAGCTGGAGGATATGAGTGACGTTGACACCTTGGGACGGGCCCGCCCCTTTTCGGGTTATGTCTTGATCCGCTATCCCAATAATCCTCTCTATCGGGTGCAGGAAGAAACTGTTCTGACGCATGAGATCGCTCACATTTTTGGGGCTACCCATACGGATGATCCGATGTCGGTGATGTCGCCACGGGTTCAGAATCAGATCCCAACCCGTTTTGATGCGGCAAATCGCGATGTGATCTTTGCAACACGGAGGATCGATTTCAAGGCGGGCGTTGAATCCTTGGACGCAGCGACCAGCGGACGTTTATTGGCGGCTTATCAGATCCTGATGAGAGGGGCCCAGCCGATGGATTTTTATTACATGCTCGGGGTTTTTTATCTTAATACTGGCAACTCCCAAGATGCGATTGCGGCGTGGGAAAAGGCGGCCCAATACGATGAATTCAATCCGTATCTTTTGAGCGATCTCGGCCGACTTTTTTCGATGGCAGGCCATTATGACAAGGCCGAAAAGACCCTCGCGAAGGCCTTGGCGGGGTTTTATAAACCGTGGCAAAAGAAGAGGAAAGTTGAAGCCCTGCTTTATCTCGGAGAGGCCTATCTCAAGCAGAATAAGATCGCCGCGGCCTATGATGCTTTCAGCAGGGCGGTTGCGATCGATCCGCAGAATCCAGAGGTCGGGCTTAATCTTGCTATCACCGAGATCTACCGCCAACGGCCGAAGATCGCGATCAATAAACTGAAAACGATCTTATCCCGGGACGGAACGAATATCAAAGCCATGGCCTATTTAGGGATCGCTTATGACAAAGCCGGTTTTAGCGCCGAAGCGGCGAAAACATTAGCCGATGCGTTGCGTATGATCCAGAAGAAAAAAGATCCAGCGGGCTCGGCTCAGATTTCTTCGGATATTTATAACGCGCTTGGAAATATTTATATGAAGGGGAACGATACAAAGCAAGCGCTGGCTAGCTATGCGGCAGCCTGCCAGGTTCTGGATACGCCAGCGTGCCGGGAACATCTGGGACGTTTTCTTTTCCGTCTCCAAAAGTATCCCGAGGCGGCTGCTGAGCTTGGAAAAGTTTTAGCTGTGCGCAAAGATGACGCAGAGCTCTATGGCATTACCGGGGTTTCGCTCAGTATGGCGAACCATCCTGAGCAGGCGATTGCGATGTTCAAGGAAGGCCTGAATTATGCGAAGGATAAAAAGGTTGCCAGCATGTTGCACCGGAATCTTGGGCATCTTTATCTTCAGTTCAAACATCCCGATCTTGCGGTCCAGGAATTTCGCATGGCGGTCACAGGGGACTATCGGGATGTCGAGGCTCATATTGGGCTTGCATTGGCGGAGATCCAGTTGAATCGTTACAGTTCGGCGAAAAGTGAGCTTAAAACCGCTTTGAGCTTGGATCCTGGAAATGCCAAAGCGAAGAAACTCCTTGCGGATGTCGAACGGGCTTTATCCCAGGAAGCGCCTATCACGACCCACATCAAAGTTCGTAACTAACACAAAATCTTTTAAGAGAGAGATGTTTTTTTTCTCTCGATTTCCCGAAGCGCGGCAGCAATCCTTTCGGAGGGGATCGCAAAGGCGACCTTGCTTTTTTTTGAGTCAGCAGCCGTCATGAGGCCGATCAGTTCCCCCTGCCGGTTCAGGAGTGGACTTCCGCTGTCGCCTCCGTAGATATTGAAGTTTACTTGGATCATCCCGATTTTATCCGAAGCTCTTTTCCGCTTGGCGATCCCTTTGACCCGGCCTTCGCTGAATGTGTTTTTGATTAGCGCGGAACCTCCGATTGAATAAACCGGGTCGCGCAATTTAATAGTTTCGGAATTGCCCACGGGGATATAAGGGTGTTCTCCGGCGGAATGGATCTTTAGGATCGCCAGATCTTCGGCAGGGGAGACGAAGAGGACCTCGGCCGCGAATTGCGCTTGATCAGACGTGGTGACTACGATCCGGGTTGCTTTGTAAACATTATGGGCATTGGTGACTAGGAGTCCCGAAGGATGAATAAGGACCCCCGTTCCGAAACGGTCATGAATGACCGGCGTGATATGGCGGCGGGTCAGGATCTGCCCTGTTTCTTTGATCAGGACACTTTGGGTTTCGTCATTTACGATTGCCCCGATCTGCGCATGGACCGAAACCACAGCTTGCGAAGCCTGAAAAAGGGACACGAGAATATTTTCCTCGGCTGTGGCGATCGGAGTGAACGCATAGCTCATCCCGCAGAGCAGGCAGGAAAGAACGGAAAAAAAGCGTTTCATAAGGGAAGTTTATTGAGCCGCTGCTTGCTCCCGCCTGAGTTTGGCGATCTGGTAAAGTTTGTCTCCCAGCAGCTTCTTCGCATAATCGTCACGATTTTGACCGTTGTAATAATCAAATTCCATCACAGCCAGGATCTGAAGCAGGCTTGGCAGGGGAAGTTGCATCGGAAAATTTCCCGTCGCTGATGCTTCATCCAAGCGTTGGGCGTAATACTCCGCCCCTTTGAGGACCGCGACATTATCCCGCTCTTGGAAAAGTTTAATGACGTCGTCAACGACGCGGACTTTGTCACTTGCCGGAAGACTGTTCCAATTTTTTGTGGTCTTTAGAAGTTCGGCAAAAGCGATCGGGTAAGTCCGTTCATCCAGACCTACGGTTGCTTGAGGGCCCGACGGTTCCTGAGCTTTCGGCGAACATGAGATTGCACTGCAAAAGATCAATGCCATGAGGACTAGGTAGAAGCATTTCGTCATAAAATTTCTCCTTCTTTAATTTAAGCAAAGAGTAACCATTGATAACAAATGATATCATTATATTACAAAATATACCATAGTTTATTGAAAAAATTTTGGGTGTGAAAAAAATCACACTAAATAAAGGATAACCCTCGATGCTATTGCTTCTTAAAGTTGATAAATAAGTTTCAGGTGGTATAGTTTATAGTAGAGAGGCAAAATAGTTCGCCAGCACGGCCGAAGTCCAAGGCCCTGGAATTTTTCGGAGATCAGAAAGGAGAAGAAATCACTAAGAAAAAGTGAGTCGTCTTCTTTCAAGTTGTGAGATTTTCATAAAAGAAGGGATGACTGGATGGCAAGTTCGATGATCAGAGTCCTGCTGGTCGAAGATGATGGCGATTATGTTGTTGTTTTTAAAAAACAGCTTGAAGGGTACCGACAGCAATCATTCCGAGTCGAAGTAGTCCGCGAATTAAGCGCTGCACTGATTTCACTTCAAAAGCAGCCCTTCGATGTCATTATCCTCGATCTGACTCTGCCCGATGCGGAAGGGATCGAAGCGCTAAAGATCCTTCACCAGCGTCATCCCGCGATCCCGGTGATCGTCATTACCGGCCACGATAATAATCAGCTCGCTGTTCAGGCCTTGGAATACGGTGCGGAAGAATACCTTGTGAAATGGGAGGTCGAAACCAAACTGCTGGAGCGGATCATCCGTTATGCGATCGGTCGCCGAAAGGTCATGCGGGACCTCCGGCAAAACCGCAAAGAGCAAGAGATCATTCTCGATTCGGTTCCCGCGATGATCCTTTACAAAGACCGGGAGAATCGCATCTTGAAGGTCAATCGTTTTGGGGCTGAACTTTTGGGTCTTCCAGTCGAGATGATCCAAGGGAAGACGGCTGAAGATCTCTTTCCCGAAGCCGCGGCTCAGTATTTCAAACAAGATCTGGAAGTGATTGCTTCCGGAAAACCCAAATATGGAATTATCGAATATTTGAAACCCAGGCAAAGTGAAGGATGCTGGATTAAAACCGATATTGTTCCGCACTGGGATGAAAAGGGCGAGATCGCGGGCGTCATTGTTTTTTCGCTCGATATCAGCGAGCGGAAAAAATTTGAGGAAGACCTTCTGGAGCGTGAAAAGCGGCTGGTGAAACAGAACCGCGTTCTTGTCGAACTGGCCAAGAGCCATGTGATGCACTCGGGGGACCTGAATACGATGCTCGCTGAAGTGACGAAAGCGGCCTGTCATACCTTGGAGGTGCATGAGGTCTCTATCTGGCTTTACCGGGATGATGGGATGAGTTTGTACTGCGCGGACCTTTACGACAAAGAATCCGATGCGCATCAATGCGGGGCTGAGCTCAATCTGGGCGAATTCCCCAAATATATTGCGGCCCTCGAAAATAACCGCTTTATCGGCTGTTCGGATGTCGCGACCGATCCCCGTCTTAAGGATTACGCAGAACGCTATCTGATCCCCAAAGGGATCCGGGCTGTCTTGAATGCCCCAATCCGTGTGAATGGGAAAGCCGTAGGAGTCATTTGCCATAAGCATCGGGGGGAACCCAAGATCTGGGCCCTCGAAGATCAAAACTTCGTCGCTTCGATCGCAGACCTGATCGCTCTGTCACTGGAATCGTCTGAGAAGCGGCGAGTCCAGGAACGTTTGAACCATCTCGCGTATTATGACCCGCTCACCGATCTTCCCAACCGCGTCCTTTTCATCGACCGTCTGAATCAAGCGATCCTCTATGCCAAGCGTTATGAAAAACACGCGGCTGTTCTGTTTTTCGATCTCGATCATTTCAAAAGGATCAACGAAACGCTGGGGCACGCCTTGGGGGATGTGCTGCTGGTGCAGGTGGCTTCGCGGATCCAACGGGAATTAGGCGAAGGGGATACGCTGACTTATGTGGGGGGTGACGAATTCACGATCCTCTTGCCGGAAGTGGAAAAATCCAGCGATGTCGCGCATGTTGCGGAAAAGATCTTTGCGAGCTTCAAAGAACCGTTCCATATCCACAGCCATGAACTCTATATGACCAGCAGTATGGGGATTGCGGTTTTCCCGAGCGATGGGCTCGATAGCGTGACTCTGATGAAAAATGCCGATACGGCGCTTTTTCAGGCGAAGGAAAAAGGCCGCAATAATTATCGGTTCTATTCGTCCGCAATGAGCGTGAAAGCTTTCGAAAAATTGATCCTGGAGAACAATCTCAGGCGGGCCCTTGAGAAAGACGAGCTCGAGATCTATTACCAGCCGTTGATCAATTCCTATACGGAAGAAGTTGCCGCGGTCGAGGCGCTTTTGCGATGGAGGCATCCGAGTTTGGGGTTGATAGGGCCTGTCGAATTCATTCCGATGGCGGAAGAAACGGGTCTGATCGTTCCCATGGGGGAATGGGTCCTGCGTCGGGCTTGTAAACAGGTGAAGAGTTGGCATGGGGCCGGGTTCAAGCCGGTCCGGCTTACGGTCAATATTTCCGATCGGCAATTCGAGAATAGAGGTTTCCTGTCGACGATCAAATCGGCATTGGAAGAATCCGCTTTGAATGCCATGTATCTTGAGCTCGAATTGACCGAGACCATGCTGATGAAACATGCCGATGAATCTCTCGATCATCTGAGCGAACTTAAAGCGATGGGGGTGACGATCTCAATCGATGATTTCGGCAGCGGCTATTCCTCCCTGAGCTATCTCAAACGTTTTCCGATCGATTGTCTGAAGATCGACCGGGCTTTTATCCGCGATCTGACCGAAGATAATGACGATGCGGCCATTGCCAAAGCGATCTTGGCAATGGCGCATAGCCTTAAACTTAGGGTGGTGGCGGAAGGGGTCGAGACTAAAGAACAGATTGCGTTTTTAAAAGCCTACCAATGTGATTTCATGCAAGGATTTGCCTTTAGCCGCCCCGTGCCTCCTCAGGATGCGGTGCGTTTCCTCGGACGTCCCGGCCGGCAATCGGATGCTTCTACCTTGCTAGCCTGATTTTGAATTCTCGCTCCATGTCCCGTCCAGTATCTGAGATCTCACTTACCGCAAGATCAAGCCGTGGAAAACTTGCCGAAGCTAGGGATTATTTCCTCGAGCAGGGTTTCGGTTTTGAGAGGATCGTTCTCGAATTGATCGGGCGCAAGTCCCGGGCGGTCATCTATGGAGCCAATCGCAGCGAGATCCGTCGATTGTACAGCTGTTTTTCAAAAAAGCCGCTTTCGGGATTCCGCCTGGATTTTCGGGCGATCCCCGAATCCGAGTGGCGTTATGCTTGGCAGCGGACCTATCGGCGCATGAAGATCCCAGGGGGGTGGGAGCTGATCCCGGCTTGGCAGGCGAAGGCCAGTGACCGTTCGGAACCGAAAGCGATTTTGCTTGATCCGAAATCCAGTTTCGGGACGGGGCTTCATGAAACCACCCGGATGATGTTAAAAACCATGCGTGTGTTCCGGGGACGTTTGTCCAGTTTTCTCGATCTGGGAACGGGGAGTGGTATTTTATCGGTTGCGGCCTATCGTCTTGGCGCACGGACGATCGTAGCGATCGATCAAGAACAGGAAGCGGTTCGGGCGGCTGAGAAAAATCTTCGCCGGAACGGGTGCCGGACCGGGAAAGTTTTTCAAGGCGATCTGCGGACAGTGAACCTTCCTGGCTGTTATGATCTTGTGGCCGCTAATCTTTTCGAGAATCTCTTGACCGAAGCATCGCAGAAGATCCTTGCGACCGTGAATGAGGGAGGGTTTCTACTCGTTTCTGGGGTCCTCAAACAGCATGCAGGTCGATTTCGGGCCTGTTTTAGGCCGAAGGGATTCCGGGAAATCCAAGTCATTCGAGGGCGAAGCTGGTGCGGTATGCTTTACAGGAGAAAGAAAAAAGGCGATTCGTTGTCGAATCGCCTTTTTTCTCTTTGACCTTAATTTTTACGAAAGATGCTTCGAAATGAGCTTGGTCATCTCGAACATGTTGACGGATGCTTGATTATTGAAAAGCGGCTTAAGTTTGTCATCCGCAATGATGACCCTTTTGTTTTTTGGGTCCTGAAGGTTCTTTGCCTTGATATAATCCCACACCTTTTTGACCACTTCACCCCGCGGAAGCGGCCCGGGGCCCACCACAGCGGCAAGCTGCGAGCTGATATTCATCGGCTTATTGATCGCTGGATTTCCTCTTGGCATAACAGCTGTCTCCTTTTTTAAGCGAACGTAAAGTGCACTCTCTAAGGAATTATCGGTTATTCTAGGCTATTCCTTAAGAAAGCCCAAGTTAAATTTCCAAGGGCGGTAATGCTATTGTTTTAGGCAAAAACCCGTACTTATCTTATAATGACGCCTTTTGAAGGAGGGTTTGATATGTCTGAGGAGAGTTTGAGGGGCGAGATTCAGCAGGCGGCCAAGGTCCATAAGGCCTCCTGGATCCGTTTGGGCCAATACCTTGGTGCGGTCTATAAGGATAAAATGTATCGCCATTGGGGATATCTGAGTTTTGAGGCTTATTGCGTCAAAGAATTGGGGATCAAGCAGCAAACGGCTCAAAAAATGCTCCGCTCTTATGCTTTTCTGGAGACCGAAGAGCCTAAAACCATTCGCGATCAGACCCTGGAAGAGGAAACCCCAGCCCAGGTTCCCCATGTCGATTCGGTCAACCTTCTGCGGCTTGCTAAAAACAATACCCACATCGAGAAAGCGGACCTCGAAATGCTCCGTGAGAAAGTCATTGAAGAGGCGCGTGAACCGGCGGAAGTAAGACAGCATATGCGTTCGGTTCTGGAAAAGGCGAAAGCCGCTGAGGAAGGGATCGGGACCAGGGACCTCAAACGCCGCGCTGCGATCAAACGATTGATCTCGTCTCTGAAAGCTTCAGAGACTCTTTTGCGCAGTGAAAAGCTGGTTCCATCCTATCTTTTGACGCAGATCGATGAGCTTGTTAAAAAACTTGAGGACCAGATCTCCGATAAGTAAACTTAACCCTTGGAGATATTTTCCATGGCAGAGCCTAGCGCGAAAAAGAGACCTCAGATTAAAAATAGCCAGGTGGGGCTTACGGAAGACGACTATCAGGCGGTTATGCGAGTCCTGCACTCCGGGAATTTGCGCCAAGGTGCTGTTACCCGCAGTTTTGAAAATGCTTTTCAGGAGAAAACAAACGCTGGATATGCCGTCGCGGTCAATTCCGGGACCGCGGCCCTTCATCTTGCTTATCTTTCGCTTTTAAAACCTGGCGATGAGGTCCTGGTGCCGGCGTTCACCTTTTTTGCGACTGCTAGCATGTTAGTTGCGATGAATGCGGTTCCGGTCTTTTGCGATATCGATCCGGCCACCTGGACATTAGATCATGCCAGCGCGGAGAAGATGATCACTCCGAAAACCCAAGCGGTGGTTGGGGTCCACCTTTTCGGGAATACGTGTGATGTAAATGCGATCGAAAAGTTGGCCAGAAAATTCAAACTGAAAATGATCTGGGATGCTGCGCAGGCTTGCGGTGCGCGTTATGCGGGACGGGATGTCGCCGCGATTCCAGATATCGCCTGTTTTTCTTTTTATCCGAGCAAAAACATGACAACGGGCGAGGGGGGGATGGTCACTACCCACGATGAAAAGCTTGCGAAGAAAGTGGGTCTACTGAGATCCCATGGTGAAAGCGAGCGGTATGTTCATACCGAGATCGGTTATAACTATCGCATGACGGACATCGGAGCGGCGCTCGGTCTTGGTCAGTTGGAGCGTTTGAATGCAAGCCTTGAGCGGCGCAAGGCCGTTGCGGAGATCTATACGGCTTTTTTTAGCCACCATCCTTATTTCGAGATCCAAAAGATCAGCGATTTGTGTGAACCAAGTTGGAATTATTTTTCGATCGCTTTGAAAGACAAGGCGCCGATCGCGCGGGATGCTCTTCTCAAACTTTTGGCTGACGAAGGGATCGGATGTGCCGTCCATTATCCAACTCCGCTTCATGACCAGCCCTGTATGCGCGCCTATCGCCGGGGAAGCCTCCCCGTATCCGAGGGGCTTGCGAAAAGAATCCTCTCATTGCCGATGCATCCATTCTTGGGGGAGGAGGAGGTCCGGCATATCCTTCATGTTCTTTCCGGTTTGTGAGGAGTCCTTTGGCCGGGAGAAGGGCGCCCAACCCGCTTTTCCTTGCTTTATTCTTTACCTTGCCCGGGTCCTGTGCTAATTTATGACACATCGCTTACCCAAAGGAGAACCCTTCTATGGCCAAGAAAAAGACCGATGATTTTGAAGAAAAGATATTAGATGTTGATGCGAGCATGCAGGGAACGATCTCGTTCCGCGATCCTGTGAATCTTCGGATCAACGGAAGTTTCGAAGGGAAACTGGATACTCGCGGGAACCTGACGATCGGCGAGAATGCCAAAGTCAAAGCGAACATTTCAGGGGATCGGATCATCGTGGCCGGAAAGATCCAAGGCGATATTCAAGCAACCCAGAGTCTCTCGGTCATTGCGCCGGCAGTGATTCAAGGCAATATCTCCACGCCTCGTCTAAGCGTCACGGAAGGCGCCGTGCTGGACGGGCAGATCGGCATGCTTAGCATGCGCTCGGGTGAAGATGGGCAGGATGTGCGGATGTCGCTTAAAGACGTTGCCCAATATCTCGAAGTCGAGCAGCGGGTCGTGGAAGAATGGGCAGGCAAAAGGAAGATCCCGGCCCAGCAGGAGAACGGGGAGTGGTTCTTCTCAAAATCCTCGATCGATCGATGGATCCAGGAAGAGCATATCCGGACCTCTTGAAACGTAATAAAACTCTGCTAATTCGTTTTTCCTTCGCGGGCCGCAGGGGGCCTGTATTCGATGAATAACATGCTTTCTTCCGAAGAAGTGAAGACTTATCTTGATATTGAGCAAGACGAGCTCGAGCGATATTTGGCGCAGGGGAAACTTCATGCGTACAAGATCGGAGGCACGTATGTGCGCTTCCGTCGCGAAGAGGTCGAGAGCTTGCGGCTCGGGTTCAAAGCGGGGAAACTGAAACTCGCGCCTAAAAAAGGATGGGTCGGCCATCTGGGTGATTTTTGGCGTTTTAATAATTTTTATATTGTCTCGCTGCTTTTAGTTGGCCTCGCGATCTTCTTCCTTATTCGATATTGAGTCATGTCACTACGCATCTATTCAGGGATCGATATTGCGCGTGTATCGCGCATCCGGCAGGCCGTGAGTCTCCACGGCAGCCGTTTTTTACGAAAGATCTTTTCCCCCTCGGAATGTCGGTATTGCGCCAACCGGAAAAATAAATATCAGCATTATGCTGCACGCTTTGCCGCCAAAGAAGCGTTCATCAAAGCATTAAGCGGAGTGACGGATAAGATCATCCCCATGACGGCGATCGAGATCGGTCATAACCGGCGAGGCCGGCCTGTGATCTGCTTGTCTGAAAAAGACCGCCGGTTTCTGGCAATTCCGACGAAATCGTTTTTTGAGCTTTCGATCTCCCATGAAAAGGAATTTGCCGTTGCTTCCGTGCTTCTTCTGTGCCCATGAACGGTGAAAAGTCCGGCCGGGCTTTGATCCTTAATGCGGACGACTGTAATCTGACCCGCGGTGTTACTGAAGCCATTTTGGAATGTCATCAGAGGGGGATTGTTTCAAGCACGACTTGCCTGATCAATATGCCCCTCAAAGAGCGACTCCTCAAAAAGATCGCTTCTCAGAAAAGACTCGGCCTCGGATTGCATTTGAATATTACCTTGGGGGCGCCGGTCAGTCCGTGGCGCAGTGTCCTCAGCCTTTTATCCGCCGACCGGCAATTCGATCGATCCCTTCTGAATCCATGCCGCTTTCCAAAAGCTGGCGAGGTTTTTCGGGAATACGAAAATCAACTCTGCTTGTTCCGCAAGTTTTTTAGACGGTTACCGACCCATTTGGATACGCATCACCAGCTTCATGACCATCGCTTTTATTTTGCGATCCTTTACCGGCTAGCGCGCAAATATCGTTTGCCGATCCGACGTTCCTGGGGTGTCCGAATTCCCGGTCTAGGGATCCGGACCTCCGATCATTTATTCGGCGGTCTGGGATCGAAACGCGGCTGGAGCCGGGGAAAATTCGGCCGTCTTTTGCGAACTCTGCCGCCGGGATTAACGGAGGTCATGTGTCATCCTGGGAAGAACGATCCCGATTTAAAAAAGGCGAGCTCAATGACTGCCGCGCGCGAAATAGAATGTCGGATTTTCCGTGATCCGAAATGGAAAAGAATCCTCAAACAGCGGGGGATTTTCCTGACCCATTATGGATTGTGGTATACTTAGGGCCTTCCTATGAGAATTCTTCTTACCAATGATGATGGAATCCGTGCGGCGGGTCTCCGGGCTCTTGTGGAAGGACTTTCCAGAGAGGGCCACGAGATCCTGGTGGCGGCTCCTGCGAATGAGCGATCGGCATCGAGTCATGCAATCACTCTCGGCGGCCATTTGAAGATTGAGGAATTATCTCCGCCGCCCCGGGCTGAATTTTCGGTCCATGGAACCCCCGCCGATTGTGTGAAATTCGCCTTGGCCGAAATCAGCGGGTTCAAACCGGATCTTATTATTTCCGGTATCAATCAGGGGGCGAATACGGGGGTGAGCGTTTTCTACTCAGGGACGATCTCAGCGGCGAGGGAAGGGACAATTAACCGGATCCCTTCCGCGGCAATTTCCCTTTGCAGTAAGGAGTCCAGTGATTTTAGCGTCGGGGTTGAGATCGCTCGCAGGATCATCGAAGCATGTCAAAAGGGACTGCTTTCTGCGGAAGTCATGCTGAACGTGAATATCCCGGCCCTTCCTTCCAAGGCGATCCGGGGGATCCGTGTTACCAAACAAGCAAGCTCGCGGTTCATCGAGGAATTTATCTATGGGAAAACAACGGGTTTCGAGCGGCTTTATACCCTGGCAGGGGAGATCGAGATCTGGGACCCGGATGGGACCAGCGATCATGAAGCGATCGAAAACGATTATATCTCCATTACACCGCTTAAGATTGATCTGACCGAATATTCGTCTTTCGACACCCTCCGGCAGTTCTTTTCGATCTAGATCAAGGGAGAAACGGAATGGTGTTCCCGCTTACTTGCTTTGGATCGTGCCGTCGAGAGTTTCGAAGATGATCGTGACGAGATTATGGCATTTGGGACATTTGATTTGCTTAAAGGCCTGGATGCTGTCATGTTTCGGACGGTACATGATGGAGAGGATCTTTGCGACTGCCTGGGCTTCATTGCCGGACCAGCCGCACGTGGAACAATTGTAGTAAGTTTTGGGTTCGTCTTCCATGCAAAATCGCCGACTTGTATGTAGTGCATCGGCTTTGCCACTTAAAACTTTAAAAATATATTTATCGTTGATGGATCGTTCCCGCTTTGTCAAAGCGGAGCCAAATGCTTCCTAAACATATCGGCCCAGGGACGATCCCAGAAAAAGCAAGGATTGGGCGGCTCGGGGAAAGGGCATTTGTTTCAGGAGCGTCCTTAAGTTGCTTGTGTCCAGTTAAGTTTTCGATTAAGATAGCGCCTCATTTTTAGCCGGATTATTAGGTTCGCTTGGCATGGAGATATGCCTGGCGGTGTTCGATCGATCTTGATGGGCCGGTAGTTCAGTTGGGAGAACGCTACAATGGCATTGTAGAGGTCAGGGGTTCAACTCCCCTCCGGTCCACGTTCTCATAACGATTTTTGCTGGAGTGGCGGAACTGGCAGACGCGCTGGACTCAAAATCCAGTGGTGCTTAAACACCGTGTGGGTTCGATTCCCTCCTCCAGCAGTTCGGTCATCAGAGCATGGCAAGCGGAATCAAACCCTATCCCTTCGACCGGATCGAGCCCAAATGGCAGGCCATTTGGGAAGAACGGCAGACTTTTCGCACTCCGGACCCGGGCCAGCCCGGCGCTGAACAAAAGAAATTCTACGTTCTCGATATGTTCCCTTATCCGTCTGCTTCGGGGCTCCATGTTGGGCACCTTGAAGGATACACCGCGACCGATATTGTAGCCCGCTACAAACGGATGCGCGGGTGCAATGTCCTGCATCCGATGGGCTGGGATGCGTTCGGTCTTCCGGCCGAACAGCATGCGCTGGAAACGGGGACCCATCCCAAGATCTCGACTGCCCGCAACGTCGCGAATTTTAAACGCCAGATCATGCGGATGGGATTCAGCTACGATTGGGGACGCGAGATCAATACGACCGATCCCGATTACTATCGCTGGACCCAGTGGATATTCATGAAGCTTTATGAAAAAGGCCTTGCTTATGAAGCCGAGATCCCGGTCAATTGGTGTCCGGCGCTTGGCACTGTTCTTGCGAATGAGGAAGTCATCGACGGAAAAAGCGAGCGTGGCGGACATCCGGTGATTCGCAAACCGATGCGCCAGTGGGTCCTCAAGATCACCGCATACGCCGAGCGGCTCTTGGAAGACCTTAAGTTGCTGGACTGGGACGAATCGATCAAGGAAATGCAACGGAACTGGATCGGGCGTTCGGAAGGCGCCGAGGTGGATTTTCCCCTCCAGAACGATTCGAGAACGATCCGGGTCTTTACGACACGGCCGGATACTCTTTTTGGAGCGACCTACATGGTTCTTGCGCCGGAGCATCCCTGGGTTGAAGAGATTACCGCCCCGGGCCATCGCAACCAGGTTCGGGCGTATCGTGCGGAAGCTTCGAAAAAGTCAGATCTTCAGCGTACGGATCTTGCCAAGGAAAAAACAGGAGTTTTTACCGGGGCTTATGCGATTAACCCGGTCAATGGTAAACCGATTCCGATCTGGATTGCCGATTATGTCATGATGGGATACGGAACCGGTGCGATCATGGCAGTTCCAGCTCATGATCTGCGGGATTATGCGTTCGCAAAAAAGTTCTCCTTGCCGATCGTGGAAGTGATCTGCGGCGGCGATATTGCGCGCGAAGCTTTTACGGGGGTTGGAACGGTCATCCACTCGGAGACCCCGGAGGGTGAATTCTCGATCAACGGTCTTGCAAGCGATGAAGCGGCGCGGAAGATCACTCATTGGCTTGAAGAAAAGAAAATCGGGAAGCGCTCGATCCAATATAAACTTCGCGATTGGCTTTTCAGTCGGCAACGATATTGGGGAGAGCCGATCCCCGTGATCCATGTGGACGGCCAACCCAAACTTTTGCCGGAAACGGACCTGCCAGTTCTTTTGCCGGAGACTGAAAGCTACCGTCCGACGGGGACCGGGGAAAGTCCGCTGGCGGGGATCAAAGCCTGGCGTGAGGTCCGTGATCCCGTGACGGAGAAAACGGCTCTCCGGGAGACGAATACCATGCCGCAATGGGCGGGGTCGTGCTGGTATTATTTGCGTTATCTCGACCCGAAAAATGCAGAAAGAGCGGTCGATCCTGAAAAACAAAAATACTGGCTTCCGGTCGATCTGTATGTCGGCGGGGCCGAGCATGCCGTGCTCCATCTGCTTTATGCCCGGTTTTGGCATAAGGTCCTTTTTGATATCGGGGTGGTCTCGACTCCGGAGCCTTTTCAGCGTTTGGTCAATCAAGGGATGATCCTGGGCGAGGATGGGCAGAAAATGTCGAAATCCCGCGGCAATGTCATTAACCCCGATGTCATGGTGGACCGTTACGGCGCTGATACGGTCCGGCTCTATGAAATGTTCATGGGGCCGCTTGAAATGACAAAACCGTGGTCGACTCAAGGGGCCGAAGGCGTATTCCGATTCCTCGCAAGAGTTTGGCGGCTTTTTGTCCAGAAAGACGGAACTATGAACCCTCTCATTGTGGATCGGTCGCCGACGAAGGAAGAACTTGCTCGCTTGCATACGGTGATCAAAAAAGTGACGGAAGATATCGAGACGCTTCGATTTAACACAGCGATCTCTGCTCTCATGGTGTTTGTGAATGAGACTTTGAAAACTCCGGGATGTGCCCGCGAGACCCTCGGAGATTTTGTCCTTTTGTTGTCGCCTTTTGCGCCTCATTTGGCCGAAGAACTTTGGGAGCGCCTTGGCCATCGGGAGTCCCTTGCCGGGGAGCCTTGGCCGGTCTGGAAAGAAGATTATCTTGTTCAGGATGCGGTCGAAATGGCCGTTCTTGTTAATGGAAAGGTGCGTTCGAAGATCCTTGTGCCGAAAACGATGACCGAGGCGGAAGTTCGCACAAAAGTACTTCAGGATCCTTCGGTTGTCAAATGGATGGAGGGGAGACCTGCCGGGAAAGTGGTTGTCGTTCCCGGCCGAATCGTCAATATCGTACTCCAATCATGATCAAAGTTTCAGTCCGTCATCATCAGATCCAGGTCGGTTCCAAAAAAATTCCGCTCATCTCCGGCGAAGTCCATTATTGGAGGCTCAACCCGAATTATTGGAAGGAGATCCTCGACCGCGTTCGGGAAATGGGGCTGAAGATCATTTCAACCTATGTTCCCTGGGATTACCACGAATATCGCCGCGGCAAGCTGGATTTCTCGGGGAAAACGGATCCCGCGCGTAATCTGAAACAATTCCTCGCCCTGACCAAACGCGAAGGTTTCCGGGTGATCATTCGCCCTGGGCCGTATATTTACAGCGAATGGCCGAATGAAGGGGCACCGTCCTACGCCTATCAATATCACCGTTTGCATCCCAAGTTCCTCAAAATGGCAAAGCGGTATATGCGGGAAGTGACCAAGGTGTTGAAACCTCATTTCGCAAGCCGCCGTGGAGGACACGTCATTCTTTTTCAAGCCGATAATGAGATCGATCCATGGCCCGATGTCTTCGGTGCCCAATATGGACTGCGTGGGCGTCCCGGATTTTTCCAGGAGTTCCTCAAGAAACATTATCACTTCAGCATCGAAAAGCTAAACGCGAACTGGGGAACGGCTTATAAGAATTTCAATGAAGCCGGTCCTTTTATCGCAACGATGCTCAATGATGAGCCGGGCTTGCCGTTGAAAGGGGATCACGAGCTGAAACGCAATATCGATTATTTCAAGTTCAAATATGAATATACCCGGACCTATGCGGACTGGATGGTCCGCACCTACCGGGAACTCGGGGTCGATATCCCGATCTACCTGAATGTTTATCCTTTCTTCTATGCCCATGACTGGATTGATTTCCAGGAGGTTTCGGACCTGGTTGGGATCGATCTTTATCCGACCGCGGAATTTTCTGAAGATCGCTACGAACAGCGAAAATTCATCGATAAAATCCGTTATCTTTCTAAATCGTCACGGCTACCCTTCATCGCCGAGTTCGCCTCTGGTGTATGGCACAATCGGCACTATGAGACCGGGGTCCTGACGCCGAACCATTACCGCCTTTTAGCTGTGAGCGCCCTTTTGGGCGGCGTTAAAGGCTGGAATTGGTACATGCTGGTCAACCGCGATAATTGGTATATGTCGCCGATCAATGAATGGGGACGGGTCCATGGCGAGCTTTATGAGGTCTTTAAGCAGATCGTTTCGGTCTTTCATCAGATGCAACCTGCGACGCTTTCAAAATTGACGGATGTGGCTGTTACCTTTAATCCGCTTCAATACGCCGCGCGGACGCTTTCGCATAATAGTCCGATCATGGTTTCTTTATACGAGGCCGATATCGATTACGATATTTTTGATTCCCGCACCGGTCTTTGCGACAAAAAGATCCTTTTCTATTCGGGCAATCAATGGCTTGAGGTCGAGCAGCAGGAAACGTTGCGGAAATATGTCGAGCGGGGAGGGATTTTGGTGGCGTTTCGCGATTATCCACGCAAGGACGACAAATTTAAACCATGCTCCATGGTCGGATTCGAAGAGCCAAGTAGCACTTTGTTCGAATTTCGCAAGCAGTTCCTGATCCAACTTGGACCCAAGAGGCCGGGAGTTACGGTGGTCAGTTCGGTCTATACGTTCAACGGGGTGGAAGGCGAAAAGATCACGGCGGACCTCGGGTCATACGGAAAACAGACCGTCGGTTATATTAAAAAACTCGGGAAAGGGAAGATCCTGCATTTAGGGGTCTCTCCGACCAAGGAGCTTGTCACGGAGATTCTCACTTTTTTCAAAATTTCAAACCCCTCTTATTCGAAAACCCCCGATGTCAAAACGGCTCTTTTCCACCGCGGCAAGACCTTTTATCTGGTTCTCACCAACAACGGGACCGAAGATAAAAGCGCGAGCATTTATCTTCCCGCGCTTCAGCGTTTTGGAAAAATGACCGTCCGCCAATTGATGGACCGTTCGCGCGAATCGCGTTCTTTGGAACGGCGCAATCCATTTACCGTCGATATCCGGCGCAAAGACGGAACCGTCATCGAATTCACCGCTTGAGCTTCCCCGCGACATTTTTTGAGGGCAAAAAGCAGAATTAAATATATTCATATTTAGCAATATATTATTATATAATATGAATATGCTGATTCCGCGTTACCAAGATACCGTTTTGTTTTTCCTACTCACGGGGTTGCTCATCTTATTGGCCATTCGTGAGATCCGCGATCAGTTTCGGGCCGAAAAAAGCTACAAACCCATCATCGTCGAGTCGGCTATAGAACATTCGACGGCCGATCTATTGCTCCGGCTATGAACACCGCGGTTTTTGTCCCCTGGGCGGTGGCTTTTACGGCGGGTATCCTTTTTGATCATTGGATCTCCCTGCCTCGCATCTGCGGTTGGTGGGTCATCGGATTTTTGGTGCCTTGTTTATGGATGACCCGCGGAACACGGGCATTTATGGGGATCTCGATCGTTATCCTATTTACAGCGGGAATTTTGGGAGCGCGTTTGGCCAATGCCCGGCATGCCAATGCAATTGAAAATTTTGCGGCATCCCAACAAGATCCAGATCTTTCTGCTCGGCGGGTCTATCTCGAAGGGATCATCAAAACGCAGCCGGAGTGGAAGGAAATAGGCAAGCGGCGTTCCGGTTCTTTTGTTCTTTCAGCACGGGATATGGTCCGGGCTTCAAACAAAGGGCGGGAATGGATCGAACCGGAAGGGGATGCGATCGTTCATTGGATCTATCCTCCTTCAGGGTTAGAGCGAGGGGATCGGATCCGGCTTTACGGAGAGCTGGTCGGCCTGCCACGACCGCTGAATCCTGGCCAGTTCGATTATGGGGATTTCCTTCAGAAAAAAGGGATCCGGAGTATCTTTTATGCGTACGGCCCCTGGGCGATGAAACGTCTTTCCAAAGCTGTGGCCGTGAATGGTTGGTATGCGCTGATCGATAGAATCCGGCTTTGGATGAGAGCGAGGATCCAAGAGCTCTTTCCGGCCAGAGAGGCCTCGGTCTTTCAGGCGTTGCTTCTTGGTCTGAGAAAGGACATCGGGCCCGAGATCCGGGATTCTTTTGCGAAGACCGGCACCGCCCACATTCTTTCAATCAGCGGACTCCACGTAACTTTGATCGCCGGCATGATTTTTACCTTGCTACTGCTGACCGGAAATGGCCAGCGGGTGTCAGCCGCATGCAGTTTGATTGCAGTGAGCGGTTATGTGTTCCTTGCCGGAGCCGCCTATCCGGTCCAAAGGGCCGGAATCATGGCAGCGGCGGTTTTCGCAGGAAAAATCTTCGAGCGAGAACCTCGTTTTCTGAATAATTTTTTCTTTGCTTTTCTGATCATTTTATGGAGTTGGCCGCCGGCTTTGTGGGATGTAGCGTTTCAATTGTCCTTTCTTTCGGTCTTTGCATTGATCTATGGTCTTCCAGGGTTCTTGGCGAAATGGCGATTCCGGGAGAGCCTCGGACGGAGTTTGGCGGTCTTAGGGGGCACTTTCCCCATGGTACTCTACTATTTCAAAATATTCTCGCCGGTCAGTCTCCTGGCGAACCTTCTTGCCATCCCATTATTCGATCTCGCGATCCTCTTTGCTTTGCTGGCGGTTTTGACGGGAGGGACCGCAGGGTTAGGCGGATGGTTCGGGATTCCTGCGCTCTGGACTTTACGCGGAGGGCTGGGCTGGGTACGATTTTTATCAAAATTCGAGTGGGGAAGTTTTTATATCCCAGCGCCGAGTCCTTGGGAGCTTTTCGGTTTTTACGCGGGGATAGCGGTTCTTGCGGCCCGGCGTTTTTTTTCAGGATCAAAAACAAGGATTTGCGTACTGGCGATCGGGTTAGCCGCGCTGGTTTTTTGCTCCGGAACCATGTTGTTTAAGTCTTCGGCGCCGAGGTTCGAGGCGACTTTTTTTTCGGCTGGGAAAAACGATCTGGTCCATATTCGATTTGAAGAAGGACAGGATTGGATCATTAATACCGGACGCGCAAGTTCGGACCAGGCCCGATGGATCCTGGCTTCTTATTTGCGGAGCCGCGGGATCGACCGTTTGTCCGCCGTCATGCTCACCGATGGTCTTAAGAAACACACGGGAGGACTCTATGCGTTGTCCGAAAATTTCAGGATCGATCATTGCTTTTCGCCTTCCGGGGTCCGGATACCGGAATTGGCACTGCTATCCTACCGGACTAATAGGAAATATTTTTCGTCCGGTGACCGCTTGCGGATAGGTACTAGAGGGCTGATCGAGGTTCTTCATGCGGATCAGGCAGGGACGACTGCTCTCATTTCATCCGGGGAGTGGAGAATGCTATTGATGTCAAGGATCCGGGGAGACGTTCTTGGAACCATCGAGAAAGCACGCGAGCGGTTAAGCAGAGTGGACGGGGTTTTCCTCGCTGAATTTCCCCGCGAGGCCTCCCAGGTCAAAAATTCGATTGAACGGTTGATCGGCCTTATCCAGCCGCGAATTTTCATAGGGACTTGGCTGGATAAAGAGTTCCAGCGTGGATTGAATGCGCGGGGGATTTTGGCGCTGTCGACCTCGGCAGAGGGGGCCGTGACGCTCTATTCCGAATCTGTTTCGCTCCTGCCAGGCATGGAAAAAAATGCGTTAATGGTTCGGACGGTTTTGCATGGCGGCACGGGACGGTTAGCCTAGTTAGGAGATTGACAGTGGCGTGAAGTGCGGGTATATTAAACCCCGTTTTCCCACTTGAAGTATTGCTGTGTAAAGGACTTATGTTCAAAAGAACCGTTTTGTTTCTTTCTTTCCTGACTGTTTTCCTGCCCTCGGTCTTTGCTTATTGGGTTTGGTCTCCTGAGGCCGGCAAATTCATCAATACCGAAGTTGCCGAACAAGACACAGCTGATGAGCAATATCAGTACGCCATGCAGTTCTACAAGGAAAAAAACTATGATGATGCGATCAAGCAGCTTGAACATACGTTGAAAAGATACCCTGAGGCCCATATTGCTTCGGAGGCACAGTATCGTTTAGGCATTATTTATGAAGAACAGGGCAATTATGAAAAAGCTTTTGAGGCCTATAAGGCCCTTGTGACGTCTTATCCGAGCTCGGATCGCATCAATGAAGTGATTGAAAGGGAGTTTCGGATTGGCAATCTTTTCCTTTCCGGGAAGAAGGGCAAATTGATGGGGATCGAGATTTTACCGGCTATTCCTCGCGCGATCGATGTTTTCAAACACATCGTGGAACAGGCTCCTTACAGCGATTATGGTGACAAAGCCCAATTTCATCTGGGATTAGCGTATCGAAAAGCCGGCAAGTTCGATGACGCGGTCACCGCCTTTCAATTATTGATCGACCAATATCCCCAAAGTGCACTTCTCGCGGACGCAAGATTCCAGCTGGCCGAAACCTCTTTCCAGAAATCGACCGCTCAATTCCGCGATCAGCGTGCTTTGGAGGAAGCTTCCGAGGAAATCGACAAATTCTTGAGCGCCTATCCTGATTCTTCCGCGTCGGAAAAAGCGGCGAAGATCCGCCAGGTCATTGATGAGAAGAACGCGGAAAAAAATTATCGGATTGGTCTCTATTACGAAAAGACAGATTATCTCAAGAGCGCTTTGATCTATTATTCGGATGTTGCCAAACGTTATCCGCATACTCAGTGGGGCCAGAAAGCTTCTCAAAAGCTGAGGGCCCTCGAGGAGCCGGCTTCGGTTCTGGCTCAGCAGACCGAAGAGCTTGACAGTCAGATCAAAGATATCGAACAACGGTTACAGAACTTAAGTCCTGAGGACCAAGGACGCAAGGAAGATCTGAAGAAGAAGCTTGGGAAACTGGAAGATCAGCGCAAAGCCGTTGAAAAAGGAAAGTCGGAGACCTTGCGGAGCCGGACGGCCGATCTGCGCCGCCGGGAACGGGAATTAAAAGAAAAATATCAGAAATTCACCAAGAAGAAAAAATTGCTTCAGAAGAATCCTTCGGACGATCTCGAAAAGGCTTTGGCCCGATGGCAGGCCTCGCTTGATGCCGAAAAAGCGCAGATTGAATCGGAAAAACTCCAACTCAAAGACTGGCGTCACGATCTTGGCATGGATTCAAGGACTCTTCTTGATCTCATCCCGTTTCTGGGGGATGAGGGACCGGCGGTCGAGGAGATCCGCTCGATCGAGGCCAAAGAACTCATCGGGATCTCTCATGCCAAGGAAAAATTACTGAATCGGGCGGAGGATCTTTATCGGGAGCGCGATCAGATTCTCGCGCAATCCGGCCAGGTTCGGACCGTGCTTTCGGCGGCTACTCCGGTCCTCTCGGAAAGTCAGCGGCTCGCTGCGGTCAAGGCCACAGAGGGGTTGACCTCTGTCCAAATGCGCGAAAAGGCGATCGATCTCGAAAAGCTTTTAAAAGAAAAGGAAATGGAATATCAGGCCAGGTTTGGAATGCCGCCGGAGCCCGAACCAATGGGGCGGGGCGCAGAGGCCTCGAACGCTCCAGGAACAGGTGCTCCGTATGAAGGGCTTCCGATCGAGTCGTTGTTGGAACAGCAGATGCGCCTTAAAGAAAAGACTGCTGCCAAACGCGGATTGGTCGAGGCTTTGCAGCAGGTTTTCGATGTTGAGTTGGCCAATCAAGAACGCAAACGGATCATGGAAGCGATGGCAAAAGAACCGCAGATGGATGTGGGAGAGTTCCGTAAACAGATCCGTCAGGTGGAGAGAGCGGTTCGCGGGAACTATGAGGAGATCGAGGATCGTCATGCGAAAAAACAGGCGCTCGTGGATCAGCTCGAAGCGATTCTGATGCAGGAGGAAAAGGACCGGGGGCTTTTGTCGAATGTCGCGCAAGCGGTCGCGAAGCCTGTGACGGTTTTTGCAGGATTGACCCGCGGGTTCATTCGCGGAAGTCCGCATAAGGATGTGACCGTGACTCAGACGGCAGCGCAACTTCGATCGGATTCGACGTTGGCTGCAGAAGCCGAGGATCTGAAAAAGCAGATCGAAGAAGAAAGCCTGTTGATCGAGGTTCGATCGGTGGAACTGGAGAACCTGAAAAAGAAGCTCGAAATGATGCGGGCCCAGGCGGCCCTTGCCGGGGGGTATAAGTTTCGTTCAGCGGTGGTCGAATTGCCAGATTCTTATATCCGGGATGCTGTCGAAGGCGCGAACCGTGTATTGGGAGCAGGGGAGCGGGAGGAAATGCTGGTTGCCCTTTTAGACAAAGAAACCCAGGACCTCGAATCCCTGAAGCGTGAGATGGTGTTTTTGCAGAAGGCGATCGATCAAAAAACGGGAAATACAGAACAACCTTCGCCGGGATCCGAAACGCCGGCTGCTCTGGAGCCAGAGACAAGCGAAGCTCTCCTTAAGAAAGAGCGGGTCAAGCTCTTTGGAGAGATCCGCGAACTACAACTCCAGATCGAAGCCTTAAAAACCCAGGCGGAAAAAGAAACCGAGAGAGCTATTCCGACGACGCCAGCCACCTCTTCCGAGGAAGCGATTGCATTGGGCCTTTCCGAAAAAGAAAAGAAGCAGCTTCGTCAGGATGAGAAGAGAATGGATAAAAAATTACGGAAAATCCATGACGAGATCGAAGAAGTGATTAAAGACGAGACCCGGCTTTTGAAAGAAGAACAGGAGATCCTGCAGAAGCGGTTGAAGAAAACAGCGGAATTGGAAAAAGAAGGCGGCTCGAAAGCCGAACAAGCGGACCTTCGCACCGAAAAAGAACGAATGGAAGAGCGGATGAAACAGATCGCTTTGCGCCTTGATTATCTTGCGCATGAGCTTCAAAATGCCAAAGAGGGAGCGGATCGATGAGCGTTAAGAAAATCTTTGCTGTTGGATGTCTTCTTGGGGTGCTGGGCGTTGGAGGGGCGGGCTGTCAGTATACGTCAAAGACCGTGCTCCCGAGCGACATGAAAACAATCTATGTGCGTACGGTGAAAAATGCGATCCTCCTTGGTGACTTGGTTGCTTATGAACCGGGGACCGAGATGGAGATTACGAATGCGGTGATCCGCCGCCTTCATCAGGATGGGAATTTGAAAGTGGTTTCGGAGGACAAGGCCGATGTGATCCTGGATATGTCGCTCATTCGCTATGAACAGGAAGGGACCCGCTTTTCTAGGCTTGAAAATGTCCAGGAATATCGTTTGTTTGTTGTCATGAGCCTCCAGTTGATCGAGCGGACGACCGGCCATGTCCTCTGGGAAGAGCCCAATTTTTCGGGCGATACCGATTATTTTGTCGGGGATATGGCGGAAATGAGCCGTGATAAAGCGACCCATCAGGCGATCGACCGATTAGCCAGGAATATCGTCGATCGCATCGTCGAAGACTGGTGATCCTGGTTTTTCATGTCCCCAAAAAAAACGTTTTTTTATTTTCTTATCGGCGATCCCTTTCTGACCCGCGCCAAGGCGGATTTGCTCGCTCAGGACATCCGTAAAACCTATCCCGGCGGTGTCGAAGACCAAGTCGTTTATCTTTCCGATCACCCCGCCGACGAGCTTCTCGCCCGCGCGAGGAATCTCCCGTTTCTTGCCGAGGCCCAGATCTTTCGTGTCCGTGAGGCCGAACGACTCAAGGCAGGAGATCTGGAATCGTTTCAACGCTATGCGGCGAAGCCGGCGGCCCACACCTATTTTCTTTTCGAGATCCTTCCTGAGAAGAACAGCGGGGAAGTCCTGAAAAAGCTATGCACGCTTGGGACTGCGATCCAGATCGAGACGACCAAGGGGGGAGATCCTGCGATCCGTCGCTATATCCAGCAAAAAACAGCTCAGGGGCACAAGACGATCGAAGAAACTGCGCTGGGATATCTCGAACAGGCGGTCGGGGCGATGCCGTCTTTCCTCGATTCCATGATCGAAAAACTGATGATCTATGCGGGGGAGGAGAAACATATTACGTTGACCATGGCCGAGACTTTTTATGAAGATTGGAATCAAAGGACGGTTTTCGACCTCGCGAATGCGTTGGCTGACCAGAGAACGGAGGAAGGATTCGGCCTTTTGCATGAGTTGATCTCCGATTTTGACCGGGATTTTTTTGCGGTGGTCGGGATCCTCCACTGGCAGTTCAGACGCTTTTGGCAACTGCGGGTCCTTTTGGACGAGGGAGTGGGGCAGGAACTCGCTTTGCGGCGTTGTCGTTTTTCCCCCAAGCAGTCGGGTTTCGCCATGAGACAGGTCCGGAATCTTTCACGCGAAAAGCTTGAACGGGCGATCGAAGGGCTTTTTCGTCTTGATTGGGGAATCAAAAGCGGGCAGAAAGAGCCCAAAGTCAGTATGGAGACTTGGCTGCTTGAATCAGCCGGATCCTAGGCGGTCAGGATTTTTTGAGACCCGCCAGCCACTTTGCGACTCTCGATTTTTTTCGGGCTGCGCGTTGTTTCGGGATGATTCCCTTCGAAGCGGCTTTGTCGTAGGCGCGCACCGCATTTTGAGCGGCTTCCGCAGCCTTCGAAGGATCTTGAGTGAGAAGACGGAGTTTTTTATCGATGCTTTTCAGTTCGGAAAGAACGGCTTGCCGTCGAGCTCTTTTTTTTGCGTCACTACGCATGCGTTTCATCGCGGACGGTATATTGGGCATGAATTCAATCTCCTTGTTTGGAAAAATTTCCGCACAATGTAGCACAGCTCATTTTTGATGTCAAATCGGAGTCTTGACCCTTATGAGAGATAAGCTTCTCAAGGCGGCCGGGATCATGGGTGTGATGACCCTTCTCAGCCGTGTTCTCGGACTTTTCCGCGATATTGTCAATGCCCGCAGTTTCGGGACCAGCTGGCAATGGGATGCTTTTATTTATGCATTTATGGTCCCTAATTTCTTCCGCCGCATTGTTGCGGAAGGGGCTTTGAATTCCGCATTTATCCCCGTTTACTCGGGGCTGCTGGCGACCCAGCGGAAAGAAGAGGCCCAGCGGTTTGCGAACCAGGTCCTGACCGTCTTGACACTGTTCTTCATGATCTTTCTTTTTTTTATCGAAATGGCTCTTTATTTTCTTATGAAGATCCCCCGCATCTCTGAAACGCTTCATCTTGCGTTTGATCTGATGCGGTATCTTTTTCCGTACCTCTGGGCGATTTCTTTATATTCGCTTGGCATGGGGATCTTGAACAGCCATAAGCGTTTTTTTCTCTCATCCCTCGGGCCCATGATTCTGAATTTAGGGTGGATCGTGTCAGTCCTTTGGGTTATTCCGCATGCGGGTCCTCACGCCGAAGAACAACTGCGGTGGCTGGCGGTGCTCTTATTCCTCACCGCGTTGATCGAGTTTTGCGTGGAATGGCCGCAGCTTCATACTTTGGGTTTTCGCTTCCGGTTCATTTGGGATTTCGGGCGAGGGGAGCTGCGGAGATTTTTCCAGCTTCTGCTTCCGGCGGCGCTTGGTTTTTCGATCGTTCCGCTCAATGTGCTCGTCGATATGACGCTCGGTCTTTGGATCGGGAAGGGCGCGAGCTCAAGTCTCTGGTACGGGAACCACCTGATGCAATTTCCGATGGCCCTTTTTGCGATCTCAATGGGGACAGCCCTTCTACCGACGATGTCCAGGCAGATCGCTCAAAAAAACAACGTTCAAGCAGAAAAGTCATTTCTTTTTTCGGTCAAAAGCGTGTTCTTGATCGTGCTGCCGGCCTCCCTCGGTCTTATGATTCTCCGCTTGCCGATCATGCAATTCCTTTTTGAAGGGGGAAAGTTCGACGCGGTTTCCAGTGCGCGTGCTTCGATGGTCCTTTTATGCTATACCTTCGGGCTAACCGCCTATTCTGGACTTCGTATCATTACGACCGCTTTTTTCTCTTTCCAAGATACCAAAACACCATCAAAGATCGCTGCGCTTGGATTCGGGCTGAATATTGTCATGAATCTGATCCTGATGGGGCCCCTTCGGGAGGCGGGGCTTGCCCTTGCGACTTCGCTTTCGGGGATCCTGCAATTTGTGTTGCTGGCCGTGATCCTTCACCGCAAACACCTCGCATTCCGTGTAGCACAGTTCAAGATCTTTCTTCTCAAACTCGCTTTGGCAGCTGCCGGGATGGCCGTTCTCTGTTGGCTTACGCTCGAAGGGATTGAAAGCATCCGATTTTCAAATGTTTTTCTCTGGAAAATGGCCCGGGTTTTTGCTCCGATGGCCGTCGCGGTCCTTGCGTATGGGGCTTTTGCCTGGCTTTTGAAAATCGAAGAATTCAAAGATCTTTTCCGTGTTCTGAAAGAGAAAAAAAAGAACACATCTCTTTCCCCCGGCGAAGACGAGATCGAGGATTGACCGCCATGTCGCTTGTGTCCTTAAAAAAAGATTTAGAGGCGGTTTCTTTCGCACCCGGGGTTTATCTCCTGAGATCAGAGCGCGGAGAAGTGCTTTACGTCGGCAAGGCCAAATCCCTCAAAGTGCGTTTGCGGTCCTATTTTGCTGCGCAGCAGCCTCATCCTAAAATAGCGGTGTTGATGCAAAAAGTACGCAAGATCGAAACGATCGAAACGGCGACCGAGGTCGACGCTCTTTTATTGGAGGCCCAACTGATCCGCAAGTTCCGTCCTTTCTACAACCAAGAACTCAAGGATGATAAGAGCTACCCGCTCATCAAGATCACGGGCGAAAAGTATCCTCGCGTTCATGTGTCCCGCAATAAAACGGATAAAGAGGCTACTTATTATGGCCCCTTCACGGATGCCAAACTTCTTCGTGAGGCGATCCAATTGATCCATACGATCTTCCCGATCCGGAAATGCCGCAGGCTTCCGAAAACGGCCTGCCTTTATTATCACATTGGACAGTGTTTAGGCCCTTGTATCCGGCCGGAAATCGAAAAGTCCTATCAACGGCTTATTCGTGAGATCCGGGTTTTCTTGGGAGGAGGAAAAAAGAATTTTCTGGACTATTTGACGGAATGCATGCGGTCGGCAGCAGCGGAATATCGCTTTGAGGACGCTCAATATTTCAAAGGGCAGATCGAGGCCTTGTCCCGTCTCAAAAAGAAAAAGTTTAGTTTTTCCGACGAGGGGCGGGGCATTGTGCTCAGTGCGACTGCGGAGCTTAAAACGATCCTGGGTTTCGAACGATTGCCGGAAAAGATCGTCTGTTTCGACGTATCCAATGTGCAAGGAAAACATGCGGTCGCTTCTAAAGTGAGCTTTTACCGCGAACTCGCGGATAAGCTGGAATACCGGCGCTACCGGATCCGCGGGGTTCGCGGGATCAATGATTATGCAATGATCCAGGAAGCGCTCCGCCGGATGCTAATCGGGATCCGGGAAGGGCGTGAGTATTTTGTCCCGGATATCATTCTGATCGATGGAGGGCTCGGCCAGCTGTCGGCGGCTGCGAAGATTCTTGATCAAGAGGGTTTTGAAGACATCCGGCTTTTGGCTCTCGCTAAAAGATTTGAAATCGTTTATGACCGACAATCCAAAAGGCCGGTTCCGTTTTCCCCAGACTCGCCTGCTCTACGGTTGTTCCAGAAGATCCGCGATGAAGCGCATCGTTTTGCCGTGAACTATCACCGCCACTTGCGGAGCGAAGCCATGCTGAGATCCGCTTTGGACCTCGTCCCCGGCATCGGGGCGCACCGGAAACGGGTTTTGTACCGGCAATTCGGGTCTTTGGAGGAAATCCGCCGTAGCGGGGTGGAACAGCTTGCCAGGATTCCCGGGATGGACCGGAAAACCGCGGAGAATATCATTCGTTTTTTCAAAGCCAACCCGGTCTTCTAACAACCCATTGGTTTTGCTTCGGAATTTTGATACACTACCGCGCATCAATCGCATGGAAAGGGAAAGGCATGCAGGAAAAAATCACTGAAATTCGGGAAACCTTAGGCAAGCTTGAGGAGAAACTCCGAGAGATTAGGGGGTATCTTTGACCTCGATGCGTATGAACCGCAGATTCAGGAGCTGAATCGAAAGATCGCCGAGCCTGGTTTCTGGGACAAACCCCAGGAAGCTCAGGCGACGATGGACCGTCTCAAAGTCCTCAAAAAGACTCTCGATCCTTGGAATCACGCCTGGGAAAAACTCCATGAACTGAAAGAGTTCACCGACCTTCTTGATGAGAATCAGGAAGAATCCTTGACGGATATCTTGGGGGAGATCGCTTTACTTACCAAAAATATCGAATTGCTGGAATTCCAGCGCCTTTTATCGGGTCCCCTTGATAAAAATAATGCCATTGTCAGCATTAATGCCGGAGCCGGGGGAACCGAATCCTGCGATTGGGCTTCGATGTTATACCGCATGTACCTTCGTTGGGCCGACCAACGAGGTTACCAGATCCAAAGCATCGATCTGATGCCGGGAGAAGAAGCGGGGATCAAAAGCGCGACTTTTATTGTGCAGGGAAGTTATGCCTACGGCTATTTGAAAGCCGAATCGGGGGTGCACCGGCTGGTCCGGATATCTCCGTTCGATGCGAATAAGCGCCGGCATACTTCTTTTGCGTCTGCGGATGTGATTGCCGAGGTGGATGATATCCCCGAAATCGACGTCAAGGAAAATGAGATCCGTCTGGACACTTATCGCGCGGGTGGCGCGGGCGGACAGCATGTGAATAAAACCTCCAGCGCCGTCAGGATCACGCATTTAGCGACGGGGATCGTGGTCCAATGTCAGAATGAGCGGTCTCAACATCAGAACAAGCAGGTTGCGATGAAAGTTCTTAAGGCCAAGCTCTATGAGCGATATCGACAGGAAAAAGAAAATGAGAGGCTCGCTTTTTACGGGGAAAAGAAAAAAATCGAATGGGGATCGCAGATCCGCTCGTATGTCATGCATCCGTATTCCATGGTCAAAGATCACCGGACGGATTGGGAGACTTCCAATGTGCAGGCGGTCATGGACGGTGATCTCGACGCCCTGATCGAGGCTTATCTTAAAAAATTCGCGGCGCGGATGCAGAACGGCGCTGCGGGGACCCCCTAGGGGTCGAATGAGGAGTTTATGATCCAGTGGATCCTTCGTAAGATCATCGGAACGCAAAACGCGCGGAATCTGAAAAAGCTTTGGCCGACCGTAGCCCAGATCAATGCTTTCGAGCCTACGCTTCAAGCGCTTGATGATGCTGCGCTTCGGTCTAAGACCCAGGAGTTCCGTGATCGTCTTGCCCGGGGGGAAGTCCTCGGGGCGCTTTTGCCCGAGGCTTTTGCGGTTGTGCGCGAAGCAGCCCGCCGGACGATTCACATGCGCCATTTTGACGTCCAATTGATCGGAGGGATGGTCTTGCATCATGGGAAGATCGCCGAAATGGCGACAGGGGAAGGGAAAACGCTGGTTGCGACACTTCCGGTCTATTTGAATGCCCTTGAAGGAAAAGGCGTCCATGTCGTGACCGTGAACGATTATTTGGCCCGTCGGGATCGCCAGTGGATGGGGCCGGTCTATGAATTTCTCGGTCTGACCTGTGGCGTGATCCAACATGATACGCCTCCGGAAGAACGAAAAAACGCCTATGCATCCGATATCACCTATGGGACCAATAATGAATTCGGGTTCGATTATTTGCGCGATAACATGGTTGCCTCCCTCGATGCGAGGGTGCAGAGAAAATTGCATTACGCGATCGTGGATGAGGTGGATTCGATTCTGATCGATGAGGCGAGAACCCCGCTCATCATTTCCGGTCCGGCGGAAGATTCGACGGAAAAGTATTACCGTGCCCAGCGGGCTTCCCTCCGTTTGAACGGTTACCGTATTCAAAAAGAGGAATTCGACCCCGAATGGAAAGCAAAGCTTGCGGAACTCAAAAAACAATACGATTACATCGCCGATGAAAAGTCAAAAACCGTTTCTCTGACCGAGTCAGGCGAGGCAAAAGGGGCTGGCTTGATGGGGGTCGATAACATCCACGATTCCGACACGATCGACGAGCGACATCAGTTGATGACCGCGCTTCGCGCAAAAGAATTCTTTCAACGGGATGTGGACTATGTGATCAAAGATGATGAGGTCATTATCGTTGATGAGTTTACGGGAAGATTGATGCCGGGACGGCGGTTTTCCGACGGCATGCATCAGGCGCTCGAAGCCAAAGAGGGGGTCAAGATCCGGCGGGAGAATCAGACGTTGGCGACGATCACTTTCCAGAACTATTTTCGCATGTATAAAAAACTTGCCGGTATGACCGGAACGGCGGCGACTGAAGCGGTGGAGTTCGATAAGATCTATAAACTTGAAGTCGTGGTCGTCCCGACCCATCGTCCTTGTGTCCGTCAAGACTATGCCGACTGCATTTACCGAACGGAGCGGGAGAAATTCGATGCGGTCGTGAAACGGATCATTGAAGAATATAAAAAAAATAGGCCGGTCCTCGTGGGGACAATCTCGATTGAAAAATCCGAGCGTCTAAGCCAGATGCTCCGCCGTTATAACGTTCCCCATTCCGTTCTGAATGCAAAATATCATGAAAAAGAAGCGGAGATTATAGCGCAAGCCGGTCAATCGGGAGCGATCACGATCGCGACGAATATGGCCGGTCGCGGAACCGATATTGTGCTAGGGGCCGGGGTCGCGGACATTGGGGGCTTGTGTGTGCTCGGGACCGAAAGGCATGAAGCCCGTCGGATCGATAATCAGCTGAGAGGCCGGTCGGGCCGCCAGGGCGATCCCGGCGCGTCCAATTTTTTCATTTCACTTGAAGATGAGCTCATGCGTTTGTTCGGTTCCGAAAGGATCTCGTCCATGATGCAGCGGCTGGGAATGGAGGAAGGCGAAGAGATCCAGCATCCGCTGGTCTCCAAGGCTATTGAAACCGCTCAGCGGAGGGTCGAGAGTCGGAATTTCGAGATCCGCAAACATTTGCTCGAATATGATGATGTCATGAACCGTCAGCGAGAACTTATCTATTCCGAACGGGACCGTGTTCTTAACCGTGACGGAATCCGCGCACATCTTTACGAGATGATCGAAGATGTGCTCGAAGGACTTCTGGGGAGGTTTGTCCATCCCGATCTCCGGGATGATGAGAAGGACCCGGAGGGATTGGCGGGGGCATTGGGAGAAAAATTTGGCGCGGATTTCAGGAGGGTTGTTCATGAGAACGCATCGGATCTGGACGGATTGCGCGAGGAGATCCTTGCGAAAATCCGCGAAGTATATGATGCCCGCGAAAAAGATTTCGGACCAGAGCGGATGGAATTCCTTACGGGTTATATTCTCCTTCAGAGTTTGGACACCAAATGGAAGGATCATCTTTATAATCTCGACAATCTTAAAGAAGGGATCGGGCTTCGTGCCTACGGCCAACGGGATCCGCTGACGGAGTATAAGCGGGAGGCATTCGATCTTTTTGAAGCCATGACCGAAAATATTAAAGAAGAAGCGGTCGAGCTTATTTTCCGTGTCCGCGCGGTTAAAGAAGAAAAAATGACGGCTCGCTCGGAGCCTTCCCAGGCCCAATATCTCCATCCCGAGTCCAGCGGACTTTCATCGGAAAGCATGGGAAGGGCGTTGGCGGGGCGGGCGGGTGGGGATCTTGGCCCTGGTAAAATTGGTCTGAGATCCGGCGGCCCGGGGATCGCGGGGGCGCCGTTTGCTGCGGTCAAACGCCCGACGTCGAAAGTCGGCCGCAATGACCCTTGCCCTTGCGGCAGCGGAAAAAAATATAAGAAATGCTGTGGAATAGGTGAATAAGCAGGATATTTTCCTACTTGGATTATGGGATCTCCCTTTTTTTTATCCTTTTTAAGCGGGCTTTTTCTTGCCGGGGCTTATCCAAGGTTTGGATTCTGGTTCCTTGCGTGGGTTGCGTTGGTTCCGCTTTTAGCATCGATCAGGCGGATCGGGAGCCCTCGACAGGCTTTCGGGACGGGTTTTCTCTCCGGATTTGTTTTTTTCTCGATCTCGCTTCAATGGCTTACGGAAGTCACCTCCTTCGGATGGCTTTTCGTCGCGGGGCTTGAAGCGGTCTTTTTCGGGCTTTTTGCATGGTGCGTTTGGTATGCCCGATCGTTCCGCTCACTCGGGTTTCGATTGATCTGGATCGCAGCGACCTGGACGACGGCCGAATGGCTACGCGGGGAAATCCCGATCCTCGGATTCGGTTGGAATCTCCTCGCCTATTCCCAATCGGAAGATCTGCGGGGCATCCAGATTGCGGATCTGATCGGCGCTTATGGGGTTGGTTTTCTTATCGCCCTTTGGAACGTTCTTGCCGAAGAGATCATTGAACGAGCCCGGCAAGCGAAAAAAATATGGACCCGGTCGGGAATATTTTTTCTAGCGATCCTGGCTCTGCTTCGGCTCAGCAGCGGACTCTATGGGACATTGGCTTTAAGGACTTCGCCGGCGGAGATCTCTCCTCCGATCGCGGTTATTCAGGGGAATATTGCGCAGAATATCAAATGGGTCGCCGAAGCGCGTGAAAAGATCCTTGAAATACACTCAACACTTACGAAACTTGCATGGTTCGATCGTCCCGAACTGGTGATTTGGCCCGAAGCTGTTTTTCCGGGCTATTTCAACCAAGATGTTCTTGCGGGGAATCTGTCCGCGTTAGCCTCGGAAGTGGGGAAGCCGATCTTGTTCGGGAGCCCTCGGTATGAAACCGCGGACAAAGTTTATAACAGCGCTTACTTGATCGATCGCGAGGGACAGGTCTCAGAACGGCACGATAAGATCAAATTGGTCCCGTTCGGAGAATATATTCCGTTCAAATGGATTTTGGGTTTTTTAACGCCCATTGCGGATGCGATGGGGGTAGGCCATTTTGAGGCGGGAACTGAATACACGGTTTTTCGAGGATGGACTTTGCCTTTCGGAGTGCTGATCTGTTTTGAGGATACGTTTCAGGATCTAGCCCGGCGATTCATGCAGCGCGGAGCCCAATTACTTGTGGTCATGACCAATGATGCTTGGTTCGGACACTCAGCGGCACCTTATCAGCATCTTCAAGCCTCGGTTTTTCGTGCGATCGAGAATCGGATCGGGGTCGTACGATCGGCCAATACAGGGATCTCGGCTTTTATAGCCCCGAGCGGAAAGATCCTCGCGAAAGTGGAGGATTTTGAAGGCCGGGATATTTTTGTGACCGGGCACCGGACCCAGACAGTCCCTCTTGCAGGGGAGCAGACGTTTTTCAACCGATTTGGTTATCTTTTCCCCCAAGGGGTCCTTATTTTTTTCGGATTGGGGTTATTAAGAATCCGCATTGCACGGGTGAAACGGGAGGTTTTGCTGCTTTTGATCTTGCCGACGATCTTTCTGATGAGCGCATGTGTCCGAGTTCAGGGGACGGCTGGTTATTGGCATCAGGAAGATACTTCAGGCGAATTCGAAGGAAAGCAGGCGAGCTTTGATACGGCGAAGCTTTCGGGTGCTATGGGGGAAGGCTAGTAAAGTTGTTTTAAGGCCGGTTTCAGGCTAAGGATATTCCGCCATCCACAATGATCGTTTGACCGAAAATCCACCGCGAGTCTTCTGAAGCCAAAAAAGCCACGACTTTCGCAAGGTCCTCAGGCCTTCCCATGCGTCCCGCGGGCGTGCTTCGGATTGCTTCTTTTTTGAGGCTCTCATAATCGGGGAAGAATTTCAGGGATTCGGTTTCGATCGGTCCGCCGGATATTCCGTTGACGCGGATGTTCTTAGGGGCGAATTCAAAGGCAAGATAGCGCACGAGATTTTCAAGGGCGGCTTTCGAGATCCCAATGGCGCCGTAATTTGGGATCACACGCCGGGCGCCAAGACTGGAGAGGGCCAGGAGGGTTCCCGAACCTTGCCGTTCCATGATCGGAAGCGTTTTTTGGGCCAGAAGCAGAAAAGCCCGCGCGTTGATATCAAGCGAGAGTTCCCATTGATTGATCTTGAGCTGATGGACGGGCTTGAAATTGCCGAGTGCGGCATTATGGATCAGGACATCGATTCGGCCGAAGGTCTGAACTGCGGTTTCAATCAAAAGGTCGATTTCTGCCGGCTCTTTCATGTTCGCTCGGCAAAGGATGGCCTGAGCGCCTTCTTTTTTCAGTTCGGCAAGTGTGGATTCGGCCGTCTCTTCATTTCGAACGTAGTTGATGACCAAAGAAGCGCCTCGCCGGGCGAATTCCAGGGCAATGGCGCGCCCAATCCCTCGGGAGCCCCCTGTGATAACAGCGGTTTTTCCATTAAAATCTTTTAGCATAACGGAAGAGCTTAAGCAGGTTCCATGGAAAAAGCAAATAAAAATCTTATATCAATTCTAATATTTATTTTGAAGGCTTATTCAAGGCTATGCTATAATCCGACCCTCAAGTGATTGAGCCATGAGGGTTTAAAGATCGTTTTGCAGACTATGGCGTCTGTTCAGCGACAGGCGCTTGATTTTATCGTTCGGCATTGGAAGCGCTCCGAACTCGAAAAGAGGGCGGAGTTTTTTACATCGCTTTTTGATAAATATTTAGATCGGGAAAGCCAAATCCTGGATATCGGGGGTGGATGGGGGTTCTATCATCGTCCGCTGGTCAGGCGCGGGCATCAGCCAATCGTGCTGGAAGTTGTCAAGCCAGGATATCAGCAGGCGCCGGTTGTCCTTTATGACGGTTGCAGGATTCCTTTTCCGGACATGAGTTTTGATGCGTCGCTATTGGTGACCGTCATGCATCATATCCCGGATTATGAGGGGGTGTTGCGCGAGGCGATTCGGGTTACGCGAAAGCGCATTTTGGTGGTCGAAGACCTGTACCGGCATAGTTGGGGGCGATTTTGGACCTTGTGGAGGGATCGAATTTATAATTTCGAATATTGTGGGCATCCCGGCAACTTTAAAACCCAAGAAGGGTGGAACGGGATTTTTAAAAAGCTGGAGCTTCGTATAGAACATTTTGAAGCTCACTATACATGGCTGGCCGGGCTCCGCATTTTAAATGGAGTTTACATTCTTAACGTTCCAAGGTGACATCATGCCAGAACTTTCGATTCTTAAAATTTTAAACCTGGATCCAGGTCAGGGGATTCGCGCGGAAGGGATCATCCCCGAAAAATCGGAGTTTTTTCAAGATCATTTCCCCGATTTTCCGGTCCTTCCAGGGGTTCTTGCGCTCGAAATGCTCAAACAGACCGCTGAACATTATCTGCGGCATGCGGAACATGGCGAGGGGAAAAAATATTATCTGAAGCAGATCCGATCGACTAAATTTCACACCTATCTAAAGCCGGGAGATCCTTGGGAAAGCCAATTGCGACTTGTGGCGAGTAAGGAGGATGTCACCGAATGGGAGGGGAAATTGATCAGCCGGGGCCGCGTGGCGGTTTCCGCTCGTTTGTTCCTCGCGCCCAGTCATCAGTCAAGCGTTCAGCTTGCTTCATAAATAGGGGGACGGTTTTTATGGACGATAACGTTTTTTCAAAAGTCAAAGAAACATTATCCGGTGCTTTGGGGGTCGAGCCGGACGAGATCACTTTGGATTCTTCTCTGACGCGGGATCTCGGCGCCGAATCCATCGATTTCATCGACGTCATTTTTCGGCTTGAAAAGACGTTCAGTATTAAGATCCCTGCCGGGGATCTTTTCCCTTCTAATTTTATGACCAATCCGGATTATGTTCTGAATGGAAAGATCACTTCTCAGGGGTTGAATTTTCTTCGCCGAAAATATCCGACCATGGAATTCGACGAGTTTTCCAAAGATCCCGCGATCAACAAGCTAGCGGATCTTTTTACCGTGAAAATGATCATGCAGTATGTGCAAGACCGGATCGAGCAAAAGGCTTGACCGCGTAAGCATGTTCATCGTTTTTTCGTCCCGTCCTAGTGCTTTTTGTCTCGGTGTTCTTTTTCAGGCCCAAGCCATGTTGATTTCGTTATTGCTTTCATTTCCCGCCTCGGATTTGCGGTCACGGATCCTCCCCTGAATATGCGCTGGATCCTCTTGGACACCATTGTTGCCATTGAGAAAGGGCGCTGCGCGCTTTCCTCGGCGACACTTCCACAAGCGCCTTATTCGACCGAGATTTTGATGCTTGAGATGATGGCGCAAACCGGAGGAGTGTTGTTGGGAGCCGAATCCGATTTTAAAAAAAATGTTATGTTTGCCAAGATCGAACAAAGTCATTTTCAACTGGTGGGACATGCGGGCGCTTCACTTCAGATCCATGCCGCTTCCGAACAATTACGGGAAGAAGGGGCCTGGATCGATGCTAAAGTTACACATCGAGAACAGATTCTGGCGGAAGCAAGGCTGATGCTGGCCGTCGTGCCTGATTTGGTGCCGGGTCTTGAAAAGTGCTTTACCTTTCATGAGGCCTTTATGGAGCATTATGATGTCCGGAACAAGATAAAAAGGATCTCCGGAACGTGAAAAAAAGAGAAGTCGTTATTACCGGGATCGGCCTCGTCACCCCTTCGGGACTTGGGTGGGCGAGTTATTGGGATGATGTTCTCCATGCGCGGTCTCGCATCTCGCCGATCCCGTACCTTGCGGAAAGCGGTTTCCGGCCTTTCATTGCTGGTCAAGTTGTCAATTTTAACATCCGGGATTATATCGAAAATCGAAAACAATTGAAGGTCATGAGCCGTGAGATCCAGTTTGCTATCGCTGCGAGTCATCTGGCGCTACGCGACGGGGGATTGGAACGAAGGGCGGTGGATCCTTTCCGGGCCGGAATATCCTTGGGAGCAGGGGTCTTAAACGTCGATCTTGAGGAGGTGGGTGCGGGGATTCAGGCCGGGATCGATGCGGACGGCCATTTCCAGATGAGAAAATTCGGACAAGATGGATTGCGAGCTTTGTTCCCCTTATGGTTTCTCAAATACCTTCCGAATATGCCGGCCTGCCATATTTCCATCATGCATAAGTTCCAAGGCCCCTGCAACACGATCACGACCTCGGCGGCAGCAGGGGCTCAAGCGATTGGAGAAGCGCTGCATGTGATCCAGCGCGGAGATGCCGATGTGATGTTGGCCGGTGCCGCTGATTCCAAGGTCAATCCCATGGGCTTGTCCCGCTTCCATCTTTTGGGGCTTCTTAGTCGCAAAAACGGGACGATCGAGGCGAAGGACGTCTATTGCCCCTTTGATGTCTCAAGCGATGGCATGATTCTCGGGGAGGGGGCTGGCATTCTTTTGCTCGAGGAGCGGGAATTCGCGGAAAAACGGGGTGCCCACATTTACGGAGAGATCGTTGGGTATGGTTCCTCGTCGGATTTTAATTGCGATCCTTCCTGCGGCGAGGATTACAACGGGAAATGTCGCTCGATCGAACGGGCTTTAGAACAGGCCGGGGTGCATCCGAAAGATGTCGATTTCATCCTGGCGAACGGCAGCGGGATCCGACAAGAAGATGCGCAAGAGTCCCAGGAGATCCGGAAGATCTTCGACAAATATTTTGATCGCATTAAGATTACCGCCGTGAAGCCGATCACGGGGCATATGGTTTACGCTTCTGCAGGCGTTGAGATCGCAGCGGGGATCGTCGCTCTCAACGAAGGAACGATTCCGCCGGTGACGAATTTAAAAAAGGCATCTGCCATCGGAGACCTTCCGTATGTGATCGACAAGCCTTTCAAGAAGCATTCCCGCTTTTTTCTGATGAATTCCTTCGGTTTCGGCGGTCAAAACGCGTCTCTCGTGGTGAAAAAATGAAACGACGTGTCGTGATCACAGGGGTGGGAATGGTGACGCCGCTTGGTTTGGATGCGATGACTACCTGGAGGCATCTTGTGGAAGGGCGGTCCGGCATATCCGACATCACGGTCTTTGATGCCAGTGAATTCCCGACGCGGATCGCCGGCGAAGTTAAAGGTTTTGATTTTGAGAAATGGCGTCAGCGGGATCCCGCTCTTCAACATGCCCATCGAGGGACCTTCTTTGCATTAGAGGCTGCGAGCGAGGCCTTTAAAGATTCTCACCTGAGGATCTTTGATCTCGATGCGGATCGGTTCGGGATCTACTTTGGAGCGGGCGACAGCGGTTCGGAATTCCAGCCGTTCACAAAAACGGTAGGGGCTTCTTTGTCAACGAATGGCCGGGTCATCGATCCTGCGATGTATTTGGCGGAATCCAGTCGCTATCTCAACGGACTTGCCGAGTTGGAGGTCCAGCCATTCATGACAGTGACTCATCTGACCCGACATTTTGACATCCGGGGCCCGGTTTCCAATTGTCTGACCGCGTGTGCGGCCTCATCCCAGGCGATCGGGGAGGGGGCCGAATGGATCCGCAGCGGCATGGCCGATGTTGTGATGGCGGGCGGGGCCCATTCGATGATCCACCCTCTTGGGGTGGCCGGCTTTAGTTTGCTGACTGCGCTTTCAACGCGTAACGAGGATCCTAAGCGGGCTTCTCGTCCTTTTGATAAACACCGCGACGGTTTCGTACTTTCGGAAGGGGCGGGCGTCGTGATCCTGGAAGAGTTGAGCCACGCGTTGAAACGCCGGACCAAAATCTATGGGGAGATCATCGGATACGGATCGACGGCGGACGCTTATCGCTTGACCGATATGGATCCGGAAGCGTTGGGCGCGACGCGGGCTGTGACCCTGGCGATGCAGAAAGGCGGGCTAAGGACGCGGGATGTGGACTATATCAATGCCCATGGGACTTCGACTCAAGTGAACGATTCGGCGGAAACGCGGGTGATCAAGAATGTTTTTGCGGATTATGCGGCGCGGATTCCGGTCAGTTCGATCAAATCCATGCTGGGGCACATGATTGCGGCGGCTGGAGTGACAGAGGTGATTGCTTCCGTCTATACGATGAAGTATCATGTCATTCCGCCGACCATTAATTATGAGGAACCGGATCCGGAATGCGATCTCGATTATGTCCCTCTTCGGGCTCGGGAGGCGGAGGTTCGGGTCGTGCTTTCCAATTCGTTCGGCTTCGGCGGGCAGAATATTTGTTTGGCAATAAAACGCTATGATTAAAAAAGAAAAAGAAAAAACGTTTTTTTTAACCGGAGTCACGGGAGCGTTGGGCCGTGAGATCCTCAAGGCCCTTATCCAAAAGACTTCGCATCGCCTGATCCTCCTGGTGCGAAGGAAACGATCGCTGTCAGAGCAGGCCCGGGTCGAGAAGATTCTTTCGGGGTTTGATGCCCAGCATTTGCTGGCCGAGCGGATCCGTGTTTTGGAAGGGGATGTGACGCTTCCGGGATTGGGGCTCGAAGCAGACGAGGTTGAAATGCTTGTCCGCGAAGTCGATGAATTCCACCACATTGCTGCGTTGACGGCTTTGAATGGGAGCAAAGAGGATTGTTTTAAGATCAACGTGGATGGGACCCGCGAAGTTCTGAAAGTGGTACAAGAGCTTCATCGCCGGGGAAAGCTGAAACGATTTTTTTATTTCAGTACGGCCTATGTTGCCGGCAGCCTTCAGACTTTCTGTGCGCCGGAAGACTCCCTTCCTGAAAAACCGGCCCATGCCAATTTCTACGAAGAAAGTAAATACGTAGCGGAGTCTCATGTCCGCGAAGCCATGCGGCAAGGACTGCCTGTAACGATTTTTCGCCCGAGCATTATCGTCGGGAACTCCAAGACCGGTGAAGTTTCTGAATTTAATGTGATCTATCCCTTCATGAAGCTTTTCGCCCATGGGATCTTGTCGAAACTGCCGACGGACCCCAAGAATTCCTTTAATATCGTTCCGATCGATTTTGTCGTCGATGCGGCACTTGCGATCGGAGCGTTACCGGAAAGCCTTGGGAAGACCTATCATCTGGTTACGAAAGAACCTCCGCAGATTTGGATGCTGCTTGAGCTGAAAGAAAAAGAACATCCCGGGATGCCGGATATCCAGATCATTGATCCCGAAGAATTCTCAGTAGGGGAGCTCAGCGAACCCGAACAGATTGTCTATGAAATGCTGCGGCCCTATCTGGGGTATCTGAACGATCATCTGACCTTCCGCGTGGATAATACGGAGCGGGTGTTGGCGAAGCTCGGCATGTTTTTTCCGAAGACCGATCAGGATTTTATCAGAGTCCTTCTGAATTATGCGATCGAGGTAGGGTATATCCTGACGGGCCCGCGGACGGGCTCATAAGCCTACCGCCAAACGGTTTTTTTGCCCGATGCTGCCATCCAGGCCGCATCGATTAGGATGCAAAAAAGCGGGATCGCGGCTAGCGGGTGTAGAAACACATAGCGCTTTTTTGCTCCGATCATTCCATAAGCTTTCCATCCTACGATTCCCATGAATATAAGGACCGCAAAGGCCAGCCCTAAAGAAAAACCGTAGAAAAGCGGAAACACAAGCGCAAGCCGAAGAAGAAAGAAGAACGCTAGGAAAGGGAAGACCGAGAAAAAAAGGACTTCCAGGGCTTTCACGCCGAGTGTTTTTGCGTCTTGGCGAAAAGCATGAAGGTAAATCCTGCGCCAGCCTCGCCAGAAACTTTCATAGCTGTCGTACATCCTCGTGCCGAACAGGGCATTGCCGATCGCAACACGAAAAGGACGCCGGTTTTTTTTGACGAGGGCCGTGAACGCATAATCTTCCAGGAATTCGCCTGCGACACGTTTATGACCGCCCAAGGCGAGATAGAGAGTACGCCGTATGAATAAGTATTGGCCATTCCCGAAGATCTTTTCGGAGCGGGGGTTATTGACTTCCTCGAGAGGGAACCAGAGCCCGAGGAAAGCCATGGCGAGAGGTTGTAGCGCATGTTCGATCCAAGAGGCCGTGATGCAGCGGGGTGAGAGCGTGAGGTATTCGAGATCATGGGACCGGCAGTAGGCTAGAGCGGACGTGATACTTTCGGACTCATGGCGCGTGTCTGCATCCGTGAAGAGGAGCCAGTCGCCGGTGGCATAAGGCAGGGCCGCGTGGATCGCTGAGTTCTTTCCGGTCCATCCGTCAAGTGTAGGCGGACAGTTTACATAGCCGGATTTTGTACCTTCAGTAGGGGAGGCAGCCAGAGGTAGACAAGGAAGGCTCATACTCCGGAGAATGGGTTCGGTCTGGTCCGAGGAACGATCGTTCGCGACGAGAATCTGGACGCAAGGATGGGTTTGCGAAAGGAAGCGCCGGACGCATTCCCCGATGTTCTTCTCTTCATTTTTTGCAGGGATGATTACCGTAACTGGAATTCGCGTTTCCTCGGTCGAGGAGGGGGGTTGCTTCGGGATCCGGGGGATTCGTTCGAGGGAATGCTGGGCGCGCTTTGCCCGGTAAAGCCAGACCATGGCGACAAGGATGAAATACCAGAAAAAAGGATTTGCGATACGCTCCACACGGGCATCTTAGCACAAATGATGAGGAAGTCATAGATTCGCCGCGGTTCTTTGATATAATTTCCCCATGATCCGGCGCATCACTGCCATGATCCTTCGCCTCCGGTGGGCGGTTCTTCTTGTCACCTCGCTGCTTACGCTGGGAATGGCGGAGTCTCTTCTGAGGATCCAGATCGATCCTTCGACCGATACCTTGCTCGACAAGAATTCCCAGGAATATCATGATTATCAGGAAATGAGCCGAATCTTTGGGAGCGATAATCTGATTGCCCTCGCTGTTTCAACCCCGGGTCTTTTTGAAGGCGAGTATTTGGAAATGCTGAGGGATCTGACGGAGAAGGTTTCGCAATTTTCCCAAGTCGAACGGGTCATCAGCTTGGCGAATGCGATGGATATCCGTCACCGGTTCTTGGGGGTCAAAGTCGAGCCTGCGCTCAAAGAGGTCTATGAAGGGGGCTCCTCGGCGCTTTCGCTCCAAGAAAGCATTCTCAGTAATCCGCTCTATCGCGGCAATGTCGTATCCGAAGATGGCAAGGTCGCCAATATCATTATTTATCTGAAGCCTACGGACCGGCGGCAGGATTCCCATGGGACGTTCATCCATCAGGTCAGAAAGTTACTGCGGCAGTATGAATCGCGGTCGGTACGCTTCTACTTGGCCGGAGCGCCGGTTGAGCAATATGATTTTATTCGCGATATCCGCCGCGATCAGATCGTGCTTATTCCCATCATCGCAATCCTGCTGGTCCTTCTGACATGGATGGTCTATCGGGATTTTTCATGTGTGTTTTTTTCCATGTGCCATGTGTTCGCCATCCTGATCTGGACAATGGGGACTATTTCATGGGTCCGACAGGAGATTACCTTGGTAACTTCTTTGCTAGCGCCTGTGATCATGATTATCTGCATCGTAAATTCTGTGCATTTGATGAACCTCTTTTTTGAGGTCCGGATGCATCATCCGAGTCTGAAGGAAGCGGTTCTGATTACGATGGCTCAGATCGGCCCGCCATCTTTTCTTGCGCATTTGACGACGGCGCTTGGATTTCTTGCGCTTTTATTAAATCCGGTTCCGGGGATCCGGGCTTTCGGTCTTTTTGCCGCACTGGGGACTTGTTACTCCTTCATTGGGCAAATGATCCTTGCTCCCGTGCTCCTCCCAGTTCTTCCCTACGGTAAACGGACGGATGATCCTGAATCAGAGCATTTCTTCAACCGCTTCCTCGTTCTTTTTTTGGAGGAGCTCGAATTTCGAGGAAAATGGGTGATCCTTTTCATCACCCTGGTGGCTTTTGTGATCTCGGTCATGGGTTTGAGGAGGCTTGAAGTCGATACGAGCTTGATGCGTCAGATCAAGCAGGATTCCGAATTGGGCCGTGCGACTCGCTTCATCGATGAGCATATGACAGGGGTTTATGTCATGAGCTTTGTTTTCAACAAAAACGACGGTTCGGAAATGATCGATTATCCGACGCTCGAGTGGATCTCGGACTTCGTGGATTTTTTGGAAGCGAAAGACGAGATCGCTAAAGTCAATTCGGTGACCATGCTGGTCAAAAAGATCAATCAAGCCCGCAAGAACGATATTACGGCTTTGATCATTCCCAACCAGGAAGGGCTGCTGCGGAAGTATTTTGAAGGGATGATGGCCAATGAGGATCCTGAGCTTTATAAGATCATTACGCCTGATCTGAAGCAACTTCGCCTTGAAGCGCGGGTGCGGGCTGTCGGGACGGCGGCGGGAAGACGCATGGTGGAAAATATAAAGGCCTATCTCAAAGAGCAATTGCCCGAGGGGCTTTCGGTCCGAGTCTCGGGGAATATCTTGTTGATGGATCGGATGGGCCGGGATCTTGTGCGCAATCAAATGACCGCCATGATCTGGGCGTTTTTATTTATTTTATTGGTCTCGATCATCGTCTTTCGTTCATTGTCCTTAGCGTTGATCGCTGCCTTGCCGAATCTTTTGCCGATCCTGGGGATCTACGGGTTGATGGGATTTCTGGGCATAGAGCTTTCGACTCCGACGGCCATGATCTCGAATATCGTTTTGGGGATGGTGGTGAATTCTTCGATTCATTTCATCTACCGGTTCCGGCGGGAATTCCTGAAACGGCATCATTACCTCCAGGCGTTGCATCACACCTACCGCAACGTCGGGCAGTCCTTGTTGATCTCAACCGTGATCCTTTGTCTTGGCTTCGGCTCAAGCATTTTGGGTAGTTTCCGGCCTACGGTATTTCTTGGACTCCTTATTAGTACCGCCATTTTTTTTGCTTTGATATGTATTCTAGTGGTGCTTCCGGTTTGCCTCGTCATTGTGCAGCCGCTCGGGCGCGAAAGGCTTTTTGCCCGGCGGGCCCTCCATTGATTGACAGGGGATTCCTGCCTAGTCTATAATATTGCAATAAATTGCTCTAACTTGTTAAAAATTCGCGACTTATAGAATTCTAGAAGGATTTTTTCCTCAGGTTCCTATGACTTCAATATTCCAAGAATACGGAGGACGTTTTCTGCCGGTGGATTCTATTGAAGAGGTTCGCGTCCATTTTTCCGAAGGGAAAAAAGTGAGGTTGGCGGGACGGTTGATGGCCAGACGGATCATGGGGAAAAGTACTTTTTGCGATCTGAAAGATGAGAACGGCCGCATTCAGATCTATGGCAAGCAGGATCTTCTAGGGGATGCGGGTTATGCCGAGTTCGTTTCGCTTTCGATTGGTGATATTCTCGGGCTCGAAGGCACCTTATTCAAATCGAAAACGGGAGAGCAAACCGTCAAGATCGAGAAATTCGAAAGACTCTCCAAGATTGTTCGCGTTCTGCCGGAGAAGTGGCATGGATTGAAAGATGTCGAAACGCGTTATCGTCACCGCTATGTGGACTTGATCGTTAACGATGAGGTCCGGGCGACCTTTAAAAAGCGGAGCCAAATCATTCAGAAGATCCGTGAGTTCTTGTCCGGACGTGGTTTTATGGAAGTCGAAACACCGATGATGCAGCCCATTGCGGGAGGGGCGCGTGCCAAACCCTTCGTAACGCATCACAATTCGCTTCATGCGGATCTTTACCTGCGCGTGGCTCCCGAGCTTTATCTCAAGCGGCTCTTGGTCGGTGGTTTTGAGAAAATCTTCGAGATCAATCGCAACTTCCGTAATGAAGGGATCTCAACGCGCCACAATCCGGAGTTCACCATGCTTGAGCTCTATCAGGCTTATGCAGATTACCAGGATATGATGCAGATCACAGAAGAACTGGTGACCGGCCTGGTCCAGAGCCTTTACGGCTCAGAAGAGATCGAATACCAGGGGAAGAAGCTTAGTTTTAAACGGCCTTGGAAACGGATCTCTTTTTACGGAGCGATTCTTGCGAAGACTGGGGTGGATGTCCGCGCGTTGGGGGTCCGGGAGAGCGCTAAACGCTTGAGAATACCGGTGGAAAAAGACGAGGAAGATGTCGATATTTTAAACACCCTTTTCGGAGAGGTGGTGGAGCCGGATCTCTGGGACCCGGTCTTTGTGGTGGATTACCCGACCTCAATGACCCCACTGGCTAAAGCCCGGGAAGATGACCCAGAACTATGTTACCGGTTCGAAATGTTCATCGCTAAAATGGAGATCGCCAATGCTTTTTCGGAATTGAACGATCCGCGGGCCCAGCGGGAAAGGCTTGCGGCGCAACGTGAGATGATCGGAGAAACGAAGATGCTCGATGAGGATTTTTTAATGGCCCTTGAATACGGGATGCCATCGGCCGGTGGTCTGGGGATCGGGATCGACCGGCTAGTCATGGTCCTTACCGGGCAGAGTTCGATCCGGGACGTGATTCTTTTCC
>JBMONI010000008.1:0-23938 GCA_049324575.1 Candidatus Omnitrophota bacterium | reverse complement strand
GGCAGCGGTATGTGGTGAATGCGGGTGATCTTGCGGGGCTGACGCGGACCGAGATCGCGACGATCACGTTTTTATTGAAGGGAGCGGGAGCGAAGACGCTGAAGGTGGATTGGGGGACATTCCAGTTCACAGGCGAAGTAGGACCGGACCCTACGAAGGATGTCAATGACAGGACTTTATTGCCGCCTTTGGCGACGGGGAGTCAGCCTAATCCGCTTTGGTTCTATACGACGCCGGATGCGACCGCCGACCTTAATCTGACCTCGGCGAATCGATTTACGTTCAGTTATCAGGGGACTTTGGGAACGTCTTTCGGCGGGGTGGCGATCGACTATGATATCGACGGAACTCCTGCCACTGAAACGATCAACCTCTCCGCGCTGTTCGCAAGCGGTTTGATCTTTAGTCTGCGGAGTGCGGATACGGACCATATTGCTTTCGAGATCAAGGATATTAACGGCCAGACAAGCCTCATCCAGCTGGTTTCGATCCAGGATCTTTGGCAGACCTATTGGATCCCCTTGGCGAGTTTTAACAATGTCGATCTTACGCAGATTGTTTCCCTGACCTTTGTCCTCCAAGGGGCGGCCAATCATACGATCGAGGTGGATTGGGGAGAATTCGAATTCCAACAGGCGGTTCAGGGGACCGCTCTTAATGCTGCTCTTCATACACTCCTTCCCGGACAGCCCGTGGTTCGCGGGATAGGGGGAAATATTGTTCCAGGGAATCCGGTAGGGGTGATCAATCTCATCCAGGAATCGGCCAAGAAATTTAATTTCGTGTATGACTTGCTAGGGTCCGACAATACCTTTGTTTATGCAGAGATCGATGTCGACGACATTGCGTTGGCTGAAGGCACTTTTGGCGTCAAAGGGCCGGCCGGTGCTTACCTCAAGGTCGAAATCGTGGATCAGGCCGGAAAAAAAGCGATCTATTATCTGGAACTCACGGGAGATTTTCAGAATTATCATTTGGACGGGACCAACGGTACTTTCCAGTCGGGTTTTGATCCGACCCATATCGAATCGATCAATTTTGTGATGGACTCGACGATCGCGGGCGGCAATAACACCGGGACGATCGAGATCATGACTGACGGTCTTTTTTACGCGCCCCAGGTGACGGGGACGGCTTATGCGGGTGCTCAATTGACCAATATTCCCGGATTGCCCGTGCTGATGTCAGGGACAGGAAATACGGTCGCAGGCCAGCCCGAAGGCGAGATCGATCTTTTCCAGGGGGGCGCGACCTCTTTTGAATATGCTTTCGATCTGAGCCAAAGTCCGACAAGTTTTGTGTTTGCTTTCCTTCAGCCGGCGGCGCCAATCGTGCTTCCGGAGAGCTTCGTGATCGCGGTGAAGGGGCGCGAAGGAAGCCAAGTCAAGGTCGAGATTAAAGACGCCGATGGGACCCTGATCGCTTTTATTCTCAATCTCAAGGCGGGGTACCAGAATTTTGCCATGGATCTTTCTGCGGCTTCGGTTCCGAGCAATTTCGACCGTACCCAGGTCCAAAGCATCGCGATAGTGACCGATCGGTCATTGGCTGGGACCCATTTGAGCGATGTGGTGAACTTTTATGTAAAGGGCTTGAATTATGTTCCTCCCGACTATCCAGACGAGTTAGATGTTGTGAGGACTGAGCTGATCACCCAGGGTCTCGATTATTTCCAGACTACGACCGGGATCGACCCTGTGACTCATTTTCCTTATGACGGGGCGGATATCAATGGCACGCCTGAAGAATGGGCAAAATTCACACAGCCAACCCTGATCGGGTTTTATCTCCAGATCCTTGGCGATGCGGTCCGCGGCTTAATGGATTTCCACGGCTGGACAAAACTCCAACTGCTTAATGAGATCAATACGGTCATGGATAGTCTGCTTGCGGCGCAAACGTCTTTTGGCTGGAACGGTCTTTTGCCTTTCTTGGATCTGAGCCCTTACCAGCCTCTTACGACGGTCTATGGGATAGGGGATAATGCCAATCTGGCGCAAAGTTTGGCGGTGATGGAAGGAGCGATCCGGATCCCGGCCAAAACGACCGCCGAACGGACCGTCGCCAATGCGATCTATGCCAAGATCACACAATTCCTCGACAACCAAGAGCCGGGTTTTGTGGCCGCGGTGCATCCGACCTTCGGTGTTTTTTGGAATTCTTATGATACGGCGACAGGCCAGTTCTCGGCCTTCCATGACCGTTCGAGCGATGAATTCAGAGGGGGGATCGCCTTTTTAGCGGCTTATTTTGATTCGATCCCCGACTCTGTCTTCTTGAATTTAGCGACGAATGTCGAGCTTTACCGGACTGCCGGAGGCGAGGACATTGCGAATCTCGCTTCTTTTGACGGGAGTGCCTTCCAGATCTTCTGGCCGTCGCTGCGTAATGACGAATCGGATCATATCGATTACCGTAATGCGCTTTACAATCAATTCGTGAGCCAAGCGGATTATGCGGCCCGATACAGGATCCCGGGATTCATTTCTGCCGCGGAAATTCCTGAGAACGCCTATGTCGGCGATCTCGGCATACGGGATATCTCGGAGGTCAAAGATTTCGAAGAGGTCTATGACCCGCTTCTGGGGGCCGAAAAAGGGCCTTTGCTGACGACCGACGTTGGCTCTACGTATGCGCTTGCTTCGGCTTATTCGATCGCACCTCAGGCGACCCTGGAATGGCTGGCGGCCATCCGTGAGGTTCCTAATCTGTTCGGCGTCTATGGGCTTGTCGATTCTGCGCGTTCCAGCACAGAATTCGCGAGACGATTTCTTGGCATTGATATTGCCTCGACAGTGCTCGGGCTTTCGGGTGCAGGCCCCGAGGATTTCGATGCTTATTTGCGCGTCCATGGGTTGGAGCAATCTTACAATCTGCTCTATCAAAATAAAGGGCTGACCGATTGGCAGAACGGGACAGGGATTCCGAAGACCGATGTGTCGATCGCAACGCCTCCGACTTTCCCGGACAGCACCTTCAATGTGTTCAGGAATCTCCAATCCTATGGCGATATCAACGGATTTCCTATCGATGTCAAAGCGTCCGGTGCCGGTTTCGAATATGGAAGTTTGGCCGGGGGCTATGGGGGCCTTGCCCTTCATCTCGATTCGACTTATGATGCGCGCGGAAATCAGCTTGTCATTCAGTATACAGCGATCGATACTCCGCAACAGATCAAGATCGAGCTGAAAGACAGTTCGAACCAACTTCTTCTAACGCTCACGCCGAACATGATCGCCAGTGGCTCGACCCAAGCGCTCTTCATCGATATTCCGAACGATGCGGTCTTGGCCAATGTGCAAAAAGTGATCCTCGTGATCGACCAGAACGCTACCGGCGACACGAGCGGTGATTTCCTGATCCACTCGATGGAATTTCAGCACCTTCCTTGAACGGTTGAGGAATCTTCAGCCGGATTCTTCTAAGTGCTTGCCATCCAATAAGTTAGAAAAAACAAACGGCTCATTCTGCGTTGACAAAGCTCTTTGAGGTTGTTAACATAGCCCCCTCATAGCGGAGAAAAAATCCATGCCATTCCATAAGATCGAAGAACTCGTCCAGGATATCCGTGACGGCCGTATGGTGATCGTGACGGATGATGAAGACCGCGAGAACGAAGGCGATCTTGTCTTTGCCGCGTCCAAGGTGACCTCCGAGAAGATCAATTTTATGCTGAAGTACGGGCGCGGACTGATCTGCGTTCCTCTGACGGAAACGAGGATTCGAGCGTTGAGACTTGGCGATATGGATCCCGAACCGAAGGATGCTATGAAAACCGCATTTACGGTCTCGGTGGATGCGAAGTGCGGGATCACGACGGGGATATCGGCTTTTGATCGCGCCCGGACCATTGAGATGTTGGCCGATCCGAACCTTGAACGCTCGGACTTTGTGACCCCCGGACATGTTTTTCCGTTAAGGGCCCGGCAGGGGGGTGTTCTCGTCAGGGCTGGGCACACGGAGGCGGCGGTCGATTTGGCGAAGCTGGCTGGATTAGAACCGGCGGGCGTCATTTGTGAGATCATGAACGAGGATGGCAGCATGGCCCGTCTTCCGGAGCTTAGGGTATTCTCGAAAACACACGGTCTCAAGATCGGAACGATCCGCGATCTGATCGAATACCGCCGCCGTTCAGAAAAGCTGATCGAAAAGCTGAGTTCGGCGAAGATCCCTACCAAGACCGGAGAGTGGATGATTCACATCTACCGCTCCTTGATCGATGGCGAGGAGCATGTGGCTTTGGTGAAAGGGGATCTTCTTGCCGATCAGCCGGTCCTTGTGCGCGTTCATTCGGAATGCTTTACCGGCGATGTGCTCGGTTCGTTGCGTTGTGATTGTCGCGAACAATTGGATGCGGCGATGAAAGCGATCGCTCAGGAAGGCTGCGGCGTAGTCCTCTATATGCGCCAGGAGGGCCGTGGGATCGGCCTCGCCAACAAGATCAAAGCCTATGCGCTCCAAGAAGAGGGATTCGATACGGTGGAGGCCAATGAAGAGCTCGGATTCAAACCCGATCTCCGCGAATATGGGACCGGAGCCCAGATTCTCAAAGACCTTGGACTCAAAAAACTTCGTTTGATGACGAATAATCCGCGTAAGATCATCGCGCTCGACGGGTATGATCTGGAAGTCACCGATCGTGTTCCCCTTCAAGTCCCTCCTCATGGGAGCAATACCCGTTATCTCCAGACGAAAAAGAACAAACTCGGCCATTTGCTGGACCTCTTGTGATGAAAACCTCGACCCTGCGAGGCCGTCTGAAGGCCGGTCATTTACGGTTCGGGATCGTCGTGGCCCGTTTCAATGAGTTCATTACCCGGCGTTTGCTACAAAGTGCGGTGGAAACCTTGTGCCAAGCGGGGGTAAGGTCAAAGAACATTCACACGGTCTGGGTTCCGGGCGCGCTGGAAGTTCCCCAATTCTGTCTGAAACTTTCCCGTCATAAAAAGTACGATGCGCTCCTTGCCTTGGCTTGCGTGCTGCGCGGGGACACTTATCACTTCGAATGTGTGTCCAATGAGGTGACCCGGGGTGTCTCTCAGGTGGCTCTTGAATACGGCGTGCCCATCGCATCCGGGATCATTACGGCGGATACGCTTGAAGAAGCGATCGACCGCGCCGGCCTCAAGGCGGGGAATAAAGGCGCCCAGGCGGCGCTTGCTGCTTTGGAGATCGCCGATCTCGGAGTTCGGCTGCGCCCGGCTCCTTCGAGAAAAAGAACGGGAAGGGGGAGGGCGTGAGGAAAAGGACTCAAGCGAGAGAATTTGCGCTGCAGCTTCTCTATCAGCATGAATTGAATCCGGTTCCGGTCGAGGAACTTCTCCAAAATTTTCAAACGCATAATCCTGAACAGCCGCCAGAGGTCCTCCAGTTCACTCAGGAGCTGGTTCGCGGCACTCTCGAGAAAAAAGCTGAGTTAGATCCGCTGATCGAAAAATACGCTGATAATTGGCAATTGCACCGGATGGCGGCGATTGACCGAAATATCCTCCGTTTTGCGGTGTTCGAGTTACTCTGCCGGCCGGATATTCCTCCAAAAGTGACGATCAACGAAGCGGTGAATATCGCGAAGAAATTCTCCCAGGAGGACTCCGGGAAATTCGTGAACGGTATTTTGGACAAGATCCACCACGCGGAAAATCCAAAAAAGGAAATCCCGCAATCCTGACCGCTCCAACGGCTTGCGGCCGAGAGGAATAGGCTTTTTCATGGATAGAGAACGCCAAGATCTGATTTGGATGCGGCAAGCGCTTCGATGGGCCGAAAAGGGGCACTGTGCGGTTAGTCCGAACCCGAAAGTCGGTGCCTGTGTGGTCGCTCGAGGAGAACTTGTCGGAAAAGGGTTCCATGCTTTTTACGGAGGGCCTCACGCCGAAACGGTGGCCATCCGGTCGGCAGGGAAGCGGGCGAAGGGGGCTTCCTTGTATGTTACTTTGGAGCCCTGCTCGACTTGGGGAAAAACGCCGCCTTGTACGGACGCGATCCTCCGTGCGAAGATCCGCGAAGTGATCATCGGGAGCGAAGATCCGAACCCGCTCCATCGCGGAAAGGGGGTCCGAATCCTCCGCAAGGCAGGGATCCGCGTGCGGGTCGGTACGCTTCGCCGGGAGGTCGAAAGACAGAACGAGGCTTTCTTTAAATGGGTGACCCGTCGGCTTCCTTTCGTGACCTTGAAAATGGCGCAATCCCTTGACGGAAAGATTGCAACCTGCCAAGGGCGATCCCGCTGGATCAGCGGGAAAGCATCCCGAGTCTTCGTTCATCAGCTTCGGCTCGAAAGCGATGCGATCCTGGTCGGGAAAAATACTTTTTTAAAGGACAATCCTCGGTTGAGCCCGAGGCTTTCCCATCCGCTGAAACCCGTCGATAAACCCTGGCGGATCGTTTTGGACCCGCGCGGGGAAGGCAGGCCGGGAAGCCGGGTTTTTCAGGGAGAACAGGCCACGTTCACGGTAGTTTCCGAACGTTTTGCAAAAAAAATATTGCGCAAGAAAGATCCATCCGGCCGTATTTGGCTCCCGGTCGCCGAAAAGAACGGACAACTTGATCTCAAAGATCTTTTATCCCAACTGGCGCCGATGGGGGTCGGCCGTCTTTTGGCGGAAGGCGGAGGCGAAGTGGCCTGGTCTTTGCTTCGGCAAAAACTTGTCGATAGGATCGTCTGGATCATTGCGCCCACTGTTCTCGGGGGGAGAAACGCAAAGACGTCCGTCGAAGGCGAGGGGATCCAAGATCTTCGGAAAGCGTTTCGCTGCCGGGAATGGACGGTCAACCGGTTAGGCGAGGATCTGGTTTATGAGGGGAGGTTTTGATGTTCGCCGGGATCATTGAGAACCAAGGGACTGTGGTCAAAGTTCAAAAACGAAAAGGGCAGATCCGTTTTGGGATCGCTTTTTCTAAACCCTTTCTGGGGATCAAAAAAGGGGAAAGCATCGCGGTCAATGGAGTTTGCCTGACTGTAGCGAAGGGGAATGCGCACGGATTCGAGGCGGATGTGATGGCGGAAACCCTTCGTTCGACCACCCTGGGGGGATTCCGGATCGGGGATCTCGTGAATCTGGAAAGGGCACTTCGCTTTGGGGATGCGGTGGGAGGACATTTGGTTTCCGGCCATGTCGATGGTGTTGGAAAAGTCCTGGCGATCGAAAAAGACGGCGATAATCAGCTTTGGACTTTTTCCGTCCCGAAGACGCTGGTTCGGTTTGTGGCTCTCAAAGGGTCGGTGGCGGTCGATGGGATCAGTCTGACCGTGCAGCATACGGTCCCGGAGGGGATGAAGATCGGTCTGATCCCGCATACCCTTCGTGCGACGAACCTCGGGAAGATGGGGATCGGAACACGGGTCAATCTTGAAGTGGATCTTTTCGCGCGGTATTTGGAAAAACTTTTAGGGGAACATCCGGCCCGAGTTTTGTCTTATCGGGCTAAACTCCACCAATTGAAAGCGGAAGGTTTTTAGAAAGAGGTTTTTGACTATCCCCTTCCGGGACCCGGAATAAAAAAATACTGCAGGGGATCCCGAAGATGCCGTGAATCTTGTGGATGAGAAAAATTTTGATCTGTTTTGCAATCCAATGATTCCGCAATAGCGAACGCTCTCCCTGTCTCGGATTTTTCTAGATGCTTGAAAAACATTGCGTGAGAGGACGGTTTTATTGAAATAGCTAAATATAGCAAAACATAACAATTGGCAATAAATAATAATTTATATGGCATACTTCTTATGACGGTAACCAAAGAAAAAGGGGCATCGAAAATAGGATCCGCATGAAGAAATTTTCAAAAGATTCTATAAGGGTGAAGTTTGTTGTCATTTTCTTGGCAATGAATATGTCTTTTTCTGTTCCTGCAGCTTCCGCCGATGGGACCCCGGCAAGAGTTGGCAGGAGCGGCTATGGTGCTGTAGAGCTTTTCAAGGAACTCGGTGCTGTTGAGAAGATTCGTATTCCCGAGGAGATGGGGACCGTTGAATCGGTCTACCGAGGGAAATCCGGCAAGACGGTCCTTCTCGTCCAAGATGCGCATTCAGTCCCTGAGGCGCAGAAACAGATCCAGCGTTTAATCGGCTATTTCCAGAAATATTATGGACTTCGCTTGGTGACCTTGGAAGGTTCCGCTTCACCGCTCGATTCCCGGATTTTCCGGAGCTATCCGGATCCCGCGCGTTTGGCAAAGAGGCTTGAAAGTTATGCGTCAGCGGGAGAACTGGCCGGTGCGAATGCCGCGGCGTTGTTGAATCCTCCCGGCACCGATTATGAAGGGATCGAAGATTGGGGGCTTTATGAGAAAGGGCTGGAGGCTTATCAACACGCGATGAAAATGGCGCCGGAAGTCCTTGAAAAGATCCGGATTCAAAAGGGCTTTTTAGGTCGAGAAAAATCAGAAAAATTCCAAGGAGCTTTGAAAGAAGTCGATAGGATCAGCGAAGATTTTCTCGATGGGAAGATCGATCTTGCGACCTTTCTGAAGCAATCCTCAAGATATGCCATGCCGCCTCGTAAGACCGATCTCGGAACGTTGATCATGGAGCTCAAGCGCAACGAAAAATTCGATCTTCCGGGTGCGGGAGACCTCTTCCGCATGGCTGAAAAAGCGAAGGCCGATCTTGAGCGCCGGCAAAGAGATTCGGCGGTTGCTTCGGACCTGAAATCACTGAACGAATCGCTCCAAATCGCGCGTACGGTTGGCGGCGGGACGGGAGCGCTTGCGTTGATTCTCCAAGGACTTTCGGAGAAATATGCGATGCCGCAATTAAGAACCCGAAAACTGGATTACCTCGCCATGAAGCAAAAGCGCATGGGGGATATCCGGGGCAGCCGATTGGCCCGTGAGATCGACCGGTATCTTTTTGTTCTTGGGGAGCATTATGCGCGCACCAAGGATGAAAAGGCATTGCTCCACCGCGGGCGCCTCTTGCATCTCTTGGAGAAAACCTCAACGCTTGAGCTTGGGAAAAAGGAATGGGATGAGCTTTTTGAATTTTTGCGGAAAGGGCCGGTCATGAAGCATGGACAACCTCCTTTCGCAGGCGTCGACGGGTGGTCATCCCTCCTTCGGAAAATGCGGTCTCATTTCGTCTTTTATAGGATCGCGGACGCACGGGACCGGGTTTTTGTGAGAAAGACACTGAGCCAGATGAGACGCAAGAAGACGGAAGCGGCTTTACTGGTGGCCGGGGGATTTCATACCGAAAATCTTTTGCGCCAGTTTCAGGAGCGCGGGATCTCCTGTTTATGGATCGCGCCGCGCCTGAGCTCGATCCCGGAAAAAATCCCTTACCGGGAGCAGATGCAGGGGCGGGTTTCCTGGAGCCGGTATTTCAATGTCCAAAACGGCAGGGTCGACCTCTACGGCGCTTTTGTCCGGGGGTTGCGTGATCGTCTTCTCGCGCCCGAAGAAGGGGAGAAGGAAGAGGGATTCCAGGGAGCGGTCCGCGACCATGGACTCTTGAAACGCTGGCGCGATCAAGTCCTCCGCGATCTTGCGGCGGAGAGCCGTATCGGGCAGGCTTCCCGGTATACGCGGTTTCTGGACGAGATAGGAAGAACGCCGCTTGCTTCGCAAGAGGATCTTCGAAGGACATGGCTCAGAAATATCCGGCGCTTCGGGCAACAGTTGGAACATTGGGCGGCCGAGGACCGTCTGAGTGTGCGGAACATTGAACGACTTCTGGATCCGGCCACAAGCCAGCCCGCCGTCCTCGTCCCGGGGGTCCGTAGCGAGATCCGTTCGGAGCTCATCGACGCGGAACTCTCCGGTCATGAGTCGAACCCAGGGAACCCTTTAAGGGATCTTTTGCATGAACGGCTTCGCCATACTTCGGATATTCTCACGCAAGTTCAATTAAGCACTTCTTACAATACGCTTATCGATCCGAACGTCCAACAGATTTTGGAGAGGTCGGGGAGGGCGGTCTTTTACGTTGGCGAAGAGGAAACAGAAGAATTTCGTTTCTTGAAATTACTGCTTGACGGAAAAAAAGAAGTGAAAAAACTCTCGTCCGGGGATCTTTTGAGCGGTAAATTCCCCCCAAGGGCCATTCTTTATTACCGTTGGGGGAGCTCCGGCAATGAAGCCGAGCGGCGACGGTTCCTTGAGGCCCTTCGCAGGCATTTGCGGGAGCAGACGGCGCTTCTTTGCCCTGGATTCCAGGATGCCGGTGATCTGAGGGAAGATACGACATTTTGGCCGGCCGGGCTTAGCCATGCGACGATTCCCACGGCCTCGGAGAGTGTATCGCTTTTTGAAAGTCTCCCTGCAACGGCTAAAAAACATGCCCAGTTGCGAAAGATCTACCGATGGATGGCGCACCGATTCATCAAGAAATACGTCCATGAAAAAGAAACAGGGGTCTATATTGCATCAGGTTCGGATCTTTCGGACTTTATCGGCTATGTCGGAACCCGGCGCGGATATTTTTTCGATCGAACACCTCTCCGGCCGGGTGAATTTACAAAAGCATTGGAGTTGTGGGATTTGATGACCCCGCATGTCTTGGCGATTGCGGCCGCGCGGGAAAGGCGGAGGGGCAGTGAAGACCACATGCGGGTCCTTCGGAAATTCCGAAATCTCGAGAGGGGAAAAATGATCCCGGAAGCACAGGAGCGGCGGTATAAGGCGCTCGAATCCGTAGCCCGCTATGCAGCGGACAAGAAGGCCGATGGCTTCGCTCGTATGGTGGGGGGCGAAGAACACCTCGAGCATTTCTTAGTCTATGAATTGAAAGAGCTTGGAGCGGATCGGGGATCGATCAGTTTAAAGTATATCCATGTTCCCGCGAAGATCACACGGCTCACTTTCAGCCTCAAGGGAAAAAAATACGAGATCATCTGGGTGCCTATGGATATTTCAAAGCCGGGCGAATATCCACCTTATTTTGATCGCATTATCCTCAAAGAGAATTTTGCGGCTATTTTTCAAAAAGCAGCGTTTAAGCTTTTGCAAAATGAACACTACTGGACTTTCCTCAGACGGCTCCTTGAGCGTTTGAAGGATGATGGGCTTTTGATCGGGGATCACGCGGATTTCGATGGGCAATACCATTCTCCCGAAGGAGTTCTTAGCGGCCTTCCGGGATACCAGTTCAGGAATCTTTCGGACGAGCATCTTATGCTGCGGGGGCTCTATTGGATGCTGCACGGTCGCGGGATGGGCAGTTACAGCATTCCCGAAATATTTATGAAGTCGCCGCGTGCTGAAGTAAGAGGATCAACGGAGGGGGATCTACGCTATGATGCCGAGAGGATCCGCAGCGCGGTTCTCCGTTATGAGCCCGAAATGATCATGCGACAAATGAAAGGACTGCTCCAGCATGAGATCGGCAATACCCGGTTGACCTTGCCGGCGGACCGGTCCTTCGCGATCGAATCCGAGCTGGAAGCCCTCGATAGGATCCGGGGGCGGTGGGAGGTCCTTCGGAATATTTTTTCCGTGGATTCGACGGTGCCTTTTTTTGTGACCGCCATGGGGGAGATCGCTTCCTTGGCGGTCTATCCTTGGAGTCAAATGCCGGTCCCTAAGATAGGCGATCCGATCGAACGCGACCGACTTGGGACGATCCTGGATTTTCAGTTCATCGCCCAAGGGATCCATGCTCTGGTCGTGCGTTTGAAAAATATGCGTTCTTTGATCGATGAAGAAAGACGGCAAAAAACATGGCGCGGAACATTTTCGGAAACGCCCAACCTCCAACCGCCGGACGGAGCCACGGAGCGCGTAAGCCAGGGGGCGTCTCCCGATATCGCTTGGGAAAAGCAGGTGCTTGAGCATATTAAACAATATTATCAAGAAATGGATGCGCGAATCGTCCGATTTTGGGAAAATTATGATAAAAATGCGCTCCGTGTCCGTCGTGCCGAGAGCCGATTAGAATTTCCTCCCATGCGCATGGAAGCGATCCGCCGCGCTGAATTGCGCATTGCCGCGACGGTCGCCGAACGGTTGAAGCCGGGTCGCAGTTTATTAGCCGGCGCCTCGGCCGATCTGCCGCTAGCGGTCCTGGATATCGTGAAGAGACGGGGGATCCCGTCTTTTATTGCGGCGGTCGAGGATCAAATCCCGGATCAAAAAGGTGACGGAACTGGAGCTGTTTCAGAAGCCGGGCGCTGGAAAGCTGTCAGCGGCTTGGAGGACGCTTTGATCGCAGGTTTGTCAGCGGTCGATCCCCGTTTGAGTTTGGGTCTGTACATTCCCAACAACGCAGGGATGGATCGAGCCTCCTATCTCAAACGATTAGAAAAAGTCTTGAGCGCTCATGTTGGAGAGCTTGTTTATTCCGGAGAGATCGGGGCACTACGTTCTTTTCTGAGGGCCCAGTTAATCCGGGAACGCGCGATCGGAAAAATTTCAGAAAAAGTCGTGCCTTTTTATGGCCACGAGCACATGGTGTGGTTGATCACCGAGGGGTTGGCGCCGCCGGACCTTTATCCTGATTTTGTTCCTGTGATGCGAACCTCTGGCGTGCCGGGGGATCCTTTGATCGAGGGCTATTTGGACCTCCTTTGTCAGGTGGCTGCCATCCATGCCGCGGATCTGATCCTGAAAGACAGGAAACTGGCCTCGGAACCTGATCGGCTGAAGCAGGAACTGATCGGTCGTCTCTTGATCGCGGATGAAAGATTTTCTTCCGCTTTTGGAATACAGCAAGGCCAGAACGGTATCTTGATCGACAGCATTGCGATGCGTCTCTATCTCGATCAGGCTATTCAGCAGGCGACTGCTCAAGCCGCATAATTGTTCAATCTCTAGGGATATTCTCATTCTCCGACAAGATCGCCCCTGCGAATATTAGCGGGGGAAGCATTGCATATTGAAGATTATATGTTAATATTTTATAAATCTATTTAATATCTCTACTGGGATGAGATGAACGACCGCGAACAAAGCAGTTATGGCTTTGCTTTCAGGAAGGCGACCAGCATCGTCTGCCTGGGCGTATTTCTTGCGACCGACCTGATCTCCTTCGCTCCTTATCTCCTTGCTTCAACCCAAGAACCTTTAACAGCCCGGCAGGAGCCAAGTTCTCGAGGCCTTCTTGTCTCATCCCAGATGCAGAGGATCGAGATCCCTGCCGGGCTCGGTTTTATTGAGGATGCGTACAGCATGCCACACAGGGAGCATGGGGCGGCCACTTCTAGAGATCTCCATACGAAAATCCATGCTAAGGCAGAAAAAAAGGAAAGCCTGTTACGGCATACTTCCCATCTTCTGCCTAAGACCCGGTCGATCATTTTCATCCAGGATGCGCATGATTCTTTCGAAGCTCAAAAGAACATCGCAAGGATCATCAGAGGCCTGACCCGCCGCTACGGGATCCACACGGTTTTTGAGGAAGGCTATGAGGGCGAAGTGCCGACCGAGGCCTATTTCGGACAGATCCCCTCGAAAGCGATCCGGAAAAGGGTTGCGACCGTACTGATGGACCGCCTGCGCCTTAATGGAGCGGAATTTTCACACATCGATCATAAGCAAGACTTCCGGCTGATCGGGATCGACCGTTTCCGTCTTCATCAGCAGAATCTGCGTCAATATCGAAAAACGCTCCAAGTCCGATCCGCTATTGAAAGCGATCTCCATGCGCTCCGTACGGAACTCCAATGGGCGGCCGACAAGTTCTTCCCGGCCCCGGTCAAGCAGTGGATGAAAGATCGGACCCAGTTCCTCGCGGGATCCCTTTCGCTTTTAGATTATCTTTGCAGGATCCGGTCGCTTAGCGCAAAGACAGATCCCGATCTTATCGGGGAGCTGCCGGCGATCGCGCAATTATTCCAGGCGCTTGAAAATCAAGGCAACGGGAAGACCGCGGTATCGGCCGAAAGGGTCTTTCGGGAACTTCCCGAACTGGAAAAACGTTTTTTGGATCCTCTCCTTCCGGACCCGGCATGGCGGCGTACGGTTGAGCTCCAGACCAAGATCGAACTTCTTCTTGCCCTGAGCCGCCTGACGATCTCTTACGAACAGTACCAGGCCTACCGGAACGATCTGCGGAGCTTTTCAACACGCGAAGTGGGGAGGCACCTTGAACGGCTGACCGGAAAGTGGTTTGTTTTTTCCAAGGGATGGGAGAAGAAGATCTTCGAGGCGGTCCGTTTTTATGAGATCGCTGAAGAACGGGATGAAGCGATCCGCTCGGTGCTCCGGGAACATTTTAATTCGCGTGCGGAGGGCCCGGCGATCCTTGTCTACGGCGGATTTCACAAAACAAGGATCCTCGAGATCCTCCGGGATTTGGGCCTATCCACCCTTGTGATCACTCCGCGGATCACTCAGACTAGTTCACGCCATCAGGATTATTACCGCGAGCTCATGGGGCGAGGCCATTATGGTTTCGAGCCTGCAGGGATCCTGAATCGTGCGCTGAGCCAGGAAAGGCTCTACTGGCTTGTCCGGTCTCCCAGGCTCTTTTTACCCTATGCGGCTCGCTTTGGGTTCGACGCGGAAGATTGGCGAGAGGCGAGAGCGGAACTTCGCGATGAAAGCCTCGCATCCATCACTCAGGACGATCTTTACGACACCCGCCGGGGCCGGGCCCGGGTCGGGGAGATCGAAAAACTCGTTCTTTCCGTTGCCGGATCGATGGGCCTCAAAACGTGGATTGTCGGCGGGACCCGCTATTTTCGCGATGATAACCGAAAGGATATTGATATCCGTCTCTTCGATCCCGCGCAAAGCGATGAGACCTTTATTCTGACCGAAGCCATCTATCAAAAGTTCCACGCAGAACTTGTCCGGCGTCTTTCGCCTGAGATCGCCGTGACAAGGCAGCTTGGAGAAAAAAGAAGCTCTTTGTTCCTTGGAGGCAAGCAGGTCGTTCTGGAATTTGTTTTCCAACCCTTGCACATCGAGATCGCACAGATCAATCGCTTCTCAAGGCTATCGCTTACCGAGATCCAGGAAAACCCCCGGGCGTATTTTCGCTCCGAATATTACGCGGGGAGTCATTTTGCCTTTCGCGAATGGCTTGCCGACTATAAAAAAGATCCTGCGCGGATGTTCGTCGATCCGGAGTGGCAGAAACGCGTTTATGCGCTTCAGCGACAGATCCGAGCGATGGATGATACCGAAATCGAACTGGTCCTTCGAGACCGCATGGAAGAGCCCGCGATGGGAAGGGAAGAGCCGCTCGATAATTCCGCCCGGGACCGGATCCGTAGGGAACGAATGAACCGGCTCGTGGTCTATCTGATCCTGCACGCGCATCCGGGCTTTTTAGGGATCCCATTCAAAGTCAAGACCGCGGCGGCGCTTTTTGAACGTCTGGAAACGACTCCCGATCGCGAACCCTTTGCGTTATCGGACGACTATTACATGGCGGGCAACCGGGAGTTGCAGCTCCATGCCGAACGGGTGGTGATCCTTGGTGCTTTTAAAAAAGCGCTGGAGGAAACGGCCCAAAGCGGTGCGGTCTCCGGAGAGATCCTTTTGGAAACCAAGGACCTGATCCGGCTTCTTGAATTGAGACTGATCACGATCGCGAGCTCTAAGGAGATCGACGACCCGACCTTGAGCCTTGTGACCCGGATCAAAAGGAATTTGAATTATCCTTTGCGAAAACTGAATCTTTATGTGACCCGATATCCTTGTGAGGAATGCGCGAAAATCCTGGCGGCGGCCGGGATCCACCGTATTGTCTACGGGTTCGGAAATGTCAATCGCCTGCCGGGGGAGATTGGGGACCAGGAACTGGAGGCGAAGGGTGTGCAGGCCTATCCGGCCGCCGGTTTTGAAATGGCGATCGCCCAGCAAAATCGTTTTTTTGACTGGCTGTCCGGGCATCCGTATTGGGCCGATCTTTACGCCCTTGTGAAAAAAACGTTCCATGCCCTTCAGGTGATCCGGAACCGGCACTATCTTCCGGAACGCCGCGGGCTCGAGGAGAAATACCGTTCGATCCTTTCGGGGGACCTCCGTCCGATCAAAGCCGCGCGCTCCGAACTACGCGAAGGAGAGCAGCTGGAATTGTTCCCGGACCGCGGACAGGCGGAGCAACCTGGCCACGGCTTTCCCGCATTAGTGCTGGCGACCCACCCGACGGTTAGGCGGGAATATCAAGAACATATGCAGGCGCTTTTTGTCTTCCTCCGGGGCCTTCTTCGCCGCAATCTCGGTGAAAGATTTCCAGCGGCGGATCAGGCATTGCTGCGATTTTCGAAAGCTTTCTCCGAATCGAACCTCGCGGAATGGTTCGGCGCCGATTACGACCATGACAGGGATCTGATGCATCCGGTGCGGTCGGCTCGGCGTATTCTCTTGGATCTGATCGGTCCGGTCCCGCGTCAGCGGGAATGGCCCATTCGCTTTGGATGGCAGGAAGAGGCGGAAACGCTGATCGCACTGATGGATCAATGGCTGTATACGGTTTTGGTCAGGGATCCTTCGCGAGAGGCCCGGCGGTTCCTTGGCGACGCAAATCCGGCATTCGCGGTGGAATCTTTGGCCCATTTTACTTTGGAGACCTTGGGAAGCCGGGCCATGCTGGAAAAGAATCCGGATCTGCCGGCGGTCCTTCGGCTCATGTATCCCGTCGTATCCGATATGATCGAGATCACCGCTGGGAACGCGTTGGAGAAGATCCGTTCGGCGGCCGAGCAGACAATACGCCGTGACTATGCAGCCATCCTTGGATGGGAAGCCGATGAGCCCATGACCTATGAAAGAGCGATCGATGGGCAAAGGATCGCTAGGCAACAGCGGGTGAGACGAGGGGCAACCCGTGAGCAGCAGATCTTCTTTGCGGAAATGTACGTCTATTTGCAGCATCAGATCAACACCATGAACTTGATCCGTGCTGGGCACGACCGGGGAACGATGCGATGGAGCGAAATCTTGGAAGATCCTCGGGTATTCGCTGATACAAAGGCGACCGTAGGATGGAACAAACACACCTTAAGGAGCTTGACCCGTGCGCGCTTCCACGCATTGATAGATTTATATCGCGCGGTACAAACCGCACGGCGCGCCGAGGTCCGTGAAGTCAGCACGACCTCTTTTACGACCCGCATGCTGCCCGCAAAATTCGAAGCTTTATTCGAACGGTTCCACCAGATCTTTAATTCGTTACTTGCGAAACGGTCCTATTCCCGTGGGGATCAAGCCGAACTCGAGCATCTTATGGGCCTTTATCGGGGGACGGAAGAGGAAATGCGATGGCAGCAGCGCCTCCGGTCCCGGCATCTGTCTTTTGCGGCTTTGGAGCGCGAGCAAAAGACCCTGCAAGAACGCCATCGGCGGGCGCTTGCGTCCATTATCAGGATTAGCAAAGACGATGGATCCGAGCCCTTGCCTTCTCCTGAGGTTTTGCAGAGATTGCGCGAACTGAACCGGGAAGCGAATCGTTATTGGAACAAGATCATTCTCGCGGACTTTTTGATCCTTGAAAAACGTTTCGCGGAGCAAAGAAGGATCCGAGAAGCCTATGCTCGGCTTCTTGCGCATTTAAAACAGAAAGCACGGGCCGTGAAATGGAGATTTGTCTATGAGCGGATCGACCGCGAAATGCAAACAGCGACAGCGCTTCAGGGAGCGATGACCGGCGAAAAGAGCCAGCCGCAACCGTCGGTGCTTGCAACCGTGGAATATCGCTATCACAAGATCAATGAAGGCCCTCTGGAAGGGACTTTCGAACTTTTGCCCACGGAAATTCAGTACCGTAGCTTCGGGAAAGAATACCGGTCCCAAAGCCATCGCTTGATCACACATGCCGAGGAACGAAAAAAGATCTGGCTGGCGATCGGCTATCTCGAAGACATTGTTTTCCAGATGCGGGGTTATTCGGTCAGGCCGTTACGGCATTGGGAGATCCGGGCGGTCGAGCGTGGGCTCGAAAAGATCCAAAAACTGTATACACCCAAAAAAGGCGGCCAATATCGGATCGCGGTCAAGAACCGTATCCGGGAGGCTGCCGTCAACGCACAGGAAAATCTCCGGCAGGAGAGGCCTCGGCTTGCGCAAGTGGCTTCGCTTGTGCGGGAGATCCGCCGGATGTTTTTTGACGAACTCATTCCTCATAAAGAGCAAGTGGAGCGGAAAGCCCAGCGGACCCAGGCTGAGATTGAGGCATGGATCGAAGCGCCGGTTCGTGCTCTGGAGACAGCGGTTCGCGAGCGCTCCAAACGGGGATTCTGGATGTCCTATTATGCAGCCAAGGAACTGCTGGACCAGGCGGCGGTCTATATTTCCCAACCCGATGAACCCGGTTATCGGCGGCTCAAATGGCGCCTGAGCAATGCGGTTCCTGCTTATTTGGAATCGATCCGGGGACGAGGATTCCCTCTCCGTAACTTGCTGGCCAATTATCTGCGAGCGATCCTGTGGGTCAAGTATGACCTTTTGCACAAAGAGGATACATATGAAGACCTCGATCCTGCGGAGCTTGCCAAGATCCAAACCGCCATCGAAGAACGGATCGGGGCGATTCTCGGCGCCTATGGACGTTCCGAGCTCCGCATCAGCGATGGGGCCGCTGCTCCCGAAGCCGCTGCGGCAGACATTTATCGAATTTCGCGTCCTGCGGTTTGGGTGCTGAACCGACAAGAGATCGATGTGATCAGCGCATCTTCAGAACTCAAAGAGGAATTTATTGGCCTGGCGCTCGCGAACGCGAAAAAACTTCGCCTTTATGTTCCGGACCTCGATGCGGGCGAAGTGCCGTGGTTCGATCAATTGGTCGTTGAAAGAGGAGGCCGCAATAGCGAAGCGGAGATCCTTGAATTAGCCGCCTCGGCGGACGAGGGGATCGTGGTAGGTTTTTCGACCCCCCTTGGCACCGCGAATGCTTTTACCCGCGCGCTTGAACAAAAACTGCTCACTAAGCGCAAAGCGGGATCTCTTCTCGAAAAGATTCGTGGGCGCGTTTTTCCTGCTACGAACGGATCCTTCGGCCTTGCATTGCTTTATGCCGAGTCCGGTGGAACCCTGAGCTTGCAGAAAAATGAGAATGGTTTTCTATCAGACCTTCAAGGGAACTATCTTGGCGTTGTATTAAGCCAGATCAGCCAGCGTGCAGTTTTCGCGACAGCGGCCTAAACCTTCCGGGGGAATTCTTTTTTGATGCGGTCAACCGAGCCGCCTTGCTCTGCGCCGTCTTAAACGATTACAAAACGTTCGAGAAAAGCAATGAAAGGCGCGGGGAAAAGCCCGATGGCGATCGTTCCGGCGAGGCAGATTCCGAGCGCAATGTTGAGGGCAAAAGGCCAGGTCATGGATGATTCAGACCGCGACGGGGTGAGATACATCAGCCGGACGATCTTAAAATAATAGAAAGCAGCGATTATGCTGTTGATGGCTGCGGCAACCGCGAGAATGATCAGGTTCGACTGAAGGGCGGCTGAAAAAACATAGAGTTTCCCGATAAAACCGGCCATCGGCGGGATTCCGGCCAGAGAGAGCAGGAAAAACGTTAGGCAGGCTGCAAGCGCCGGAGCGCGTTTTGAAAGGCCTTCATAAGAAGCCAGGTCATCCGTGCCCGAGTTCTCGGAAGCGATCTGGACTGCCGTAAAAGCCCCCAAATTCGTAACGATATAGGCCAGCAGGTAAACCGTGATCGCAATGATTCCGAGCTTTGAGACGGCTGCGATCCCTATGAGAATGTAACCTGCTTGTGCAATACTCGAATAGGCGAGCAGGCGCTTGATGTTGATTTGCGCGATCGCAAGAAGATTGCCCGTGGTCATGGTCAAAATGGCGAGCAAGGAAAGTCCTGTTTCCCACCGGTCGCCGAACCAAGGGACCATCAAGACCATGATCCGCGTCAGGATCACGAAGCCAAGGGCTTTCGGCCCCACCGTTAAAAAAGCGGTCACGGGCGTTGGCGCCCCTTCATAGGCGTCAGGCGCCCAGAAGTGAAAGGGGGCCATCGAGATCTTGAATCCGATCCCCGCAAGGAAAAGCAGACTTCCGGTCAGGACGATCGGGAAAAAGACCGGCTCGAGCAAACGCTGCTGAATGATAAAAAGTTCGATCGATCCTGAAGCGCCGAAAAGCAGGGACATGCCAAAGAGCATCAGGCCGGACGAAAAGCTTCCGAAAAGGAAATATTTGATCGCGGCTTCCTTGCCGGCAGGGTCCCGCTTTAAAAAACCGACCAAAAGATAAGAAAGAAGGGACACGAACTCGATCGCTAGATAGATCATCAAAAGGTTCGCGGCGGCGGCCATCAAGATCAAAGCAAAGGCCATGAAAAGGAACAGGGAATAGTATTCTCCACGGTAATTCTTTAAACGCTTGAATCCTAGTGACAACAGGATTCCGCCGGCAGAAGTGGCACAGGCCGCATAACGAAAAAGATGCGTAAAAGGGTCCAGTTTAAAACAGCCGTAAAAAAGCGGAAGACTTCCCGGGGGTGTGGCAGAAATGACGGCCGCAATCGCAAGGATGAAGAGCGCAAGAATCCCGAGCCATTTTCCTCCCCGGGCGAGAAAATCCAGTGTCAGGACCAAAAAGGCACCGGCCAGAAGGACGATCTCTGGATAGAAGAATTGGAAACTCAGCGCGGGGTTCATGCCGGCGGACCTCCCCATATCGCGAGCAGGAGACGCAAGGTCGGCTCCATCCAGATGAGAACGAGTTTTGGATAGAGACCGACAGCGAGGATCATGGCCATAAGAGGTGCCAGGGTTACGATCTCACGGACATTGATCTCAGGGAGTTCGCTCCACCGCGGATTCAGAGGCCCGAGTAAAACACGCCGGATCATGGACAAAAGATAAGTGGCCGCGAGAAGGATTCCGATTGCGGCGATTCCGGTCATTACGGGATCGAACGCAAAGCCCCCCAGCATGACCATCAGTTCGCTGATGAATCCGCTCAGGCCCGGAAGTCCAAGCGAAGCGAGCGAGAAGAAGGAAAGGATCCCCGCGTAAAGGGGCATGCGAGCACCGATCCCTCCGAACGCATCGAGATCCCGGGAATGGGTCCGGTCATAAAGGACGCCGACCAGCAAGAACAAGCCGCCCGTGATCGTTCCGTGATTGAACATTTGAAGAAGCGCGCCATTCCATCCGTTCGGATTCATGGCGGCGATCCCCAGGAGCACGAATCCCATGTGGCTGACGCTTGAATAGGCGACCATCTTTTTGAAATCTTTTTGAGCCAATGCTACAAAACCGCCGTAGACGATCCCGATCACCGCGAGCCAGAGCATCGCCGGCTGGAACCAAAGGGCGGCTTCCGGGAACAGGGGGTAACTGAACCGAAAAAATCCGTAAGTTCCCATTTTGAGAAGGACACCGGCCAAGAGCACGCTGATCGGGGTTGGCGCTTCCACGTGAGCATCGGGAAGCCATGTGTGGAAAGGGAAAACCGGGACCTTGATTGCGAATCCGAGGAAAAAGGCCATGAAAACGAGCCGTTGAAAGACCATCGAATAAGACTTTCCGATCAAGGCGGTGAGATCAAAAGTGTGCGGCGTTGTGGCCAAAAATAAAGCCAGGATTCCCAAAAGCATGAAGAGACTCCCCGCCAAGGTGTAGAGGAAAAATTTGATAGCGGCATACTCGCGCCGCGGGCCGCCCCAGATCCCGATGAGAAAATACATCGGGACCAGCACGACCTCCCAAAAGACATAGAAGAGGATCAGGTCGAGCGCTAGAAAAGTCCCCATCATTCCCGTCACAAGGAGCAAATAAAGGAAATAATATTCTTTTTCCCGTTCCCGGATCCCCCAGGACGCGATACAGGCGAGAATGGAAAGGAGCGCGGTCAGGAAGATCATGGGGAGGCTGATCCCGTCGGTCCCCAGCAGATAGTGAACGTTGAATTGAGGGATCCAACGGGCGCGTTCCATAAGCTGGAATCCCGTCGCGGTTCGGTCAAAAGCGAAACAAGCGGCAAGGGTCCAAAGGCTGGTTACAACGGTGGCTGCGAGTGCCAGCCATTTAGAGGCACTGGAAAGCCGTTTGGGCAAACCGAGAATCAATCCCGCTCCGATGAGCGGGGTAAAAACGATCCAGGAAAGCACGGGAAAATTCATAAAGCCTCCTCGAGGTTTTTCATCGCAGTTCAAAACAGAGGAACGCAATGATGGAAATGAAAACGATCAGCATATAGTTTTGAACGAAACCGGTTTGAATGCGCCGCGCCAGGGCGCTGATCCATTGCGTGCCGTAACCGGCGATATTGACCAGACTGTCCACGATATAAAGGTCAAAGAGATTCTGGATCCGGCTTGAGAGTAAAGTCAGCCAGCCGATGCCATTGACGGCCCCGTCGATCAGCAAAGCGTCCCAACGATAAAGTCTACGGGCCAGAGCGTGGAAAGGCCGGATCAAGGCCAGGGTATAGATCTCATCGAACCAAAGTTTGTGTTCGGAAGCCCGGGTCAGCGGTTTGAAAACCTTCGCAACGATCGCCGGAAGAGAGGGACGCGCAAGATAAAAAAGTCCGGCCAGAAGGATTCCCCCGATCCCCGCGACGATCGAAGAAAAGACGATTGTGGTATTAGCCTCATGGCCTTCCGCATGCGGCCCCGGAAGAAAATGCTGGAACCATTGACCCGCCCAAGGGGATGCGGGCAGTCCGAGCAGGACGGTCCCGGCGGCCAGAAGCCAGAGTGGGCCGGTCATGATGGCCGGCGATTCATGAGCGTGTACTTCGGCATGGCGGGGCTTCCCGAAAAAGGTCAAAAAAACAAGACGGAACATGTAAAAAGCTGTGATGAAAGCACAAACCAAAAGGGCGATGTAAAAAGCCGGATGGGTCTGATAAGCAGCCAAGAGGATCTCATCCTTGCTCCAAAATCCGGAGAGCGGCGGGATCCCTGCGATTGCAAGCGATGCCAGGATGAAAGTCCATCCCGTGTGCTTCATTTTAGGAAGAAGCCCTCCAAGTTGGCGGATATCTTGTTGCTGTGTCCCATGAATGACGCTTCCGGCCGCCAAGAAAAGAAGGGCTTTGAAATAAGCATGCGTCATAAGGTGGAATATCCCTGCGGTATAGCCTCCCATGCCGAGCGCAGCAACCATGTAACCGAGTTGGGAGATCGTTGAGTAGGCAAGGATCTTTTTAATATCATTAGCCGTCAGGGCAAAAAAAGCGCCCAAGCAAGCTGTTATCGTTCCCAGGATAGCGACGAAGAGCATGACCGCGGGAACGGCAAGGAAAAGAGCATAGGTTCTTGCCACCAGGTAAACGCCGGCGGCAACCATGGTGGCGGCATGGATCAGGGCGCTGACTGGAGTCGGGCCCTCCATCGCGTCCGGCAACCAGACATGAAGCGGGAATTGAGCCGATTTCCCGATCGTCCCGCAGAAGATCAGCAAAGCGGCTATAGGCAGCAAGGGATGCGTAAACCCTTGATGAAACAGCGTATCCAGAGAAGCGAATTCAAAGTTCCCGGCGATCTGGAACAAGGTCAGGATCCCGAGGAAAAAGCCGATGTCACCGATCTTGGTTGTCAAAAAAGCTTTGCGGCCCGCATTGGCGGCGGACTCTTTTTCGGACCAGAAACCGATCAAAAGATAGGAGCAAAGCCCCATGATTTCCCAAGCGATGAAAAAGAGGACTAGATTGTCGGCGATCACGACCGTCAGCATGGCGGACATGAAGAGAGAAACGTATGCGAAAAAGCGTGAGAATTTCGGATCCCCGTGCATATAGCCTGCGGCATAGATCTGGATCAAGGTGCCGACGAGGGTCACTACAAAAAGCAACGTGGCGGCGAGCGGATCGATCAGGTAACCGACCGGCAGATGATAAGCTCCTAGGGGGAGCCAGGAGAACGAATGGCGGAGGATTTCTCCGCGGGCCGAGGCCATCAGCGCGGGGGTTGCGAGGAACGTTGCACAAAGGCTGGTCGCGATCGATACCCATGCGGCCTTCCGCCCGAGTTTTCTGCCAAAAAAGATATTGACCCCGACGGCGATGAGCGGCAGCAGCGGGATTCCGTAGGGAGTTGCCATTACCATTTTAGCCACCGTATCTCATCGGTAAAAATGGTTTTCCG
>JBMONI010000007.1:0-143651 GCA_049324575.1 Candidatus Omnitrophota bacterium | reverse complement strand
TGAAGAAATTACAACGTCCCGCCGCCTTCACGATCGAGGCGCCCCCCGTGGGGGGCGGCTTCCGGGGGACTTCAAATCCGGATCCTGCAGAAGCGTTTGATCGTCTTAGTCCCGACGAGAAAGCGTCCCTGGAAAAAGTCCTTTTTGTGGGAAAAGAGTCCGCTCTCAGCGGGGAGGAAAAAAATATCCTTCTGAACAAGGCTGAATTCAAGACAGGATGGGTCGAGCGGCTTCCTTCCGAAATATGGTCGCTCGAGCGTTTCCAAGCCGCGTTGGCGGAGAAAGAAGCTTTTTACAAGATCAAACTTCCGCGCAGCTATCATAAAAAGCTTGAAACACTTTTCCGTGAAAAGTATCTCCCGTCCGGAGAGGCTTTCGGGGCGGGCGAGATCCTTCGGGCGCGCGATCAATGGGTGGGTTCCCTCGCTTTTCCTATTTATGCAAACGACCTCCGCAAGCATCGTGGAGTCGCGCTGGCGATGTTGAGGCCGTTTATCGAGGACACGCTGGCGAAGATCAGCGTCGCGAACAATCTTTTGATGGAAAAAACGGTCCGGGAAAATGAGGAAACGATGAATGCGCAGTATGCTTCCCTTTTTGCGGAGGTCGAAAAAGAGGACTGGCCGGCGGCCGCGGCGAGCATTGAAAAACTTCTCGGAGCGATCACCGATTATGAGAAGAAAGCGGCGGTCAAGGCCTCGGCGCCGCCTTATCCGGCGGAGATCCAGGCGATCGATACAGATATCCAGCGCACCCTTTATGCGGTTCTCGAGGTCCCTGCGCCGACCCTGGCTGACTGGCAGGCGCTCCGTCGTGATCTCGAGGCCAAACAGGAGGTCCTCCGGCAGTTCGATCCCCGCGTGATCGCGGTCTCCCGTTCGGCTTACGAACGGGGGAACGCGCTGATCACTCAACGCGCATGGGCGGAGGCGGTCCGTGCGCTTACCGAAGTGACCCTGCCGCGTGCCTTGGCGGAAGATGCCCGTCTGAAAATCTCCATCCTGCAGAAACTTCTGAATCCCGCGCTTGATTCCCAGCCTGAAAACGGCTAATCTTCTCCCATGAGCTTGGGGCCGATCCCACCGCTCAGGGCTTATGCTGCCGGAAGAAAAGAAACGATTCGTTTTTGCCCTGGTCAAGGATATGGTTTTTGCCGGAAAGCTTGCCGAGCAGGCCGCGCTGCATCATTTGACGCTGCGCAATTTTGACCGGCCTGAAAGATTGGTGGAGCAGACCAAGGGGGAGCGACCCTCCCTGGTCCTGGTCGATCTGGACCGGGCCGAAGCGGAGGCGTTCCGCCTTTTAAAGACCTTGAGAGCAGATGCCGATTTAAAAGGTATCCCGGTGATCGGTTGTGTTTCCCAGGCCAAAAGGGACTTGAAGGCTGAAGCCGAGTTCGCCGGCTGTTTGAGGGTTTATTTTAAAACGGAGTTCTTTAAAACGATATCCGATATCATGATCAGGTACGCGCAATGATCTTCCACCTGGGTTTTGAACTGCCTGAGACGCCGCCGGTCGTGCTGGATGAAAAATCGCCGGAACTGACCCCGGGCGAGACGGCTATCCTGAAGGATCAGATCCTTAAGAATACCCGGGTGATCGGAGAAATGCTCACGAAACTCGATCTGTTTGTGAACAAAGAGCGCTATCCCCAGGACGCGAATTGCATCAGAAAGATCCGGCGACGGTTGAATATTTTGATCGAGGAGAACGACACCTTCCGCGCGGTCCTATGGCGCCAATGGCAGCTGGAGGATGCGATGGGCGGGTCGAGACGGGGAGCGTAAAAATGTCATCCAACGAAGGCGTGACAACGATCATTCTTGGAGGCGGGCAGGGGACACGTCTCTTTCCGCTTACCAGTTACCGGTCCAAACCGGCGGTCCCGATCGGCGGCCTTTTCCGCCTGGTCGATATTCCAATTTCGAATTCCCTCAATTCCGGCCTGAATAAGATCTTCGTCCTGACCCAGTTCAATTCCGTTTCTCTCCACCGGCATTTGCACCGGTCCTATCCCTACGGGATGTTCGACGGCATGAGCATCGAACTCCTTGCGGCCGAGCAGACGCTTTCGACAGCCGATTGGTTCCAGGGAACGGCCGATGCGGTCCGCAAACATTTTCATCATTATCCGCTGGCGTCGACCAAGACCTTCCTCGTCCTTTCCGGGGACCATCTGTACCGGATGGATTACCGTCATATCCTTGATTATCACGAGAAGAGCAATGCGGATGTCACGATCGCCACGCTCCCCGTGACCAAAAAAGAAGTGAGCGGTTTCGGCATCATGAAATTGAAAGCGAACGGCCAGATCACGGAATTCCGGGAAAAGCCTTCGCCCAAGGACGGGATCGAGGATTTTGTGATTCCCGAGCCGATGCGCGAAGTCTTCCAGATCAAGGGGCAACAAGACCGCTACCTGGCTTCGATGGGGATCTATGTTTTCAAAGCGGACGTCCTCAAGCAAGCCTTGGCCGGGCGTGAAACGGATTTCGGGCGCGAGGTCATACCGAAAGCGATCGAGAATTTCCGCGTCATGGGGTATGTCTTCAAGGGGTATTGGCGCGATATCGGGACGATCGGGGCCTTTTATGAGGCGAATATCGAGCTCACCCGGCCGAATCCGCCCTTCACCTTCTCGTCCGATGAAGGAAGGATCTTCACGCGCGCGCGTTTCTTGCCGCAGACCTGTATTCATGAAGCCGAGATCTCCAACTGCCTGATCTCACACGGCTGCTGTCTGAGCGGCGTTCATCTCGAGGATTCGATCATCGGCCTCCGTTCGAAGATCGGGGCGGGGACCGTTGTCCGGAAAAGCGTTGTGATGGGGAACGATTTCTACGAATTTCAAACTCCCAAGGGGGCTGTCTCGCTCGGGATCGGCCAGAATTGCCAGATCCAGGGCGCGATCCTGGACAAGAATGTTTACATCGGCAACGATGTGACCATCACGAATCAGAAAAAAGTGCACGAGTTTGACGGGGAGAACTATTATATCCGGGACGGGATCGTGATCGTCCCGAAGGCCGCGGTCATCCGCAACGGGACCGTGATTTAGGTCAGAAATTGGCTTTTTCGAGATAAAGCAGCGCAAGCACCGCAAAGACGAAATTCCCCAGCCAGGCGCCGATCTCCGGCAGAAGATGCCCCGACCTTCCGAGCGCCATGCCGACCGCTCCGGTCAAGTGATAAGCGAAGATAAAACCGACGCAGACGAGGACCGCTGTTGCGATCCCGCGTTTGGTCCGGGTGGGGCCGAGGATCGGGATTGTAATGAACATCATGAGGATCCCTTGCCAAGGAGAGGCCAACCGGTTCTGGAGTTCGATCCGCTCGGGCCGTACGTCGACGCCGGTCTCTTTCAACTGGCGCATGGCTTTCTTCATTTCGCGATAGCTCAGGTAGACGCTGTCGCTTGAGGCGTTGATCAGATCTTTGGGGGAGGAGATCAGATCGGGATAATTCTTTTTCGGATAGGACCGCGGTTCGCCAAGCACCCGGCCGTGCGAATCGATCTGGTGCTCCGTCACATTCTCCAGTTCCCAAGAAGTTCCGTTCCAGGCCCCGCGTGCGGCCGTGACCTTCTGCTTGGTCTTTTTCGTGTACGGGTCAAGCCACAAAAGAATGATGCCCTGGGCCTCCTGTTTTGCGATCGTGAGCGAACGGAAATAATAGAGCTGGGACTCCGGCGAATGATAGGCGATATGATGCACGGTCTTGCCGGCGCCTTCCGGCGTTTTTTTCTGGATATACACTTCGCTCAGTTGGTCGGATATCCGCATGGAGGCGGGAAGTAGGCGGTCGCTGATCACGAAAGTCACGATCCCGAGCAGGAATCCGGTGAAAAGGATCGGACGGATGATCGTCGTGATCTTGACGCCGGCGACTTTCATGGCCAACAGTTCGTTGTGAAAACCGAAATGGACCAAAAGGAACAACGTTCCCATCCAGGCCGCCCAGGGAATGGTCTGTGTGTAGGCATAGGGAACCAGGGAAAGATAATATTTGAAAATGATCGTGGCGGGCGTCCGGTTCCGGATAAATTCGTCCAGATTGTCGAAAATGTCGGCGATCAGGATCAGGACGATCAGGGAGACCGCGCAATAAAAAATGGGATAAATGAGTTCGCGGATCAGGTAGCGATCGATCACTTTCATGAAAAGGCGCTTTCCGGTTCGGTATAAGCGACGGTTAAAAGGTCGATGCGGGAAGCGCCGGCCTCGCTTAGCGCTTGCGCGGCGGCTTCGGCGGTCGCGCCGGTGGTCAGGATATCATCGATCAGAAGCCAGGCGTGCCCCCGTACCCGGCCGGGATCGGTGACTTTGAAGATCCCGCGCAGGTTCACCCGCCTCTCTTGCCGGTTCAGACTGCTTTGTGCCGGTACATGCCGTCTTTTTTTCAGCAGAGAACGAAAAAGAGGGATCCCGCTTTCTTTCGAGATGTCCCGGGCGAGCAGTTCCGACTGGTTGAATTGACGCATCAGAAGCTTGCGAAGAGCGATCGGGACCGGAAGCACTCCTTCATAGGCATGTTCCGCGTGAAGGGCCGAGGCCCAGGAGGCCATTTCGTTCTTGAAAAGATGCACAAGCCAGCGTTTTCCGGCCATTTTAATGGCGCAGAGGATGTCTTTGACCGGCGGCTTGTAGGGAAAGAGGGCCCAGGCCCCGTTCAGCCAGAGGAAGGGGCCGGGGAGGGTTCTCTCCCGGAGGCTGTAAAGTTTCTCCTGGAATTGGGTAGAACAGTCCCGGCAAAGGGAAGATTCGTCAAGATCAAGTTCCTTGCGGCAGCTTCCGCAGAAGGACGGATAGAAGATACGCAGGAACGCTTCTTTATAGCGCAATAATTCCAGGGCCCAGCTCATAAGGGGTCTATTCTACCGAAATCCCTCCGCTCGGCAATCATAAACCGCATGGGGCCTCTCTCCGCAAACGCGGGCGTTCAGGGAATGCCCTGATAACTTGACCGTGGAAGCGAATGCAGGTAGTATACGGACTCCCCGGACGGGGAAATCCATAGAAAGGTGGGGTTTCGAGTGCCAAGGATTGACATTGGCGATAATGAATCGATCGAGCAGGCTCTGAGGCGTCTGAAGAAAAAGATGGAACGCGAAGGCATTCTTAAGGTTCTCAAAGCGAGAAAACATTATGAAAAGCCGAGCGAACAGAGACGACGCAAGATCCGGTCGAACCGATCCAAACGTCCTTAAGCGTTTGACGCGAAATTCCCATGGCGGTTCGTGAGCCGGTCGTTGCCGGAAGTTTTTATCCCGCCGAAGCTCCAACCCTCAAACGGTTTTGCGAATCCTATCTGAAACCGCGGCGCGGTCTTGTGACCGCCCACGCTGTTCTTTTGCCGCATGCCGGCTACGTCTATTCAGGCCGGACGGCCTGCGAGACCCTGGCCAGGGTCCACGTTCCTGATCTTGTCCTTCTGATCGGACCGAACCATCACGGATGGGGCGCGTCTTTTTCCATGATGACCGAAGGGACTTGGCGTACCCCTCTTGGGGAGGTGCCGATCGATCCCGGCCTCGCCCATGCGCTGGGGAAGGCTTCCGGCGAGCTTTCCGATGATCCCGACGCGCATGCACAAGAGCATAGCCTGGAGGTCGAGATCCCCTTTCTTCAGACGAAAAACCCGTCTTTGAGGATCGTTCCGCTGCTGATCGGGACTTCCGATACGGCGCGGATCCGCCGGGTAGCCCAACAAATAGGCCCCCTTCTCGCGTCATGGCCAGAGAAGCTTCTCCTCGTGATCTCAAGTGATATGAATCATTATGAATCGGATGCGGTGACCCATCGGAAAGACCACAAAGCCCTTGCGGCGATCGAAAAACTGGATGCGGAAGGACTCGCGGAAACGGTGCACCGCTCGAAGATATCAATGTGCGGATTTGCGGCTGCTTATCTGCTGCTTTGCATGAAAGGGATCCTGCCCCTTACCAAAGCCACGGTCGCCGACTATCGCACCAGCGGTCCGGTGAGCGGCGATCTGCAACGCGTAGTGGGATATGCCGGGATTATCTTCGAGTGAGCAAACCGTTCTTCTTGCGCTGGCGCGAGAGGCGATCGGACGCCGGCTCGGGCAGGCGCACGAAGGCCCTTCGGTCCCGCCGGGGCTTGCCGGCCGCCGGGGCGGATGTTTTGTGACGCTGAAAAAGGACGGCAGGCTCCGGGGTTGTATCGGGACCTTCGACGCGGAGGCCCTTCTGGCCGATCAGGTCCGTGAAATGGCGGTTGCGGCGGCCTTTTCGGACCCGCGTTTTCCTCCGGTCGGTCAAAAAGAGTTTCCCCATCTCCGGATCGAACTTTCTATCCTGACCCCGTTCCGGCCGGTCCGCTCCTGGCAGGAGATCGAAGTCGGCCGGCACGGGATCTACGTGAAATACGGGCCGTACAGCGGAACCTATTTGCCGGAAGTGGCGGTGGAGCAGGGATGGGATAAGGAAGATTTCTTCCGCTACTGCGCGCTTGAAAAGGCCGGGATCCCGGCCGCTCATCTGACGGATACCCAGATCTTTGTGTATGAAACCCTGAAAATCGCCGGAGAATGACCTTCTTCAAACCCCGGGGGTTTGCCAAGGGGACCTAGCCGTATTTTTTTTGATGCTCAACGAAATCATAAAGCGGGACCAACTCAAATCCCGCCTCTTTGAGCAAAGGGATCTCTTCGGCCAAAGTCCTCAAGGTCGTTGTCCGGTCGTGCCCGATCCCGATCGCATGACCCTTCGCGCGCGCTTCGGCGGCCAGTTTTTCGAGTTGTCTTCGGATCGCCTCGGGATCATCCTCATTGTCGAGAAAAATCCCGCGCTGAACAAAAGGGACGCTCAAGTCCCGGGCGATCGAGCCGGCCACGCTGCGCGGGGTCGTGTAACTGTCGAGAAAGAACATATTCCTCTTTTTGAGTTCGGAGAGCAAGGTACGCATCAGTTCGTGATTTTGGGTTCCCTGCGACCCCATGTGATTGTTCACGCCTAAGGGACGGACGACCGATCTCAGATTCCGGTCAAGAACGGACCGCATGTGATCGGGCTCCATGCGCTCCGTGATAAGGCCGGGGCCGGGGATGGTTCCGTCCTGGGCCTCAAGCGGCTGATGCAGGATCACATCCGCGCCTGTTTTGCGGCTGAGTTCTCCGAAATAGCCGGATTGCGGGAGATTCGGCAGGATGGCATAGGTGATCTCACGGCCTAGTCCCCGGATCAGGTCTTCGTTGCGGCGGTTGTAACCGATATCATCGATCACGATCATAATGAGCGGTTTGTCGGCGGGAAGGGGCCTCGCTTTCCGTGCGACTCGTGCGTAATCGATCTCAGGCTCTGGAAGCGGCGGAAGAGGGATCGGCTCGGGACGTTCCACGGGGACGACTACGGGTTTCGGAACGGACGGGATTTCCGGGGCCTTGCTGGGCACGGGCTTGGGGGCCGGAGCCGCTGTTTTTTCGACCTTTTGAGGTCGGATCTTTGAGAAAAAAGGCTGTGCGAAATGGCCGATGATCAGGATTGCGGCAACGATCAAGGCGCCTTTGAAAATCCAGGAGAACCTTGAAAACCGTTTTTTGACGGCGGGTTTCAGCTTGATCGAAAGGTCCAACTCGGGTTTCCAGCGGAACTTTTTACGCCGATAATTGCTTCTTTTCGGGGACATCGAACGCTTTCCGGGAACAGGAGAACGGCCTGTTCCCTGACATTGCGGCCCTAGGGGCTCTATGATATGATTCTCTCAATCCCGGCAAGTCCTTGGGCCGGGGTTGTAAATCATTTATTTATCGGCCTGAGCCCTTAGATTAATTATGACCAAAAAATACCAGTCTTTTCCCGGCATGGACGACATCCTTCCGTCCGAGATCCTTTCCTGGCAACGGGTGGAAAAACAGGCCAGAAGATTCCTTTCGGCTTGGGGATTTCAGGAGATCCGCACTCCCGTTTTGGAGCCGACCGAGCTTTTTACCCGCTCGATTGGGGAGACGACCGATATCGTCCATAAAGAAATGTATACCTTCCAAGACCGGGGCGAACGACAAATGACGCTCCGGCCTGAGATGACGGCCTCCGTCGCCCGTGCCGTGATCCAGCACGGTCTTTTAAAGACCGCGAAATCCCTTTCACTTTACTACCTTGGCCCAATGTTCCGCGCCGAAAGGCCGCAAGCGGGTCGCAAGCGTCAGTTCCATCAGATCGGGGCCGAGCTGATCAACCAGAAGGGGCCGGAGACCGATCTCAGAATCCTCCGCGTGAATTATGAATTCCTCCTGTCGCTTGGACTTTCGAACATCCGGCTGCGTCTGAACGACCTCAGCCTTATGAGCGGCTCCAAGGGGGAACAGGTGCGCGCTTTTTTGCGCGATTTTTTCCGTAAGCGCCAGAACGAACTCGACGAAGATTCGAAATACCGCCTCGACCGCAATGTCCTGAGGATCTTCGACAGCAAGGTCGAACGCGTGCGTGCGATTGCGGCGGAAGTTCCCTGGGAAAACATAGCGCCGGTCAGTCCCGATTTTTCGGAAGTCTTAGGACGTCTTAAAATGCTCGGGATTCCGTTCGAGATCGACCGGCGTCTTGTGCGAGGGCTTGATTATTACACCGGGCTTGTGTTCGAGATCGCTTTGGAGGGACTCGGGGCGCAGGATGCCGTTTCCGGAGGCGGCCGCTACGATCATCTTTATCAGGAACTCGGAGGCCCTGGCGCTCCGTGCACGGGATTCAGTATTGGGATCGAACGGTTATTGACGGCGCTTTTGCATGCGGGACAAAAGGGAGGGCCGGGGCGCTGTTTCTACATCGCGCCCATCGCCGAAAGTTTTCATTCGCCAGAAGCAGAGAAGGCCCGAGGGATCGCGATACGCCTCGCGGGAGCCGGGCTCGAGGTGGCCCCGGTGGAGCCTCTTTCCAAGCTTGCCGACCATCTGAAAAGGGCTAATCAGGCCGGCGCCGATTATGTCCTTATTCTCGGTCCTGAAGAACTTCATCAACGTGGGGTTACTCTCAAAGACATGGCCAAACGGGAGCAGCGATTCGTCGCGGAAGACGGGATCGATCGCGCTTGCCTCGGCCTTCCTTAAAGAAAGAGACGGAACTTTTATGATGCGGACGTCCAATTGCGGTGAACTCAACACCAAATCGATCGATCGGCAGGTGACCCTGGCGGGCTGGGTGGATACCCGCCGCGATCACGGGAACCTTATCTTCATCGATCTGCGCGACCGGTGGGGAGTGACCCAGGTCGTGTTCAATACCGAACTGAGCCCGGAACTTCTGAAGATCGCCGAGCAGATCCGTCCCGAGTTCGTATTGCAGGTCATCGGCAAGGTCCGCCGCCGTCCGGCCGGGACCGCGAATCCGAAACTTGTGACCGGGGAGATCGAGGTCGCGGCCGAACAAGTCGAGATCCTGAACGGCTGTCCGACCCCGCCTTTCGAGATCGGCGACCGGGACGTGGGCGAAGAGATCCGGCTCAAATACCGTTTCCTCGATCTCCGGCGCAAGGATATGGTGGAAAGCTTGACGGTCCGGCACCGCGTTTCGAAACTGGTCCGTGATCATCTTGACCGGCTAGGGTTCCTCGAGATCGAAACGCCGTACCTGACGCGGAGTACGCCGGAAGGCGCCCGGGATTTTCTCGTTCCGTCCCGGCTGACTCCGGGGTCCTTTTACGCGCTGCCCCAGTCGCCGCAGCTTTTCAAACAGCTGCTGATGGTCGCCGGTTATGACCGTTATTATCAGCTGGCCCGCTGTTTCCGTGATGAGGACCTCCGCTCCGACCGGCAGCCGGAACATACCCAGATCGATATGGAAATGTCTTTTGTGGAGGAGAACGATGTCATGGCCGTCGTGGAAGGCCTGGTCGCGGAGCTTGCCGAGAAGGTCCTGGATCAAAAACTTTCCAAACCGTTCCCGCGCATGAGCTACCAGGAAGCGATGGACCGCTACGGCACCGACAAGCCGGATCTGCGTTTTGCGATGGAGTTGCGCGATCTTTCGGCGATTTTTTCCGCGAGCGGGTTCAAAGTGTTCGACCAGGTGCTGGCGGGCGGAGGTAAGGTCCGCGGGATCTGTTTCCGGCCTCCACGAGGCGCCGAGCTTTCACGGAAGAATTTCGACGATCTCGTGCTTTGGATCAAGGATTTCGGCGCCCATGGGCTTGCATGGCTCAAGGTCGTTGACGGAGGCAAGGCGGAATCGCCGATCAGCAAGTTCTTTTCTCCCGAAAAGATCGCGGAGGTGTTCAAAAGTTTTGAAGCGACTGCCGGCGATATCATTTTTCTGGTGGCGAGTTCGGCCGCGGTCTCGGCCAAGGCCCTCGGGGCGTTAAGGCTTCATTTGGCCCAAACCTACAAGCTGATCCCCGAAGAGGAAATGCGCGTTCTTTGGGTCGTGGATTTTCCGCTGCTGGAATGGAACGAGGAGGAAAAACGATGGGATGCCATGCATCATCCGTTCACCGCGCCGCGTCCCGAAGATATCCCGCTGCTGGATTCCGATCCGGGCAAGGTCCGCGCGCGCGCCTATGATCTTGTCCTCAACGGGACGGAGATCGGAGGCGGAAGCATCCGCAACCACCGGCAGGAGGTCCAGCAGAAGCTTTTCCAGGCCCTGAATATCGGGGAAGAAGAAGCGAAGAACAAATTCGGATTCCTTTTAATGGCTCTGACCTATGGCGCGCCGCCGCACGGGGGCCTGGCGATCGGCCTCGACCGCCTGGTCACGATGTTCCTGAAACGGCCGTCGATCCGCGAGGTCATCGCGTTTCCGAAAACGCAAAAGGGGACCTGCCTCATGACGGAAGCCCCTTCCGAGGTTGGCGCGGGACAGCTTAAAGAACTTCAGATCAGCATCAAAAAAAACTGACCGACGGAGGCTTTTGTGGCGGAAAAATCGATCCGGTTGAATTCAAACGAAGAAGCGGTCATGTTATACGGGAATCTGGACGAGAATCTCCGGTTCGCCGAAAAGGAATATCACGTGCGGGTCTCGGCGCGAAACCACCGGCTGAAGATCGCAGGGGACAAGCAAGGGGTGGAGGATGCGCACCGCTATTTTACCCAGCGGCTTTCCGAATACCGGCAGTCCCATTCCGCGCGTGGCGCCGACGGCGCGGTCTCCAAGAAAAACGCGGTCCGTTCGGATTATCAGGGGAAATACAGTTTTTTTCACCGCGGGAAAATTATCAAAGCCCGCAGCAAGAATCAGGATGCGTATCTGGAAGCGATCCATGCGAACGATGTGGTGATCAGTGTCGGGCCGGCCGGAACGGGGAAAACCTACCTGGCCATGGCTTGTGCCGTAGATTTCCTCAAGAAGAAAAAGGTCTCGCGCATCGTTCTGACCCGGCCGGCCGTGGAGGCCGGGGAAAGTCTCGGGTATCTTCCCGGTGATCTTTATGACAAGATCAATCCCTACCTGCGTCCCTTGTATGATGCGTTGTACGACATGATGGAGTATGAGGACGCGAACAAATACCTCGAGCGGGGGTTGATCGAGATCGCGCCGCTCGCTTATATGCGCGGCCGGACCATCAATGATAGCTTCATCATCATGGATGAGGCGCAGAACTGCACGCATGCGCAGATGAAAATGCTGCTGACGCGCCTTGGTGAGTCCGCCAAAGCCGTCGTGACGGGCGACGTCACCCAGATCGATCTGCCTGGCGGAAAGAAATCCGGCCTGGTCGAGGCTCAGACCATTTTGGACAAGATCCCGGGCATCGAGTTCGTCTATTTCGAACAGGGCGATGTGGTCCGCCATCCGCTGGTGATGAAGATCATCCATGCCTATGACAAATACGAAAACAAAGACAACGGGAAATAAAACCCGCCCCAAGGCGGGCGGGGGATTCCGGTTCTGGAGCCCGCGGCTGGCGGTTTTTGCGGTTTCGTTCGGTCTTGCGCTCTTCTGCCTGGGTTTTGAGAAGCCTTCCGGCTTCGAGGTGATCGATTTCCAGATCGGCGAGCCCGCGCCGCGCAGTTTCTTCTCTCCCCTGAATCTAACCTATACGAACGAGCCAGAGACAGAAAGTCTTCGGCGCGAAGCGGCCCGCCAGATCCCTGCGGTCGTTCGTTTGGACCTGGCCGAGACCGAGCGGTTCCGTAAAGAGATCCGTGGTCTTTTCGATCGGTTGACCGCATACCGGAAAGAACGCGCCGAGGCTTTGGGCGTGTCCCCGGCGACGGAGGTCGTGTTTCCGTTCGATCTCTCATCCGAAGTTCAGGAAAACCTTCTTCGCGAAGGACAGCTTGAGGAAGTCCGCAAACAGCTTGAATCCCTCAATGAACGCTTTGCCGGGGAGCCGCGGGTCACTTCCGAGCAGAGAACCGCATGGCAGGCCCAGGGGTATGAAATGTTGACCATGGTCCGCGATGGAAAGGAATCCGTCGTTCGGCTGGCCGATCTTCCGGCGCGTGAAAAGCTCCTTGCCGAAGCAGCCAATGCGGTGAAAACCCCCCTGAGCCGTTTCCGCAAAGAGCAGCAGGCTGTGCTCGAGCTTTTCGACAAAGGGCTTGCGGCTAATTTGCAACTTGATGGGGAAGAGACGCGGCAGAGACGCCAGAGGGCCATGGAAGCTGTCCCGCCGGTCCAGGAGACGATCAAAAAGAACGAGCTCATCATCCAAAGGGGAATGATCCTGACCGGCGATGAGAAAGACCGCCTGGCGCGTATTCAGAAGGCCATGATGCGTCAGGAGGTTTTTTACAAAATGCTTGCGATCGCGGTATTGACTTTCCTGGTCTATCTTCTGCTTTTTTTCTATACGGTCTTTCTCGACCGCAAGATCCTGTTGTCGCTCAAAATGATCCTGCTTTTGCACAGCATTCTCGTCCTCAATCTGGTCCTGATCAAAGCGTTGACCTTTTGGCCGGATTATATGGTCTACCTGCTGCCGATCCCGTTGAGTGCGCTTCTCGTCGCCCTTTTGATCCATTCCCGGGTCGGGCTTGCCGTCGGGGTGATGGCGTCGCTTTTGAGCGGTCCTCTCTACGGTTTTCTGACCCCCGTGCTCTTCGGGAGCATCGTTGCATCGTCGGCCGGGGTCTTGGCGGCGACCAAGGTCCGCAAGCGGATCGACTTCCTCAAAGTGGGCCTGGCGATCGGTCTGTCGTATCTGAGCGTGATCTTCGGGTTCAAGGTCCTTGAGGGATATACGATGCGCGAGGCACTGTCGTTCGGGGTCCAGGGACTTGCGAATGGTTTTCTGATCACGATGCCGCTTGCGTTCCTCTTGCTGCCGGTGTTTGAAAGTTTCTTCGATCTCGTGACCGATGTATCGCTCCTGGAGTTCTCCGATCTCAATCATCCGCTGCTTCGCCGGATGATGGTCGAAGCGCCGGGGACTTACCATCATAGCCTGGTGGTAAGTTCGCTTTCCGAAGCGGCCTGCGAAGCGATCGGCGCGAACCCTCTCTTGGCCCGGGTCGGGTCCTATTTCCACGATATCGGCAAGATCGCCCGTGCCGAGTTTTTCACCGAGAACGATCCGAAACGCGCGGCTGCGGTCCATGAGAAACTGACGCCGACGATGAGCTGCTTGATCATTATGAATCATATCCCCGATGGGTTCGAACTTGGCAAGAAGCACAAGCTGCGAAGGCCGATCCTGGATTTTATCCCCGAGCACCAGGGGACCGGCGTGATCTATTATTTCTACCGCAAGGCCGTGGACCAAGCGCCGCCCGGCCAGGCGATCGATATCGCCGGGTTTCGTTATCCGGGGCCTAAACCGCAGAAGCGGGAGACCGCCGTGGTGCTGTTGGCCGATTCGGTCGAAGCCGCTTCACGGTCTTTGCCCGAAACGACCCCCGAGACGATCCGCCAGCTGGTGCGCAAGATCATCAACGACAAGTTCATCGACGGCCAGTTGGACGAATGCAACCTGACGCTCCGCGAGCTTCACAAGATCCAGGAGAGTTTCGTGCAGAACCTGAATGCGATCCTCCATACGCGGATCCGTTATCCCGAAGCGGCTTCCACCGACGCCAAGCCGGACCTGTTCGGTTCGAACCAGTTCTCGAAATTCCGGGTCCGCCCCTGATGAAAAAGCCTCCGCGAAGACGATCCTCGATCGAAATCCGGTCCGACCTTCGCGGGCTTCCTATTTCGTTAGGCCGGCTCAAGCGGCTTGCCGCAAGGATCCTGAAAAGCCTGGGCTATGACCGTTCATCGCTGAGCCTCTATCTGACGAAGGATCGTGTCATTCGCCGCTTGAACCGCAAATACCTGCGGCATGACCGGTCGACAGACGTGATGGCCTTCGGGGCTTCGAAGCGTCCGGTGAAACGGGAGCCTTTTCTCGGGGATATCGTGATTTCAGCGGAGACGGCAAAACGGAAGGCCAAGATTCACGGGACGACTTATCGCTATGAACTCTGCCTGTATCTGTGCCACGGGATCCTGCATTTGATCGGGCACGAAGACCAGACGCGTCCCGGAGCGGCGATGATGCAGCGCAAACAGCGCAAATTCTCGAGGCGTTTTTTTCCGCTGGGTCCAAGGATATAAGGACAATGGCCATTCAGAAAGCGGAAGCCCTGGTGCTGAAAACGCAGACCCTGCGCTCGAGTTCCCTGATCGTGACCTTCTTTACGAAAGAATTCGGGAAGCTGAAAGGGATCGCCAAGGGCGTGCGCCGTGAACGGGAAGCGCGCGGTGCGCTTTTTGAACTTTTTACCGCCCTCGAGATCGTTTTTTACGAAAAGACCCGCTCGGAACTCCATTTGGTCTCGGAGGCCTCGGTCCTTCGCACCCACGACGCGCTTCGCCGGAATTTCGAGACGATCGCGCATGCCTGTTATTTTTCCGACTTGGCCGATCAGGTCTGCGAGCTCCATGACCCTCATCCCGGCGTTTATGAGCTGCTCGGATTCGCTTTCCGGTTCCTTCCGGCCGTCCCGATCGAAAAGCTCTCCCGGCTGTTCGAGGTCAAACTGTTGGGGGAGATCGGCTGGATCCCTCACCTCGGAGCGTGCCTGGAATGCGGAACCGGGGATTTTCGGGAGGGTTTTTTCTCGGTCCGCGAAGGATCGGTCCTTTGCCGCTCCTGCGCCAAGGGGCACGAAGATGCCAGGCCGCTGGGGCAAGAGGTCCTTGAAACTTTGCGTTATTACCATGCGCATCCGATCGAGGAGGCCCTGCGGTATCCTCTTCCCGATCAAACGAACCGGGAGATCGAAAAACTCATGACGCTTTTTCTCCGATTCCGGGTCGGCTATGAGCTCGGCACGCGCCAGTTTTTGCAAGCCGCATCGCTTGTTTCCAAACCTCCCCGCTAGTTTCTTTTCTCCTCCTGTCGTCCGAATTGGCGTACCGAATAACGTAATGCTACGTCAGTTTCTTTTTGTCATTCCGAGCGATCGGCCCAAGTGAAGTAGCCGAGCCCGCTACAAAGCTCAAGCGGGTCCGCCGAATGGGTTGTGGCGGAGAATCTTCATCAAGGATCCCTCGACTCATCCCGCCTGTGGCGGGACTTGCTCGGGATGACAGAAAGGCATAGCTAATCGGAATGGCGCAAGACTTCCCGAGGCTTTAATAACCGATATTCGGCGTTGTCCTCCAAAGATCCTTCGGATCACAACTCGTTGTACCAAATAGAGTTAAATAATATATAGATATTATTTATTGCCATTTATTTGACAAACATGAATGAGCGTGATAGCTTTTTTTATAGAAGCGAGAGAATATATAAAACAGTTTAAAAAGACCAAGAAACGGTTTAACCATGGAAAGTAACTACCTTTATTTCGAAGTTTCCAAGGAGGAGAGAGATTCGTCTATCCAGTATCTCCTCGGCGTGCTCCTGAAACACCGGGAGCAGGACCCAAGAGATGAGAAGGACCCTTGCGGCGAAGAGGTCTATGTCTACCTCGCGCATTTGCTTTTCTCCATGGCGCTTCCCGAATATCACGATCTCGCCGAGCCGTACCTTGCGGGCGATGCCGGCACCCTCATGGCCAAGGTCAATCAGGCCGGCGACCTTACGACCCGTTATTTCCTCTTTAAAGTGAACGCCGACCATCTGCTGGTGAGGCATACGGTCTTCGAAACGTCCGGCAACGGGAAGAACCCGCTTTACTTTCAGCATTCGGGCCGTGCCCGCCGGGAACTCGCGAAACTTTATTACGATCAGGCCGCGGTCTATCACCAGAAGATCTATCACGAAACACAAATGGTGGGGGATGTCCTGCGGAGGCTCGGGATGAATTTCGAATACTACCAGCGCTTGCTTAAGAAAGTGAGGACGGATTATTTCCGCTATATCGAGGATTTCAAAGACAATGTTTTCCGGTCCTTCCTGCGGGATCTTCGCTCTTATGAATCCGTCTCCATGCGGGGCGTCAAGATGGACCAGTTCCTCGACCTTTACAGCGCATGGCTCAAGACCCATCAGCCGTCTTTGCGGGCGGATCTTTCCCGGGTCGCCAGGGAGTTGGAATACTTGGACCCCGGTTTTCATTTCCCGTTCCAGAAATTACAGCAGGAGGTCGGTTATGAAACGCAGCGGTAAGAGTTTGCAAAGCAAAGCCAGACGGCTTCTCCGTCTTTATTCCCGCTGGAATACGACGCGGGACGGTCAGATGCAGCAGGAGTGTTTAACGCTTCTGAGCGAGATCATGACCGAACAACCGAGGTTCAATCTCCGGCGCATCTTTTCGGGGGCTTTTTAACACAAGAAGGACCGGCTTGCGATGAAGATCATGGTCGTAGAAGCAGAATCCAGGGAAGGCGCAGGGCAAGGCGAGGCCTTCCGGAAGAAAATGGATGAGTTTCTCGACGTCTATTCCCTCTACCGAAAGACCCGTATTGCCTGGATCCATGACGAATTAAAGCTGAAAGCCTACGAGCTCAGCCTGATCGATCCGGCCTTCCGTTTTAGTAACTCGTAGTTTCTCCACAGGGAAAAACCGGCTCCGTCCTTCCGGTCCGCAGGCCCCGATCCTCTCGCCGTCGGCGGGAATTTCCCGTTTTCAAGGCCCAAGGGGTTTGCTATAATTCCGCACTCCCATGAAGTTCTTCAACCATGATCCAGGCGCTTCCCAGGGCCCCGACGCCGCAGCCCGGCTCGGAAAACTCCCGCCGTACCTTTTTGCCGAGATCGACAAGAAAAAACGCGAACTCCAGGCGCACGGAAAAGACGTGATCGATCTCGGGGTCGGCGATCCCGACCTGCCGACCCCGAAGTTCATTATCGACGCGCTTGCGGAAGCGGCCCAGGATCCGGTGAACCATCGCTACGCGCTGGATGCCGGGATGCCGGAACTCCGGCAGACGATCGCGCGCTGGTTCGAGCGTCGCTACCAGGTCAAACTGGACCCGGAAAAAGAGATCCTGCCCTTGATCGGGTCCAAAGAAGGGATCGCGCATTTTCCTCTCGCGATCTTGAACACGGGGGATGTGTCCCTGGTCCCGGACCCGTGCTATCCACCGTACCGTTCGGGGACATGGTTCGCGGGGGGTGAGGTCCATTCGATGCCGCTCTTGGAATCGAACGACTATCTCCCCGACCTTGCGCAGATCCCGGCCGCGCTCCTGCGCAGGGCCAAACTGCTTTATCTCAATTATCCGAACAACCCGACGGCGGCGACCGCGACGCCGGATTTTTTTGCGCAGGCTCTCGATTTCGCGGTCAAGAACCGTCTGGTCGTCCTTCACGACGCCGCTTACAACGAAGTGACCTACGACGGATACCGCGCCCCGAGTTTTCTGCAGACGCCCGGAGCCAAAGAACATTGCGTGGAGTTCCATTCGCTTTCCAAGACCTATCATATGACCGGCTGGCGCGTGGGTTTTGCGGTCGGAAGCGCCCAATGGATCTCGCTCTTGGGCAAGGTCAAATCGAACATTGATTCCGGGATCTTCCGTGCCGTCCAGTGGGCCGCTAAAGCGGCGCTTGAAAAAGGCGAAGAGGCCTTGAAAGAGCATCTCGGGATCTACCGGGCGCGCCGGGACCTTCTGATTGGGGCACTGAACGGGCTCGGGTGGAAGATCGAACCGCCTAAGGCGACCTTCTATTGCTGGATCCCGGTGCCGGCCGGTTATACGTCCGCGGAATTGGCATTGCGGTTCCTTGAAGACCTCTATATTGTCGTGACGCCGGGAAGCGGTTTCGGAGCGAACGGCGAAGGTTATTTCAGGATCTCGTTGACGGTCCCCGACCATGATCTAAAGCGGGCCGTTGAGCGGATCGAAAAGAGCCGGGGCGGGATCCGCTCCCGATCATAAACACAACACGCATCCTCAGGCAGCCAATCCCCATGAAACCTTCGGTCATTTTTATCGGTGTCGGTTCGAATCTCGGCGACCGCCAAGCGCAGATCCAGGACGCGAGGGGGGCGCTTGCCGCCCGCGCGGGGATCCGCGGGCTTGTGAGTTCGGCGGTGCGTGAGACGGATCCGGTCAGCCGGATTCCGCAGGGGAAATTTCTGAATGCGGTTTGGCGGGCCGAGACAACGCTTGCCCCTGAAGCCTTGATGAAGATCCTGCTCGAGATCGAAACCGCGTTCGGCCGGGTCCGCGAGGAAAAGAACGGGCCGAGGACCCTCGATCTAGACCTTCTTTTTTTCGGGGACAGGATCCTCCGGACGCCGGGGATCGAGGTCCCGCATCCGAGGCTCCATGAGCGCCTCTTTGTCCTCGAGCCTTTGGTCGAATTAGCCCCGGAGTGGGTCCATCCGGTCTTACAATGCACGGTGCGTACGCTTTGGGAGGGTTTGCGTGAACGAAATACGGAATCCGCAAAAATGTCAGGCTGAAATGCTTCGCCTTCGCCGTCAAGGCGAGAGGATCGGTTTTGTTCCGACCATGGGGGCGCTGCACGAGGGGCATGTGGCGCTCATCCGCCGCGCGCGAAGCGAGAACCGCCGCGTGGTGGTCAGTATCTTCGTCAATCCGACCCAGTTCGGGCCGAACGAGGATTATGAACGGTATCCGCGGCCGATCGCCGAAGACCGGGATATCCTGCGGCGTGAAAAAGTCGATTATCTTTTCATGCCGGCGCCGGGGGCGATGTACCCGGAGGGGTTTCGGACCGAGATCGGATTCAAACCGGAGGCGGACGGCCGTCATCTTTTTTCGGTGCTGTGCGGAAAATCCCGTCCCGGGCATTTCAAAGGGGTCGTGACCGTGGTCTGTAAACTGCTTGCGATCGTGCTTCCGCACCGGGCCTATTTCGGGGCCAAGGATTATCAGCAATCCGTCCTCCTCCGGCGTATGATCCGCGATCTCGATCTTCCGGTCGATTTCTGCCTTTGCCCGATCGTCCGGGACAAGGACGGCCTTGCGATCAGTTCGCGGAACCGTTATTTGAAATCGACGGAACGGGCCCGGGCGCTTGCGATCTTCCAGGAATTGAAGAATGCCCGCGAGAAGATCTTGGCCGGAGAGAAGGACCTTGGGAAGGTCCGGCGGGAAGCCCTGAAGGCGCTGCGGGGTCCGGTCGACCAGATCGATTATTTCGAGGCGGTCGATGGCGAGGATCTGCGTCCGCTCAGCCGGCCGCGGAACGGGATGGTCCTGTTGACCGCCTGTTATGTCGGAGGGACAAGGTTGATCGATAATGTTATAATAAAAAACCTCAAGGAGTGATCCATGCAGCGACAAATGCTTATCGGCAAGATCCATCGGGCGCGGGTAACGGACGCGCAGATCCATTATGAAGGCAGCATTACGATCGACGGCCAGCTGCTGGAGGCGGCCAATATCCTGCCCGGAGAAAAAGTCCTGATCGCGAACCTCTCCAACGGCAGCCGGATCGAGAGTTATGCGATCGCGGGGGATCCGGGGAGCGGGGATATTTGCCTGAACGGCGGGGCGGCCCAGCATGGCAAGAAAGGGGATCTCGTCATTATTATGGCCTTCGGCGTGATGAGCGATGAAGAGGCCCGGCAGCATGTGCCGAAGATCGTCAAGGTCAACGAGCGTAACCAGAGAGTCTAGACAGGCGGCCCTGACGCCGCTGGAGTTTTCAGGCTATGAAACGGTTGAAAGTCGGCATTATCGGGTACGGCGTGATCGGTTCCGCGATCCTAAAGTCGATCCAGGAAGATTTTTCTCATCTTGCCGAGGCGCGTTACCTTTGCGAGAACAATCCCAAAAAGACCGCGGTCTTGCTCGCCCAGAAGAATTCCAAAGTGAAACTGGTCCCCCTGGACCGTTTGATCGAACGCTCCGATCTTGTGATCGAAGCCGCAAGCGCTTCGATCTCCTGGGACATCGCGCGTAAAAGCCTTGCCAAAGGCAAGCAGGTGATGATCCTCAGCGTCGCGGGGCTTCTCGAACATGTCGAAAGCATGCGCCGTCTTCTGCGCTCCCGCGGAAAATTGTGGATCCCCTCCGGGGCCCTTGCCGGGATCGACGGCGTGCTCGGGGCGCGCGAGGCGGGGATCACGAAAGCCCAGCTGATCATGAAGAAGCCGCCCGAGGGGCTGAAAGCGGCCCCGTATTTCAGAACGAGGAAGTTCCCGAACCTTCGGGGCGACGAGAAACGCTGTGTTTTCCGGGGGTCCGCGCGCGAAGCCGCTCAGGTTTTTCCGCAGAACGTGAACGTGGCCGCCATCCTCAGCCTTGCGGGGATCGGCCCGGACAAGACGAAAGTGGAGGTCTGGACTTCTCGGGCCTACCGTCGGAACCAGCACGCGGTCATGGTCCAGGGGAAAAGCGGCCGGATGGAGTTCAAGATCTGCAATGTCCCGTCCCGTTTCAACCCGCGCACCAGCGCCCAGACCATTTATTCCACGATCGCGACCCTGAGGAAGATCTTTTCGCCCCTTTGCATCGGGACATGAACGCTTTCTCGATCCAGATCCGCGGGGCCCGCGAAAATAATCTGAAGAATATCAGCCTCGAGATCCCGAGGAATCGTTTCGTGGTCATCACGGGGCTTTCGGGATCCGGAAAATCCTCCCTTGCTTTCGACACGATCTACGCCGAAGGCCAGCGGCGTTATCTCGAAAGTCTTTCGTCTTACGCGCGTCAATTCCTTGAAAAAATGAAAAAGCCGGAAGTGGATTCGATCACGGGACTTTCGCCGACGCTGGCGATCCGTCAAGGTGCCGCGAGCCATAACCCGCGCTCGACGCTTGCGACCGTCACCGAGATCTACGATTATCTCCGGCTCCTCTTCGCCAAAGCCGGCGTCCCCGAAGCGGATGCCCGGGGCGGTATGGTCCCGAGGCCGGCCGAAGAGATCCTGGACGAGGTCCTCGAGAAGTTCCGGGGCAAAGAACTCCAGGTCTTTGCGCCGCTCGTTCGGGGGCGGAAGGGTGAATTTCGGGAAATGTTCGAAACGCTTCTCAAAAAAGGATTTGCCCGGGCGCGGATCGACGGGCGGATTGTGCGCCTTGAGCCCAAGCTCAAGCTCCGCAAGCACCAACGCCATGATATCGAGCTTCTGATCGATCATCTCAAGATCTCTCCCGGGAGCTCCGAAGAGATCAAGCGCGCCATCGGGCAGGCCGCGGAACAGGGAGAGGGACGAGTCGCTTTTGGGGAACCCGGGGGCGAAGGGACCGGCCTTCTTTTCTATGCGGTGAGGGAATTTCGCGAGGGAGGAAAACTCCGGTCGCAGCTGGCGCCGAACCTGTTCTCGTTCAATAGCCCCTACGGGGCTTGTCCCCGTTGTAAGGGCCTGGGCGTTCTGCCGCAGATCTCGGTCCGGCGCGTGATCAAGGACCCGTCTCGGCCGCTGATGAGCGGCGGGCTCAATGAAGAGCTTTTTTTCTCGTTCAACAAATATTTCATCGAGGATCTTCTTTACGAAATCACGCAAAAATTCCATTTAGAATGGAACGCGCCCTTTTCGGCGTGGCCCGAAGAGGCTCGAGAGGCGTTCTTCTGGGGAGGCGAGGATGTCGACGGTCTGATCGAGGAATTGCAAAGGTTTTTTCACGAGACCTCTTCCGAGGAGATGCGCCGGAAGATCCGAAAATTCCTGAGCGAGGATCTCTGTTCGGAATGCGGCGGGAAACGCCTGAAAAAAGAAAGCCTCTCGGTCAGGATCGCGGGCAAGAACATCGTGGAGGTCACCGCCATGACGGTGACCGGGGCGGCCGCCTTTTTCGAAACGCTGGGATTCCCGGAACGGGACCGCAAGATCACCACTCCGCTTTTGCGGGAGATCCGCGAGCGGCTCGGTTTCCTTCTCGAGATCGGCCTCGGCTATCTGACCCTGGACCGTTCGGTGGCTTCGCTGGCCGGCGGCGAGATCCAGCGTATCCGCCTGGCCGCGCAGATCGGCACCGGCCTGACCGGGGTGCTCTATGTCCTCGACGAACCGAGCATCGGGCTTCATCCGAGGGATAACGGGAAGCTCCTCGACGCGCTCTTGCGTCTGCGCGATATGAAGAACACGGTGCTGGTCGTCGAACACGATGAAGAGACCATGCGGCGGGCCGATCATTTGATCGATCTCGGTCCGGGGGCCGGAAGAGTGGGCGGGGAGGTGGTGGCGTTCGGGGAGCCCGGGGATTTCATGAGACAAACGGAGCGGTCCCGGACGGCGCAGTTCCTTTCGGGGCGCGAGTTCATTGCGGTCCCCGCCGAACGCAAACGGCCGGATCCTCGCCGGATGCTCCGGCTGACGGGATGCCGCGAGCATAATCTCAAGGGGCTGGAGGTCACGATCCCGCTGGGGCTTTTCGTCTGCGTGACCGGGGTTTCGGGCTCGGGCAAGAGCACGCTCGTCCACGATACGCTTTATAAAGAGCTTCACAACAGGATCTGGCGGACGAATTACCGTGTCGGGAAGTTCCAGGCGCTGCGAGGGGCGGAGGCGGTCAAGAAAGTGATCGAGATCGATCAGGCGCCGATCGGCCGCACGCCGCGCTCGATCCCGGCGACCTATGTCGATCTTTTCGGACCGATCCGCCGTCTTTTCAGCGAACTCCGGGAATCCAAACTGCGGAATTATTCGGCCGCGCGTTTCAGCTTCAATCTGAAAGGCGGACGATGTGAGCATTGCCGCGGCGAAGGTGAGCAGAAGCTCGAGATGAGTTTTCTTCCGGACGTCCATGTGCCCTGCGAGCATTGCCGCGGGAAACGCTACAACGACGCGACACTGGAGGTCCGCTACCGGGGGAAAACGATCGTTGAAGTGCTCGATCTTTCGGTCGAGGAAGCTTTAGAGTTCTTCGAGGGACGTCCTCTGATCTGCGAGAAGCTCGATCTGATGAACCGGATCGGGCTCGGCTATCTCAAGCTCGGGCAGTCCTCGACCACGCTTTCTGGCGGCGAAGCGCAGCGTGTGAAACTGGCCGCGGAGCTTAGCCGGCGGGCGGGAGAGCATACGCTCTATCTTCTGGATGAGCCGACGACGGGGCTTCATTTCGCGGATGTCGACCATCTGATGAAGGCTCTGTTCCAGCTCCGGGACCAGGGGCACACCGTGCTGGTGATCGAGCATCATCTCGATGTCGTGAAGTGCGCGGACCATGTGATCGACCTGGGGCCGGAAGGCGGCAACGAAGGCGGAGAACTTGTATGCGCGGGAACTCCGGAAGCGGTTGCGCGTTGTTCCGCGTCTTATACGGGCCGCTTTCTTGCGAAGATTTTGCCGAATTGCAAGGAAAAGCAATAAAATGTTAGACAATGCATGGAGCGTTTGATATAGTATTTCTGCAATTCAGTTCCCACAAGCTGTCATAGAAAGAGGGGCGCTATGATCACAGAAATCGGGATCGCCGCGGGCGATATTTGGCATTACCTGGATAAGCATGGGACCGCCACGCTGGATGAACTGGTCCGGGCCGTTCGAAAACCGCGGGATCTTCTGCTCATGAGTTTGGGATGGCTGGCTCGCGAAGGTCATATCGTGCTCGGGACGCCCGAATCCGGATATCAGGCTTCGTTCACTTCTTCGCGCCGTTGATCACGGTTCCGTGTCCGCCTGTATCCTTGTTCTCACGACCGCCCCGAGCGAAAAGAGCGCTCGGATCATTTCCGACCAGATCCTCAAGGCCCGTCTGGCCGCCTGTGTGTCGATCGTTCCGCGTATCGGATCCCGCTATCTTTGGAAAGGGAAGCGCGTAGGCGCGCGGGAATCCCTGCTTTTGATCAAAGCTCCCCAAAAGAACTATGCAAAACTCCAGCGCCTGATCGTCAAGGTCCATCCTTACGAAGTTCCCGAGATCCTCGCAATACCAGCGCTCAAAGGCTACGCCCCTTATCTTCGCTGGCTTTCCCAAGAAACCCGCTGAACGAAAAATAACTCGCGACCGGTCGAACCTCATCAAACCTCCGGTGTTTGATAAAGGTGCCGTGATCAAGACTGCTATAGGTTGGGTATTTCTGCGGTCTATCGTCTGAATTCTTTTCCTTTTGTCATTCTCATTTTTTTCAAAAAAAAGAGGCTAGTGCCATTGAATTTGCAAGATAAGGTGTTAATCTTTTATAAATATTTAGATAAGTCGCTAACCTGGAGTTGGCCGACGTGCTATCTAATCTTTCATCTGGAACTTTTTCCAGGGCAAGGCAGTTCACTGCCTTGCTCACAGCCATCGTCTTTCTATTCACCGACATTCTCGCTTTTCCTTCCAGGCTCTACGCGGAAAAACCTTTAACTCAAGTTCAGGGCGGGGTCTCGCTTGGACCTCCAGGCCAACTCCAGATCCAGGAGTTCAAGCTCCCGCCCGAACTGGGTTATGTTGAAAAAAGATCGGTCCAGGACGGAAAAGAAACAGTGCTTCTGATCCAGGATGCGCATGACGAGCCCCTTATCCAGGCCCAGACCGCGAAGATCCTCGACTTGCTGGGGAAGCGTTATGGGATCCGGAGCGTTGGGGTCGAGGGGGCTTCGACGCGCTTGGAACCGGAATTCCTCAAGAGTTTTCCGGACGCCAGGCTCCTCAAAAAAGTCATGGCGGATTATCAGCGAAGAGGCGAGCTGAGCGCGGCGAGCGAGGCGGCGGTCTTTTCCAATAACAGGACCCATTATCAGGGCGTCGAAGATGCGGATCTTTATGAAGAAGGGCTCGCCCTTTATCTGCTCGCGAAGGAGGGCGAAACCGAACGCCTTGCGGAGATCCAAAAACTCCAGAAGAAGAACCGGGTGGAGAAAGAAAAGGTCTACGGCCCGGACTTACTGAAGCTCGATCGTGCCGTCGAGGCCTTTGAGGAAAACCCGGCCCGATTTCCGGAACTGATCCTCCTTCTCACCGGAACGCGGGACGGAAAACAGGGGCCCGCTTTGGAGCTTCTTGCCGATGCGATCCGCGAGCAGGAACGGAGCCGGCCGTCCCTGGAGCGCGAAGCGCAGGGGAGGGTCCGGGCCCTCAAGGGGCATCTCGAAACCCTTCCCGGTTCCGCCGCAAAAAACGCGAAGATCCGGAAAGTCAACCAGGCATGGCAGGATTTTCAAACATCACGCATCGCGGTCCGGGAACTCGTCGGGCAATTAAAAATATGGATGCAGGCTGAAAAGATGCCGATCGCCCTTTCGGTCCCGCTTCGGGAAGCGGTCCGCCGTGAGGCCCGGATGCGGGAACTCCAGGGGCCTGGATTCTTTGAAACGCTCGAAAAGGAGATCGCGAGGGCCAAGGGGGGACTTTTCCGCGATGAAAGGGAAAAGGCACTGGACCGTGAAAGCGAGGACCTCCGCCTTTTGAACGATTTCGCGAAGTTATGCCTGACGCGAAAAGCCTGGGGCCGTCTTGTCGACACATTCGCCGCTTATCGGCCCGAACTCCGTGAGGAACTCTGGGAACTCCCGCGGAAGTTCTATGCGAACGCCGAAGCGCGCGAAAAGATCCTCTTTGAACGGACCCTGGCCGAAGCCAGGAAAGAAAAGAACGCCGTGCTGGTGGCGGGAGGATTTCACACGGAGGGGATCGCGGCCCTTCTTGAAAAAGAGCACGTTTCTTATGCGGTCATCATGCCCCGTGGCCGGGCGCTTTCGCAAAAACCGTTTTATAGCGAGCACATGCAAGGCCGTTTTTCCTGGGCAGGGTCCCTGAAAAAAGAATTCGGCCGGATCTCGGTCCGTGACGCGTTCCTGCGCCATGTACGCGACCGCTTGCTGGAGGCCGTGGAAAATAAAGATCCTTACCTGAAAGCGGCTATCGTCAAGAACTGGCGCGACAATCTGATCCGTGATTTTTCCGTCGCCGGAAATATTACGAAAACCCGTGAGTACACGCGTTTCCTGGATGAGATCTCGAAAGGGAAAATGCCGGAGGATATTTTCCGCAACGCCTCTAGCCGCAAGATCGAGGCATTTCTCGCCGGGCTGAAGAAACTTCAGGACGAAGGCCGCTTGACGGGGACCGATGTCTCCAAACTACTGACCTTGGCTCAGATCCCAAGCGCGGCGAACGGAGTTCTTTCCGATACGGCTTTTTCGCGTCTTGAGTTTGTTCAGGGGAAAGGATGGGAGGTTGCTGCCGATGTCCGCGCGAAACTCGAAAAGGAGCCGCGGAGAAATGTGCGCGCGGAAACGCGGGCCTGGCCACGCTTTTTTTCGCGGGAACCGCCCAGAGTGCCTTTGTCTCCGACTTCAAAGCGCGAAACGACGGTCGCGGCGCCGGCCAAGGTTCCTCTAACCCCGGCCTCGGTTTTTATTTCGGAATTCTCAAAAGCCCTTGCGGGATCGGAGGGTTCGGCGATCCTTGCCGGACTTCGCGGGCTTATCGCCAAGGACGGAACGCCGCTCCTTGTTCGTGAGTTGATCCGGACTTTTCTCGAGACGGAAGGTCGTTTGAAGGTTTTTGAGGAACCGGGGCGCAGTGGGGTCTATCACCGGCAAGTCCTTCAGGACGTTTTGAAGCGATCCGTCGGGGCGCTTCTGGGGGATCCGGATCCCGCGACCGAGCGGGAAGCGCTGGAGCGTTTCCATCGCCAGCTCCGGGTCGCGGAGGAACAGATCGAAGGCGTACGCGCTCTGGAGGCACGCGGTGACAGGCGAGCGAAGGCCGGGCCGGAGGACGCGGATTTCTGGGATCGGATCGGTCCGCGAGACGGCGACTCCTTGTCGAGGGCCGAGGTCCGTTCGGACCTTGCCGAAGATCCCGGATCGCAGGGCGGACCGGGGATCCCGATCCGGGAAAAGATCGGGGAGTTCATGGGGGCGTTCGAAGATTTCGTGCGCCGCTCGGGGGCGGAGGAGATCCTCGCCCGATACGATGAAGCGTCCGGGCTTTTCGGCGAGGATTTCCAAAAAAAGGTCTACGCGGTCTTCGAGGAGATCGACGCTTTGCCGGTCACGGAGGTCGACAAGCGGGAGCTCAAGAACAAATTCAGGGTGCGGATGATCCTAAAGCTCCTTGCCCAGCAGGAATGGCAGGGGCGTAGTTTTCTCGATGACTACGAAGAGAAAGGCTATGTCGTCCTGCATTATTTGGACTATTCCCATCAGAATGTGAAATTCCTCGTCCGCCAATTCGGCGACAGCGTTTCCGGTTTTGTCGAGGGGGCGGTGATGAGCATGCTGATGAAGCGGGTCGAAGCCGCGGTGATCATGACCGATTTTTTTGAAAAAGCCAAGAGCGAAATGTTCTACAAATACACTTTCGTCGAATTCCTTCTCAACTTTGTGCTTCGGGAAAAGCCGGAAGCGGCGGAGTCCTTCAAAAGGATCTACCCCAAACAGAACATGATCGCCCTCTTCCGGAGTTTGTCGGATCAGATCCGCAAGGACTACGGCGAAGACATCCCCGGGATCCAGGTGGTGACCGATCTGGTTCACATTTATTACGAGCGGTTCCGGGCCGCCGCGACCAAGGACGGGCAGGTCGAGGAGAAATTGATCGCGGAATGGATGCAGAAGGATATCGACGCTTTTTATAACGACCCCGTCATGCGTGATCTCATGGAACGGGATATCCGGAGCCTTCGGAGCGTCGTGATCATCATGCTCAAGTCGAATACGAAGGTCGATTACATCCTCGGAAAAGATCCCGAAGAAAGTGCCGGCAAAGGCGGGCGGAAAGGTCCCGCGCCGGAGCGGGCCGGGCTTTTGCGCAAGGGGATCCCGGCGCTTTTGCCCAACTTCGACAATGCGACGGACATCGATCTTCTGGAAGCGCTTGCCGAGATCTCAAAGTCGACCCGGACCGCTTTGCAGGACATGGTCTGCCGGCTCCTCAATCTTCCCCATCCGAGATTCCAGACCGACGGCCGTTATCTGCGGCTCATCAACCGGAACATCACCCGCTTCAAACAGCTCGGGATCATTCTCGGGTATGTCGGAGAAGAGGCGTTCGAAAAGATCCCTTTCGGGGAATTGATGGAGCACTACCGGATCCAGCCGGGCAGCGAGGAGGAAGGGCGGCTCCTTGACATTATCGGCGACATTGCGAGGACCGCCGAAGACGGGACCGCGGGCCTCGTTCGCGAGGTCTTCGATCTTTACGGCGATATGGCAGGCGACTCACTCGATGATCTGAACAAGCTCCTGCTCACGTTCAAATACTTCGTCCGCATCGTGAATTTTCACAGGGATTTTGAAAGGTTGACGACGAACGGGGACATCGGAGAAGTGAATAACGAGGGGTATTACGTGAGCCTTCGCGATCTTAAGAAGACCCTCAAGATCGCCTACCGGGAATTCGAGAAAGGCCGCGATATCGAAGATGCGATCGAGATCGCGGTCCGGCGCCGTTACTATCACCGGCTCAATACGGAATCCGACCGGGACAAGGTCCGCAAGCTGATGGTGACCCACCATTTCATTGCGCCGGAAGATACGCTGGATTACATCTACGATATCGACGGATACGAGGTCGGCAGTTCGAGGATCCGGATCATCGAAAAAAGACCGCCGGTGAAAAAACCCGTGATCGAAACGACCGTGACCACCGATGAAGAGGGCCGGGAGCAGGTGAAGAAGGAATGGACCTTGAGGGAGATCGAGATCGGCGAACCGCGGGTGATCATGGAGATCGACCTGGAACAGCCGCTTGCGGAAAGGGATGTCGACAAGAACATCATTTTCAATCAGACCACGCGGCGTAATCTCGCGAGACTGCTTCAGTCCCTCGAGGTGACACCCGGAGAGCCCTTTAATCCTGTGCTGGAATTCGGAACGACGGCCGGAGGCAAAAGCACCTTGGCGAGGATCGCGGCCCGGATCCTGGGAGTGGGTTATACCCGCATCCAGGTGAACGAAGGGACCGATGAATACGATCTTTTCGGCTCTTTCCGGCCCAAGAACGTTCAGATCGAATTATCCGTGGCGCTCGCGCGGCTTCGGGAAGCGCTTGAGAAAAAGGAGTACAACGAATTGGAGGATGCGCTCAGCCGGCTTGCGACCGGGGAATCGCATCAATTCGTCCCTGTGTTCTTTTCCGGTCGCGAGGACTTGACCGGAAATGCCCGTGGCGCCGGGGGACCGGAAGCGGTCCGTCAGGCGGTCAACGAGAAGATCCGCCTCTTGGTCGAGAATTTCATCGCGCAAGGGGAAAGCCTGAAACATCTCGACGGAAAACCGGGGCTCGATAAAGAGAACGCGGAGACGCTTCTGAAGATCAAGGCGGCCGCCCTCATGCTCGACCATGATTTCGGGCTCGAACGGGTGCAGGGACGTTTCCTCGAGGCCTATCTGCGCGGTGACCTGATCCTGCTCGATGAGTTCAATCTTGCCAACGAAGAAATGCTCGGCGTTCTGTATCAGATGCTTACGCTGGGCTATCTCGAATATGACGGAAAGGCGCTTCAGCCCGAGGGAGGGAAACAGGCGCGTGTCGTTGCGACCGGGAATCCTTCGAGTTATTCCTCGCGCAAGCGCATGAGTGAAGCGTTCATGAACCGTTTCGAGATCCTCTGGGTCGAGGAAATGACCGACCAGGAAATGTTCGAGATCCTGCAGGGGATCATGCTCAAGGACCTGGTCACGAAGTTCGGTTATGACCGGGAGAGCTTGAAACCGGCCCCGGGGGAAACTTCCGAAAGCTATTACGGCCGTTTGGACGCGATCTTTCAAAAAGAGTTCGGCATCACGCGTACCCAGCTTGTGATGCTCGCCGGGACGCAGAAGATCCTGAACCGGTTCCTTTTCGAAGGGCGTTTCAAGAAAATGGGCAACGATGCGGACTATGTTTTCACGATCCGCGACTATTTGCGGATCTACGAGGATATCCTGGAGCGAAAGCAGGCCCGGCAGCCTTTGGACCTGGAGATGTGGATCCGCGAGGCCTTCATCCTTTACGGCGGGGTCCTGCTCCGCACCGACCGTTACCTCTTCGATTCCGAAGAGCTTTTTACCGACTCCGATTATGAGCAGCTGCAGGGCGCTTTCGTGACCAAGATGGGCGATTTCTTCAAAGGGAATTTCGAGAATGCCCCGATCGCTTTCAACGACCTCATCGCCCGGAGGCTCAAGAGTTTTGATTTCTCGCAGGACGAACGCGCGCATTCGATCACCTTGGACGGGATCACGACGCCCGGACGGACGCCCGAAGGGCGGAGCCCGGTGATCCCGCTCGTCGAGACCAGTTCGACGCGGTTCCTCATGATGCAGGTCGCGAAGGCGATCCGCCGTGACGAGAACCTTCTTTTCGTCGGACAGTCCGGAGGCGGAAAAACGGAATCGATCGCCGATGTCTGCCATCGTCTCGGCCTGAAGTACATGACCGTTTCCCTCGGCGAAGCGACCATGGAAGATTTGGTGGGGACCATGGAATATGACCGCAAGCTCCGGCGTCTGGTCTACCGGGAGGGGATCTTCCTTCAAGCGGTCCGCGAAGGGGCGGTCCTGGTCTTCGAAGAGCTGAATTTCGCCAAATCCGGCGTCCTCGAGATCTTGAACGAATATTTCGACGAAGGGACTTTTACGGTCCCGTACACCGGCGAGAAGATCAATGTCCGGAAAATGAACCCGGATTTCCGTCTCTTCGGGACCATGAACCCGATCGAGGGGATCACGGGGATGAACGCCGGACGCCTCACGCTTTCCCCCGCGCTGCGGAGCCGGTTCCGCGAAGTCTGGGTGCCGCATGAGAAGTCAGATGCGGAGATCCTCGAGATCCTTAGCAAACGTTTCGAGCAGATGGGGACTTCTGTGTCCAAGCGGACGAAAGAGCAGATCCTTGAATTTTACAAGGCCTATAAGACGGAGTACGGAGAACAGGGCGAAGCCGCTTACTATACCAGCCTCCGGGACCTCAACCGGATCGTGCAGACCATGGCCTATCTCATGCGCCTCGGAATGCCGGAAGCGATGGCGCTCGGCCGGGCGATCTACCGCATTTTTGCGCTTCGGATGCAGGACGAAGAAAGCCGAAAAAATATCCTCGGGATCATGAGATCCAAAGGAGTCCGGCCCGTGATCCCGCGCTCGCTTTCCTACAAGCGTTCGGCGGACGGCCATTTTCTCGAGATCTATTGGCAGAAGACCTTGCTGGTGCGTTTCGATCTTTCGCAATACGTGTCGACGCTGCGCGACAATATCCGACGCAGGACCCGGGAAGAGAACGGACACCTGACCGAAGCGGAATTCGAGGAGGCGTTCCAGCAGAAACTGGACGAAGAACTGCGCGATTCCAAACTCGTCGAAACGCCGGAGACCCTGGAGAATCTTCTCAACCTGGCCGAAGCCCTCGCGCTGAAAGAAGAAACGGTGAATGATAAGGGCCGGACCTTCGGGAAATTCAATCCGATCCTCCTGATCGGGGAAACGTCGGGCGGCAAAAGCTCGCTTGTCAAATTCCTGACGGTCCATTTGCTCGAGCAGGGCTATACGCGTATCCAGTTCAACGAACGGATCGATCCCTACGACCTGTTCGGTTCCTTCGAGCCGCGCGAAGTCACGCTGGAAACGGATCAGGCGGTCCGGATCATGCAGAACGCGATGGAGGCGAACGAATGGTTCAAGATGCAAAGGGCTTTCGAGATCATGCGCAGCGGCAACGGCGAAGGCCTGGAACCGCTTCAGGAGGATCAGGAAGAGGCCGAGATCACGCGGGTGATGGATGCCAATCAGATGCGGATGCGTCTCAAGCTTAGCGATCTGATCCGTGTCGCGACCGAAGGCGAAGGGGAAGAGCAGAAGGAAGCGGCGCGGCGGCTTAAAGTCCTGGCGCACCTTGTGAAGAACGGCGGCGGCAATATCGATCTGATCTACCGCGAAGGGAGGCTCCTCGGCGCGATCCGCCGGGGCGATGTGGTGGTCCTCGACGAAATGAACCTTGCCAACGAGGAAGTGCTCGCGCTCCTTTACCAGTTCCTGACGCTGGGTTTTATCCGGATCTACGACGGGAAGACCGGCAAGATCGAGGAGATCTATCCGGCGCCCGGATTCAAACTGGTCGCGACGGCGAACCCCGAGACCTACGAGGCGCGTAACCGCCTGAGCGAAGCCCTGATGAACCGCTTCGAGATCCAGTTCATCCGCAACAAAAGCCCGGAAGAGATCGCTTCGATCGTGACCGAGGAGGCCCGAAGGAATTTCGGGATCGAAGCCAACGGGAAATTCGAGCAGGCGGTGCTCAAGCTGGCCCAGCTTCAGGAGATGCTCAATCAGATGCTTGGCGCAGAGGCTTTTCCTTCCGTGGGCGGCGGGAAGAAGCAGGGATACAAGTTCACGATACGCAATCTGAAAAGGGTCCTGAAAGCGACGGACGAGGTCCTGCGGGCCGGCGATCCGTCGCCGCCGGATGAGATCATGGTCCGCGAGGCCTTTCTGCAGTATTCGCAGATCCTCGGCCGTACGGCGGAAGAAAAGACCGTCCTTCGTAAGATCTTCACCAATCCTTCTTTCTTTCCAGGATTCCACGAACCCGATGGGATCGAATTCTCCGAGAGGACTGAGCGGAGCGGCAGACGCACCGTTCAGATCGACAATCTGACGATCGAAGAGCGTTTCTATGAAGACCTGCAAGGCCCCTCCGACGAGGCGAAAGTGATCCCGGAGCTGGCTTCCGGCGAGAACACGAATGCGGTCCGCCGCGCGCTGGCCATGGGCCTCCTCGACCGGAGGAACCTGATCCTTTTGATCGGGCAATCCGGCGGCGGGAAAACCGAGATCATCGGCGACATGGCGCGCCGCCTCGGATGGAAATACCGCTCGGTCTCTTTCGCCAACGCGAATCTCGATACCTTGGTCGGAGGTTTCGAGCGCGACCACGAAAATAAACAATGGAAATATTTCGCCGGGATCCTGATCCGCGCCATGGAGGAGGGGGCGATGCTCGTCCTCGACGAGATCAATATGGCGCCTTCCGGGATCATCGAGATCCTGAACGAATACTTCGACGAGAATGCTTTCACCAATCCGATGACCGGCAAAAAGGTCAAGATCCACCCCCATTTCCGTCTTTTCGCGACCATGAACCCCGAGAAAGGCGTGACCTCCCAGAACGTCGGCCGAAACGCGTTCTCGCCCGCGCTCCGCAACCGTTTCCAGGAGGTCTGGGTCGATCACCATAAATCGGAAAAGGAAACGCGCGCGATCATCCGCAAGAAATTCGAACTGGCCGGGATCAATATTTCGCGCAAGACCGAAGACAGCATTTACAGGATCTTTACGCAGTTCCGAACGGCCGTCGAAACGCGCGAGATCGGACAGGAAGACAACGAGGGATATTACACCAGTCTGCGTGATATTGAAAAAATGGCGGACATCATGTCCATGGATATCCGGCGCGGGACGGGCGAGGCCGAGGCCCTGCGTTATGCGGTCAAGAGGATCTACGACATGCGTTTGAGCAGCGAGGCGGACAAGACCTTTGCGCGGACCAAGATCTACAAGGGGCTCGACATGACCCAACCGGAGTTCGAATGGAAAGAGCATGGCGAAGCCTTCGAGGTTTATCGGGGCCGTCATCGGGTCGCCCGGGTGCCCCGCGAGATCCTCGAGCAGAAAAGATTCATCCTGACGTACGAGAATATGGAGATCCTGGGATTTTTGCTGGATGCCCTCGGCCCGAAGCCCGAGGACTCCCGCAAGCCGTTCACGCCGGTGGCGTTCTTCGGCGAGACGGGCGGCGGAAAATCCACCATGGTCGAAGTGGCCGCGCATATTTTCGAGCAGGCTTTCCAGCGCATCCAGATGAACCAGCGCACCGATGAATACGACCTGATGGGAGGCTATCAGCCGGTCGAATTGACCCTGAACGCGGGCGAGAGTTTTCAGGTCATCCGGGAGAATCTCGAAAAGGGCGCTTACCTCAAGATCGCCCGGGCCCTTGCCACTTTGAAATTCACGGAGGAAAGGATCCGAAGGCTTCTCCGGGTCCCGTCGGGCGAAACGGTCGACAGCAAAGACCTCTACCGGCGTTTTGTCGAAACGTATGTGCTGGCCGGCGTCAAGTCCGGCGCACGGCTTCAACAGGGGATGGGACGCCGCATTGATCTGATGCGTTCCCTGGCCCAGCTGATCCTCAACGGGGCGGCCGGGGTAGACCTCGAGTTCCAGAAAGGGCTTTTGCTCGAAGGCATGGGCGACCGGGGCGCGGGGATCGCGGGCAAGATCGTATTGCTCGATGAGGCCAATCTCGCCAACGAAGAGGCGATCACGATCCTCTACAACCTGACGACCCTCGGGTATGTCGAGTTCCAGGGGCGGCGCATTTATCCCGGCAAAGGGTTCCAGCTGGTGATCAGCGGCAATCCGGCTTCCTATTCGGGCCGCAACCGGATGAGCGAGGCTTTCATGAACCGTTTCGAGATCTGCCGGATCCCGCCGATGACGGCCGAGCAGATGATCCGGGTCCTGCGCTACAAGTTCTCTCTCGACTCGCACGGGCTTTCGCAAAATATCCTCGAACAACTGGTCGCTTTGCAGTTCGAGATCGAAAGCAAAAGCCGCGTGCATGATTTCGACGAGTTCAACGCCGAGGACAATTACCGTTTCACCCTGAGGAATCTCGAGCGCATCGTCCAGGACGCGATCCAGCGGGTGGCCGCCGATCCCGAAATGCCGATCGAGCGCGCGCTTTGGATCGAAGCCTATCTCGAATATTCCGGGCTCCTCAGCCAGACGACTTTCGAGGATAATCGCGAAAAAAATAACCTGAGCCAGCTCAATGCCCTTTTTGTGAAGACCGCGAAATGGGATCCTGCGAAGGAGCCTCTCTTTGGCCAGTTCAACCGGGTCCAGACCGCCGAGGACGGGGAGACCGAATGGTTCGGGATCGGCGGCGTTTGGGTCGTCCGGCGTTCGGCGCAGGATATGCTTTCGGGTTTCCTCCAGGACCTGAGCGGGGAGATCGAAAGCGGCGCGCTTTACGATGAACAGGGCTATGCGCTCGATCCGTTCGAACTTGAAGGGGCCATGTCCTACGTTCAGGAAATGACCGACCGCCGTATCGCGGACGGCGACGAACGGAGCCGGAAGCTGATCACGCGCGAAGAAGCGCTTGCGTGGGCCCGGCGGCAATACCCGCAGAGCCCCCATGCCGAAAAGGACATCCTCAAACTCATCGAAAAACATTTCTTTACCCAGGCCGAAAAGATCGAGCCGCTTGTGGAACTGGAATCCCAGCAGTTCGAGAGGATGCAGATCCTGAAAGGCTTCCGCGACGGGGGCGAGGTCGCGGAGAAGAATTCTCGCGGGGAGCCGATCGTCGTCCATCGTTCGCAGCCCGTCCTTTTGAACGGGCATTCGGGGGGAGGAAAGACCGAAATGGTCGGCGATATCGCGCGCGAGCTCAATTGGGTCTACATCTCAAAATCCATGGGAGCCGCGTCGGTGGAATCCCTGATCGGCACCTTCGAGGTCAACAAAGATACCGGCGCGCTCGAGTTCCGCAAGGGGGACTTGATCCGGGCGATGGAAATGGGCGCGGCCTTCGTGCTCGAAGAGCTGAACATGGCCGAGAGCGGGATCATCGAGATCCTGAACGAATATTTCGACCGCGGGACGATGACGATCCAGGAAAAGAAGATCGAGATCCGGATCCATCCGAATTTCCGGCTGTTCGCGACGATCAATCCGACCCAGGGGCGCACCGGCCGCAACACCGGCCGTACGCCGCTCTCTCCGGCCCTTCGGAGCCGCTTCCGGGAAGTGTGGGTCCGCAGCGAAAAGTCCAAGGGCGAAATGTACCGGATGATGCTCGGCGGGGTCCGGCATTTTGTCCGCGGGATCATCGAGCGCGGTTTGCCGAAGGAAAAAGAGAATCCCTATGACGTGATCGGGCGCGCGCTTGAAAGCGAAGGGAATGCTTCCGATCTGGGCGTGCCGCAAACGGCCGCCGTTTCGATGAGCACGACGGCATCGGCGCCTGCCCCCGCGCCCGCGCCTCGTTCGGGCGCATCGACGCCTGTCTTTACGGCCCGGACCAGCGCGCGATCGGAACCGGTTCCATCCATGGCGGAATGGGAGCGCATGCCGCTCGAACGCCGCAAAGAGACTTATGAACGCATCTTCGCGACCGTGGTGACGGGCAACGATATCCGGGTGCGGCCGAGTTCCGAGATCGGGAAGACCGGATGGGCCTGGCAGTGGCAGACCCGGACCCTTTTCTACAGCGAAGAGGATATCATGACCCTGAGCCTCAACAGCATGATCGGGGTCGGCATTCACGAAGCGATGCATCGTTACGGGACCCGGTACACGGAACTTTTCTCCGAGATCCTCGAGGAGGGCCGGGTGGCGGCCCGCCTCTTCAATATCCTCGAAGACGGCCGCATCGAGAATTGGGCGCGTTTTCTTTTCGGAGGCGCGCACGAGCCTCTTTTGAGCCTGAACCACGACATCTGTTTTCCGGACACCGAAACGGACGACGATTTCGTGAAGCTCATGATCCTTGAAGAAAACCGGAAACTGGACAAGCGGAGGGCCAAGAACCAGGCGGAGTCTGAAGAAAGCGGTCCTCCGGAGGGCCCCCTGAGCCACACCTCGGCGATCATGAATTTCTTCCTCTACCTTGCCAAACGCGGCGGGGACGATCAGGCGAAGGTCCTTATTCCGAAAATGCTTCAGGCGTTCGAGAAACGGGATCCCGAACTTCGCGCGGATATGGAATATCTCCTCAAAGGGAAGTATTTCGGGACCGGGCGCTATGAAGATGTGGTGACGGAAAGAGCTCGCGGGGTATTCTCGCTGATCCCTCTGAGGCGCAATGACCTTGGCCATCTGGAGTTCGATTTTGCCCCGAGCGAACAGCAGATCCGCGAACTTGCGCGCCAGCAGGGGGAGCTGATCCGCGAGATGATCCTCCCTTATGTCTATAAATGGGCGTATCGGGACGGACTTTCGATGATGGGAAAAGGCGGGATGCCTGGGGGGAAGGGAAAAGGGATGAAGGGGATGAAAGGGATGAAGGGAATGAAGGGGATGAAAGGGATGAAGGGAATGAAAGGGATGAAAGGAGAGCCCGGGGAAGGAATGCCTGGGGAAGGGATGCCTGGCGAAGGGGAGTCCGGAGAGGAAGAAGGTGAAGGAGAAGGTGAAGGCGACGAAGGCGGGCTTGATCAGGATGTCCAGCCCGGGAAACCCGGAGGCGAGAAGCCGGGAGAGTCCAAAGACGGTCGGCCTGTGACCCATGACGACATGAAGGGCCTTTTTGACCTGTTGCCGGAAGCGATGAAGGAACGTATTGAGGACGAAATGCGGAAACGCTTCGAACAAAAAGCCCAGGACCGCACCAAAGAAGGTCAGCCGGATTACCAGCAGGCCAAAGCGCTGGAAGGGGTCACTCCCGGCTCGGTCCATGAGCGCGTCCGCCGGTATCTCGGGAAATCCATTGTGGAACTGGTCGGGTATTTGCGCGACTTGATCCAGAATTCGCTCCGGCCAAAGTGGATCCACGGCCTTCGCAAAGGCCGTCTCGATATCCGCCGCTACATGAATTCGCTTGCGCGCGGGGGCGGGGTCCTCCTCGATACGCGCATTTTCATGAAGCGTGAGATCCCGCAAAAAAAGAACATTCGTTTTACGATCGTCGTGGACGAAAGCGGAAGTATGGCGGGAATGGAAGAGGAAGGAGGCCGCCAGGGGAGCGGGAACGCGGCCATGAAAGGCCAGCAGGCCCTTCGCGGGGTCATCCTGATGGCCGAAACGCTCGAAGCCCTGGGGATCGACTTTGCGATCCGCGGGTTCGGCGACGGAACCTTCCTGCACAAACGCTTTAAGAACCAGCGGCTCCCGGAGGCGAGGCGGCAGTATTATTACCGTTCGAATGTGACGAGTATTCCGGACGGATTTTCGACGTCCCAGGACAAGGAAGCCATTACGCGCGACCTTTACCGGAGCATCGGCGGCGAGGGCGGTACGAACGACAGCGATGCGATGGAGGCGGTGATCGAAGATATCCGCGCGGTCGGCGGCGAACAGCATTTTGTGATCGTCTTGACCGATGGCGTCGGGAACGCGGACAAGGTGAAAGCCATTCTCGAGGATGTCCGGGGCCGTCAGAAGGGCGTCATTAACGGCGTGAAAACCGAGGTCATTGGGGTCGGGATCGGCGATGACGGCCATTTCGCGCCTCAGGTTTACGGCGGAAAATATTCTTTCCATCTTGCCGATGGCGATATCCGCAAATTGCCCGCGGAATTGAAGCGGGTCCTGCAGGAGATCATCCGGGGCGTCTATCAGCCGGGCGGCGCCGGAAGCGAGACTTTCCAGAAATTCGCGAAGGCCGCCATGACCGGCGTCGGCAGCGCCGCCGTTTCTTCGCGCGCGGAAGTGAGGCAGGAGAGTCCGGAGCAGGCACCTTCATCAAACCTCCGGGGATTGATAAATCAAACCCCGGAGGTTCGATCGGGCCGCGCGGAAGTGCGCACGATCGAACCTGAGGCGGGCGAACTCTCGGAATTCGAGATCGCGAGGCGAAAAGTGCTTCTTGCAAGACCCGTAATGCAAACGCCCCATGCCTGGCCCGGCGCTTTCGCGGAACCCATGGAGGCGGTCTCGCCGGACGGAAAATGCGCTTTTCTGGCCGCGCCGGACGGTCCCAAATTGATCGACCTCGAGACCCTGCGCTATATCCGCGACTGGGCTTCGGAAAAGAAGCCGCCGATCGTGAAATGGCATTACCTCCATGGCGGAAAAACGATCTTTGTCGTCTATGAAACGGGCGGATTCGAATTCTTTGAAAGAGAGACGGGGCTTCAGCATACGGAGGCATGGGAGGCCTTGGGCGGCCACAACTACAAGACAACGCCTTCGCCGGCCGGAGCCTATCTCGTGATCGAAGGGCTCGTAGAGAAGGAGAATGCGGTTCTTTACGGAAAGTTCCTTTATGACGGAGCGACGGGAAAAAGGATCGCCGAACTGGAGGGGGATCATTTCGTTTTTGTGCCGGATGAAAAAGGGCATGATCGTTATGCGATCGGTGTCGTTCACCGGTCCAAAACATTGAAAGGAAAGAACAACGACGGCAGTCTGTGGACGCACAAGGTCCGGACAACGGGCGGCATCCGCGTATACCGGGCCTCCGACGGAGCGCTGGTCTTGCGAGCGAAGACCGCGTTTGATCCGATCGTTGCCAAGCGCGCGCCCCGGATCCTGATCGGCCGTTCCCGGGAACGGCTTCTGCGCGTGGACCTCGACCATGCTGAGAAGAAACGTGTCCGTCAAGGGCATTTAAACCCTTGGGTGGTCCTGGCTCCGCAAAGCGTTGTGGGAATCAAAAATCCCTCCGTGCACCTTACTGGGCAGGAGGCGATGCGCTCTCCCGCCGACGGCCTGGAATTTTCTGCGGATGGGCGATGGCTCTACGACCGCAAGTCCGGCATGCTCATGGATATTGAGAAGAGACGGAGAAGGCCTCTTCTTCTGCTTCGGTGGCTCGGGGAAGCAAATCCGGGGGGTCCCTTGGCGGTTGTTTGGAAGCCGGTGGTGGTGTCGAGCGGGCTTCGTCCATTGCCAGGAGTTGTTTCGTCGTGGAACAAAAGTTTTTTCCTTGCCGACCTCATCAGCGGAGAGGAGAGAAATATCTACGGGGGCGGAACCGTCCATGTTTCGGCGGATCGCAAACGGCTGGTGACCATGATCGATGGGGACAAGGCCGGCCTTTTCGGCACCGGGTCGATGCGCTTACGATCGACAGTGGAAATGGGAAGCTCGGGCGGGATCAAGGGGATCTCTTCGACGGGGCGGTGGGGCCTTCTCAAGAACGCGAAAACTCCCTATCGGGATAAGTCGGGCTACCTGTACGATCTGCGGGATCTTTTGACCGGCGAAACGGTCCCTGGTTTTGAAAAGATCGCCGGGGTCGAGGGCGGCCCGGTTTTTTCTCTCTCGGACCGCCATTTACTGCTCGCTCTCAAAAACGGTCGCGCTTTGCTCGCGGCGATAGGTTCCGGAGAGAAGCAAAGGTTTTACGGGGGGATCTTTCCGTCGTTATCTCCTTTCGCAAGGGACAGGCCGAACCCGTTTTTCACAAACGATGAAAAGTGGCTGGTCTTTCCGATCTCGGAGAGGATCGGAGCGAAGGAAAAAACCGAAACCAAGGGGTTCGGATGTTTGCCGGTCGCCGATCTGCTGTCCGCGCCGGAAGAAGAAGGAGCGGCCCAGGGGCCGATCTCTCTGGCGAAGGTGATCGCCGGAGCCGGGGAAGAGGGGCTCTACGCGGTCGGGTTACTTCATTCGCTTGCGTGGATAGGGTATTTGAATACGCCTCAGCAATGGCATCTTGCCTCGGATCTTGTCCGGCGGCTGCATGAAACCGGAAGTCTTGAACGGGTCTCGGCTCTCATGAGGGAAGCGGAATACAAGGAGCTTTCGGTCGAGCAGCGGGAGAGTATTTACCAGTCCCTCAATTTTCCGGATGCCGGACTCATTCAGCCGCGTCTGCAAAACTATCTAGCAACCCTTGAGATGCCTGCGGCCCCTGCGGCGGCCGTATCGCAGGAAGGTGAGACGGAGGAAGATCCTTCCGACCGTCCGATCTGGGTGGAGGGAGCGAGTTCGGAGCAGGCACCTTCATCAAACCTCCGGGGATTGATAAATCAAACCCCGGAGGTTCGACCGTCCCGCGCGGAAGTGCGCCGCGTGGAACATACGCCCGAGGAGATCCTTCAAAGCCTGCGGCGCCTGAACGCCCTGGAGGATCTGCCGAAAGGGTTCGAGCCACGAACGGACCAGACCGGTGGCGAATGGATGATCCTTCACAAAGAAGGCGGAGAGGACTACCGTCTTTTCAATCTGAAGGATTTTTCTGTCCGGAAACTTCCGGGCAGGGTCCAACGGGCGCAGCTTGATCCCACGGGCCGGAAGGTTGCGCTCATGCTTCCGAAGAAACCCTTGCTCATCTACGATATTGCGAGCGGGAAAGTGGAGGCGTCTTTGCTCCTTGAGCCGCTCCTCCGTCCTGAACCCCGATTTTCAAAGGACGGAGAGTGGATCGTCTATCGGGTCAGCAAAAAAGAGGGGCGCGTGCGCTCGCTCGCGAACGGACAGGAATTCAGTTTCGTCATTGAAGACGGGGAAAATGTTTTCGAACTTTCCGCGGACGGCGGGCTTTTGCGTTCCGATCGTCGGGTGATCCGGGTCTCGAACGGCCAGACCCTGCTCCGTTTTCCAAAGTGCTATCCGGCTTTGGATCTTGTCTTCCGGGAACATACCGGCCTGGTTTCCGTCAACGCTCCGGTGCCGCAATGGGCCGGTTTTATTTTCGCCCTGGCGGGGCAAACGGCCGGCCAGTTCAGTCGTGGCCTGCTTCTCTGGGCCATCGCCGGATTTTTGGGGACCATTCCGATTTTTCAGTGGTTCGGTCCTAATAATATTTTTGCCTTTTTTGTGTTATGCCTTTTCCTGATCCCCGGCTTGGAGATCGCAAAGATCCTCGTCGATCTTGCCACGGGTTTCTGGTTCACGTATTTCCAGGTTTACGATGTAAATACCGGCAAAAAAGTTTTTGCAAAAGCAGTCGCATTCCGCCGGGGCAATGTAAAGCCTATTCTCACCCTGTCGCAGGACCGGAGTTTTTTTGAAATACGTCTTCAGCCCGATACGCAGCTCATGGACCTTGAATACGCTTACCGTCCGCTAGCGGCATTTCGCGCGAAAGGCGGGTTCGTTCTGGGCGCTGGCAGACCGGTCCTTCCGCGCTTCAAGTTTTTTTCAGGGCAAGCCGCCTGGTTCTCGCCGAACGGGCGATGGACCGTGATCCCTCGCGCGAAGCTTCTGTGGAAGGCCAATCGAAAACTGATACGCGAAGCGCTGCGTACTTTCCAGCTGTCCATGGTCCTTCGCTTCCTGCACCCGAAATTCTGGATCTGGATCGCGGGGATCTACGACCGCAAGGACCGCCGAACGCGGTTCCCGATGCCGGCGGGTCCTGAGCGCGCGGTCTTTTCCCACGATGATCAATGGGCGTGGGTCGGGTACCCTTCGGAGACCTTTATGGGCGGCGGCGAAGCGTTCTTGATCGATCTCGACGGAGCCCGGGGGGTCCGTTTCGGTGACGGCATGATCGGCCGGGTCATCCGGCTTCCGGAAGCAAGCGGTTCCTTTTTTGGGGTGAAGGTCAAAAATCAGGAGATCCTTGGTCCAAAGACCGGCGAACCTGGGCAGACTCCGGGGAGTGGCGGAGTCAAGCTGATCGACCGTGTTCTTCTGGATCTGATCTTTGAAAATGGGGATCCGGCTTCCGGCGTTCCGGACCGTCCCGACCTTTTCCGCGAAGACCGGTTCTGGTATTGGGATATCCTTTCCCGGTTCATGGCCATCGGCGCGATCCGCTGGCCGAAACAACTTGCCGCATGCCGGGCGCGGCTCGACGAGCTGGCCTCGGTTTCCGCCGACTTTAGGAAAATGGATGCTTTGATCGAAGTAACGCTCTTCAAGCACCGGAGGGCACGGACCCCTGAGGAGAAGGACCGGCTTCGGCAGGAGCTCATGTATTATTTCTTTTCGGGCGAGCCGGAAAAGGTCGTGACCCGTCTGCAGAACATGCTCGAATCCCAGTCCTTGCCGCCTCCTTCGGCCGGAACGGCTCAAGACGGGAAAGGGCCAACAGAAGACCGTCCGATCTGGGCGGAGGGAATCAGTTCGGAGCAGGCACCTTCATCAAACCTCCGGGGATTGATAAATCAAACCCCGGAGGTTCGATCGGGCCGCGCAGAGGTGCGCACGATCGAACCCGAGGCGGGCGAACTTTCATCGTTCGACCTTGCCCGGCGCAAGGTCCAGCTGGCGAATTCCGTGATGCGCGAACCGTATACTTCGCCGGGACTTTTCCGGCATCCCAAAGAGGCGATCTCGCCGGACGGGAAATCCGTTTTTATCGTGGCGGCGGACGGCCCCAAGCTGGTCGACCTTGCCACCCTTCGTTATTTGCGCAATTGGACGCCTGAGAACCGGTCGTCAATCCGGCAATTCCGTTATCTCGACGGGGGGAAAATGCTTTTTGTGGCCTATGACTCGGGCGAATACGAATTCTTCAACCGCGAAACGGGGGAAGTGGTCCCCGGCGAAGGGATCTCCAAAGTCGGGCATGTGACGGTGTCTCCGTCCGGGCGTTATCTGGTCGTCGCGGAAGCGGTGTCCAAAGAGGCCCGGCGATCCGTGACCCGAAAATACCTTTATGACGGAGCAACGGGCGAGCGGATCGCGGCTCTCAAAGGAGTCGATTTCGTATTCGTTCCGGATGGGCGGGGAAACGAGGATTTTGTGCTTGGGGTCGCCCAACGCGAAAAGAAGGAATTCGAAACCCACTACGTGGGATCGCAACCCGTTACGACCGCCAGGATCCTTTCGAGAACGATCGGTTTGCGGATCTACCGGACAAGAGATGGGCGGAAGGTGAGAAGCGGTCCGGCCGGGGATGATCCGCTCGTAGCCAAAGACCGGGCGCGGGTGATCGTCGCGGACCGGCGGGGACGGTTGATCCGTCTCGACCTGGATGGCCCCGAAGAAAACCCCTTGAAGATCAGGCGCTTGTCCCATGTGCGGCGGATCAATGTTCAGGGGTTCATGGGCCCGGATAGCTATGAGGCAAGAAGAAATGCCAGGCCGGCTTTCGACGGCCTTCGGATCTCCGCTGACGGCGACTGGCTTTATGACGGGGTCCTTGGCCGCTTTACGGAGATCGGGACCGGAAGGAAAAAAGAAGGGGCCTCTATGCATTGGCTTGGGGAGGAGATCCCCGGCAGCCCTATTGTTCTGGTCTGGCGTCCGACCGTGACCCAGCATAACGAAGGGTCCGAAGACCGGCAGGGGAAATACTTTCTCGTCAATTTGGAAACGGGCGTGGAACGGCGCGTTTATTCTCAGCCCCTTCTTTTGTCCGAGGACCGCCAGTGGTTCGCGTGCGCGATAACGCCCCGGACGGTCGGTCTTTTTGACAGCAAGACCATGGAACTTGCCGCTGAGCTGCCGGTCGAAAAAACCGGTGTCGTGGCCCCGCTTTCTTCGAGGGGACGCTGGATCCTTGTGAAGCCGTCTTCGGTTTCTGAAAAAACTTCGGTGCCTGCATTTTTCAATTTCACAACAGGCAAAGCTTTGGACAAGACCCAGGGCATGAAAAACTTTATCGGGATGCCGGTTTTTTCCAAACGCGACCGTTATGTTCTTTTCCGTACCGGGACCAAAAGGATCGTGATGCGGGAGCTGGCTCGTGGAGGCCGGCAAAGGACCTTCCATGCCCTGGATCACGAGGGGTGGGACAGGATCGCGGATCTTGTCATGCCGGGTTTTTCTGAGGATGAACAATGGTTCGCGGTCGAAAAATCCGCCAGACGGGGCGATTTCGGCTATTACGCGATGGCCGATCTTTTCCCGGGCGAGGCCGGCGGGAGCGACAAGGATCCTTATGCGGCAACGAAGCTGGTCGCGAAAGCCGATTTTATGGAGGCCTTCCGGTTCCTTTATTACATGGACATCCTGGGTTATTTAAAGACCCCGAAGGATTGGCTCGGCGCGGGCGCGCTCATGCGAGGGCTTGACGAGGGGGAGCATCTGGAGGGGGTCTGCGCGCTTCTCGAAGATCATCTTGTGAAAGAACGTTTGCCGAATGCCGATCTGCATGCGGTCTATCAGATCCTCGTGATCCCCGATCCTGGGCAGGTGGGCTCGCGCCTGCGCAATTATTTCGATATGCTGCGTCATCAATCGAAGGAATCGGCCGCGCAGAAGGCCGTTTCTTCGCCGGCTGACCAGGCAGGCCCAATTTGGGCGGAGGGGGTGGGGTCGGAGCAGGCACCTTCATCAAACCTCCGGGGATTGATAAATCAAACCCCGGAGGTTCGATCGGGCCGCGCCGAAGTGCGGGAAGCGCCTTCCGCCGAAGAGCAGGCGAATATCATAGCGGGCTTGCGCGGTTTCATTCTGAATCCTCTTTCCGGACCTCATTGGCCCGCCGGCGAGTGGATCCCGGGAACGAGTTTCTTTGTCCGCGGCGGTGAGGTCATTGACATGCGGACCGGAGAGGCCATGCTTGTCCCCAAAGGGAAGGACCCCTCCGCTGCGATGGTGCTTATCCCCAAAGAGGAGAATCCTTCCAACGCCTCCGTTCTTCGGTTCAAGAGCGGCCGCGAGCATCTTGTCCGCGAGAGGGATGGAAAGACCTACGTGCGGAATATCGAGACCGGCCGCGAGGAGGACCTGGGTTATACCTTTGATATCCAGATGGTCGCGGAGGGCAATCTGGCGCTTCTCGACCGGCGGTGGCTGTGGGATCCTGTGACGCGGCAGAAACAGGAACTTCCGTACCGGCGAAACACTGCCGAAATTGCAACGATGAATGACCTCCCGGAGCCCTGGAAACCCATGTCCCCGGAAGAAAAGGTCAAACCCCCTCCTTCGCTTTACGATCGTTTTCGGATCACCGGACAGCCCGGCGCGGCCAAAGACTGGTATGACGAAGACCGCATGGTCTTTTCGCCTGACGGGAAATTCCTTGTGGATATTCACGATCTGCCGGATGGGCACACCGGCAGTTATATCGTTCTCTTCGATCTCGGTTCTGCCTTTGAATCCGGAAAGCGCTTTGGCGTGGCGCGTATCGAAAGGGATATGAAATTGGTCTGTAATTCCGAAGCGCCCGCGATCCGTTTTTACGCAGGCGGCCGGTGGCTTTTCGTGGAAGATAAGACAAAAGTGCGGGGGCCGCGCCCTGTGGAAGACCGGGAATTTCTTATCGATCTCAGGTCCGAACAAAAACGCCCCGTGATCTTGACCAGCCCGACCCGGCTTGGAAAATTCCTCGAGCCCTTTTCGGCGGATGGATCGCAGAGGGTCCTTTATAACCCGGAGGGGTTCCCCCGCGTGCAGATCGAGCCGCTCAAGATCCGGTCGAATGCGGCGGGGCTGGGTTGGGCCATTTCGCTAGCGGAGTTCTTCGGTGTGCCCGGCAACGGTTCGGTCGAATTGGGGTTTTTTCTGGGAAGCTCCCTGGCCCTTCATGTGGTCCAGGATACCGCCGTGTTAGGCGAGCTTGCGGAACGCGGGCCCAGGACGATCCTGCAAGTCCTTGATACGGTCGATGAAAAGGTCCTTCTGTCGGAGACTCTCGAGGATCTTTGGGATGTGACAAGCGCGTCGCTTTCTCCCGACCGGCGTTATGTGCAGATCGATCTCAAGCCGGACCGTTTTCAGGGGAGGACCTCCCGGAGGGGGGTCTATAAGCTGGAGGAGGCCGGGAGCGGAACGGGATCGGCCGAAGGCGTGTGGACATTTCCGGCGGATGGGGTTCTCGCTCCGTTCGAACGCTCGTGGAAGGATGTCTATGACTGGAAACTCATGACCGACAATCCGCCGTTCCGGGATTTTGCGGACAAAATCCTCGAAGGCCTCGACGGACGAGGATGGGAGGTCTTGAGAGATCTCTCGCTGATGGCGAAACTCGGCATCGTCGACGATTGGGGATCGGCGATGTTCGCGGCCCAGCGGATGAGCGATCTTCTTCGCGGGGAGGAACCGGGATATGCGGATGCGTTCCGTTCTGTTGGGATCATTCTGAACGATCTTTCCAGGAATGTCGGGATCCGGGCCATGGCAAAACAAGCAGAAGCTTTAAAACAAGCCATCTTTATTCCGGAAACTCTCAAGCATTGTGTCAAAGCGGTTGATGCGCTTGCCCGCGAGATGAATCCTGCGCTGAAAGCGAGAGAACGAGCGCGCGAAGCGATCGCGGCCGACGAGCATCCGACCGAACCCGGACCGATCTGGGGGGCTGTCGCAAGCGGCTTGGTCTCGGTCGGAAGATGGATCGCGGGGCTTGCGAAGGCGGAGGGGGTATCCGGCGTCAGGCAGCAGGCACCTTCATCAAACCTCCGGGGATTGATAAATCAAACCCCGGAGGTTGGTGAGGCAGGGGATGCTCCCCGCGCGGAAGTGCGTATGAGCCTTGCGGCAGAGGAATTCGAAAAAGCGCTTTCAGCTCTTCGGGTCCAGAGCGCTTTAAACCGCGTTCCGCCTTCCTGGACGGAGACCGATTCCGGAGCGCATACGGGAAGACTATGGGGGATCTATGAGAGCTCGGCCGGATTCACCATTTTGGATAATATCACGGCCCGGCGAATGGATATCGCTCAACGGCAAGATGCCTATGATGGCAAGATCAAGGACATCGTACTTTCTCCCAAGGGCGACCGCGCGCTTTTTGTCATGGACTGGTGGTATCCCCACGAATTGGTCGATATGACCGGCTCGGAGCCGGAAACGTTGAGAAAGATCAGAGTTGCCGGGAAGTTCTCACCGGATGGGAGTCTGTTCTCCTATGAGGATTCCCACGGAAATACCAGGATCGCTCTTGCCAACAACGGAGAGGATATAGACGATCTCGGCCGGGTTCTATCCCGTGGATTTTCTCCTGACAGCCGATATTATTTGACCGGTGATGGGGTGTGGGATATCCGTTCGAAGCGATACGTTTATCAGCATGTCCCAGAGCTTCCTCCGCTTCGCCGGCCCTTTTTGCATCTTCTCGAAAATCCGCGTTACTTGATGCTGAAAGAGTCGACCGAAGTTCCGGTCCGAGACGTGATCCGATATTGGATCGCAGAGGCCTTCGGCCTGTCCGAAAAACTTTTTGGCGTTCGCGTCATTCCGAAAGAAGGTCTTGTTTTTGACTATGCGGCCACGTTTTTCGGGTTCGCGCTTCTTTGCACGACCTTCTTTTTGTTCTGGAAGCCGTATTATCTCATGTTGGTTCTCGTATTGGATATTATCGGCATCGGTTCCTTAAGCCGTGTATATGGGGACCTCCGAAGATCCTTCAATGAACGATCTCCCTTCGTAACATATCGCATCTATGATCTCGGAACAGAACGCTTTGTTTCGCCCTGGCTCGCCGTCACGAAAGAGGCCTCATTTGAGCCGCAAGTCTCCTTCGACCATTCCATGTTCGGCTATTTCAGCCGAACGACATGGGACGGAGGAGAGCGCGCGCGTTTTTACGATGTCTGGACGGGGAAAAGGTTGAGACCGTTTGGTTGGGGGGCCCAAGTGCTCAATTTCAGGTTTTCTCCGGACGGCGAACGGATGTTCGCGGCCGTGAAACGTTATTGGGGATTGGGCCCTACCGTCTATGGGATCTTCAATTACAAGACCCGGACCTTTGAGGAAAAACTCGTTGAAAAGGGGCCTTCCAAAACAGGGTCTGGGACGGTCGTGCCCTTGTGGCGCGGCCCTTCCTTTTCTCCGGATGGTCGCTGGTTCGGCTTCGATGATGGAAGAGATGTTTTCAAACTCCGTTGGGGACTTGTGGGGATGGGCGCGAAGGCCTCTGAAGTCGTTTCGGTTCTCCGAGAGCAATCGGACGATGCCTGGTTCCTTCCAAACGGACATCTTTTTATGAAAAGACCTCGCTTTGAATATATTTTCGATCCGGAATTCCTGACCCACAGCCCCTTTGTGAAGGCGCTTGAGGCGATGCTCCCTGCGAAAAGCCGCGAAAAGGACTGGTTCAGGATGATCGAGGTCCTTTCCTGGCTTGCGGCGGCTCGGGTGATCCGGGATCCGAAGGGGCTCGAGGCGGCGGTGGTGGTCCTCGTCGGGCTTGCGAAAAAAAATCGTTTTGAGGATATCTACGGGGTCCTGAGCCGGCTCTTCAGCGAGACGCTCTTTACTGCTGAGGAGGAAGAGTTCCTTCGCATTGCCGAAACGGTCCGGCAGATCTTTTTCATTGCGGATCCCGAGCGGATCACAACAAGGCTTAGAGCTTTCATCGGAACTTTGCCTCCGAAGGACGATCGATCGGCCAGAGCGCCGGGTGCTTCCGCAGGGGATCTCAAACTGCCTCCTCCGCGTTCGGTTGGCGGTCCGATCTGGGCGGAAGGGGCATCAGGCGTCAGGCAGCAGGCACCTTCATCCAACCTCCGGGGATTGATCAATCAAACCCCGGAGGTTCGATCGGCCCGCGCGGAGGTGCGGGAGAACGAAATACCTGAAGAGGGGATCTTGCCCGCGGAGCAGGGGCCGTCTTCTGATGCGCCTTTTGTCCCATCGGTGCCATCGACGGCGGATCCGTCTAGTGTCGAGCAAGATGCGCTCGACAGCTTATTGACCTTTACGTTGTTCGATACGCGGCCCAGTTGGTTCGATCTGACCGCCAAGACCCCAAGTCGGGAGAAACTTTATAAAAAAGCTCCCCAGGCGAAAGGCCTAACGGTCGAGGAGATTCCGCCGGCTTTCACACACCTTGTCCGAAAAAAACATCGATCCGAAAAGGAATTCGATCCCGAAAAGCCTTTGGTTTTTGGGGACGCCGCCTGGCTTCCCGGCACCAGCCGCGTGCTTTATGAGGCGAAGATCACCGACCTCAAGACCGGGGGATCCTGGCCCGTTTCCTCGGCGAGCCATCCGCACATGGTCCGCGATCTGGCGTCACTCCGTGGCGGCAAGTACGTCTTCCTCGAACATGTGTGGGACGGGAACCGGATCCTCGACCCCGCCTCCGGCGAGGAGTTCCGCCTGGGGGATATAACGCTCGGCCATAAGGCGTTTTCGGCCGATGAGTCGGTGCTGGTCTTCGAAAGCCAGGCGGTGAGGAAGATCTTCTATCTCGATCTGAGGAACGGAAAAAAGAAATCGTGGTTCTCGGAAGGGATGCATCTTGATTTTGGGGAACGGGAGATCCTTTCGCCTTCCGGGAAATATTTTGTCTGGCGGGAGGTCGAGAGGGAGTCGCCGGAAGAGTATTTTGAAAAATTGAAAATAGCGGGACCGGTTTGGTTCCGCGAAGAAAGCCCCGCGATGCAGCGTTATCGGCTGTGGAAACTGAAACTGGCCGAACGTCACGGTCCCGATCTCTTTTACAGGATCGAAAATATCCTGACGGCGATCGGTTATTTTGTCGTTCCCTTCCTCCGAAAATGGCTCAAAAAATATCGCGAGAGGCTCAAGCAAGAGCGGATCCTTTTTGCCGATGATCGTGCCCATTCGAGGCACTGGCTTTGTTTGGTCGACCTCGAACGTTTTATCGCGTCGCCTTCGGAGGCGCTCCGCGATTTTTTGGTGGCCAGGGTTCCCGTCGACTGGCGGGAGGAATGGCATTTTTCGCCGGATGAGAAGCATCTTCTGATCTACAAACCCGATACGGCGGGCGTCATGGGAACCAGGATCCGGCTCGATGCGGCTTCTCCCCAGCCGGAACTGTTCACGTTGCCGGCGGGATGGGCTTTCGCGGAGGGAACGCCGTTCACGCGCGATGGGAAGAAAGTCCTTGTGGAGAGCTCTATCAAGGCGGCCCTGGCGCCGGTGAAGAGTCTTCGGCTTAACCGGAAAGCTTTGATAGCGGTCGGAAAAAAGATCCGGCGTGGCGTTGACGGGGTCCCTTTCGAAGTGGAGCGCAAGTGGAAAACCCGTTTTGTGCCGGGGACTTCTCTCGTCGAAGTGAACATTGCCCAAGCAAGGGCGCCTCAAAACCAATGGATAGAATCGTACAGGATCGCCGTTCTGGACCCGGTTTCCGGAAAACTTCTTTTCCGGGGAAAGAGTTGGTACGAACCTTACGATCTCAACGTATCCCCGGACCGCGACCTGGTCCAATTCACGATGCATCGTAAGGATGCTGGGCGTGGTTGGAAGTTGATCCGTCAAACCTTCCGGCTTAAACCTTCTTCAGAACCGCGTGACGAAGAGGCCAAGTATTGGGTGATGGGAGTCGATGCGGCCGGTATGCCGATCCTGCTGGATGTCGAAAAATACCGTTCGAATCCGATGTTCCGCGAGATCGTGCTCGAAGTGGTGGACCGTATGCATGGGTATGCCGCCGAAGGGCTCCGCATCCTTTCTTCTCTCCGGCGGATGGGGATGCTTCCGGACAGGACCGCGGTCAAATTTGCGCTGGATAAGCTCGAACTTTTTTTGCGGCCGGTCGCGGAGGATCATGCAGGAGATAACCTTCTAAGCCGGCTTGGTGTTGCGCTCCATTTGTTGACGTCGGTCCGCGGACACTGGAATCGTGACGAATGGGCGGAGCAGGTCCGGTTGATCTTCTTTGTGATGGAGAATCCCGAATATGCCGAGAAGGCCCTTCAACATTTTTTACGCGAGGTATTCCCCGACCAGGAGACGGAAAGGCCCGAAGCCGAAGCCGGGGAAGGGATTATTTGGGCGGAAAGGGCGGGGGCACCTTCATCAAACCTCCGGGGATTGATCAATCAAACCCCGGAGGTTGGATCGGGCCGCGCGGAAGTGCGTCAGGCAAAAAAGAAAGCCGAAGACCGGACCGGTTACGTCAATCCCCGGAACCGGGATCGCGCGATAAAAAGTCTCATAAAGCAGATGCTCTCGGAATACCCGAAGACCGCGGAAAGGGTCCGGGAAGATCCTTCGCTCTTGAAAACATTCGAACGCGGTTTCCTCTGGATATTGTTCTATGACTGGAATGTGCGGGACCGGGAAGCGCGCAAGATCGCGTTCGAGGCGGTGTTCCGGTGGGTCGTGGAAGTCAGGGGACGGGAGGACGAAACGGAGCGTATTCGGGCGAATGACAAGGCGCTGGAAACGCTTTCGCGTTTCTTGAATTTCTTACGCTACAAAGGTTTGAAAAACAAGGGTGAACGAACAAAGATCCTGACGATCCTGAGGAAGATCATCCGGCGGTCGGGCTTCGAATTTTACCTGACGGATCATTCCGTTCATGACTTTGGCTATATCCTTTTCAATGAGGGGTGGAACGAGATCGGGGACCGGACGGTCCGTGCCAAGATCCTCGATATTCTGGAAGTTCTCATGGAAAAAGAATCGTCCGGGAGGATGGGGCATTTTCGCGAATTCCTTCTTAAAACCTCGGCAGATCCGAAAGCGTGCGCCGAAGTGCTGGAAGTCCTGGAGCGTGCGCTCGGGAGAAAGGACCCCCGGGAAGCCGACCTTATTTTCGCGCTGGCGGGTGCGGTCCCGGATCTCTTTCACCCGAAAGCCAGGGCGGTTGCGGTGATCCGAAAACTGCGCCGGTCGCCTTTCCGGAGCGTGAAAGTCATGCAGAAGCTTCGTGAGATCCTCGACAAGAGCATTGCCGTGGACGATCGTTTGCCTCCCGCGCTTAGCCCGGCAGAGATCGCCGAACGCGACGCCGAGCTTCGCCGGATCTTTTTCAGTTATGAAGAGCCCGGATATATCGCAAGCGCGATCGATCAACTGCTCGCGAAGGTCAAAAAAGAAATTCCGGAACCGGCGGACGAAAGTCCATCGGAAAGCGAGCCCATCTGGGCGGAGGGAGTTAGTTCGGAGCAGGCACCTTCATCAAACCTCCGGGGATTGATAGATCAAACCCCGGAGGTTCGATCGGGCCGCGCAGAGGTGCGGGATCTTGCCGAAGAGATCGAGGCGAAGGCCGTGAAGATCGATCTTGACCGCTTCGGTTGGTTCGGGACCCTTTCGCCGGCTGAACGCGCACAGCTCGAAGAAGAAGTCCGGATCGCGCTTCCGAAGGTCTTTTCTCCGGCGCCCGGAGATTCCGGAAATATCCGGGCGATGCTCAATGCTCACTGGAATTATTTTGCATTCCCCGAATTCTACGAACTTCGCAATGAAAAAGAATTGAGGCTTGTTCTCGAGATCATGGCAAGAAAGCCCTGGAACTTCGATCTTTTCGGGGATTTCCGGAAATTCCTCCAAAGCCGCGGATTCCGGGACCTTCAAGATATGAAACTGCGTTCCAGGATCCTTCAAAGGATCATTCGTGGCGGGGAATTTGTACGGGGCTACCGTCGCGGGTTATTTGAAACGTGGTCAAACTTCCTCAGGGTCTGCGGTTCGGAGGTCCTTGCGGATCCCGGGGACCGGGAGATCATAAGCAGTATCATGTTCGGGATCCTCCAAAAGAGGGATCGGAATCCTCCCCATGAGGCGGATCTCGGTTATATCGCCGGCGCTTTCCGCGGGGTGGGGCGTTTCCTGGCCTTGCCGGAATGGGCTGAGGTCAGCGGCGCGGGTCTCTCGCAGCCAGTGTTGCGGCTCATGCGCCGGAGCCTCGGCATCGCTCAGCATGTGCCATCGTCCCCATGGCTTGCAGGTGTTCTTCTTAAAATAGCAGCGATGATCCCGGTCGTCGTCGCGATCGCGAAGACGAAAGGCCGGCCGGCCGCTTTGGCCGTCCTTGAGACCGCAGAGCGGACCCTTGCCATCCAGAGAAAAGCCGCCGGGAAATACCTCGAGATCCTTGACCAGCTCATTCGTTCCCGGGGATTCGAAAACCTGAATGAAGCCGGGGCCCTGAAGGCGCTCTCGGTCCAGGAACAACTGACGCGCGTTGCCGAAGAAGTGCGGACTGAAGATTTCGAGGATCATGAAATGGCGCTCGTTTCTTTCCTGAACGGATGGAGCGGATTCGAAAATGTCGAGACTCCGGCCGGGCGGGAGCGTGTGCTGGATATCCTGAATACGACGATGGCGGAATTTGCCGCGTTGAACGGCGGGCATATGCTTATCCGCGGGGTCTTCTCCTTTTTGGGGGACCTTTTGAGTTCGGAAGGTTTTAATGATTTCAATGCTGCCTATCAGGAAAAGATCCTTGAGATCGTCCGCTTTCATCACGTCCCCTTGTGGACGAAGCGGGGGAATCCATCGTATTTTGCGAGGATCCTCAGTGCGACGGGATTCATCACCCGCTCATCGCGGGAGAAAGAGCAGGCGATCGATCTGATCGGTCCCTATGCCCAAAAAACCGCTGCGGGAGGACAGCGGGTTGCCGAACCTGTCCAACAGATTTTTAAATTGATCGCGATGGGAGTGATCAGGGATGAGGTTTCGCTCGAGCGGGCGCGGGAGCGGCTTGGGCCGGTTGTTGTCACCGCGGGAACAATGTATGGAAGCTATTTGAACGCGATCGCCGACGAACTTTTGCGGACCGGTTCGGAAGAGCTCCGTGAAGAGCTTGGCCGTATTCTTTTTACTTATACCGAGACCGATTATGTCCTGGCCGCGATCGATGCGCTTCACCGCAAGATCGAGAAGCTGGACGACCGTCGCGAGACCGAGGCGCCCGGCGAGCCGGGGGACCGGCCGGTTTGGGCGGAAACGAGTGGACAGGCACCTTCATCAAACCTCCGGGGATTGATCAATCAAACCCCGGAGGTTGGATCGGGCCGCGCGGAGGTGCGGGAGAATACGCTGACTTCCGCGGATTACGAGCAAGCGCTGTACGATCTCCGGATGCAGACCGCGTCCAACCGGGTCCCTCGGCCGTGGGGGAATTTACCGCAGGTGCGCCCGGTCTTCCTGCATACGGACGGCGAGCGCATGATGGCGATCAACCTTCTGGCACAGGAGCGAAGGATCTTCGACCGTCCGGAGCGGCCGTTCCAAAAACCCGTCCTTTCGCCGCGCGGTGACCGACTGGTCCTGGTCGATACGCGTTCGATCCTGCTGGTCGATACCAAAGACGGAAAAACCCTGAAAACATTCGCGATCCCGAAAGAAGTGACGGAGCTGCCGGAGCGGATCGTGAAGTTCTCTCCGGACGGTTCCCTTTTTTACTTCCTGGCCGAGAGCCGCGGCGACGACGAAGGGTCCGGGGGCATGGTCGCGGACGCGGCCACCGGCGAGATCCTCCTCGATCTTGAGGGAGAAGAAGTAGATCTGGGGGAGGGTTTTTCTTCGGACAGTCGGTATTTGATCGCCGGGTCGAAAGTGTGGAACTTGCGTTCGAAGACGGTCGTCTATCAGAGGACCGCTGCCGATGAACGCCTGGAAGACCTCCGTTTTCATTTTCTCAACAATCCGAGATTCTTGCTCGTTTCCGGCAAGTATAAGGCACATGCGGCCCTCAAACGATGGATCTTGCACGAAACCGGATTGCGCTCACTGTTCTCAAAAGAACAACAGGTTCGCCAGAAGGGTGGGCTATTTCCTCATCTCCATTTTCGTTTGATGATGTTACTGCTTCTTTTCTGGGCGGGTTTTTTCTTTTTTTATTTCCCCTCGACATTGGACGCTGCGGACCCGGAGGCGCAAATGTTTAAAAAGGCGGCTTGGGCCATTGGGGCCATGATGTCCGCGTCCATTTTGTGGGGTTGGGTTTCTGCCGGGAAGGATTCCCCGCTGACCGAACAAAGGGTCGTTGATCTGGAAACGGGACGCTCCTTGTCCCCGGTCCGGGCCAGCGAAGCGCTGTTCGTTTCTTCCCCGCAGGTATCTTTTGACGGTTCGCTCTACGGGGCGTCTCGAAGTTTCAAAACACTTCGGAGTGGCAAGCAAGTGGAAGAATTCCGGTTCTATGACGCCAAGGCCGGAAGCCGGAAGCGTCTTTTCGGGCGGGGCGCAAGGATCACTTACTTCACTTTTTCTCCGGACGGCGAACGGATGTATGTCGAGTTCAGAAAATTCTGGGGGTTCGGGCCTTATGTCCGCGGGCTCTTCAATTATAAAACGGGAAAGTTTGAGCAGTTGTTCTCAGGGCCTGCCGATAAGGATTTTCATCCGGGGAACGATATCTATCCTCTGAACGAGTATGCGAGATTCTCTTCGGACGGCCGCTGGCTTGTCCTCCGGGATGTCCAGCGCCGGCATGACTTCTATAGCCATGGGATCTGTGACGTCCGGACAGGAGTTCGGAAGATCCTCCCGATCCCGGCGCTTCGGGACTGGACGATGCACGAAGGCGGGAAGATCGTGATCCCGCTTGCCGGTATCGTCAATGTCCTTGACCCCGAATTCCTCGTTCATAGTCCATTCGTAAAAGAATTGGAGTCCATGCTTCCCGCGGGAAGGCGGGAACTCGACCGGCACATGGCTTTGGAGATCCTTTCATGGTTCGTGACGGCCGGGGCGATCCATAATCCACAAGCCCTGAGATCCGGCATGGCGGTCGTGGCCGAGCTATCCGCACGGGGACGGCTCGAAGAAGTCTACGACCCGCTCAGCCGGATCTTCGCGTATGTCCTCTTCCATGAAGAAGAAGAAGATTTTTCGGCCGAATTGGCCGAGACGAAACAGGTTTTTTTCAAAGCGGATGCGAACGTGATGACGGACCGTTTCGAGGCCTTGGCCAGGCATTTGCGGCCCGAAATCGAACGTCCCGGGGAGGCTTCGGAGGATGCGCATCGGGATAGCCGGGCGGTTTGGGCGGAGACGGCGGGGGCGCCCGGCGTTAGGCCTCAGGCGTCAGAAGAAGCAATGAATCAAACCCCGGAGGTTGGATCGGGCCGCGCGGAGGTGCGCGAGGACGAAGCCGCGCCGCTTTCCGCCGCGGACCCGGCGGAACTCGAACGGCAGACGCTCGAAGCGTTTGCGTCATTCTCCTACTTCGACCGCTTGCGGCCTTCCTGGTACGGCTTATCGCCGAATAACCCGAGGGTCGTGCAAGGGATCGCGCATCAGCATTACAAATACCCCAGCTTCGGCGTTCTCGCCCGGCGCCTTGATTTCGGCGCGGAGAAGGTCATGCCGTTCGGCGATGTTGTCTGGATCCCCGGGACGGACTGGATCTTTTACCAGAAAAAAGGGTGGAACAAGAAAAAAGACCATGTGATCACCCAATGTCTCCTGAAGGATCTCAAAACGGACGAAGAATGGGTCCTCCCGGGTCTTGAGGGGGATACCCCGGTCCGTGCGCTCGTGCCGCTTCAGCATGGGAAATACCTGTTCATTCAAACGGAAACGGCCGGTTCCATGGTCTTGGACCTTACGACGAGAAAACAACATTTGTTAGGACATATCCTTTTCAAGGACGGTGAGGGGGCTTGGGTTTCGTCGGATGAGAGCACCATGATCTATGTGCAGTCCAGTATGGAGGCCGTATTCCATTTCGATCTCCGGACCGGAGCGAAGAGGCTCTTGGGGAGAATGAATGATGAGGTAAGTGTTCGTATGGATCCCGAGGAAGGGGATACGGTCTCTCCGGACGGGCGTTATCTGGTTTATCAGGAAACCGTTCCCGAGGAGTCGGCGGTGGAAAAACCGCTCGCTGCGGACCCGGACACCTTGGATATCGAAGATGAGATCGAATTTGTGAAATATTATCTGTGCCTGGTGGATCTCGAACGTCTCCTAGCATCCCCTTCGGGGACGATGCGGGATTTTGTCGTGAAAAAGACCGAGATCTACGCTCATATGAAGTGGCGTTTCTCTCCGGACAGCCGACGGCTCTTTGTCTATATGCCCAACGCGCCCACGGCCGGCGATGTCCGCTTCCGGCTGGACGGCGGAGACGTGACGGAAGGACCGCTGAAACTCCCTGAAGGATGGTCGCTTCCGGAGGACGGATTTTTCTCGCCGGACGCGAAGCAGGTGCTTCTGCGGAAAGGGGAAGAATATGCGCTTGCGGATGAAGAGACGCTTCAGATCGATCCGGAAAGCCCTGAAAGGATCGCCTGGGTAAGTGTCGGGATCCCCGCCGGGGGGCAGATGAAATTCATCCCCGGGACTTCGCTCCTGCTCGGCCAAGGGTTCCCTTCTTCACTGCGGAAAGGGTTCGTTTTTGACGTGAAGAAAAACAAGATCGCCGGGATGATCGACGACGGATTGGATGAGAGCGAGAGGATCTTCCGGTCCCCCGAAGGAGATTTTGTCCGCTTTCATCTGCACACGGCCAGGAGCGACCGGCATAATGCCAGCTATGTCTATCTTGCCGATGAGGCCGCGGACACTGCGCCGGAAGAGCCCCGCTATTGGACGATCGGAGTGAATGTGCGGGAGATTCCGATCTTGCTTGACCGGGAGCAATACCGCACGAATCCGGTGTTCCGCGCCATTGTCCGCGCGGCGGTGGAGCGTCTTCGCGGGTACGGCGCCGAGGGGCTTCAGATCCTTTCACTGCTCGAGCGTCTCGGGATGATCGAGAATGTCTCGGCGCTTCGATTCGCGCTCGACAAGCTCGAAGGATTCGCGGTCCGCGAGGATGCGCAGGAGCTCTTCACGCATCTTTATCTGATCCTGCATCTCAGCCGGACCGTTGAGGCAAGCTGGAATGACGAGGCTTGGCTTGGGAAGGTGAGGCAGTTCATTTTCGCGGTGGAGAATCCGGATTACGCGGCGAAAGCGCTCAAGGCGCTTTTTGACGAGATGTACCTGCGAATGGAACTTCCGCCAAGCGGCGCTCCGGCATCGAAAGACGGCGGCGAGACGGGCACGCCGGAAGGCCAGTCCGGGCCGATCTGGGCGGCGGGAGTGAGTCCGGAGCAGGCACCTTCATCAAACCTCCGGGGATTGATAAATCAAACCCCGGAGGTTGGATCGGGCCGCGCGGAGGTGCGCGAGGCGTCGGCCGAGGTCGATCTTGGGCAATTCCCGTGGTTTGCCGCGCTTTCGTCCGGGAAGCAGCAGTGGCTTCGAGCCGATGCGGGTTTTTCCGTTCAGCAGATTTTGAAGAGCACTTCCGATTGGGGGCAGGATCCGGCTGCGGTCTTTCATTGGGTTCGTCGTTTCGGCCCGCGGAATGCTCAGGAACTGGTATTGGCTTTCGGGATCCTTTGGCGAGCACGGGCGGATGCGTCTAAAAAAGAGATGCTCCGGTCTTTTCTTTCGAACCCAGGATTTTCAAGACTGGAGAACGGCCGGCTTCGGCTGAAGATCCTTATGCTTTTGCGCGAGGCCATGGACCTTTTTCATTTCGACGCGGAGAAATTCCGGGGATGGAGCGATTTCCTGGATCTTGCGGCGTTTGGAATGCTCTGGAATGAGAAGATCCGGCGTTTTGCGGAATTCTGGATGCTCTTGGCCGTCCGGCATGCCGGCTATCTTGGATATCTTGCGGGAGCCTATGCGCAGATGAAGATGTTTGCGCTGTCGGTGGAAAGCGGCGCGTATCCGAGGATTTCAGAAGGCGTGTATCCCAAGATCGCGGAAAAAACGCTTGCGCTGGCGCGGCGGATCCCCCGAAAGACCGGGTATGCGGAAATAAGTTCTTCGGACTGGCTTGCGACGCTGACGCAGCTGATCAATCGTCTAAGGTGGCCCGGCGGATTTGCGGACCGTTTCGGCGAAGCCGCGGGACTTGAAGTGCTCGGAACGTGGGAGGCCATCTTCCTTGGCGGCGCCAAAGATCGCGAGAGCGATACGGTCCGGGAAAGCGTTACGACCCTGGAGAATTTAAGAGGGCTTGAACCGCTTGTGGTCATGATGGCAGACTATCATTCTCTCACTCCCGCAAAGATCCGCCGCATTTTGAAGATCCACGAGAATTTCGCGCTGGTCCGGAGAAAAGTCAGTATTTTGTCGCGGCTTCTTACCAAGGCTTCCTTATCCAAAACCCTGGATATTCTCGAGGTGCTCTCGAGCACTTTCCGGGAATCGCGGTCGACATGGAATGGCAAGCGGAACTGGGAAGAGGCTTTGGACCATTTTGAGAACGGGATCCGTTCCCGCGGGTTTGTCTCCTTGACGGCCCAGGAACAGGAATTGGCCCTGACCGCGGTTCTGGCCATTTACCGGAAACATTCGGAAAGGCTGGGAAAGGTCTTTTTCGATCTCTTCACGACGCGTCCGGGATTTCCGGAGGCGCAAGAGGACGAGGCGGTGTGGCCGCCGCCCTTGCTTCGTCGTAGCTCTCCGGGGGATGTGGAACGGTCCTTGCGGATGATCCTGGCGGTTGTCCGTAAGATCGGCCGGTTCGACGAAGATGTCATCGCGATCGCGATCGATCTAGCTGCGCTGAGGGTTTTGGAGAACGAAGCGTTACTTGCCCCGGCTTTGAAACGTCTGGCCGTGTTCACGAAAGACGACGACTTGGGAGATGCCTTGCTTTCGAGCATGGGAAAGATCATGACAAGCCCATGGCAGGAAAGATTTGTTCAAGAGCTCAGGCGGATCCTGTTCGTTTATGAAAAGCCGCGCTATATCCTGAATGCGCTTGCCGCATTGCTGAAGGATGTCGGTGGAGAGCCCTTTGCCGATCTCGCAAAGGAAGGCCCGTCTTCAGGAGACGCTTCCGCCGCGAGTGGTCCGATCTGGGCGGAGACGGTGGGGATGCCCGGCGTCAGGCAGCAGGCACCTTTATCAAACCTCCGGGGATTGATAGATCAAACCCCGGAGGTTCGATCGGGCCGCGCCGAAGTCCCGGCTGTTGTAGCGATCCCGGAAGAGGCCGAGCCTTCCCTTGCGGCATCGCCTCGCGCGGAAGTGCGGGATATTGCGATCGAAGCGGAACTTCGCAACGCTGAAGGAATCCGGACCGCCGGGGATACGGTGCGTTTTATCCTGCACCGCGGGGAGGCCAATGCTCCGGATCCCGTCCGGTTGGGCGGCGAAGTCGCGCGGACGGTGACGGAGATCTCCTATGAGCAATTCGCCGACTGGGTTTGGGCCGAGGCAGACCGCGAGATCGCAAGGATCGAAGCGGCGAAGACCGAAGGGCCGGCGGTGAGCCGCGCCCAGACCGAGGCTTTTACCGGGGCCTTGGTCCGGCGATGGAAGCGCTATGCGGCGTCGCGTTTCGACGGGGAGTATGCGGTCGGATTCGATCTGCCGGTCACGGACAGTCTGGTCCTGGCCCTGAAAAAGATCCGGGCGGAAACCGGGGCCGGGTCCTTTGTTTTCTCGAAAGCGATGGCGTCCGGGTTCGGCCGTGAGGTTCTCCGGGAACTTTCGGTCTTCGAATTCGTGCCGCAATTCGGCCGCTTCAAGCCCCATGGAGCCATGGCTAATACGGCGCTCGGCGTGATCGCGGGCGAGGGGATCGACGGAGCCGCTTACCTTGATGCGAACGAGACGCTTTTCGGCGTGGGGATCGACCGGGGCGAAGTTAGCGAGGAACCGTATTTATCGGTGATCGAATATCTCGCGGAGATCCTGACCGGGCTTGCGTATGCGGTGCGGGTCCGGGGTGCGGGAACGCTCGGGGACGAGACGCTCCGTGCCGAGATCCGCGCGGAACTTCTGAAAGACCTCTTCGATACCGGGATCGACAGTCCTTTGCTTACCTTCCAAGGAAAGAATCTCATGATCCAGCGCGAAGCGTTGAGGCAGCTTGTCGTTTCGGCCAGGACGGCCGTCGAGGTGGGGCAGGCGGCATAAAAAAAAAGAGTATGCAGTATGAGAGTATGGAGCATGCAGTACTGCCATACCGCTTACTGTCATACTGTTTACTGTTGTACCGTTAAAGCTTCGAGGGAGAGACGGCGACGAGAAGGCGCGCTTCGCGGTTCGCGGTGTTCGCGATCTGATGGGGGAGCGAGGCGTCGAAGTAAAGGGATTCGTCGTTCTTCAGCTCATAAGATTCTTTTTCGATCTTGACCGTGACGGCGCCTTGAAGGACGAAGAGGAATTTCTCGACCCCGCGCTCGCCGGATTCCTTTTGCATTTCGCTTTCGGGCTGGAGCGTGACCAGAAGCGGCGTGATCTTCTTTTTCGAGCTTTCCTGCGTCAGGAGTTCGATCTTGGCGTTCTTCGACTGGAAGGTGACTTTGCGGGCGTCATCCTTCGAAAGGCGGCTGATCGATGCGGCCCGGCTGTCGACCGCGCTGTAAAGCTCGGCCAGGCCGATCCCCAAAGCTTCCGCGATCTTCACATGGCTTTCGAGGGTTCCGGTCATCGAACCGGTCTCGATGCGGGAAAGCGTGGCCTGAGCGACCCCGGTCTTCTTCGAAAGCTCGATCAGGGTGATCTTCTTTTCTTTGCGGATCTGGCGTAGTCGGTCTCCGAAACTCTTCAGCATGCGTATAGCATACCCGGGAATTTACCTTTGTCAATGGTGGATATGATTATAATGCATAAATAAAATATAATTAATATGAATATTTATATTGACAAATATGAAAATTCATCATAAACTCCACGAACTTGAACCAAAGGAGGTAAATCCTATGACGCAGTATCAGCAAGCGAAAAAGATCTTGAGCATCCTTGCGGTCCTCGGTTTTGTCCTGGGGGGAAGCTCCCTGGGGAGGCCGGGGCTTCTGCACGCGGCGCCCGAAGCGGGACCGGCTCCGGCCCAAGAGGCCATGAGCCCGGTGAACGTGAACACGGCCGGCGCTGAGGAGCTGGTCGGGATCCGAGGGATCGGACCGGCCATCGCCGAGCGGATCGTCCAGTACCGGGAGGAGTTCGGGCCTTTTCAATCCCCGGACGACCTGGTGAACGTTCGCGGGATCGGCGGCGCGAAGCTCGCCAAGATCAAAGAACAGATCATCACGTAAACTGATCTGGAAGCGGTATGCTGGCGGCGATCAGCCCCGTACCATGACGGTACGGGGCTGGTCTTTTTTAAAGGACTTGTCCCGTTCTACGAGGCAAGCCGAGGGATCCTTGATGAAGATTCTCCGCCACAACCCCTTCGGCGGACCCGCTTGAGCTTTGTAGCGGGATCGACTCCTTTATTCGGCTCAGTCGCTCGGAATGACAAAAGAGGAATGTTCAGAGTGAGCGTTTGGAATGACGGGATGGGCGGCGGTTTTTTTCTTGTTGTCATCCCGACCAAGTCCCGCCTGTGGCGGGACGCGTGGAGGGATCTAAGCCATGAAACAGTATTACGTCTACATTCTCAGCAGTTATTCAGGGGTTCTTTATATCGGAGTCACAAAGGACCTGATCCGGAGAGTGGGGGCGCATAAGGCAGGATGGATGGAGGGTTTCACCAAGAAATACAAGGTCGATCGGCTTGTTTATTATGAAGTTACCACGGAGGTGATGAGCGCGATCGCAAGGGAAAAACAATTGAAGAGCTGGAGAAGAGAGAAGAAAGAGCGTTTGATCGGAGGCGCTAATCCCGAGTGGAAGGATCTTTATCGTGATATCTTGGGGGCCTAGATTCCTCGACTCCTTTATTTGGCTCAGTCGCTCGGAATGACAAAAGGGGAATGTTCGGAGCGAGCGTTTGGAATGACGGGATGGGAAGTGTTCAGGTTGAACGCTCGGAATGACAAAAGGGGAATGTTCGGAGCGAGCGTTTGGAATGACGGGATGGGGAGTGTTCAGGTTGAAGGCTCGGAATGACAAAAGAGGAATGTTCGGAGCGAGCGTTTGGAATGACGGGAGTCAGGGGTAAGGGATAAAAGGTAAGGAGTAAGGAATGAGTTATAAGCAGTAAGGGATAAGAGGTAAGAAGTAAGGAATAAGTTGTAAGCAGTAAGGAATAAGCCGTGAGGAATCAGAGGAAAGTAGTCAGCGGTAAGGGGTAAGAGGCGAGAGAAAAACGAAAGCAGAAGAAAGCGAGAGGCAAAATCCTATTGTCATCCCGACCGAGCCGCCGTTTCGGATTTTTAAAATACCCATGTCATCCCGAGCGAATCCCGCCAGCGGCGGAACTCGCCTCGTTCCACGAGGCGAACCGAGGGATCTAAGATCGAGGATACCCACGTTTCTGAAAATGACGTATAATCTCTCGGCGTTTTCCGAAAAGGGCCTTATGCGCAAAGAGATCGAAATAAAATTCCTCGAGATCGATGTTCCCGCCGTGTTGCGCCGCCTCCGCGCGATCGGGGCCCGCAAGGTCTTCGACGGCCCTTTGCGCGCTTCCTACTGGGATTATTCCGACCGCCGGTTCTCACGTCGTGGAGAGGTCCTCCGCCTGCGTCAAAAAGGGAAAAAGGTCGAAATGGTCTTTAAGAGCTCCCTCAGCCGGCGCGAGGCGAAGGTCATGGATGAGTTCGAGACCTTGGTCGAGGATTACCGGACGGCCGAGGCGATCTTCCGGAAGCTCGGGATGAAGGTGATCCGGAAGGTCGAGAAGCGGCGCGCTTCTTTTGCGCTCGGCCCGGACCGCTTCGAGATCGACCGCTATCCGGGGATCCCGCCGCTCCTCGAGATCGAAAGTCATTCGATGGCGGGGCTGAGGCGGATGACCGCGAAACTGGGCCTGGATCTCCGGCAGGGCCTGGCCTGGGATTCTTTCCAGGTGCTCGATCATTACCGTAAGAAGGGACGAAAAAAATGAAGGGATGGGCGGCGCGGGTCTTTTTTCTCGGGCTTCTCCTTTTGGGGGGAGCGCCGGGGTATTCCGATGAGGCCGCTTGGAAAGAACTGAATCTGCAGGCGATGAAGGCGGCGCAGGAGGGAAAGACGGGGGCGGCGATCGGCCATGTGGAAAAAGCCCTTGCCATGGCGCGCGCGGAAAAGAACGCGCTGAACACTTACAAATCCCTGAACAATCTGGGCGTGCTCCACCTGAGCGCGCGCGATCTCGCGGAGGCGCGGAAGGATTTTGACGAAGCCCTGGCCTTGATGGAGGCCGAACAGGGCAAGGATGCTCCGGCGGTCGTCGATACGCTCGTGAACCGCTCCAAGCTCGAGATCCTCGAGAACAATGCGGCGGCGGCGGTCTCGGACCTGGAGCGGGCCCTTCGCCTTTGCGAAAAACATTACGGCGCCGAGTCGGCCCAGACGGGTGCCGTTCTGCGGACGATCGTTCCTCTTTATCAGGCCATGGGGCTCGTGGAGGAGGCGCGTGCGGGGATCGAACGCCTGAAAAAGATCGTCTCCTCCGCCCGTTGACCGTGCCTCATGAACGTCAAAAACCGATGAATATCCCGGGGCAATTGTGTCAAAACGACACACCAAAGCACCTTTTATCAAACCTCCGGTGTTTGATAAGGTGCATTTGATGGGGGCGAGGCGGTTTGTCCATGACAAAGAAATCTTCTGAAGCTATTTTTTCTTCCGAGGCCGGCCGGGGATCCCCGCGCCGTGAAGCGATCTTCCTCAAGGCTGCGCGGTGTGAACGGACGCCGCGCACGCCGGTCTGGCTCATGCGGCAGGCGGGGCGCTCTATGCCTTCCTACCGCAAGCTGCGGGAAAAAGTCCCTTTCCTCGAACTTTGCAAACAGCCCGACAAGGCCGCCCGCGTCGCCGTCCAAGCCGCCTCCGAACTCGAGGTCGACGCCGCCATCCTTTTTTCCGATCTCCTCCTTCCGCTCGAACCCATGGGGTTCTCGCTCCACTACGAGCGGACGCACGGCCCCATGGTGGCCGATGAACGCGGACTTCGCCGCGACCCCGCCTGCATCCCCGAGATCGATCCCGAACGGGACCTGGCCTATGTCGGGGAAGCGGTGCGCGCCACACGGGCGATGCTTCCTGCCGGCATTCCCCTGATCGGGTTCGCGGGAGGACCGTTCACGATGGCGGTCTATATGCTCGAAGCCGACGGCCCCCCGGACCTCGCGCGGGTCCGAAGCATGATGGGCCAAGGAACGTCCGCGTGGGAGGATCTCCTGACAAAGATCACAAGGACCTTGGTCCGGTTCCTGCGTATGCAGATCGAGGCCGGAGCCGACGCGGTACAGATCTTCGATACCTGGGCCGGAAGCGTCGAGCCCGGGGATTACCGCACCCGTATCCTTCCCTATGTGCGCGCCCTGGTCCGCGATCTCCACGCGGAGGTCCCCGTGATCTATTTCGGGCTGGGACTTTCGGAAGTGCTCGCCGATATCGCGGCGACGGGGGTCCAGGGGATCGGCGTCGATTCCCAGATCGCCTTGAAAAAAGCCTGGCAGCGCGTCGGGCCGAAGACGGCGGTCCAGGGGAACCTCGACCCGGCGGTCCTTGTGGGGCCTTTGCCGGAGCTTCGCCGCCAGGTGCGGGATATCCTCGATCAGGCCGCCGGCCGGCCGGGGCATATTTTCAATCTCGGGCACGGAGTGCTTCCACAAACACCTTTTGAGAACGTCCGCGCTTTGGTAAACTATGTTCGCGAACTGAGCGCGCAAGAACAGCGCGCCTAACGCGTGCGTTCTCCACGAAAGGCGGCAGCGTGGATCATTTTCTCCTGATCGGTTACGGCGGGCCGAGACATGCGGGCGAGGTGGATCCTTACCTCGAACGGATCACGGCCGGGAAGAACCTTCCCGCCTCCCGCTTGCGCGAAGTCCGCGAGCATTACCTCGACGTCGGCGGCGTTTCCCCTTACAACGCGCATGTCCTCGCTTTCGCGGATTCCCTCGAACGGTCTCTCCGGGACCGCGGGAATCCTCTCCCGGTCTTTGTCGGCATGAGGAACTGGCATCCTTTTCTGAGCGATACGCTCGCCTCGGTGGCCGAACAGGGGCTGAAAAAAGGGTTCGCCTTCATTCTCGCGCCCCACCGCAGCGAGGCCAGCTGCTTGCGTTATAAGCGGAGCCTCGACGAAGCGGTCGAGTTCTCGGGCGTCGATATCGATTATCATTTTCCCGGAAGGTGGCATACGCATCCGCTTTTCATCCGCGCCCTCGCGGCGAATCTCCGCGCCGCGCTCGAAAAAGCAGGCCCCGCCGCCGGGCCCGTCGCGGTCATCTTTTCCGCGCATTCGATCCCCCGGAAAATGCTCGGGGCTTGCCCGCATTGCGATTATGAGAAGGAATACCGCGCGACCTGCGAAGCCGTGGCCCGGGAAGCCGGTCTTCTTCGCTGGAGTCTGGCCTATCAGTCGGCCTCGGGCGGAAAAACGGGCGATTGGCTCGGCCCCGATATCCTCGAGGCGCTTCGCGCGGCGGCCCAAGAGGGTGCCCGTTCGGCGGTCGTGATGCCCGCCGGATTCCTTTGCGATCACGTCGAGATCCTCTACGATCTCGACCGCGAAGCGAAGGCCGAATGCGAAAAGCTCGGTCTCGGGTTCTTCCGCGCGGCCACCGTGATGGAACGTCCCGAGTTCCTCGAAATGACGGCCGGCATGGCAAGGCCGGCGGAGGTGTGCCGGTGAAGGTGCGGCCGCCTTTTTCCCTCCGCTATGTGCCCGCGGCGCTGGCCCTGGGCATCGGGCTTTTTTCGACGTTTTTCGCGTCCTCGATGATCTGGCAGCAGGAACACCGCAAACTGGAAAGCTATTTTCATCTGAGCGCCTCCCTCAACATGGCCGAAGCGCAATACCGGTTCGAATATTACATCCAGGCCCTTGAGTCGGTGCGCTCGCTTTACGGTGCCTCCGAAGAGGTCAACCGCTACGAATTCCGCTCCTTCTTGCAGCCGATCCTCAGCCGGGGCTGGTTCCAGATGATCCACAACGTTTACTGGGCGCCGCGGGTCTCGAACCTGAAACGCAAGGAGTTCGAATACGAAACCGCCAAGGAAGGTTTCCCCGACCTCGAGATCCACGCATGGAAGGACGGGAAAAAGGTCCGGCGCGATAAAGCCAAGGACTATTTTCCGATCCTTTTCCACGAGGGAAGCCAGATCGGAGGGAAGGCGATCGGGCTTGATCTGATGTCGGTCGAGGCGTTCGTCCAGCCGCTACGGGACGCGGTCGCGACGGGGGAAGTGATTGCGACCCCGCCGGTCGATTTCATGCTTCCGGATTTCAACCGCAAAGACCACGGTTTTTTCATCCCGATCTATGAGAACAATACGCCGCGCCAGAACGCCGAACAGCGCTACAAATACCTGCAGGGCGTTCTGCTCATGATGGTCGACTCGGCCGAGGTGGTCCGGAGGGTCTTCGAGGATGTCCGCGCTCAGGAGATCGAGGTGTTCCTTTTTGATTCGCACGAGGGAAAAGAGCAGGCCTCGCTGGTCTATTCGAACATGCCGCACGCCGAGGCCTCGCTGGAGGACCTGATCGCCAAGGCCCGACGCTTTGCGTTCCACCGTCTTTATATCCGCTCGGATTACCAGATCGGCGGGCGCAAATTCACGCTGATGTGTTTTCCCGGAGAGAATTATTTCGGTTTCGGGAGGGTGTGGGAGCCCTGGTTCATCCTGATCGGCGGGATCATCGTGTCGGTGATGCTGAGCGCCTCGATCCGCAATTACGCGGCCCAGACCGACTACGTCGAGCGGCTCGTGATGGAACGGACCGCGGAATTGGGCACGGCGAATACGAAACTCGAACAGGAGGTCCTCGGGCACAAAGTGACCGAGGAAAAATTACGCGCCTCCGAGGAGACCTGGCGCTCCCTGATCGTCAATTCTCCAAACATCATCATGACGACGGACCTTGAAGGCAAGGTTGATTTCATCAACCATTCCCCGGTGGGTATCGCGGAACCGCCGGAGAATCTGATCGGCAAAAGGATCTTCGATTTCTCGGCCGAGGAATATCACGGGGCGATGCGGGAAAGTATCCGGGCCGTGGCGGAGACGGGCGAGCGCAAGCATTTCGATATTTCGGTGGGCCTGCCGGACGGCGGGAAAGCCTGGTATCGCTGTTATCTCGGAGCGATCTACCGGAACGGACAGATCGAGCGGCTGATCCTCGTCGCCCTGGACGTGACGAAGGAGAAGCTCGCGGAAGAGGAGAACCGGCGGGCGCGGGAGTTCCTCGACAAGATCATGAATGCGGTCGCGGACCCCATTTTCGTGAAGAACCGGCGGCACCAGTGGGTGCTTTTGAACGACGCTTATTGCAAGTTCATGGGCTATCCGCGCGAAGAGCTGATCGGGAAGTCCGATTACGACTATTTCCCGAAGAACGAAGCGGACGTGTTCTGGGAAAAGGACGAGGTCGTTTTCGCGTCGGGGCAGACCAATGTGAACGACGAGAATTTCACCGATAAATCGGGCCGCCTGCATCTGATCAGTACGACCAAGTCCCTTTATGTCGATCCCGCGGGCAACCCCTTCATCGTCGGGATCATTCACGACATCACCGAGCAGAAGAAGGCCGAGCAGACCATCATCGCGAGCGAAAAACTTTATTCGAACCTCTTTGAAGGCGCGCCGGACCCGATCATCCGGCTCGACCGGAACGGCTGTTATGTCGCGCTGAACCCGGCGGCCGAGAAGGCCGTCGGGCGGCCCCGCCACGAACTGGTCGGCAAACGTTTCGAAGAGACCGAGGTTTTGACCGAGGAAGCGCGCGAGATCGTCAAAAAGGAGTTCGCGTTCCTCATGAACCACGAGCAGCGCCCTCCGCACGAGCTCGAGATCGTGCAGGGCAATGATGTGCGGATCCTCGAGTCGAATCCGCGCCTGATCTACGAGAAAGGCGATATTGTCGGGATCCAGGTCATCTTCCGCGATATCACGGAGCGCAAGCGGCGGGAGGAGATCGAGGTGAAGTCGCGTTTCGTGTCGACGGTCTCTCATGAGCTCCGCACGCCGCTTCATACGATCAAGGAGGGCGTGAAGGTGATCCTGGATGGGGATGTCGGCGGGATCACCGAAGAGCAGGAGGAATTCCTCCGGATCACTTACCGCAATATCGAGCGCCTGTCGCGGCTGATCAACAATGTGCTGGACTTTCAGAAAATGGAGAGCGGCCATCTGCAGTTGAACCGTGATCGCTATTTCATCAACGAAGTGGCGCAGGAAGTGTGGTCGATGATCCTCGTGATGGTCCGTAACGAAGGCCCGGAGATAGAGCTCCATTTGACCGAAGATCTGCCGCAGGCCCTTTTCGACCGCGACCGAATCATGCAGGTCATGATCAATCTGCTCGACAATGCGGTCAAATACACGCGCAAGGGCAAAGTGACGCTTTCGACCTGGCGCAACGAGAATGAGGTCATCGTTTCCGTGTCGGATACCGGATGCGGGATCGCGCAAGAGGACCTGCCGAAGCTTTTCCAGTTCTTCAGCCGGGTCGGCGAAAAGCAGAAGCACAAGGCCGGCGGGACGGGGCTGGGCCTGGCGATCTCGAAGAACATCGTCGAAGAGCACGGCGGCCGGATCTGGGTCGAGTCCAAGCCCGGCAAAGGCAGCACCTTCTCATTCGCCCTGCCTCTCTAGCGTAGAGAGCCAGACAATCCGAAATTCGAATACCGGGATCCGAAACAAGAACGAGATCCGAGATCGCAAGCAAAGCCCGTTCAAACCTTCCGGACCCGTTGAGGATCTTGGATTTCGGGGTATTTTAGTTTTGGATTTCCTATTTCGAATTTGGAATTTGTTAAGTGTTTCGGGTTTATATTTTCGGATTTTTACTGCTCTTGCTTCTCGCTTCTTATCCTTTACTTCTTACCCCTTATAACTTCCTATCCCGCCAGCCAGCCGATCAGGCGCGAGAGGAACTCCACATAGGTCGAACCGACCTCGACCCGGATGCCGGGCGCGACATGGAGCATTTCGCGTTCCGGACCCCAATCGACCAGGCCGCCGCACCAGTGCGGGGCGATATCGGTCATGAAGGCGCCGATCCTTCGGTCGCCGGCAGGGTCGATCACCAGGAGCGGGTATTCCTGGGAGTGAAGCGAAAGGCGGAGATTTTTCCGGTCCGCGTCCTCTTCCTGGAGGATCGGTTTCGCCGCGAGCAGGGTCTTGCCGTTCCTGCGGAGGCGAACCTCGTTGATCCCGCAGAGGACGGGGGAGCGGACGAAAGAAAAACCTTCGAACATCGCGTGAGTGTCGCGGGCCGAGATCAAAAGCCCCTGGGCGACATTGCGCCGGTCGTCCGTTTCAAGACATTCCACCGGCAGGGCGGCTTCGACCGCCGAGCCTTTCCATCCGCCGGAAGCCCCGGTGAAAGAGGCCCATCCGCCGATCATCAGGAGGCCTGAGCCGTCGCGGACCTGCTGCATGATCAGTCGCTCGGCGGCCAGGTCCATGTTCGCGTAGGGAAAATCGCTCAGGACGAAGGCGTCGTATTTCTCCCGGAAAAGCGCGGGGTCGATCTTTTCGAACGGGGGAACATGGGTCGTGGTGATCCCGAGTTTGACCAGGACGGCGAGCAGATAGCTTGCGGCGCCCGAAGGGCCGCTGTCGCCGGCGTAGAATATTTTTTTGAGGGATGCCACGGCGGCATGATAGCAGAGGGCCTGCATCCCGTCCACCCGCGACCCATGTATCACCCCGGAGGTGATATGAAAGGTGAACCTAATATCACCTCCGGGGTGATATTAGGGGGATGATCAAGGATGCTAGAGGAAGCATTTTGGAAGCGGCGGGAGTAATGGCAGGGAAGAAATCTATCCAAGGATATCGATCTTCGAATAAACGATTAGCGGGTTTTTACCCGGGGAGGGGTCTTTGGGTGACGCCCGCAACCGCTTCGGAAAAAAATCGGAAAAATCGAACGAGCTTCTCTTGACACCTCTATATTCATCAGTTATCTTTTCAACAAATTTGCGCCTTTGGCAAATCATAAAATAAGACCAAAATTACCTTCCGAAAGGATAGTTAAGAATGTCGAGCGGCATATTCAAGCGACTGACAGGCATATTGACTATTCTCATATTTTCGACGACAACCGTCGCGTGGTCAGCTCCTGCATTTCCGGTCACGGAAGTCGGCGCGCAAAATTCATCCCGCTTTTCTTCGTTCGATCATTTTTCGATCCCCTCTAAACTCGGCAAGCTCGATCATCTGAGAACGGCCCAGGGCCCTGCGATCGTGCATATCCAGACGGCGCACGGTAATTTCGAAGCGCAGAAAAATATCCAGGCCCTTCTTCATCATCTGAATAAAACGCTCGGCATTAAAACGGTGCTGGTCGAAGGCGCCGTCGCAAAACTCGATCCGAAAATCCTCGAATTCTTCCCTCAGAACAAAACACTGAACCGCAAAGCCAACGACTATCTCACAAAGAAAGCCCTGGTGCACGGCGCGGAGCTCTATCTCCTGGACGAGAAGAACGCTTCGGCCTACGGCATCGAGGACCTCGCGGCCTACAAATCGAACGAGAAAGCGTTCATTGAAGTTCTGAAACAGAAAGAGCAGACCGGCAAATTCCTGAAGTCGATGGACGAATCGATCGCGCGTCTTTCGAGCCATTATCTGAACGACACGCTCAAAGGATTCATGCGAGCGCAGGAAGCCTACGCGCTGGAGCACATGAGCTTCGGCGAATGGACGAAAGTGCTTCGTGTGCGGGCAAAGAAATACGGATGGGATCTTTCGGACCCGGGTTATCAGGCCGAGTGGCCGATGCTGGTCCGGCTTTATGTGACGACGGACCTCGCGGAGAAATTCGACGCGAGCAAGTTCGAGAGCGAACGGACGGAATTCCTGAAAGCGGTGAAGCCGTATCTGACCAGAGCCCAATCAAGGATCCACGGCAAATGGACCGCGGCGAAGAACATTTATGAGTATATCGAGAAAGTCCTCGGGACCCCGATCCATGAGATCCCGCTTTCGGGCGCGGAATCGGAGTCCTTGGTGGAGGACATGGTGAGATATTTGCCGAGGGACTTCGCGCATGGGAAATACCCGCAGGTGAAGAATTATCTGGGGCAGTGGCTTTTGTCGACGGAGCTTGAGGCCGGAGCGCTGATGGCGGAAGTGGAACGGCTGAAAGGGAAGCTCTTGGAACGGATGTCGAAGACGGATGAGGAGAAGGCGCTGGTGGCGCTGCTTTCGGATTATCAGTTGCTGGAGAAACTGTTCGAGTTGAAATTGACGGACAGCGAATATAACAGTATGACCGTAAGCAGTACACAGGATGGCAGGGCACAGTATGACAGGACACGGGATGGCATTACGCAGAACGGAGAGAAGGAAAGCGCCGTTGTCATCCCGAGCGAATCCCGCCAGGGGCGGGAGGAGTCGAGGGATCAGATCCCTCCACTCCTTGCTTGGGTTCAATCGGTCGGGATGACAGAAAGCAAGAAGGAAAAAGCGGGCTCGACTACTTCGAATGGGTTAACCGCTCGGAATGATAGAGAGCGAAGCGCAGTAGCCCAGGCGATGGTTCCTTCCTCGATCGCATCCCGTTTCACGTCGCTGAACAAGGACAATCGCGTGAAAGACGTGAAGTTCGAGAATCTCGCCAAGATCGATGATCTGTTCAACAAAGCGATGTCGTTCTACGGATTCGCGAAGAAGCGCGACGAGATCATGATGAAGCGGATCGAAGAACGGATCGGAGAACTGAAAACGGACCGGGTAGCGGTGGTGACGGGCGGATTCCACGCGGAGCCGTTCAAGGCCTATTTCGAATCGAAAGGTTACACGTACGCGAGACTCACGCCTCGGATCACGAAAGCGGACGAATCGGGCACCCAGGCTTATATCCGATCGATCTTCTCGCAGGCGGGGGAACTTGCGGCCGCGAAAGCGGGCACGATGGAATACGCGAGTCGCGCTGACGCGGTGATCTCGCCGAACGGCCGGGCGGAACTCCGAGCGATCATTCAGCCGTTAGCCGTTGGGCGATTAGCGATCAGCCCCAAACCTCGCGCCGAGCTTCGCGCGGCGGAGCAGGCGATCGAGGCTTTTCAGCAGGAATACGAGTTGAACAAAGAGTACGGGATCCGCTCGGCCCCGGTCATGGTCATCCTCAATATGCTTGAAAGCGCCGACATTGTCCGGGACGTGGAAGCCTTGGGCACGCTCGTCGAGTGGCTGATCGGGAAGCCCGAAGTCCTTCAGATGATGCTCTCGGATCATTCGATCGGAAAACTTCTTGCCCTTCATCACGCCGTCAAAAAATCCCTTCTTCACCGGAAAGGGCAATCGACCACGGAGATCCGACAGCATGAGGTGGATTTCTTCATGGGCCGCCTTCTTCATCGGTATTTCAGGACTCTGAAGACTTCGATGGGGACCCGCGTGGAACTGATCAAGGAAACGGAAACGATCATGAAGCAACGAACGGGGCGCGGCGATTGGGCCATGACGTTCGATACCGAATATATCGACGACGGTTATCAGTACCGTCCGGAGGATCTCGAGTCGCTCCGGGTCCTGGAGGAGCGGATCTTCGCCATGGAACGTGAAAGAGAGGCGGCGACCGCAGAGACGCACCGGGCTTCGGACGGCGCGAAGATCCGAAGCGCGGCGGCGCTCCTCGACCAGATCGTCCCTCTCGAAGGGCCGATCCCCGAATTTACGGCCTTATCCCTCGGCGATCGGGCCGCGGTGATCGATCTTGTTTTGACGGGGCTCGACAAATGGAACTTGATCTATCGGCTTCTTCTCAACGAAAGATTTTCCAATGAAGATCTGGACCGGGAAAAGATCCTCAAGGGGGTCCGCAGGACCCCGGAGGGGCTTTATCTCCCTGCGGAATACAGCATGACGGCGGTCGAATTCATCGCGCGGCATCTTCGTTTGGACTTTGTCCATCACGAATATCTGCAACATCGCTTGTTCGGGAGGCTCGTCGACGGCCATTTCGAAAGCGGCGGCGAGCACGGCTACCAGCCGATCGATGAGACGATCGTGGAAAGGGCCCGCATCCTCGCGGAAGCGAAATTCGGCGCGGAGACCGAAAGGGCCTCGGAATACATCAGCAAATACGATTTTCTGCGTTTGATGAACCTCGAATTGGAGATGATCCGCGAAACGACGGCGGCGGGCGAATACATGAAAGACTATCTCCTCAAGCGGCTTCGCAATTTCAGGATCGAATTAACCCTGCTTCAGAACGAGGCCGCCGAGATCCCTGCCGAATTCCCGATGCGGGATGCGCTTGCCGTAAGGCGTCCCTATTTCCAGACCATGAACGATGCGCATCGGATCCGCTATCTCCGGATGCTTGCCGAACTTTGGAGGACGGTCTTCGAGGAGCTCGTGAAAGATGAGGCTTTCGGACAGCTGATGGTCCACCAGGCCAAGCCTTCCCTGGATACATTTTCCACGCCTTTACTCATGCCGAATATCACGTTCGAGCGGTATATGGAGATCGTACTCAAAAAGACCCAACCGGCTGCTGTGTCCGGTGCGGCCGCTCCCGCTTCCGCAGGAGCGCCCTCTTCGGCGCCTCCGCCGACGACGGTGACGCAGGCATTCGATGTCATTTCGATTTTGCTCAGGGAACATCCCGAATTGGCGGAACGCTTCAAGGAGAAACGACCTCCCGCGCCTCCGTCCTCGCCGGCGAAAACCATACCTCCGACCGTCAGTCAGGCGGTAAAAAATGCCGCTATCCTGAAAGGAGAAACCGGTTCCGTTTCCAAAGCCGCCAACGGCCCCGGGACCCAAGGCCGCGCGGAGGTTCGTACAACCGGCGGTGAATCGGTAAAGCTACCTTACGATCAATTCGGCGATATGTTCCGAAAATGGTGGGTCCATGGTGATGCGGACCAATTGGAGGGAATGTCCCGGATCATTGCAGGTCTGGACGGCAGATACGGCAATCCCATTCAAGCCCTTGGGGCACGGATCATCCAAGAGACGGGAAGTTTCGGGGATCGGGAATTGGAAAGGAGTTTTTATACCTCTCTTTATTTTGTTTCTCCGCAATTGTTGGGTTCCGATGTTGATTTCCTGAGCGATTTTGGGGTCGATCAAACGGTTGAAGATCTGATCCAAGGGTACATGCTGGCCCATCAGATCAGCGTGGAAGTCCTTTTGGACGCTCTCCGACAAGATCCTCACGCTTTTCTTCGCTTCATCTCGGCAGTCCTTGTTGCGCAAATGGAGGGCCATGGTTTTGACAGCATTACGGCGGAAGCTGTTTATATTGATGAACAGGCAAAACAGGTTGGAGCTGTCTTGGCCACGCTCCTTCCGCCGGCCGAGATTTCCCGCGCCGAGTTGCGTGAAGGACCGGGCGAGACTCTGGAGGTTCAAGCAGAGACGACGATCGCGGATTTCATTCGCGACACCGTCTCAGGACTTTTTGATGTCAAAACCGAAATTTTCACGCTCTTTGTCACCGGACCGGTAAGGCTTGCGGGGGGGCTTGCGATACGAGCGCAGGAAGAGGAGTATTACTTTGCGACGTTTAATTATGAGGACTTCGTCGCGGAGTGGGTAGAGATCAACATGACGCTGTTGCCGGGAGCGACGGTTCGCGTCCTTCGTCGCGCCCTGGCCCGTACTAAAGATGCACGCGCCGAGGTGAGGAATTCGACGGTTCTTGTGGAGGCTGCTAATCGGCTATTTGCGGGGAAGGTGCTGGGCCTATTTGAGAATTTTGATTCTGAGTATGAAGGGGAGGGCGCAAGAGGTTGGTTGTGGGGCCCCGCGATTTTTATAGCCGTGAAGTTTGTCCCGGGAGAGACCACGGCCGTTCAATATACCGGGGCGACTCAAAAAAACAATATCCACGAAATCCCCATTGTTCTCGGCCCCAATGCGCAGCCGCAGGATGTGAAAACAATGGTCGACGAAGTGTTATGGAAAATGGCGGGCGATGGGCTGTCCACAAGATTCATTCCTTTTGGGGATCCGTATCTTGCAAAACGGCGTTCCCCCAAGGTATCGGCGCCGGGAATTTCGGCGGCGGAATTAAATTCGGATGCATTTTGGGCTCAGTTGGAGAAATCACCCCCCTCAGTTCCTCGCGCCGAGGCGCGGGTGGGTGGGGAGCCTATCGAAGACAGGACGCTGTTCCTTTTCCTGCCCGGGATGGAGCATGCCCGCGTCATGGCCCCGGTGACAGACCACTTTTTCTTCATTCTGGAGGGGAGAACCTACGTTTTCCGGATGCTTTCCCCTGAAACTGTCCCCTGGAATGCGGAAGCCCTGGCGCGGGTTGAACGGTTGCCGTCGACTCCGATGCTTTTTGAATTCGGGGAAGTCGATGCCGCGGGGAAAATGACCGGGGCCACACCGGAATTTTTCATCCAACACGGTGACGGAACGGAACTGCGGTCGCCCGAGGAAAGAATATTGCAAACCGGCGACGGGTTTTATTTGAACGGCGCGGACGGCGAAAAGATCAAGATTCTTGAGGTCCGACTCGGCTTCCCGGTCCTGGTCAAGGCCGGGGATTCCCAAGTCGCGGTCTCCAAAAACGCGCTCGTTTATTTATTCCACCAAGGCGGGCAGGTTCTGTTCTTCCATAGCGCCGGCCGTCGTCCGAAGGGCGACGTTGCGTCCGGAAAAACCAATCGCTCCGAGGCGAGGGAAATACAACCCCGTGGTAAGCCCCGCGGCAGCGCCGCACATGCCAAGGCAAGCAAAGAGGGATCCCTCTTGTTGAAAAGGGCGTACAAAGAGTTTTTTGAAGACAAAGAAACTCTCGTTCGATTTTTGGCAGAGCTTGCCGCCTATGAATTGAAAGCGATGGGGTTCCGGGATTTTGAATTTCAATTCGATTTCAATCCCAAAACATCACGTCCCGTAAAATTACGATTCGGGAAAAAACCTCCCGTCGATTTCCAGCCGTGGGAAGAAGCCCCCCATGAAGACGGGATCGGAAGAACAACGGTGTATCGGTATCCCTGGCCGCAATTTGACGAATTTCTTCTTCCGGGGTCCCGGGCGCCAATGATCCGGGGCATGGTCCCGTATCTGGCCCAAAAAGTCCGGGAGGCGGGGGCGCGTCGGCCATTAACACAAGATAAGGTGAAAAAGCTTCGACGCACAGCGCAAAAGTTAGTGAAAGAAGGACTCGCCCGGATCAGGGCGAAATATTCATTAAGAAATGGCGTTTTTCGTCTCTTCTCGCCGAACGACGACAAAAAACCCGTGGCCTATCTCGGAATCACGAAAAGGCTCTCCCTTAGGATGGTCGAGGCGAGACCGTTCAAATTTGATATGCGAACCGTCTATTTTCCGTTTTGGCCGTGGGATCCACCTGCCGAGAGGGTCACATTGGTCAAAGATTTTCAGCCGTACATTAATGACTGGGAGATCCCCCTTTGGGTTGTTCTGAATCCGGATTTTTCGCGCTGGTTCATGGAGACAACCAAAGAAAGTTTGCTGGAAATGATCGATTCCCGGGAACTTTCCGAAGCGGTCGACCGCGCGGAGGCGAGGGATACAGCGAACGAGGCGGAATACAGCGGGAATGTCCAAATTTTACGAAAGCTAACAGCGGACGCTAAAGACTTTTTTGTCCTAGTGAGGAATGCCGGTGGCAGCGGGATAACTCCTGAAGACAACAGAAACTATTACCGACGTTTAGAAAGATCATTCTTGGAGACCGTCATTAAGACCTCCAAGGAAGATATCCAAGACTTGGAGAGACTGCAATTAGAGCTGGAAAGGGAAGCAACCTATATGGCCTTTGAGTTTGCCAGAAAGGCTTATATTGTACGAAGTCTTGATGTGTGCAGACGTTATCTAAAGGAACAGATCGATAGATTAAAGGAACAACAGATGCCTGGCATCGAAGGGGGGCAGGCCGGTTCCGCCCGCGCCGAAACGCGGGGAACAAACAGCCGAGCGACAGAAAAATTTAACAAATTATTCCCCGGAAAAAAAACGCGGGCTAAGAGGGCCCCTGAGCTATCTGCTGAGGAAAAATCTCGGTTGGTAAAAACATTGCCCGAAATGATCAGAGTCAATGGCGGAATCGGTCGAGTGACCAGAAAAATCCGGATCATGCGCGATGCGGTGATTGTGCCCTTTTGGGTTGGATACTCGCATTCTCCCGGAATCTATTACGGCCTTGTTCTGAGGCGGCCTGATATGAAGCCGATGGCGGTAGCTTACTATCATGGCGAAGCTTTTCATGACTTCGTGAGGTTAGTCATTAGTAATGCCTCGAAGAGGCGGCTAAAGTTTGCTTATTCCACGGGATATCGCCATCTTCATCCCGTTAGAATAGAACAACATGAGATCACAATGGATCTTGAGAACGGTGAATTTTTACCGGAAAACACCTTCCTCAATGAGCGCGGAAAACTGTCTCCTGTTACGATGATCCGTTTTAAAAAAGGAGAAGGTAAAGGGCGGGTCGTTGAGAAAAAGATTTCCCTGCCGGTTTTGGGTGGAGTCAGCAGCCTCCCCCGTTACCTCCGCGCGGAGGTGCGGCTTTCGCCTGAGATCCAACAGGAGTTGGATACGAAACCCGCGGACAAGATCAAATGGGTGCCGGTCGTTTTGGGCCTGGGGCTTTCAGCCGGCTTGGCGATCGAGATCGCGAATCACTGGACGTGGCCGAATGTCGGGAAGGACATAACCCTCGCGGGTCTTTTCGAGGCCATCAATACAGATCCGGCCAATTTCATGTTACTTCTCAAGCATCAGTATCATCGGGAAGCGGACGGTGAAGTGCCTCCCGAGGAATTTTTAGTCCGGTTGATCACACAAGTCCGGTCCACGAACCCGCAGGGGACGACGGCCGCCCGCTTGCTCAAAACGAATTTCCTTGAGGCCTTTGGAGTCCAGCCCGGGTTCTTGCTAGATGCTATGGATCAATTCAAACGTTCTAACTCTGACATTAGAGCCAATCCTTTGTGGGAATCGCCCCAGAGTCTGCCTCTCGAAGATTTTCTAAAGGCGCATCAACGAGACATAGATGCGCTTCCTTCGTGGAATCTTAACGTCCCAGCCGAACAGTTAAGAATGCTTCGATTTAAAGAACTCCTCTGGAGGCTTCAGTCATCGATCCACGCCGAGGTGCGGGGACATGAAACACGGAAGGCGCCGGTGGCCGAAAATATTTCCGATACGGAAGATGACAGTATTACCGAAGTGCCCGCGCAGCGAACCTTGATGGGAAGTTTTTGGCGGTCGGTATTGGTCTTCATGCCCCCCACGGCCATTGCAAGCGTTCTTCTTTTTCCCGTATGCAACTTCCTTATAAAGAAAGGCTGGCCCGAACTTCTAGCGGTCCCGGCAGCGGTTTTTGCCGGATTTTGGGCGGTCTGGTTTGCCACGGTAGTGATCCTCGCGATCGTGGGGAGTATTCGTTTTGTCGCTGCGGGGGGGCGCTGGTCGGACCTTCGGGCCTATTTTACGGAGATGGGAAAAGTTCGCCGAGAATTTTCCTCCCCGCTTCCTCAGGATAGGGGAGAAGAAACTCCTTCCGATTTCCAGTCTGCGCCGGACAATCGCGCCGAAGTGCGGACGGGCAGCGTTGAGCCCGCGAATATTGCTGATATCCGCAAGGTCGCTTCTTTGTATAAAGCCATGTGGGGTCCGGAGGCCGTGGAACTTTACCTGCGCGGCGAAATGGGCCTGCCTTTCGCGGCTACGGTCATTCACAATAAATGGCAGGACGGAAACTGGCCGTTTGGCGAAGCGCTTGCCGAGATCGCGGCGAGCCGTGTCGCGTTGGACCATCAGGTCTTCGACCGCGCGCATTTTGACCAGCTTAAAGCCGCCTTGAAGTTTTTTTGGGCGAACACCCGCAGCCAACAAGAAAATGCGCGGGCGTTACTTTCCGAGATCCCCGGAATTGATCCCCAAAAAGTCCTGGCCCAGGCCGGTAAACTGATGGCCGAAGAGTTCAGAGGGCTTACCTCGGACGGGAAGGTGCATATTCAGATGGCGATACTTAGCGCCGGACGTCCTGAACGTTTGATCCCGTATGTCATGGAGGAAAACCGTCGCGCCGCCGCGGGGGAAGATAGCAGTCCTCCGTTTCCGAGCGAGGGGCGGGCGGAATTGCGTAGTGATTATGAGCCAATAAGGGACGAGCGATATGGCGACGACGGGATGACGCCGCTTATCGAGGGCTTGAGTGCCAGGTCGCCTACGCCGAGGCTCAGGGCCGGCGATGAATTTGCTGCGGCGGAAAAGATCAAAAATCTCCGTCCCGGCACCGTTTTCTGGGCAAGGAGTGATAGCGCGGAGAACTTCGAATTAAGCAAGGGCGGTTTCGGTTCTAGCCGTGGTGCGGAAATCCCGGGATTCCCGAATGCGCTAGAAGCCGTTCAGTTCGTGTGGCGGGCCATTCAATTTAAAAATTTCTTCGATCCCTCTGAGCTGGATCCAGACGATGTGCAAGGAGTCCGTCCCGGGGAAAGCGTTTACTTGTATGAGTTTGACGGAGAAAAGTGGAACCACGAGCCGTCCGACCCGTCGCGCAGACAAGTATTGAAGCGTGTTAATGTCACGACCCGGATCTATGGCGAGCAGATCCTTAGGATCTTCCGCTATGATATCGCCGGAAAGAAATTCGATCTGGTCCATAGCAACCCGTCGATAAAAGGCGCCATGTCTATCGAAAAAAAGACGCCTCACTCTAAAAAGAAAAACCGCGCTGAAGCCCGTGTCGCTTCGCAACGGGCCTTGGTCCGTACCCAAGGTACACGGGCTGAATTGCGCGCGGCAAAGAAGCCGAAGAAAGCGGCGGTGAAGCAGGAAGGGATTATCCTCGAATCCTTCGGTGAGACGCTGCTTTTAGATTTTATCCAGTTTGAAGTTCTTTCCCGCCTAGGCTCTCCGGCGGCCGGATTCACGATCTATGTTACGGGATCCCTCCGGATTCCCGACGGCCTGCGCTCCAAAGCAACAAAGGTTAGCGATTATCCGTTCGATTTCCCGAGCGGATTTTCCCGGGGATCGACCGGTGAGCTTGATGGCTATACCTTGCTTTCGGGTGCCAAGGTCCGTGTCATTCCGCGCGCGGAAATCCGCTGGGATCTCAAACGCTGGCTTGCGGTCGGGGCGGCCTCCGCGGCGATCTTCACGGGCTGGGGTTTTGCGATTGCGTGGATGGGACTTACCGTTGGGAGCCTGGTCACGATATCGGTTCTCGTTCTCATGATGCTCGGGATCTGGGATTACTCGCGGGATCATCCCCGGGAAAAAGAAGTCTCGACCCTGGGCGGTCCGATGAAGGTCGGTCCGGCACTTGAATATCTGGCCATTAAGAAATGGTCGGGCGTTGCCATGCTGCTTCACGCTCTTGCGGGGGGGGGGACGGCCGTTGCGGTGACCGCGCTTTTTATCGGGCAGCGCACGACGCTTTATCAATGGTTAAGCGCCACGATCCGGCAAGAAGCTCCCTTTGTGACGGAAACGTACCTGACCGATGTATCGCTTGTTGCCGCGCTCTGGTTCTGGTTCTTCGCGACCTTCTCCGTGATCATGGTGGGGGAAAATCTTGCCGACATGGCGGTCAAGCGTCTCATTCGCCGTGAGTTCGATGGCAAGCCCAAAGGGCCTGCCCGTCCGGCAGGCGGGCGGGCGGAAGTGAGGGGCTGGCTACCTGCGCGAATGCTCGAGCGCGGTGAGGCGGGAGGCGAAAAGAGGGAGCGAGGCTTTAATGGCCGAAACGTCGGTTTCTACTTTTTCCAAACGGTGCTCGATGCGCTCCAGGCGACAGCGGGTGTCTTGCAGGCCTTCGCCAAAAACGCGGAACTGACCTTGAAGATCTTCCAGGACCACCGTGAACTCTCGTTCTCGCGAATAATCCGGTCCTTTTCGGGGAGGTTGCATCGTCAGAGTCCCGCTTTGGTTTCGAGCGCGGTGACGCGGGCGTTAAGGGACGGGATGGCGACGCGGATGACATCTTTGATGGTGATGAGATCCGCTTTGACTTGGATCATGTCTGTTTTTAATTCGCTAACGTCTTTCTTGACCGTGCTCAGATCTTCCGCGATGACGGAAATATCGCTTCTGAAGGATTCGATCAGGGTTCCGACTTCGGTGCTTGTAAAAGAATTAGAGTCTTTTCTTCGTTCCATGGCGATCCCGCTCTTCGATGGGGAACGTACTTTAGCAGGCGAAACAGGTAAAGTCAATATAAATAAACCACATAAATTTAATGCATATATAGCAATTTCTCCCTTACTCCTTGCCCAAAGCCTGCTTCCCGAACCGGACGAGATTGAGTGGCTTATCCGGACCGTCAACTGGGGCCTTTTTCTCGGAGCTTTGGTATGGTTGATCGTCACGGTCATGAATAAAAAACGTGATGATCAGCAGATGCCTGCGAAGCCCTATGATCCTGCGCAGGCAGCCGCAGAAGAGGCTGAGCGACAAGAAAGAGCCAGACCCAAAAGGGCTGCCGAATTAGTGGCAAAACTGACACCGCCAACTTCCGGGACGACCGTATCAGACATTCCAATTCGCTCACAAGAACCCGCTGTTTCAGCAACGTCCGCGCAGCCAGCAGTGGACGGCCCGCCGGCAGGCTTTGTGCTTCCTCCGGTATGGACGCCCGTTCAACAACCGGTTGCATCCTCGGTTCCGAATGTCGCTCCGGCTCAACCGGGTCCTGAAAAAGAGATCGTCCTTCCTCCGCCTTTTAAATCGGACATTCCGCCGCCACGCGCGGAAACGCGGAAATTGGATCCCTACTTTTTCGCGGTCGTGGGGCTCTTGTCGGGATGGGTCGTCGGCGCGGTGCTGCCGCTTGGGGCGCTTACTTTGGGACAGCGAATAATCGTGATGGGGGGCGTGGTAGGGCTGTTGGGGCTTTGTATTGACCTGACGAGGTTCGCTTTGGCGGTGTTGCGTGCGGCCTGGCGTGAAGAAAGATTGCTTCATGAAGTGCTGATCCCAGAGCTCAATCAGCTTCTCGATAGGGTTTCGGAAAAAATGGGCCGGACGGCTGCTCTTCAGCGCCGTACTTTAGAAGCTATTTCGAACGCTGCGATCGACCGCCGTGTGCGGGAGGCGATCCTTGAAACGCGCCGTATGAGCGCGATCCAGACCCTGCGTAAGATCGCCCACGAAAATGTGATCCGGTTCCCGGGACCGGCGAAGGCGCCTGCGAAAGTTTACCGTACTCCGGCTTATCTCTCCGCTCTCTATTTCCGAAGCCAACTCCAAAGCAAGGATTGGATCCGTCATCTTAAACAAGCCGAAGCGTTCATCCGTAAAGTCTCGCGCGCTGAATCACGCAATGTGCCCCTCGAGATCGGGAAGCTTTTGTGGCGGCTGTGGGATATCCAGGACACCTGGCGCGGTCTGAGTACAGCGCAGCATCACGGAACACGTGAGGAATATGCGGCGATCCGGCTTGCGATCGGGAAGCGGATCGCGGAAGTCTATGAACTTTTAAAAACCGTTCCCTGGCAGGGTGGGATCCCCAGAATGTTGAGCGCGGGGGATATTGTTCTGAGGCGGGAGAACGGGCAGACCGTATTTACCGTGATTGTCCGGATCAAAGAATCGAGCGAAATGGACGGGGTCTATTTTCAAGGGACCGAAGACGGGGCCGAATTCCACACGGTCCAGCCCCGGCTCGATCATTTGATGAAAGAAAGTATGGGACTGCTCGATCCGGTCGCGTTGCCGCAGTTGGACCGGGCTTTGGCCGGGCTTCGCCGTCATGTCGACGCGTTCGATGTTTTGCTTCGCCGTGCTCAGGGAAGAGCGGAAGTCAGGGGAGAAGTTTTTGACCCGGAAATGGCGGAGCTTCTGGGAAGGCAAGCTGAGATAGCCGCGACGATCCAGAAAATGATAAAGGATGGGCATGTCCCAGCACGAGGAGACCATTCCACGATCTGGGCTTCCATTTGGCAAACAGCGCAAGAGGAAGGCGCAGCCGTTAGTGCTCGGATCGCTCAGCTCAAAGCAGCAAAGAGATTTCGTGCAGCTGCCTCGGGAACGGACGAACCCGCTTCGCCGGATGCTGGCATCGGGCGGGCCGAGGCCAGGACGAAATGGACCCCGGAAGAAAAAGAACTGATCCGAAATGAAGTGGCGCCGGCGCTCGCGAAGATCATTACCCAGCAATTCGAAAACGGTCAGCGGATGATCGAAGCCGTGAGCGCGCAAGTCCTGATGCCGCCGCAATACGCTTATGATTCTTTTGTTTTTGAGAAGGTCCGTAAGCTCCACGGAACGGCGTTGACGGGGTCCGGGATCGATCCCAATGAACTTTGGGCAGGGAGAGTGCAAGTCGCGATCTACCGGGTCGCGCTGGAACTTTTTTTACGGAAATTGAACGAAGCCGTGAACGAGAACCGCCGCGCTGAGATGCGGGCGGCTCTGTCGAAAGATTTTGTGATCGCGGAAGATATTTTAAAAGAGGCGGCCGCGGCCACCGTACACGCCTGGTTTTTCCAAATGCGGAGCAGGTCGATCGAAGAACTGCTTGCGGGGCAGGCGCAGCGTGCCGGCGTTCCACCTTCCGAAAGACCCACCTTCAGGAAATTCCGTCTGCTGACGGTGAAGGAAGCCGGCCCGGAGAGATCTGGCATCCAACCCTGGCCCGCAGTCGAGGGAGAAGAGGGCTGGAAAAAACTCGAAACGCTTCTCGGACGTCTTCAGGAAAATGTTCCTTACCGGATCGTGCTCCGCTGGGCTTATCAGGCTGGGATCTATGATCTCGAGATCGCTCCGGTTGCGGCCTCCACAGAAAAGGGAGCTGTCACGGCCGGAAGAAAAGAGGTTCCGGCAGCCGAGAGGCCGGTGCGCCTCGTCGAGAGCGCGGTCCAATATTATGGAAAACTGGCGGTGCAGGAGTTTTCGGAACGGAAGATCGGGGCTTTGCGTCTCGATGGGCCGAGGAACGGAGGAGAGTTGACCCTCGTGGCGGCGCTTGAACGGGCGGGAGCGATCCGCGTGCGCGTGAGCCGGGATGCCCGCGATATGGCCAAACTTTCGGTCGTTCTTGCATCTGAAAAAGGCGGCTGGGAATACGCGGTCACGGATAAAGAAAACAAAAGCACAGTTCTCCTCGCGCTGCAGGACGCGCTTCGCCGTCTTTCGGTGGAGCCGCTTCGCGACCGGCAGTTGGCCGAGGGCTTTCTCGGTACGGCTGTAAGCGATCTCATCGCTCCGCGCGAAAGGGCCGAAGCCCGTAGTGAAACGGCACGGGCTGAATTGCGCGAAGGAGCAACAGCTCCGGCGGCCGAAGCGCCGTTTGTCGATCGGTTTATCGCGGAAGAGCAACAATTGCGCGGATTTCTGGGAGGGCTCCATCAAAAGGCGATCGCTGACTTGGGTATCTCCGCGGCGATGGCGCCGGTCTTTTTCGAAGTGGTCATCCTTTATTATCTGCGGGCTTTCTATTACAGCGAGAAAACGGACAAGGATTTTGAGGTCTTGGACGGCCATGAAAGAGGGGCCTTTCTCAGAGACCTGTTCGCGAGATTGAACAACCGTCTGCTGTATGATCTTGGCATCTTGACGACGATCTATGAGACCCTGACTTTGCGTCCCATCCTTAAAACCGCCGCGGTCATCCCAGCGTTGGCGGGATATTTTGAACAGATACGGGATGTTCTGAACCGCCAAATCCTTCGGTCGGGCAAATACTATCTTTCGGAAGTGATCGAACGGTACCGGAAAATGCCAGCCTATGCGCGAGAGGCGGCTTTAGAGCGCCAGCGGGGAGCGGAGGGAGCCCAGGTGCCGATTGAGAACATTCTGGATTGGGTCCTTTCCACGGGCGGCGTTACTACGGAAGATCCAAGGCCATTCCGGAATTTGGTCTTTTGGCTATTGGGAGCGATGAGGAAAGCCAAGTTTACGTTCACGATCAGAGACTGGATGAAAGGATTTGACCGAAAACGGTTGAGTGGGGAGCCGGGGGTTCCGGCCTCCGATCCGCGATTCGCCGAAAGGATCGTGATCATTCACAACGATCTCGGAGCCTCCGTGCCGCATCCGCACCAGCAGCTTTTTTTCCTGCCGGCAGATTTTATTCCAGAGTCCAAGGTGGGAGTCGAGCGTTTTGCCGAAGATCATCCGGAGCGCGTGAAGTGGTATGTCGACGACCGGGGTCCGCATGGGTCCTTCCGCATGGGAGAACTGTTCGGTTGGCCGGTGCCGACCATGATCATCGAAGGGGAAGACTACGCGAGAATGGCCCAAGGGGTCCGCGGACTGACGCAGAAGATCCTGGCGGAGGGCCTTCGCTTCAATGTGCTCCAGGGAGCCTATGTCGATCCCCAGGGGATCATGCGTCCGCGATTCTTCGTCTACGCGCGCCAGGACGGCGAGCGGAGTTTGCGGCCGAATCCCTCGAAGCTCGGCAATATGTGGGCGACTTTTGAAATATCCGGAGGCTTGATCGTTCCTGATCTGGAAAAATTCAAAGGATTGACGATCAAAGATACCCTGCAAGCTTACCGGGATACGGCTTCTCCCAGGCGTTTTTATGAGATCCTGGATTTACCGGCCGAAGAGATCGTTGTCCCTCCGGAATTGCCTGCGGAGGTGATGGCGCGCTATATCGACGTCTTTTATGTGCCCGGCCGTAAGGATTCCAAACGTCTCGGGGGGATCCAGGGCGCGAAGCCCGGAGGCGATTTCCTGCATGTTTACCATTGGGCCAAGGTCGAACGCGGTTTGCCGCTCAATTCGCGCTTTACCCTCGTGCCGAATTATATTCCCTTTGCGCCGCACGGGATGGTGATCTTCGACCGCAATACGGGAGAGCAGGACCTGTCGCTTGAGGCGATCGAGAATATGCTTCGTTTCTGGTCGAATATGCTCGGGCGCGACGCGGTGCGCGTGTCCGCCCAAGGCGAGACGCCTCGCCCCGAAGGGCCTGCCCGTCCGGCAGGCGGGCCTGCCCGTCCGGCAGGCGGGCGGGCGGAGGTCCGCGACCAAGCGGATCTTGCCGGGGATTTTATGGCGGTGCCTTCGGAACTGAAGGACGCCATTCCTCCGGTCCGGGCAGAGGCGATCCCTTACAAACCGGTCGTGTTCAGCGCAAAAACGGCTGGGGAAGTTTCTGAAAAGACCGAAGTCATGCGCGGTTCCCAAGCAGAGGTGCTTCGCTGGCTGGATCAGGTGATCTGGATCCATCTCAACGGGAAGGCCGATCCTGCGGTCGAGGCCGATATCCGCGAGGCCGGGCATAAGCTCGAAGGGATGCGTCAGGAGGTCAAGGATTTCCCAGGCGCTTCAGAACGCACTTTTACCGTCTATCAAAGACCGATCGGGCGGACGGATGTCGAATATTCTTTCGAGGCATTTCCGCAAGCCGAAATGAGTAGGGCAGGTTTAAACCTGCCTTACGGCGAGGAGACAGGGCAGTTTCGTGGGGAGGAGTCTTTACGGGCTGAACTTCGCCAAGGTGATCTGGTTGCCGAAGCGCGGGAAGCGTTCAAAGTCCGGGCCGAGGAAGCGGTCCGGCAAGCGCTCGCGGATCTTTCCGAGCGGCAGCCCCTGACCGAGGATATGAGGCAGTATCTGACGTGGGCCGGTTCGGAAGAGAACGTGGCCCGCATTGCGCGTTTTTATATGTTCGACCTTTACCGCCTGCTCCAGCAGAAGATGAAGGAGATGCCTGCGCGGGGCCAGGTCCGGCTGGGCTGGCTTGCGCTGGTGGAGCTCTTTGATTTCGTGCGGGGGAAAGTTTCTTTCGATCCTTATGCGGACGGGGAATCCCTTTTGATCTCGGTCTTTTCGGAATGGTATCAGCAGGCCTGGACCGGGACGCTCGAAAAACCCGGGGTCGAAGGTTTTGGGGATCTTCTGATGGAAAATCCGGAGCGGGATGAACGGATCACGGTCAATAACGATCATGTGGTCTTTAAGCAGGCACTCCGGAGACTTCTTGAGGTCATGCCGGGCCGCGCAGAGGTCCGTGGGAACTTTTTAAAGAGCGGGTTCCGCAGCGGGAAGGTTTTTGCTCTGACGGTGGCGGGGATCGCAGCCGGGGCGGTTGTCGGGTATCCCGATACGGTGCTTATGGCGGCGTGGATGCTCAGTGTCGGATTTGTGGGAGCGGTGGCCGATCTTTTGCGGGCGGATCTTTCGCGTAAGAACCAGGCGATCGAGCGGCGAAAGCTCGAGGAAGCCCGGCAGCATATTGCTGCGGACCGTTTGCATCGGGAAATGCTGAAAGCGCTCGAGCCGGAGGTGGAGAAGATCCTCAGAGGTTCCCGAGAAACTGCTGAAAATGGCCAGGGGGTATTCAGAGGGTTCCGAGACAGCGCGCTCGAGTGGGTGGCCCGTCAAAAGACAAAGGGACGGATCTCGGAGGAGAATTTGATCGCTCTTGAAGGGGCGGTTCTTGCGGCGCAGCCCGATGCGGTGATCACCGTGACGCGTTGGCCGAGAGGCATCTATGGAGTGCAGGCCGCTTCGCGTCGGGCTGAAGCCCGTGGTGCTTCGCAACGGGCTGAAGTGCGGGCTGGGGAGGAAGAAGAAGAGGCTCCTGTTCCCGCTCGGGTCCCGCTTCCTGTTTCCGATATTTCAAAGGAGCTGGTCCGGTTCGTGATCCTGAATTACCGCGAGGGGATCGCGCCGCTCGATCTACGGCTGGCGATGGAAGGGCTCATGATCGTGGCCGGGATCGAGCCGCGTGAGATCAGTGAGCCAACGGAGTTCGATCCGGTGGTGGTGTTCCGCGAGACCGGGAATCTCCGTCAGGAGATCGCGGCGGAATTGGTGAGGCTCGGGTATACGGGCGGCGAGGTCACGAATATCCTGTTCCGGACGACTGAACTTCTCGAGAAAGTGCGGGACCGGAAGAAGCCGCTTTTGACGGAGTTCGATGCGTGGGGCGTGGTGGCGGAAGGCGATCGTCCGGAGGAGGTTCGCCGCTCGGCGCATGAGGTCGTGGAGACGATCCTGAGCTATATGGTCCTGAATGTTTTCTTTAAATTCCAGATCACGCCGTATACGGACGCGAAGGGCGCGATGGAGAAATTGCGCGCCGAGGTCCAGCGCGAGATGAAGATCGGACGCGGGGCGGTCGATGCGTCAAGACTTATTAACATGCCGGTGATCTTTGACAGGCCGGATGTCTTGATCGCTTCCGAGGGGCGCGAGGGCGTGAACCGTTTCGATCCCGCGCAATATGCCGATGGAAGTCCGGTGCGCTACCGGGGCGCGGGGGCGATCCCGTCGAAAGCGACCGTGTCGCAGGCCGTGATGCTGCTTCTCGACGATCTTCACGAAGGGATCTCGCGCCAGGACGGCGTGGCGCGCTGGCAGGATCCGCGCGCGGCGCAGGGACTCGCGGTCGCCATGAGTATGGCCGTCCAATATCTCGCCCAGCAAAAACTCTCCACCGCCGCCTAATCCCCATCTTCAATTCACCTCTATCAAACCTCCGATGTTTGATATCGTTTATCAAACCTCCGGTGTTTGATAAGGTGCTTGTGCGGTTAATCGTTTTCGATCAGGTCCTTGAGGATTGCCAGATCCCGCTGAGCGGCGATACGGTCTTCGGTAAAATTTTGGTAGCCCGGCGGGCTTAATCGGATCCATTTCTCAAAATCACAGAATCTCGCGTTGAAGGATCTCGAGTTTACGTACTCTCCGTAGGATGAAAATTCCCATTGTGAGGGATGATCGACCAGGAATGCGGTGACGGGATTGAGATGGATATAGCGGGTGAGATGGAGCAGCTGTTCGTCGGTCGCGCAATGCTTCCTTTTGAACCGGGATTCCCAGAGGGGACCGGATCGCTTGAATCGGGTATTGAAAAATCTTGAATAGCTGTCGAGAAGGGCGGCCATGAAGAATGAGATCCCATCCGGCGCAAGCTGTTTTAGGGCGATGTGAACATGTGTCGGCATCAGGCAATAAGCGATGATCTCAATGCGCTTCGGGCATAAAGCCTCCATTTTTTTTAATGACGCTTCAAGTCCCTGACGGAGAGTTGCGGAGGAGCGGCAGAAAAAAGCATACGGCCCGGATGGATTTTCAAACCGGTAGTAGCGCATGAGATTTTCAAAACGGCGGTAGTGATCGGGATAGTGGAAAATGCGGAATCCCGCGATGCTTCGCGTATACACGTGATAAACCTCACCGGTCACGAGGGGCACGATCCTTCCCATGGATTGAATCTACCATAGACAAAATCGGAAGGGACACGGAAGGGCCTTACTTTCGGGAGGCTCCCTCACCATAATAGATATTTCTTCCCCTCTAATATCCCTTCTTAAATCCCTTCTTAATCACGGCTCAATTCACCTCTATCAAACCTCCGATGTTTGATACAGGTGCCTTTGAGTGTGCCATTTTGACACATTCGGATTTGGATAAAAAAGGGACTATTTTGACGGGCAGTGGAGGGTCCTTTCTTGACAAAGGGAATTTCATAGGTTACCTTTTAGACAAATTATCTGCTTTGGAAAATGGTTAAATAAGCTCTGGCAATAAAATTTTAATTGCTATGATTATTTTTTACATAGTTCAGGTGATAAAAAATCCAATGCCGGGAGGCACTATCCGTATGATCCAGAAAAATCTCCGCAAACTGACAGGCGCGCTGACTGTCCTCATTTTCTCCGTGACGAATGTCACCTACGGCGCCTCCTCTTTCCCGATCACCGAGGTCGGGGTGTCTTCACGGACGGCGGCATCCGCCCTTAGCGGACTTGCCATTCCCGCGCAGCTCGGAAAATTGGACCACCTGAAAACGGCGCAAGGTCCCGCGATCGTGCACATTCAGACGGCGCACGGGAATTTCGAAGCGCAGAAAAATATCCAGGCGCTGCTGAATCATCTGACAAAGACGCTCGGGATCAAGACGGTTCTGGTCGAAGGCGCCGTCGCGAAACTCGATCCGAAAGTCCTCGAATTCTTTCCGCAGAACAAAACGCTGAACCGCAAAGCCAACGACTACCTCACGAAAAAAGCGCTTGTCCACGGCGCGGAGCTTTATCTTCTCGATGAAAAGTCGGCTTCGGCCTACGGCATCGAAGACCTCGCGGCCTACAAAGCGAACGAGCAAGCGTTCATCGAAGTGTTGAAAGCGAAAGAATCGACGGGGAAATTCCTGAAATCGATGGACGAATCGATCGCGCGGCTTTCGAGTCATTATCTGAACGATACGCTGAAAGGATTCATGCGAGCGCAGGAAGCGTACGCGCTCGAGCGCATGAGCTTCGGCGAGTGGACGAAGGTCCTTCGCGCACGGGCAAAGAAATACGGCTGGGATCTTTCGGACCCGGGCTACCAGGCCGAGTGGCCGATGCTGGTGAGGCTTTATGTGACAACCGACCTCGCGGAGAAATTCGACGCCGCCAAGTTCGAGAGCGAGCGCGCGGAATTCCTCGCCGCGGTGAAGCCGTATCTGACCCGCACACAAGCCAGGATCCACGGCAAATGGACCGGGGCGAAGAACCTTTACGGTTCTATCGAGAAAGTCCTCGGGACGCCGCTTCATGAGATCCCGCTTTCGGGCGCGGAGGCGGAATCGTTGGTGGAGGACATGGTGAGATATTTACCGAGGGACTTCGCGCATGGGAAGTATCCTTCGGTAAAAAGTTATCTGGGACAGTGGCTCCTCGCGACAGAACTTGAGGCGGGCGCGCTGATGGAAGAAGTCGAGCGGTTGAAAGGGAAGCTCTTGGAACGGATGTCAAAGACGGACGAGGAGAAGGCGCTCGTGGCGCTGCTTGGGGATTATCAGTTACTAGAGAAGTTGTTTGAGCTGAAATTGACGGAAAACGAATATAACAGTATGACCGTAAGCAGTACACAGGATGCAGCAAAACCCCATACTCCATACTCCATACTCCATACTCCATACTGCCATACCGTCCTACTCCCATACGCCTCTGCTTCCTTCGAATATCGCTTCCCGTTTCACGGCATTGAACAAAGACAATCGCGTGAAGGACGTGAAGTTCGAGAATCTCGCCGAGATCGATGATCTGTTCCATAAAGCGATGTCCTTTTACGGATTCGCGAAACAGCGCGACACGATCATGATGAGGCGCGTCGAGGAGCGGATCCGGGAACTGGGGACGGACCGGGTAGCGGTGGTGACGGGCGGATTCCACGCGGAACCGTTCAAGGAATATTTTGAATCGAAAGGCTACACGTACGCGAGACTGACGCCCCGGATCACGAAAGCGGACGAGGCGGGATACAAAGCCTACATTCGATCGATCTTCGCGCAGGCGGGAGAACTTGCGGCTGCCAAGGCAGGAACCTTCGAAGGCGTGCAGCGCACGGACGCGGTGATCGCCCCCCATGGGCGAGGGGAACTCCGAGCGATCATTCAGCCGTTAGCCGTTAGGCAATTAGCGGTTAGCCCCAAGCGCCGGGCGGAAGTGCGTGGCAAAGCAGGAGACGTAACCTACGAATCGAACCATTTAGGGGGATTGACACTTCGCAAGCCGGGGCGTTCCGATTTTACCGATACCGACGATCCGCGTGAGATTGCGAGTAAATTCAGAGGCATGGGTGTTGACGCCTGGGTCGATGGGACCGGCGGTGTTACGGTGAGCTGGGTGGATGGCTATGGGATGAGACATACGGATAGTGTTCGGGCCGAGCTTCGCGATGCGGGGCCGGATCTGCAGAAGACCAGCCCGAATTCGAAGCGGGTCGCGGACCAGGTGATCGCGATCCTGAAAAATGCGGATGCCAAGGTCATTCAACGGGAGGATGCGCCCGCGAACACATGGACGGTCGAAGTTCTTCTGTTCGATCCCGAGATCGCCGGGGAACGTCTTCGCCATTTCGGGCTCCGCTGGTCCCCCGAAGCGAACCGGGTCCGGATCGGCGATTATGCCGGGGTTTTCGGTCCCCTCGACACCAATTATGAGGTGACCGAACCGCAAACCGTTACCGCGCTCATCACGCTTATTCGTGCCAAGCTCGGCCGCGCCGAGGTCCGTAAAGCTTCGCCACGGGCCGAGCTTCGCACGGCGACGACGCTCAGTGCGAAAAATCGAAAAGAAGTGGCCCGCGTGGCCCAGGCGATCACGGATGCGATCCGGGCCGAATTCGCAAAGCGGAAAGCCCATCAAGCAGCTTTCGACGATTCCGAAGAGCGGGTCACCAAGATCACGAGGATCATGGGCAATCGGTGGCTCCTCGTTGTCCTCGGGATCATGATTGGCGGCGACGAGTTTAACGCGTGGAAAAAGATCGTGGCGGAAGAGAGAGTGCGTATCGAGGAAGTGGGAACGCGCCGCGAACCGCAAGCGAAGGACAATGTCGATATTCTCGAGGCCGCTCTGACTGCGGTGGAAAAATCGGAGGCCGTCCGTCGACGCGCCGAGGCGAGAGGACATATTACATTCCCCGTTGAGATCCCGTATAGCGTTTGGCTGACGGCTGAGGAGGGAAAAGAGCTCCTTCGCCAACTTCTTCCCGGGGGAACGGCGGGATGGAGCATTGTGGATTATGATCCTACGCTGGATAGCGGAAGCCGTTACGTTTCGGACGTATTGGCACGTCCGATGCAGCCCGAGGATTTCTTCATGATCGATAGCGGAACGCGTGAAATATTCTTTGTTGCCCCCTCGACCTTTGATTCCCAAAGATTGCGTCCGTCGGACGCCCGATTGAAGGACGGCGTGCGCCGCGGCGATCTCGCGGAACTTCTGGCATTGGCTCAGCCACCGGCCAGACGGGTGGAAGCCGCAAAACAGGCGATCGCCGAAAAGCTCGATTCCCTGCCTTTGGCCAATGCACGGATCATCGTTACGCATGCCGAGAAGATCAGCCAGGGACTTCTGCAGAAGAAGAAGAGCTGGGAAGAAACAGGCGCTTATCTTTTAAGGACCGTTTTTGAAGCCATGGTCCGCGCGGACCGCAACGGCACGAACCCAAGACTTTTTACCAAAGAACTTTTATCGGATCCCGCAAACCGTCAAACTGCCAACGAGATCGTGGGCATGATCCTTTATCCTGCCGGCGGGATCACGGCCCGCGATCCGAAAGAATTGCAACAGCTTTGGAGTTATCTCCGCGGCCCGTATTTGGACGAGCGTGCCGGAGTCCGTAAAATTTTGCGACGGGCTGAAGCCCGCACCGCCCAAGCAACGAAGATCGTGCTGGTGGTCGCACTTACTGGCGCGATGTCCCTGGCCTCCGCGCTTGCGGAATACATGAAAACAGCCGATAACGAATATCCTGTTCAAATACTCCGTTCGGGAAATCTGGCCTATGCTGTCATGAGCCTGACCGAGACCATGTTTACCGGCGACGATTCGAACCAGATCCCGCACACGGCCCTCAGTGCGCAGTTCCAAACCTCGACGAACAATAACGATTGGACGACCGTGATCGACGGGATCCAGCCCGGCGATACGGGCGCCTATCTCATGCCTACGGCGACCTTGCCGCGGACCTTTGTGCGCCTTACTGTGACTTATGATGATGCAACGCCGCCTCCCGCGCCGGCCCAGGCTCCTGCGCCTGCTATGGCCGTCCAGAGCGCGGAAACGTCTTCGGAAAGCGCTTCGGTCCCTGTGATCCAGAGTCAGGATGCGGCCTCGTCCGTGAAATCGACGGAAGGGGTCAAACCCGCAGCTATTGTGAAAAAAACGCTTCCCGCCAACGGGATCATTACCAAGATCGCTCCCAGCCTGCGGGATCCCGGGATGGGGGAAGTCACGGTCCAGTTCAAAAAGGCGGGGACCTATCACGCATTCACGATCGATGCGAACGGCGTGAAAAAATATCACCAAACGGGCGTAACGGTGCGCTCCAAGGACCGGCTTCGAAAATTCCAGATCCCGGCGTCCGATCTTACGGAAGGCACGCAGGTCATTGTGCGGCCCGATATCACGCTTGCGGAATTCAACGCGTCGCTTTTGAAACGGCTCGAGCAGGACGGCATCGACCCCGCGGCCTTTGCGCGCGGGCTTCCCAAAGGAAAAGCTTTTTCGAAACTTCCGGCCGGCACACGCCTTCTCCTTGAAGACGCCTACACCACGACACGCGGCCATCTCGATATCCCGAACGCGGCCGCATTCTTCTATAACGCCAACAGCAAAAACATTGCCGCCGAACTTTCCAAACCTCGCGCGGAACTGCGCAGTGACGCGCAGGATAAAACCGTTCTCGGGGCGGCGTCTTCCACGGAAAAGCCCAAAAAGCTTGATTGGCGCGAGCTCTCGACCGCAAAAATCCTCGGGATGAAAGGCCATCAGAGGACCCAACGGCAAGCGCGTGTTCCTGCTCACGTGAGAGTGAACGGTTTCCATCGCCGCGCGGAAACCCGTATCTCGGATGCCGAATGGAGTGAAAAATGGAAAGATTGGCATTCTCGTTTAACGGCTGAAGGAGCATCGGAAGGTGGAGCCGATTTTAAAGTGATCCAGGAAGTCGATGCCCTTTTGGCGGAATTGCAGCAAGAAGTGGCTCGATTGGATCGGGAAGAACAGGATGCCGTCGATATGGCGGACCGATGGCACGATTATTATGCCGGAATGGACCGGAGCTTGGTGGATGTTACACGTGAAAGAGACCTTGCGCGGACCCGTATCGCGCAGCTTGAAGCATTCAAAACAAGTCTTCGTGCCGAGGCCCGTGTAGCTACGCAACGGGCCGAGACTCGCGAAGTCACGGTCGAAGCGTTCGTCGATGAGCTGCTCTTGCAACCGAACGTGGACGCCGTTTCCTTGCTTGATGAGCTGACCGAGCCTATCCTCGACAATAATAAAGAGGAAGGTTCCATCACGGCCGTCCGCGCGGCTTATGAAGCTGTCGCCCAAAGAGAAGGCGAGGAGATCGTCAAGGTCGAGGAATTCTTTTTGATGAACTTCGCCGCGATCCGTCTTGATATCGCTTCCCGCGCCGAAACTCGGCTTGAGATGGCGCCGGGGACGGAGTGGGTGACCCTGTCGGCCGAAGAGCTTGCGAAAGAACACAAGGCCGGAACCAATGGATTCCGGGGCGACAATATCGGGCTGGAGTCCCAGCTTCGGATCACGAACGGGACGGCGGCTGTGCTTGCTGAAAAATGGCAGACAGAGCATCCCGGCGAGGAGATGCCCTGGGTGATCGTGGGATTCGATCCGAGGCCGCAGGGCGTGAACGGTTTTGAGCCGGGCGAGATGGGCGAATCGAAGGCGTCGGCGGAAGTGCTGGCGGCCTATGGTTTTAAAGTTCTTTTTGTCCCGAAACCCGTGGCGGCGCCGTTCATGATCTCGGCAACAGGGAAGGGTGTGCATCCGCGCGATATTTTCGCGGCGGTGATGCGGACAGCCAGTCACAATGAAGTGGTGGACCCGAAATCGGGCGAGCTTGTTTCCGGTTTGAAGATCTTCTGGGAGAACGCTCCCGCGCCCGAGACGATGACCAACAGTATCGGGGCCAAGGTCAATGACCGGGCCTTTGCGGCGAAGGTGCCGCTTCTTGATTTCGACCGCGCGGTCCGCGAAGGGCGGATCGTGGTGGTGAAGGACGGCGATGCGGACGATCCGGACACGGTGGAATTCAACCGGGTCAACCGGGCGTTCAATCTCGCGGCGATCGGAGAACAATTCCGCGCGAAATATCCCGACTTTAAGATCGCTTTGAACACGATGCACGGCGGGATGTCGAGTTTTGCGGTGCGCGTGCTGAAGGCGATGGGATTTGTCGAAGGCCGCGATTTTCAGGCGTTCAATACGGCGCTGATGAACGATGCGCGGGTGAAAGACAAGATGCTGGGCTGGATCGACTATACGACCTCCGCGGGGGAGCAAAAAAGGGCCCGTTTTTCACCGGACCCGACAAAAGCGCATATGCGAGGTCAGGATTATAAGGATTTCGTGGCGACGGACCCGGCGCATATTGTCGCGATTTTGATCGACGGGGACGCCGACCGTTTGGTGGCGGAACTCAAGGAAGAGATCGTCCCGAACGAGATCGGGATGGCGGTAGGTTATTTTCTGGCGAAGTACAAGGGACAGACCGGCCGCATCATGCGGACGGTGCCGACCACAGGCGGGCTGGATGCGCTTGCGCAGGCGCTTGAACTAGGTTCGATGACCGTGACGCCGGTGGGTTCGAAATGGTTCGCGGGGCCGAACCAGTATTATGACGCGACCCTGAACGATATTCTTGTGGCCGTGGAAGAGAGCGGGCATATCGGGTTTCGCAAGAACGGGGAGCTTTTCTTCGATCATTCGATCGGGCTGGCGGTCCAGATGCTCGAGATCATGGCGGAAACGGGCAAGACCTGGCAGGAATTTTTGGACGAGACATGGGCTTTTGTCAAAGAGAAGACGGGACAGGAGCGCATTACGGCGGTCCGTTATGGGATCCCGAAAGAGGACGGCGCGGAGGATTACTATGAACTTTTGGCGCATCTCGGGAGTCCGGCGGGCGAGGATTTCCGGCGCGAGTTCGCGGCAGAGTTCGAGACGCGGCTTACCACGGAAGGAATGCCGTGGAAGGTTACGGATTTTGATATCACCGATAACGGAGGATCGCAGTTCATTTTCGAGGGAGGCCGCAAGCTTTTCCCGAGGAAATCCGGTTCCGACGGAAGTATCCGTCTTTATGTCGAGGTGCTGGCGGCTGAGAAAGACAAAGCGCCGTCTCTTGCGAAGATCATGAAAGAGACGATGGATCATTTCAAGGCGCGTTTCCCGAAAGAAAAGCGCGCCGAGGTGCGGGTGGTGGAAGAAACGGTCGAGATCCCCGAAGGCGGAGCGGGCGTGGAAATGCTGGCGATGCTCGCTCAGCATGCTTTCGATAAGCTTGCGGGGCATGGCACGCCGATCGTTTTTGATGTGGATTGGGCCGGGCCGACGCCCGGAGTTTTGGGGCAGGCCTTCGACGACGTCGAGACCTTCATCCATACGCTGGGCACTTGGGGCGCGAAGCCTGAGCATGTGACGCGGCTTGTCTTGAAAACCTATCCGGAACAGCACGAAGATGTCAACTTTGAGGACGAAGGCGACGGCGGGGCGGAAGATGGCTTCACTGGTTTGCCGCATCTCGATCGCGATTCTCCCGAGCTTCGTGCGGAGGTTCGGGTCCAGCTTAGCGACCTGATCAATCCGTCGCGTTTGAGCGCAGCGCAACGCGGCGTTTTTGATATTTTGCTTGAGCTTGGTCAGGAACATCTTTTCGAAAAATGGTCTCCAGCGGGACAGGATGAAGACCGGAAGATCGGTTTCTTCGACCAGGTCCTCGAGATCGAGAACACCTATCCCGGCGGGCTGCGCGGTTATCATCAAACCGTGATGGATAAGATCGAGGAAGCCAAGAACGAAAGCAATCCGTTTATTGGATGGCACCCGAGCGTTCCGAGCGCTGGAAAAAAATATGATGTCCTCGGGAATATGGAGGAATATCTACGGGCGGAAGCTAAAGGTTTGGAGTGGGTGAATAAAACGGGATTTGTTCTCGTGGCGGGGGGGATGGGCCAGCGCCTGGGGTATAAAGGGATCAAAGTAGAGATCCCGCTCAGTTTGCTTGATGAAAAAGCGTATCTCCAGCGGTATATCGAGAGCATTCTTGCCTTGCAGGCGCTTTCGAACAAGGTGACCGGGGAAAACCGTCGTATTCCGCTTGCGATCATGACCTCGGATGAAACCGATGAACGCACGCGAGAGCTCCTTGAAGAGAATAATTATTTCGGGATGGATCGTGATGAGGTTATTTTGGTCAAACAGCCGCAAGTTCCGCTTGTGGCAGATATGAAGGGAAGATTTTTGTCTTACGAGGGAGAAGTTGTTGATGCGAGCGGCAATACGGTCCTTGATGCGGCTGGAAAGCCGGTCATCGAAACCGATGTTTACCGTCTGAACACGGGGCCTCACGGGCATGGTGACGTGCATACGGTACTTCGTAAGGCCGGAGTGATCACCCGGTGGAAAAATGCGGGCACGCGTTATACCGTTTTCTTCCAGGACACGAACGGGCAAGTGTTCAACGCGGTTCTTCCGGCCTTGGCGCATTCCGTTGAGGCAGGGCTTGCCATGAATTCAGTAACCGTCCAAAGAAAGCCCGGCGATGATGTCGGTCTGATCATGGATATGGAGAGGGAGGGCGTTCACCGGGTCCAAAATGTGGAATACAACTATGCCAAACCGGTTTTAAAAGAAGTGAGCGGCCAAGGTGATATCGCCGATGAGACGGGGAATTCTCCTTATCCCGGGAATATCAATGTGCTTGTGCTGGACAATGAAGTTTATGAGCCGCTTTTGCGTGAACATAAAAGCCAAGGCTGGGTCCGCGAACTTTTCAATCCGAAGCGTGCTTCGCCGGATTCCGAGAAATTCACGAAGCCGGCCCGCGTCGAGAACAATATGCAGGATGTTGTTTATCTCCTCTACGATATGCTGGGGCCCGACGCCAAGATCGGCTTTACGGATTTTACGCGCGATTTCGTTTTCTCCGCGGTGAAGAACAACTGGGCGAACGGCAGAGCGAAGGTAGAGAAAAAGGCTTATCCCGAAGTGCTTCTTACCGCAGAATCCCATTTCTATTGGGCGAACCGGTTGATCTTTCGGCATGCCGGTGTTCGTCTGAGTGTCGAAGGGGAAGAGCGAGAGCATCAGGGTATTCCTTTTAGCGAAGGCGCGAAGATCGCGCTTTCCGCCGACTTTGCGCCGACCGTGGCGGAAACTTTAAGAAAGGTCCATGGCGGAAGCATTTCGGACCGCTCCGCACTTTTGATCGAAGGCAAAGAGGTCTATTTGAACGGCCTCGAGCTCGACGGAACGCTCAGGATCTACGTGGGGCCTGGTGTAAAACTTACCGTCAACGGTTCGAAGATCTCTTCGGCTGGCGGCTGGAAGACGATCTTTCTGCCGGAAGAACTCCCTGCGATATCTGCGGGAGGCGAGACCCACGAAACCACGATCGGCTATCCGGACCAGGTCCAGAGAATGCGCGGAGCTTATATGATCAAACACCGGGACGGAACGGCCGAGATCGATATCACGAAGCCCGGGGAGTATGTGCTTGATGAGAACGGCCAACTGCATACGGTTTCCCGCGCGGAATTGCGCATGGGGGAGGAATCTTCCAAGGCGTTGACGGGGGCCGAAGCGCTGAAGCAGGCCGCGGTCGAAAAACCTTTGATCACAGCGGTCCGCCGCGCGGCGCTATTGACGGCGATCCTGACGGGGGTCGTGAGCTTTTGGACGCTGAACTGGGTTGCCGTGGCGGTTTTTTCTGCGGCATCGCTCCTTGCGGTCGCGATGCAGATCGTGCGCGATATCCGGAGCCAGGAGCCGGGGAAACTCAGGGCGCGGTTCGGGATCGCGCGGAAAATGCTTCCGCTGACGGGGTTGCGCGGATCTTTGATGAAACTCCTGAGCCGAGCGCCTACGGATTTCTCGCTTGCCCAGGTATGGCATTTGGCGGGGATCCTGCAGGCCAAGGTGCGGAATCAGGTTTCTGTCGATACGATCATCGGGGCCATGGAAGATCTCCGGGCCATCGTGGTCCAGCATCCGAAGTCTCTCGTGGCGGCTTCGTCGAAAGCCCAACGCGCCGCTTTCCTTGGCCGGGCCGATGAAGGCCGGCATCAACAGATCTCACCGCTGGCTTCTCTCGTCATCCAGATATTCGAGAACGCCGATGGGGCCTACGGCATTGCCCGCGGACTCGGCATTTTGAAGAGCACGGCATGGGCCGATCAGCCTCTCTATATCGCGGCGCTCGGCGCCCGGATGTCTCATCGCAATGGAAGAACGATCGTCAAAGGCCGCGCCGAAGTGCGGAACGGTGTTGCGGAACTCGCGAAAGCGAACGATCTCAAAAACAATCTGCTTCAATTGGCTTCCATGAACGGGGCGATGATCCAAAGGCTGATGCAGGGCGATTCGTCCCTGACGGCGAGCGATCGGGCAAGCGCGGAAACGATGAAACAAAGCCTTCTGCACAATTGGTCGGACCTCATCCTTCATTTGTTGACGGAAGGAAGAAAAATGCTTGTTGCGGACGGAACGGACCGCATCCTCGATGAGGCGCTACGCGACTCCACGGTCCGGGCTATTGCGATGGAGCATCTCAATATCCATACGGATCCCCTGGAATGGCGCGCCCTTGGCCGGGCCGTCAGCTGGGGCGATGGGCCGGAAGGGATTATCAGCCGGAGTTCGGCCGCGCAATTACAGACGTTGATCGGAAAAATCCGCTCGGAGGCCGAAAGAGCCCGCGGCCGGGAAACAGGGCAGGGGATCGATGCCTTGCTCATGGCGATGCGGGATATCGAAGCGATGTTGATGCGGACAGGAAGGACTACAAGTCCGCTTCCCGAGGCAATCCGGATCGCGATATCAAAACCGGTAGTGCTTGGAGAGGAAGGTCCGAAGGACGAACCTCGAGCCGAATTGCGAGAGAGCGAATCTGAAGGGGTTTGGTTTGAAAAAACCGAAATGCCGGCCGCTTCGGCCGAAGGGATTTGGGTTGAAGAGCCTTCCGCGGAAGAAGAGCCGGTTTATACCTCCGAAGGAGAAATGCCTGGCGCCGATCTGAAAGGGCTCCGCGCCGAAGCGCGTGCGCTTCCGGCCCGGTTTCTGGGCGATTATCTGGCCGCCCCGGCCCACCGCCATCATGTGGTCCTGATCGACTGGAATTATCAGAACTCGGTTTATACTGCGGAATTCAGGACGAATGGGGATCTTTCATTTGCGATCCGGATCGATGAGCCTGAGCAGCTTTTAACCTTATCGGCGCGCAATGCCGATGTCGAACGGGTCCTGGGCGCAAAAGCGCTTACGCTCCGCGGGGCGGAAGGGGCGCGATTCCTTGAGCTGTTTGCCGACGAATTCGAACAATTTATCCAGGTTGCGAAGCATCGGGCGCTTTTTCCGAAAGGGAAAGATCCCGCGGGCCAGCAGCCGCATTACCATTTCGGATTGATGCGGAGAATCGCGGAGGATTTTTATGCGATCCGAGCCGAATTGCGTGTGTTGCCGACCCGGTTCGTTGAAGATAGAAAGGAAATGGACCGGAAATTCTGGCGGAATCTTTTCGGCGTGCACAGTCTCGTGCTTTTCGGAGTGGTTGCCGTCGACCGTATTTTCGGGGTTCCGTTCGGAGCTTCGAAGAACGATCCTTTCACGACCTTTGTCGCCGTAGCCGGGTTTGTCGGGGTGATGCTCATATGGGGCATTCCGTGGGTGTTACGCAGCAGACGGACGGTTTCGGATCCGACGAAAGAACCGCGTGCGGAATTGCGTTTGGCGACGCCGGAAACGCGTTTCTTGGCGGATTATCTTCAGGCAGTGAGCCATCGCAATCATGTGGTTTTGATCGATTGGGATTACCGCGGCGGTGTTTACACTGCCAATTTCAGAACGAGCGGTGACGCCTCGTTCTCGATACGGCTTGAGACCGATGCCGGACGCTTGACCCTCAGGGCCGACAACGAGCAGGTCGCCGAAACACTCGGCACTCGCAATCTTGCCCTTGTCGGAGAGCCGGCCGCCCGTTTTGCGAGACAATTGGCGGAGGAGCTCGAACAATTCATTAGCATTGCCGTCCAGTCCGAGATCTATCCCCAAGGGAAAGATCGCGCGGGACAGGAACCGGCTTATCACGTCGCGTTGCTGCGCGAGTTCGCCGGTAAGGCCCGTTCTGAAAGGGCGGAGGTCCGCGGCGACAGGGAAGAAATCCTTGCGCTGAGCCGTGAGGAAGTCGTGAAATACCTGGACGGGATGGTGACGAGGGATGACCAAGGGGCTGTCCTCGAGAATAAGCTCAAAAGGGTCCGCTATCAGGGGCTGATCTTTGAATTGCCGGGATCTTTTGAGCGCTATCTCGAAAAAGAAAAAGCCCCAGAGTATGATCTTCTGCGGGAGGGGAGCGTGGTGACGGTGACCCCGAACGGGATCCCGGTGAGTCGGTTCGAGGGGCTTCGCTTCCAGCTCGGGCTTGTTCCCAATGTCCGTCATGTCGAGGATTTCCTTAAGACCCGGGTAAGCAATCTTTGGGTCGAAGACATGGGGCATGGCTATTTGAATATTCAGGCGATCGAATCCGGCCGTCCGTGGCGGTTCATTTTCGAGTTCCAAAGAACGCCGTCCGGGAAGCAGTTTTGGCTTAGGGTTTACCAGAGTAAAAAAACATGGCGCGGCCGTGTCATCAGCGAGGAGTTGTCCTGGCTGACGGCCGAACAGACCAATACGGTCCTGGACCTTTTGATCGACCGGACGAAGGACCGGTCCATTGCGTTCGGGCCGACCGAGTCGCCGACTTACGGGGCCATGGTCGATCTTCTGCGCGGGACTCTTGAAAAAATGAAGATCCGCGCGGAATTGCGTGATGCGAAGCCGGCTCCTTCCGAGGCGGAAGTTTTTGTAAAGGATATGTACACCGCTTTTAGAGCGGCGAAACGGTCCGATGTGAGCCGCGCGGCGATCCTTCTCTTTTTGCCGGAAGGTTACGGATTCAAACGGACGAGCGAGCCGGGGCAGTTGAAAGTCGGTATCGCCGAGAAAAACGGGAGCGTCCCCGGGCGCTTGACGGAACGGTCCGTCGAATCGCTTTTCGGGAATTTGGAATCCCCGGGGTGGGAGCCGGATCTTCTTCAGATCGTCGAAGGTCTTCCGAAAGGGCTTACGCTCCGCCGAGTCGAGGACAGCGATTACCCGACGATCAAACCGCGTCTTGATAAACTCCGCATCGGACTCAAAGAGCTTTCGGGCCAGCACATTTTTGAACTTGTACTGCCTGAGGCAGAGGCTCCTCGGGCCGAATTACGCGCGGCCGTGAACATCGTGGTCGCGGAATACCGCGGAAGGGTCTATCCGATGGGGGTCTTTCTTGAGCCGTCGGAGGCCAGAATGCTTTCGATCCAGCAAAGAACGATCCGCGAGAGAAGCCATTTCAATGTCGGCGCTCTTCTTCTGGATACATCCTTTCGGGCCGAGATCGAAGGGGCCTTGGAGATCAGCCTGAACCGGGCGTTGACTTCGCAGGATCAGGAAGCGATCACGCGGGCGCTTGAGATCGCCCGGGAATTTACCCAGATCAAGGAACAGCGCGTCATCCAGCATCAAGCCATGGAAGCGGTGCTGAAGGGGGCGGGAGAGCGGGGGATCGCTGAGCGGATGGAAACGATCGCCAAACAGATCCTCCAGCTCGCGGTGATGAACCGCAATTTCTTTGTCGAGGTCGGGACCGAAGAGCTTGAGCGGGCGGACCGGCAGGCTTTGGTAAAAATGGTCGGCAGGGCGATCCGGGATTCGGGGGCGGCCGGGCGGTTCGATCCGGAGCAGTTCTCCACGTTGATCCTTGCCGCTAATCCTTCGGTCGTGGTGACGGAAGATGTGACCCGGGCCCAGTCGGCTGCGGGCGTTAAGGTTTTTGACCCTGTGCGCAATGCTCAGGGGATCCACGATGCCAAGATCGGGGAACTGACGATCCCAATCGCGGCGATGCTTCTTACCGAAGCAGTGGTGCAGGGGATTGATCGTACCAGGGATGGTGCCTACCGGGCCAGCGATCTGACGACGGCTTTGGCGTTCTCGCTTGTGATGCGCATGGCCGCCGAGCACGCGACGTCGATCGCGGCGTAAACGAAGATGCTCCAGGTAGGGCACACTTAAGTGTGCCCTACTTCTGTCATCCCGACCGATTGATCCAACTCCTTTCTGTCATCCCGACCGATTGATCCAACTCCTTCCTGTCATCCCGACCGATTGATCCAACTCCTTCCTGTCATCCCGACCGATTGATCCAACTCCTTTCTGTCATCCCGACCGATTGATCCAACTCCTTCCTGTCATCCCGACCGATTGATCCAACTCCTTTCTGTCATCCCGACCGATTGAACCCAGGCAAGGAGTGGAGGGATCTGATTCCTCGATTCACCCCGCCTTTGGCGGGACTCACTCGGAATGACAATTTACCTCTTACCTCTCTGCCTCTTGTCCCTTATTCCTCACCTCTTACTCTTTATTTCTTATCCCTGGACAATCCGTCCGCTTTTTATAGAATAAGCGCCCAGTTATTATGACACGCGCATTCCACGAAATTTTTTCCGTCACCGCCAAAGAACGCCTCCGCATGGCCCTCGAAGAGGACGTTGGCCCGAAGGATATCACTTCCGAGATCCTGGTGCCGAAGACCGCGACGGCCAAGGCCGTGATCCTCGCGAAGGAGACCGGGATCCTTTGCGGCGCGCCGGTCGTCAAGGAGATCTTCTATATCGTCGATCCGTCGGTCGAAGTGCGGTTCCTGATGGAGGAAGGGCGCAAGTTCACCCGGAACCGGCGTGTGATGGAGATCGAGGGGAATGTGCGGTCGATCCTTCAAGCCGAGCGGACGGCGCTCAATTTTCTCGGGCGTTTATCGGGTGTCGCGACCAAGACCCATGCGTTCGTCCAGCAGGTCAAGGCGGACCTCGTCTTCATTCTCGATACGCGCAAGACGACGCCGCTTCTGCGCGAGTTCGAAAAGTACGCGGTGCGGATCGGCGGCGGGAAGAATCACCGGATGGGCCTGCATGATGCGATCTTCGTCAAAGAGAATCACCGGCGGTTCGGGGACCTCGAGAAATTGAAGCGCTACCGGCATCAGTTCGAGATCGAGGTGCGGAACATGAAGGAGCTCAAGGAAGCGCTGGCGTTGGCGCCGCAGGTGATTCTCTTCGACAATTTCAAGCCGGCCGCGCTTCACCGTGCGGTGCGTTATACGCGGCGCAAACAGCCGCATGTGATCCTCGAAGCTTCCGGCGGGATCTCGATGGAGAATGTGGCGCATTACTCGGCGATGGGGATCGACTGGATCTCGGTCGGGGGGCTCACGCATTCGCTCCGCACCATCGACTTCTCCCTCCTCATCGAATAAAACCACCCAATATCACCCCGGAGGTGATATTAGGTTGAGTGCAGTGCGCCAAAATGACACACGAAAGCACCTTTTATCAAACCCCGGAGGTTTGAAACAGGTTGAATTAGGTCCAGGATGGCGGAATTCAAGCTTGTTACGAAAATGAAGCCATGCGGCGATCAGCCGGAGGCGATCCGCAGGATCCGCGAAGGCTTCGCCCAGGGGATGAAGGAGCAGGTGCTCGTGGGCGTGACCGGCTCCGGCAAGACCTTTACGATGGCGCATGTGATCCGCGATCTCGGCCGCCCGGCTCTCGTCATGTCGCACAACAAGACCCTTGCTGCCCAGCTCTATGCCGAGCTGAAGGATCTTTTTCCCGAGAATGCCGTCGAGTACTTCGTCTCGTATTACGATTACTACCAGCCCGAAGCCTACATTCCGCACACGGACACCTATATCGAGAAAGACGCCTCGATCAACGACAACCTCGACCGCCTCCGCCTCGCCGCCACCAGCTCGCTTCTTTCGCGCGAGGACTGCATCATCGTCTCGAGCGTCTCCTGCATCTACGGCCTCGGCGCGCCCGAAGATTGGCTGGGCATGGTCCTCCAAGTCGAGCGCGGCGGCCCGCTTGAGCGCGACGGGTTCCTGGCGGGTCTCGTGAGCCTGCAATATGAGCGCGTCGACTCGGAGATGAAACGAGGCACCTTTCGCGTGCGCGGCGACCACATCGATCTCTATCCGTCCTACGGCGAGAATCCCCACCGCGTCGAGTTCTCGGGTTCCCAAGCGGCCCGGATCCTCCTTCTGGACCCGATCCGCATGCGCCCGCTCCGGGAACTCCCGAAGCTCGCGATCTATCCGGCCAAACATTTCGTGACCACGCGCGATCGCGTGGACCGGGCGATGGAAAGCATCCGGGCCGAGCTGGCCGAACGCCTGCGCGAGTTGACCCGGGACGGCAAAGACCTCGAGGCCAAACGGCTCGAATCGCGCACCCGTTACGATCTCGAGATGCTGGCCGAGCTCGGTTATTGCGCGGGGATCGAGAATTACTCGCGCCATCTTTCGGGCCGCGCGCCGGGATCGACTCCGTATTCGCTCCTGGATTATTTTCCGAAGGATCTCCTCGTCATCCTCGACGAGTCGCATCAGACGGTTCCGCAGATCCGCGGCATGTACCACGGCGACTCTTCGCGCAAACAGACGCTCGTCGAGCACGGGTTCCGTCTGCCCTCGGCGCTCGATAACCGGCCCCTGCGCTTCGAGGAATTCGAGAAAAAGGTCGGCCGCGTTCTCTATGTCTCCGCGACGCCGGGGCCTTATGAGACGGAAAGGGCTGACCAGAAGGTCGAGCAGATCATCCGGCCGACGGGGCTCGTGGATCCGGCGATCGAGGTCCGCAAGACCGAAGGCCAGATCGACAATCTGATCGGGGAGATCCGCAAGTGCGTGAAGGCAAAGGAGAGGGTACTCGTTACGACACTCACGAAACGGATGTCGGAGGACCTGAGCCGGTTCCTCAAAGAGATGGGGATCCGCGTCCATTACCTGCATTCCGAGTTCGATGCGTTCGAGCGCGTGGAGATCCTCCGGGACCTGCGCTTGCAGAAATACGACTGCCTGATCGGGGTGAACCTGCTTCGCGAAGGCCTCGATCTTCCGGAGGTGGCGCTCGTGGTGATCCTGGACGCGGACAAGGAAGGGTTCCTCCGCAGCGAGGTCTCGCTCGTGCAGATCGCCGGCCGGGCGGCGCGGCATGTGAACGGACGCGTGATCCTCTATGCCGACCGCATGACCGAGTCGATGGAGAAGGCGATCCGCGAAATGTCGCGGCGCCGCGACATTCAGGAAGCGTTCAACCGCAAGAACCGGATCACGCCGCGTTCGATCCAGAAGGAGATCCGGGAGGGGATCGAACGCCATCGCCGAGCCGAGGAAAAGGTGTGCGAGATCGCCGGCGGATCCCAAAAGGACTATGAGGTGAAAAGTTATCTGGCCTTTCTGAAAAAACGGATGGAAGGCGCCGCGCACGCGCTCGAGTTCGACAAAGCGGCCCGCTACCGCGACGAGATCCGGCGGGTGGAGAAGAAGGAAGGGATCCGGGAAAGCGTGCTTGCGGTCCCACAGCGAAAAAAAAATTAACGGGGCTGGCCGGGAAAACAAGGATTTTTAATTGACACCTTGCCCTTCAGGATTAAAATGAGCCCGTTCCGATCCCGTTCCGCAAGCGCCGGATCCGGATAGAAACATACAAGATCTATGGATTCTTTGCTCAAATCGTTCGAAGATTTCAAACTGGCCGCGGTGATCCGTTCGAGTTCTCCGGAGGACGCGGAGAACATGATCAAAGCCGCGATGGACGGCGGATTCCGCCTTTTTGAGATCTCCATGTTGTCAAACCAGCCGTTCCGCCTCCTCGAGGCCCAGGCGAAAAAGGAAGGCTGTGTGTTCGGGGCTTCCGGCGTGACGAACGGGGAGGTGGCCCAGCGCGCGATCAATGCGGGCGCCCGGTTCATTTCGAGCTCATTCACCGACCGCGACGTGATCACCGTCGCAAAACATAATGATACGTTCGTCATCCAGGGGGCCCTGACCCCGACGGAAGCGCTCAACGCCTATCAACTCGGAGCGGATATGATCCGCGTCTATCCGGTGAATCTGATCGGCGGGCCCGGCTATCTCAAACTGCTGCGCTCGACCCTGCCTTCGCTCAAATTCATGGCGGCCGGCGGCGTGACCCTCGATAACGCGTTCGTTTATCTGAAAGATTGTGTCGCGGTTTCCGTGGGAAAAGCCCTCTTCGACCGCACCTTGCTACGGTCTGATAATTGGGCCGAGATCACCGATCGCGCCCGGCAGCTTACCCAAAAGCTTGATGCGCTTCGAGTTCCGAAATAGTCCCGGCCCGGGATCTAGAACGCGGCCATGAGGCTCTTTCAAGGGCTTCATTGACAGAAAAGGCTTCGTCATCTAGAATAACCGCTTTCCAATCAACGAGTTACGTAAATTTCGTGAATCAAATGCATCCGCGAAAAAAATATTGGATTTTAGGGCTTGTCCTTGGGGCCGCGTTTTGCTTTGGAGTGAGCGCGAGCGCGCCGTTGCGGGCCGAGGAGAATGGCATTCAGACCGGGCTGATCGAGCTCGATGGCTTTAAACATCCGGTCTATCTGTTCGTGCCGGAAGGGATCAGCGCTTCCGAACGTTATCCGCTGATCATTTCAATCCCGGACGGCGGGGAAGATCCGAAAAAACACGCCGAAAAATGGGTGGAATTCGGACCTTATTATCAGGCGATCGTCCTTGTGCCGCAGTATTTGCGCCCGGAAAAACTGATCGCAGAGCCCAAGTCGACGGACCGCTGGATCTTTGAGATCCGCGATTTTGTGTTAAGCGCGTGGCCTGCCAACGAACATAAAGTGTACTTGATCGGCAACGGCCAGAGCGCTGCTTACGCTTTCTACCTCGGGATCAATTATGCTCCGGATTTTTCAGCGGTCGCGTTGCTCGGCGGGAGCTGGATGGGGGAAACGGAAAAGATGCTCCGGCTGAAAAGCCGTTCCGAAGAGCAAATCCCGATCTATGTTGCTTTGCATGAAGCGCAGGCGGAGCTTCAAAAGGAAGTCGAAACGGGCGCGATGCGGTTCCAGGAGAAGGGTTACTGGATCGAGGTCCGCTCCTTCAAGGACGCCGAGGACTTCAGCAAAAGAAGTTTCCGGAAAACGCTTATGGAATGGTTCGATGCGAAAGCCGAGGAATGGAAACGGCTTGCGGATACCCGCGCTTTAACCTGGTATGAGCGATTGAAAAGATCCGTGAAGGAATTCTTCGCGGTTTAAGAAAGGAAAGTCTTCAGCATGAAAATGAGCGGTGCGCAAATCCTGGTCAAAGCCCTCGAAATGCAAGGCGTGGAATATGTCTTCGGACTTCCCGGAGGCGTGATCCTGCCGACCTTTGATGTGCTTTATGATTCAAAGCTCAAGCTGATCCTGGTGCGGCACGAACAGGGAGCGACGCATATGGCCGATGGCTATGGCCGCGCGACCGGAAAACCAGGGGTTTGCATAGTGACCTCGGGTCCGGCGGCGACCAATACCGTGACCGGGCTTGCGACTGCCTATATGGATTCGGCGCCGCTGGTGTGTATTACCGGCCAGGTGGCCACCACCGCGATCGGAAGCGACGCTTTCCAGGAGGCCGATGTGATCGGAATTACGCGGCCCATCACAAAGCACAATTATCTTCTGACCGACGCGCGAGACATCACCCGTGTGGTGCGGGAAGCGTTTCATATCGCGAGCACGGGACGGCCGGGACCTGTCCTGATCGATTTTCCGGTGGATGTGAGCCGTCAGGTGGTCGATTTCGAGTGGCCGGAAGAAGTCAAACTGCGCGGCTATCATTTCCCGGAAGAAGGGGATCCAAAGGATATCCGCAAAGCCGCGGAACTGATCCAACAGAGCCAAAGGCCGTGCCTTTATGTCGGCGGCGGCGCGGTGGGTTCGAACGCGCACCGCGAGATCCGCGCCCTGGTCGAGAAAACGGGAATTCCGATCACGACCACGGTCCTCGGGCTCGGCATTTTCCCCGAAGATCATCCTTCGGCGCTCCGGATGCTGGGGATGCACGGGACCGTGTATGCGAATTATGCCGTTCAGAATTGCGATCTGCTCATTGCGATCGGAGCGCGTTTCGATGACCGCGTAACGGGGAAGATCGACAAATTCTGTCCCCATGCGAAAATCATTCACATCGATATCGATCCGGCCTCTATTTCCAAAACGGTGAAAGTGGACGTGTCGATCTTGGGGGATGTGAAACCCGTGGTTCGGGAACTTGCGAAGCTTGTCAAGGACCGTCGCAAGGATATCCGGCCGTGGCTTGCGCAGGTCGCGGAATGGAAGCGAAAACATCCGATGAAATATAAAAAGGATGACGTCTTGCGGCAAGAATATATCATCGAAACGCTCGGCCAGATCACCCGGCATCAGGCGGTGGTAGTGACCGGGGTCGGCCAGCATCAGATGTGGACGTCCCAATGGTATCAGTTCAAAAAACCGCGCAGTATGCTCACTTCGGGCGGATTGGGCACGATGGGGTATGGACTGCCGGCGGCGATCGGCGCGGCGCTCGGCCGGCCGGGGGAACAGGTGGTCCTGATCGATGGGGACGGCTCTTCGCAGATGACCTTGGGGGAGTTGACCACGGCCTCATACTATAAGGTGCCCGTGAAGATGTTCCTGATGGACAATGGCCATCACGGCATGGTGCGCCAGTGGCAGCAGCTGTTCTACAAGAACCGGCTGTCAGGGTCCTTTTTGCGGCCGTCGAACCCGGATTTCCTGAAGCTGGCGGAAGGGCATCACGTAACGGGGATGAAGATCCGCACGAAGACGGATGTGGTGCCGGTCATCAAGAAAGCGCTGGCCCATCCCGGTCCGGTGCTGGTCCACTGCACGGTGACTCCGGCGGACAACGTTTATCCCATGGTCCCGGCCGGCAATGCGCTAGACCAGATCATGGACATGGCTTAACGTCTGTCAAATCGTGCGAGGCGAAGGAGACCTATGAAACAACGACATATCATCTCGGCGCTGGTGGAGAACCATTCGGGGGTCCTGGCCCGGGTTTCGACGCTTATTTCCGGCCGTGGTTTCAATATCGATTCGCTGACCGTGGGGGAGACCCATGATCCCTCCGTTTCGCGCATGACCATTGTGACGGTCGGGGACGACCGTGTTTGCGAGCAGATGGTCAAACAGCTCGATAAGCTTGTCGATGTGATCAAGGTCGAGGACATCAAGGACGAAGAGATCATCGACCGTGAACTGATGCTTTTAAAAGTGTCCGCGTCCGGTTCAGCCGAACGCAGCGATGTCATGCAGATCGCGAACACCTTTCGCGCGAAGATCGTGGACGTCAATAGCAAACACCTGACGGTCGAGGTCACGGGGACCGAAAGCAAGGTCGATGCGATGATCGAGCTACTCGAGCCTTTCGGGATCCTCGAGGTGGTGCGGACCGGCCTCGTGGCGATCGCCCGGCGTTCGACCATGCAGGTGCCCGGAAAGCCCGTCCTTCGTACCCGGACGTTTTCATCGGCCGAGGAGCTTGAAAAAGCCCTGCCTGTCTCACTTCGGGCCTCCGGCGGCTCGAAGAAAAGGTCCCCAAAAGCTTCAAAGTAGTTTTGGGGTTTTTCCGGAATTTTCCAAACACAAGGAGTTTATTTATGGCGAAGATCTTTTATGATAAAGATGCGGATCTTGAACTGATCAAGAAGAAAAAAGTCGCGATCATCGGCTACGGGATCCAGGGGCGCGGTCAGGGGCTGAACCTCAGGGATTCCGGTGTCCCGGTCCTTGTCGCGCAGCGTCCGGGCGGCAAGAATCATGAGCAGGCGGTCCAGGACGGATTCAAGCCGGTGACGGCCGAAGAGGCGACTCAGCAGGCCGATATCATTCAGATCCTGACGCAGGACCATCTTCAGGGGGAGATCTACGCGAAGAGCATTGCACCGCATATGAAGGCGGGCAAAGCCCTCCTGTTTTCGCACGGCTTCAACATCCACTTCGGTTATATCAAGCCGCCGAAGGATATCGATGTGATCATGGTGGCGCCGAAGGGGCCCGGATCCCTGGTCCGTTCGCAGTATGTCGAAGGCGGCGGAGTGCCGTGCCTGGTGGCGGTCCATCAGGATGCGACGGGGAATGCGCTTGCGCTTGCGCTCGCGCACGCGAAGGCGCTCGGCGGAACGCGCGCCGGGGTCGTCGAGACGACCTTTAAGGAAGAGACCGAAACCGATCTCTTCGGCGAGCAAGCCGTGCTGTGCGGCGGTTTGAGCGAACTGATCCGCGCCGGGTACGAAACCCTGGTCGAAGCCGGCTATCAGCCCGAGATGGCGTATTTCGAATGCCAACACGAGGTAAAACTGATCGTGGATGCGATCTTTGTGTCCGGGATCAGCGGGATGCACCGCCGTGTTTCCGATACGGCCGAGTATGGGGATTACACGCGGGGCAAACGCGTGATCAGCCCGAAGGCCAAGGAAGAGATGAAAAAGATCTTAAAAGAGATCCAGTCCGGCGCTTTTGCGCGCGAATGGATCGAAGAGAACCGGAAAGGACGTCCGAATTTCAACAAGATGCGCGAAACGTGCGACGGGCATCCGATCGAAAAAATCGGCGCCGAATTGCGCAAGATGATGGCTTGGATCCAGGACGCTCACAAGAAAAAATGAAGACCGCCCGACGCAAGATCCATATTTTTGACACGACGCTTCGCGACGGCGAGCAATCGCCTGGCGCTTCGCTGACCCCGGACGAGAAACTTCAGATCGCCCGTCAGCTGGAGCGTTTGAACGTGGACGTGATCGAAGCGGGGTTTCCGGCCTCTTCGCCGGGGGAGCTCCGCGCTGTGAAGATGATCTCGGAGGCTGTCCGCAAACCCATTATCTGCGGACTTTCCCGGATGATCCCCAAGGACATTGATGCCTGCCGCGAGGCGCTGGAAAAAGCGCGCCGCAAAAGGCTGCATGTGTTCTTGGCGACATCACAGATCCATCGCCAGTACAAATTGAAAAAGGATAAACGCGAGATCCTGGACATGGCGGTCCGCAACATCCTTTCCGCGAAAAAGGATTTCGCCCAGGTCGAATTCTCTCCGGAAGACGCTTCGCGGACCGAGCCGGGTTTTCTGGTCGATGTCGTCAAGGCTGCGATCGGCGCGGGCGCAACCTCGATCAATATTCCCGATACGGTCGGCTATACGGTCCCGCAGGAATTTTCGGAACTGATCCATTTGCTGATCAAAAAAAACCCCTCGCTTGGCAAAAAAGTGATCCTCTCCGTCCATTGCCATAATGACCTCGGACTTGCGGTCGCTAATTCGCTGGCGGCGATCCTGGCCGGGGCGAACCAGGTGGAATGCACGATCAACGGGATCGGCGAACGGGCCGGGAACGCTTCCATGGAAGAGATCGTAATGGCGATCGATACGCGCAAGGATTTCATGGATTGCTACACGGATATCAAGCTGAACCAGATCGTGAAGACTTCACGCCTGGTGTCACATTTGACCGGTATGGTCGTACAGCCCAACAAGGCAATCGTCGGACGCAATGCCTTTTCCCATGAGTCGGGGATCCATCAGGACGGGGTCCTGAAGAAACGCCAGACCTACGAGATCATCGATCCGAAAAAGATCGGGTTGACCGGCAATCAGCTGGTGCTGGGAAAGCTTTCCGGCCGCCATGCGTTCCATGAACGCGTGAGAAAGCTGGGGTATGCGATCAGCGATCAGGAGCTGGACCAGGCGTTCGCCCGTTTCAAACAGCTGGCGGACAAGAAGAAACATGTCTATGACGAGGATATCGAAGCCTTGCTGCAGGATGAACGGGTAGGCGTTCCGGAGACCTGGAAGCTGGAGTATCTGAGCATCCGGACCGAAACGAACCAGCGGCCTCGCGCCGAGGTGCGTTTACGGATCCAGAACGAAGTGCGCTCGGCGGCTTCGGAAGGGGACGGGCCTGTGGACGCTTGCTACAAAGCGATCGAGAAGATCGTCGGGACGAATGCCCAGGTGGTCCATTACGGGATCCAGTCCGTGACGGGCGGTAAGGATGCGCAAGGTGAAGTCGTCGTGAAGCTCAACATCCGGGGCCAAGATGTGACAGGCCGGGGGATGAGCACCGATATCATCGAGGCCAGCGCGCGCGCTTATCTTTTTGCGGTCAATAAAACCGTTTCCCGGCACTTCCCGCAGGATGCGGCGGGACCCTCTCCGGTGTGAAGTCTCCGGCGGGTTTCAAACTCTACGGACTTTTCGGGCATCCGCTCGGTCATACGCTTTCTCCCGCCATGCATGAAGCGGCCTTTGCACGCGCAGGGATCGCCGCCCACTATATCGTTTTGGACCTTCTTCCGAAGGATTTTAAAAAGACCCTGCGTTCGATCTCCCGCTCTCCGCTCTCCGGTTTCAATGTGACGGTCCCTTACAAAGAGGCTGTGATGCCGCACCTGACCGCTGTCCGCCCTGCGGCGCGGGCGATCGGGGCCGTGAATACGGTCTTTCGTCAAGGAAAACGCTGGATTGGAACAAATACCGATATGGAAGGTTTCCTGATCACGCTGGTCCGGGACGCGAAATTCCGTTTGCGGGGAAAAAAAGCGGTCGTTCTCGGCGCAGGAGGTGCCGCACGAGCGGTGGTGTACGGTCTGGGCCGCGAGGGGATCGGCTCGATCCTGGTCGCGGATTGCGTTCCCCGGAAAGCCGCCCGCATCGTTGGCGATATGCGAAAGCTCTTTCGCAAAACCGCGTTTGCCCAAAGCCCTGCCGGTTCGGCGGAAGTCCGGACCGCGGTCCTCAACGCTGATCTGGTGATCAATGCAACTCCGCTCGGGCTGAAGCCCTCGGATCCCCGTGTGATCCCTGCCGATTGGGTTCCGCCGGCGAGGGCGGGGAAGAAGTGTTTCATGGATCTGGTCTATAATCCGCCCCAGACGCCTTTTCTCCGGGATGCCGCAAAAAAAGGGCACCGGACCCTGAACGGGCTCGGCATGCTGCTTTACCAGGGAGCGCGCGCCTGGGAACTTTGGACCGGCAAGAAAGCGCCGGTAGAAGTTATGCGCGAAAGTTTGCAGGCGGCTTTGTCGAAATCTTGATAGAGCATCCTATGCCGATCGAGATCCTTATCTTTGTCCTGGGACTGGCCTTCGGAAGTTTTTTCAATGTCTGTATTTCCCGGCTTCCGAAAGGGGAATCCGTCGTTTGGCCGGGGTCCCGCTGTCCTTCGTGTAAAAAGGGGATCGCCTGGTACGATAACATCCCGCTTCTGAGCTTTCTCCTTTTGAAAGGGCGCTGCCGCCACTGCGGCTTCCGGATCCCGGTCCGCTATTTTCTGGTGGAGATCACGACCGGTCTTCTTTTCTGGAGCTTGTGGAAATGCCTGGGGCCCGGCTGGCGTTTGGCCGAAGCGGTCGTTTTTCTTTCACTGCTCGAAATGATCTTCGTGACGGACCTCGAAACGGGACTGATCCCCGATCCGCTCACCGTGCCGGGGATCGCGGCCGGGCTTTTGTTCGGCGCTCTTGCTTCCGAGGGACTTGGCCAGGGGCCGTGGACCGATGGGCTGATCCATGCCTTGATGGGCGGGGCGGCGGGGGCCGCGATTTTGTGGTTGACGGGCTGGGCCGGGAAGATTATTTTCCGTAAAGAAGCAATGGGCGGAGGGGACGTCATGCTTTTGGCCATGGCCGGAACGTTCGTCGGCGCGCTCAACACGGTCTTTATTTTTTTTACGGCGCCTTTTTTTGCTTTGCCGGTCGCCATTTATGCCAAATGGATCGCCAAGACCGAAACGATCCCTTATGGACCGTATTTGGCCCTGAGCAGTGTCCTGTTCTTTTTCTGGGGCGAACCGATCCGGTCGTATTTTTTGATCACTTACTGAAGAGGATACACCTATGCTGAATATGATCACCTGCGGCGAATCACACGGACAGTCAATGGCAGCGATCGTCGAAGGGATGCCGAGCGGGCTTCCCGTCGATCTTGGCTTCATCAACGGAGAATTGGCCCGCCGTCAGAAAGGTTATGGGCGCGGCGGACGACAAAAGATCGAAAAGGACAAGGTCGAGGTGATCGGCGGGGTCCTGAAGGGGAAGACTACCGGCGCGCCGGTCGGTTTTCTTCTGACGAACGCTGATTTCAAGATTGATTCCATGCCGGACCTTTTCCGCCCCCGGCCGGGACATGCGGATCTGGCGGGCGCTTTGAAGTACGATCAGAACATTCGTCCTGTGCTCGAGCGTGCCAGTGCGCGGGAGACCGTGATGCGGGTCGCGGCGGGCGCTTTGGCCAAACTGCTTTTGCGGGAATTCGGGATCGAGATCGCGGGGCATGTGGTCCAGATCGGGAAAGCCGCTTGCGAAGAATCCCCGGCCTTGACGGTGAAAAAGATCCGCGAGGCGGCCGAACGGTCCGAAGTCGCCTGCGTCTGCGCCAAGACGGAAAAACTCATGATCGCCGAGATCGACCGTGCACGGCAGAGCAAAGACAGTATCGGCGGGGTCTTCGAAGTGCGGGCTTGCGGTGTTCCGGCGGGGATCGGGTCTCATGTCCATTTCGAACGAAAACTCGATGCCCGGCTGGCCCATCGCCTGATGGGACTGCAGTCGGTCAAAGCGGTCGAGATCGGCGACGGGATAAAGCTGGGGACCTGTCCGGGATCCGCGGCGCACGATGAGATCTTTTACTCGAAGGAAAAAGGGTATTTTCGCGAGACGAACCGGGCCGGCGGGATCGAAGGCGGCATGTCGAACGGTTCGGACATCGTGGTCCGGGCGGTGATGAAACCGATCGCGACGCTTGGCCAACCTCTCGCCTCGGTCAATATGCAGACCCGGCGGCCCGAAAAAGCTGATTATGAGCGCGCCGATATTTGCGCCGTTCCCGCGGGGAGCGTGATCGGAGAGTCCCTGGTCGCCTATACTCTTGCGGAGGCCTTTCTCGAGAAATTCGGCGGAGATTCCCTGCGTGAGATACGAAGGAATTTCGACGGTTACCTGAAGCAGATCCATGAATAATTGGTACCTGACCGGCATGATGGGGTCCGGGAAATCCGTGACCGCAGCGGCACTTGCCGGCCTCGCGGGCCGGGGGGTGACGGACCTTGACCGGGAGATCGCTCAGAACGAAAAACGGTCGATCAATGCGATCTTTGCGGAGAGCGGTGAGGCTTATTTCCGTGACTTGGAATCCCGCTGGCTTGAACGCATGGCGGCCCGATCGGATCTTGTGGTCGCGACCGGCGGCGGAGTGATCCTTCGCGAAGCCAATGTGCATCTTATGAAAAAAACGGGGATCGTGATCTATCTCGAGACTTCGCTTGAAACGCTGTGGCAAAGGGTCCGCTTGGCCAAGGACCGGCCGCTTCTCAAGAAGCCGAATCCCAAAGCCGAACTTGAAAAGATCCTGCTTTCGCGCAAAAAACTCTATGAGTCGGCTTGCAGCCTAAAAATTCTGACGGATGGAAGAAGCGGTGCCGAAGTGGCCCGGGAGCTTTACGGAATGTTGGGAGGAAAAAAGTGAAGAAGATCATGGTCCGAAGTTCGCGGGGCGCTTATCCGGTCCTGATCGGCCGGGGACTCCTTCGGCAGGCGGGGCGCCTGATCCGCGCTCTTCGCGGGGCGCCGGTTGGGCCGGGACGGAAGATTCTCATTGTGACCCAACGGCCTGTCGGGAGGCTCTATGCCCGGCCGCTTGCGGAGTCTCTGCGCCGCGCGGGTTACCGCGTTTTTTCCTGCGAGGTCCCGAACGGGGAAATCGCAAAATCCGAACGGCACCTTTTCCGGCTGCACCGTGTCCTTCTGTCGCATGGGTTTGAGCGGCGGGATGCGATGCTTGCGCTGGGCGGCGGTGTGGTCGGGGACCTGACCGCTTTTTGTGCATCGACGTATCTCCGGGGCGTGCCTTTTTTGAATGTTGCGACGACCTTGCTGGCGCAGGTCGATAGCGCGATCGGAGGGAAGACGGGCATCAATCTTGCGGAAGGGAAGAACCTTGTCGGCTCTTTTTATCCGCCGGTCGCCGTGATCTCCGATACCGCCGTGCTCCGGAGCCTTCCGCCCCGTGAATACCGTGCGTCGCTTGCCGAAGTCGTCAAATATGGGGTGATCCGCGATGCGGCGCTTTTCCGTTTTCTCGAGGCCCGAAAGGCCGCGGTCCTGAACCGGGATCCCGCGGTTCTCGAAAAGATCGTGGCGTGTTCCGCCTCGATCAAAGCGGGGATCGTCAGCCGTGATGAGCGGGAAGAGACCGGTGAACGGATGATCCTCAATTACGGGCATACCTTCGGGCATGCGCTGGAAAAGATCACGGCTTACCGCGGGCTTTCGCATGGGGAAGCCGTTTCCCTGGGGATGATCGCGGCGGCCCGTCTTGCGGTCCTGAGCGGGATCTTTCCTGCGGTTTCGGAGATCCGTCAAAAGGCCCTTTTGCAGGGCTTGGGTTTGCCGGTGGCCAGGAAGACGCTGGTCCGGAAGATCGACCGGGTCCTTCGGGCCATGGTCCATGATAAAAAGAAGAATTATGGACGGTTGAGGTTTGTGCTCCCCATGCGGATAGGGAAAACCCTAATAAAAACCGATATCCCGTTATTGCAGGTCCGAAAAGCCCTCCAAGCGATCCTTTCCTCGTGCTAGGCTTCCTCCGGAAGGAGGAAAGATCCCATGAGCGCTTTCGATGAAGCCGATCGTCATGCTTTGCTTGTCCTGAACCATCCTTATCTTACCGGGCGATGGGTCTATCCTTTTTTTCAGGAGGGGATTCCCCCTTCAGGGGTCCTTTCCAGGATCCAAGCGGAGGATCTCGCGGGAAAAAGGGCGGCGCTCGAGGCTTGTCTTAAGATCTTCGATCCCGGTTTGGAAATGGAAAAATGTCGGTCGCTGGGTTGCCGTCCCGTCTTTCTTTTTGATCAGGACTTCCCGCTTCTTTTGAAGGAAATTGCGGACCCTCCGCTTGTTCTCTATGTTCTCGGAGAGATCCTGGGCAGCGATACGGCTGCGGTCGCGATCGTAGGGGCCCGGCATGCGAGTTTTTACGGGCTGAGGCATGCGCGTGTTTTTTCGCATGAACTGGCGCAGGCGGGGATCACCGTGGTTTCAGGTCTCGCCAAAGGGATCGATCAGGCCGCGCATGAGGGCGCCCTCGAAGTCCCGTACGGGCGGACTTTGGCGGTTCTGGGTTCCGGGATCGACCGCTGTTACCCGCGCGAGAACGAAGCTTTGGCGCGGCGTCTCAGCGAAAGAGGCGCGGTGATCACGGAATATCCGCTCGGGACCGATCCGCTGGCGCGGAATTTCCCGCGGCGCAATCGTATTATCGCGGGATTGGCTTTAGGGGTGGTCGTGATCGAAGCGCATTCGAGGAGCGGCTCGTTGATCACTGCGCGTGAAGCGGCCGAGCAGGGCCGGGAGGTTTTTGCTCTTCCGGGCCCGGTGGATCAATTCACGTCCCGGGGAACGAATCGTTTGATCAAAGAAGGGGCCGCGCTTGCTGAGTCTTCGGAGGACATTTTGTTCGCGCTGGCTCAAGGAGTGCGGTCTTTAATACATCGTCCGAAATCATCCGAAGAAAATCTGAATGCGGAAACCGGTTCCGGGATCCCCGCCGGGGAGGGGCCCTCCTCGCCTGGGCCGGAAGGGGAGTTTGCGGAAGCGAAGGTTCTTTCTTCTGAAATCAGAGGTCTAGAGAAAGAGCCTTCGGATTTTGAGGGGATCCTGGAGCGGTCAGGGTATTCGGCCGGAAAACTTGCCGGATTGCTCATCGAATGGGAGTTGCAGGGGAAGATTCGCCGCCGGAAAGACGGAAAATATGAGCTTTGCTAGCAGGATATGTCGGGGGATCCTTTTTGAGCGGTTTTTTGAATTTTTGCTATACATGGATTACGGGGTTAGTGTATGATATCGCGACTGTCATCGTTCGAACTTAATCTGAAAGGAGCATCAAATCATGGCAGACAATATTACAGGAGGACCGCAGGCGGGTCCGGCTTCGAAAGGCAAGCGTTTTGCAGCCGGAGTGATCGATTTGATCTTGATCCCAATCGTTCTGGGGATCGTGGTCGGGTTGATCCTGTTCGCTGTGCCGGACATTCTGCGCAGCATTATCCTCGTTCTGGTGAACATCGGGTGGTTGATCTTCCGGGATGTCGTTTATTCTCCGGGGCGTGCGATGGTTGGCATCAAGATCGTCTCCCTGACAGGGGATAAAGTGACGGTCGTGCAGGCGGTCATTCGCAATATCCTGTTGCTGGTGCCTTTTGTACTGGTGATCGGGTACGTCGTCGAGCTGATCGCGCTTCTTGCCAAAGGCGGACGCATCGCAGACGGCTGGGCCAAAACGACGGTCGTTACGGTCCGATAAAACGGTTGTTTCAACGAAAAGCCCTCTTTCCCAAAGAAAGAGGGCTTTTTCTTTGTTTTCTCAAGGAGAAAATGAGCCTGAAAGATTTTTTATTTCGGCCTAACTGTAGCGATGATGCCTAATTCCGAACGTCCGATAAAATTTCTTTGCCGCTTTCAGGTTTTCGCTTAGAATAACCCCCGGTCTTATGCCTATGGTAAAGATCCGACTCAATGGAGAAGAGAAAAAGATCGAGGAAGGATTAACGGTTAAGGCATTGCTCGATTCGTTGAATGTCAACCCTTACACGGTGGTCGTCGAACGGAATGAGACCGTGGTGCGCCGTGCCGAGATCGACAAAACCGCGATCGTCGAGGGGGACCAGATCGAGATCGTCCGGTTCGTGGGCGGGGGTTAAGCCATCGCCGTGCTGAAAGCCGGATGCCGGTTGTGCCTTGTGTCTATCCTCGAAACTATCACGTATGGAAAAAGCGGTTGAATCATTCCTGAATTTTCTCAAGGTCGAGAAAAATGCGTCGGCCCACACGGTCAAGAATTATCAAATCGATCTGAGGGAGTTTTTTGCTCTGCTCCATCAAAAGAGGATCCAGGAGCTGACCTATCTGGATATCCGGTCCTTCCTTGCCCATCTGAAAGCCCGGTCCTGTTCGAAAAGCACTGTCGCGCGCCGCCTCGCCTGCCTTCGGTCTTTTTTCAAATACCTTGCGCGGGAAAACTGGATTCAGAACAATCCGGCCCAAATGGTTTCGACCCCCAAGCGCGAAAAACGGCTTCCGGTTTTTCTGGATGCCGGCGAGATCGAACGGCTTCTGGAAGCCCCCGCAAAAAAGAATTGGGAAGAACGGCGGGACAAAGCCATTCTGGAAACGCTCTACAGTTCCGGACTTCGTGTCAGCGAACTGGTCGGACTCAATCACGAGGATATCGATCTGGGAGGCGGTCTGGTGCGGGTCCGCGGGAAGGGCAAAAAAGAACGGATCGTTCCGGTCGGCCGCGTCGCGATCACGGCGATCCAGGATTATCTGAATGAGAAAGCGCCGCGGGGGGCCTCAGCCGGCTACAAAAAATCGATCTTTATCAACCGGTTCGGCGGCCGGCTGACCGACCGTAGTATCCGCCGTATGATCTTGAAATATACGCGGCGGGTCGGGATTGCCAAAGAGGTTTCTCCGCATACGCTCCGGCATTCGTTTGCGACCCATATGCTCGATCGCGGGGCGGATCTCCGGAGCGTACAAGAGTTGCTGGGGCATCAGAACCTTTCGACGACGCAGATCTATACGCACGTATCGACGAAACGCCTCCGGGAGGCGTATGAAGCGGCGCATCCGAGGGCCGGGTGAGGTGACAGGGATGGTCTTTCTTTACAATCTTGCTTTTTTGGGGTTCGCCGTCTTTTATCTGCCTTTTTTTCTCATGCGCCTTCAAGGGGCGGAAGATCGGCGCCGTTTGCTCAAGGACCGTCTCGGGATCTTCAATAAGGATTTCCGGGAAGCGCTGCTCGGGAAGCGGATCGTTTGGCTTCATGCCGTGAGCGTGGGGGAAGTCCTTGCGGCCGAGAAATTCATTTGCCGGTTTCTGGAAAAGTTTCAAGACGTGACCTTGGTCCTGACCACGGTAACCCCGACCGGCCAGAAAATGGCCCTGCGTTTTGCGGGCCCGCGGGTCTGTGTCTGCTATTTTCCGTTCGACCTGACCTTCTGTGTCCGCCGTTTCTTTGAGGCGCTGGATCCGGAATGTCTGCTGCTCATGGAGACCGAGATCTGGCCGAACCTGCTTGCCGAAGCCCGGCGGGTCCGGGTGCCGGTCGGCATCCTGAACGGGCGGTTGTCCCAGCGTTCTACCCGCCGTTACGGCCGCGGACGATGGTTTTTCCGTTCGCTGTGGGATTCGTTCTGTTTTGTGCTCGCCCAGACCGAACAGGACGCAGAACGCTTTCGCTCGATCGGTTTTGCGAGCGAAAAAGTCCATGTGATCGGCAACATGAAATTTGACAATGTCGATGAAACGCCGGTCGGGGCTCGCGAACGGCAGGCGATGCGGAAAGAGTACGGTTTTTCCGAGCAGGACCGTATTTGGATCGTCGGAAGCACGCATGCGGGAGAGGAGCGGATCGCGCAAAGGGTTTTCGCTTCGTTGGCCGGTGAACAGCCGTTCCTAAAACTTCTGATCGCTCCGCGTCATATCGACCGGGTGCCGAAGATCCTGAGTGATCTTAAAAAACGTGGCGTGTCCGCCAAACTTAGCTCGGAAGCAAGTTCTCCAGAGCCTTTTCAAGTTCTGATTCTTAACCAAATGGGCATTTTGAAGAAGATCTATGCCATCGCTGATGTGGCGTTCGTCGGCGGGAGCTTGATCCGTCATGGAGGCCAGAACCCGATCGAACCCGCGGTGCATTGCGTGCCGGTTATTCACGGTCCGTATGTCGCGAATTTCGAGAATATCTACCGGGTCCTGGACCAGGAAGGCGGGGCCGTGCTGGTGCGCGATGAGGCGCAGCTGGCTTTCGCGCTTCGGCGGCTTTTAGGCTACCCCGAGGAATGCCGGATGCTGGGTCAGAAGGCACAGCAGATCGTGCTTGGGCTTCGCGGCGCGACCGAACGGCATCTCGCATGGCTTGGAAATTTTTTCCGATCCGGCCCGCAAAAAGAAAGGATCCATCATGCTGGAATCAATCAAGACCTATTTTCGACTTCTCGCTGAAGACCGCGTATGCGGGAAAAGGGCTGCCGTGGCCGCTCCTTTGCTTTGCGCGGCCAGCGCTTTCTATGGAGCCGGGGTGGGGGCGGTGCGTGCGGCCTACGCCAGGAAAATATTCCCCCGGAAGCGTTTTCCGTTCCCCGTGATCAGTGTCGGCAATCTGACCTGGGGAGGAGCGGGGAAGACGCCGCTTGTCGAGTATCTTGCCCGGCGGATTTCCGAGACCCACCGGACCCCGCTGGTCCTGTCGCGTGGCTACAGCCGCGAGGAGATCGAGCAAATGCGCCATCATCTGCCGCAAGTCGTGGTTGGAGCGGGAAAAGACCGTGTGAAGGTCGCCGAGGACATCTTGCAGAACCGCAAGATTGATGTGGCGATCCTCGACGACGGGATGCAACATTGGCCGATCGAGAGAGACCTTGAGATCGTGGTCGTCAATGCCTTAAACCCGTTCGGGAACGGCCAACTCATCCCCCGGGGCACGCTGCGTGAATCCGTTGCGCAGTTGAAGCGGGCGGATCTGATCGTGCTTTCGCACGGAAATCTGGTCGATCAAAACGGTCTGGAATCCTTGCGCGAGAAGATCCGAAAACTCGCCCCGCATGCGGGACTCGTCGAATCCTTCCTCGACCCGCTTTTCTTCTACCGGGCCGACCGCCGCAAACGGGTCTCGCTCCAAAGCCTGCAGCATGAGCGCGTGACGACGTTCTCTGCGGTCGGGACGCCGACTTCGTTTCAGCTGCTCCTGGCCCGGCATCAGATCCGGCCGGTCCGGAACTTTGAATTTACCGATCATCATGTTTATTCGGAAGAAGAGCTCCGGGAGATCAAGCGGGTCAGCGTTTCCGCGGATATAGAGGACATCATTACGACGGAAAAAGATTTTTACCGGTGCTCCGAACCCATCACCAAGATCTTGAACCCGCTGATCCTCGCGACGCGGCTTCGCATGGCCTACGGTGAGGATATTTTAAACGACAAGCTGATGAGGCTTTTGGGAGTACGGCGTTGACGAATCAAATCCTCTACTGGGCTATTTATCTGCTGTCGGACCTCTGCGCCCGGCTTCCGGCGCGTTGGGCGCTGGCCCTGGGGGACCTGGCGGGAGATCTGGCTTTCCTCTTGAATAAACGGAAACGGAACGCCTATGCGGACCTGAAGGCCGCTTTTGGGGACCGTTACAGCGAAAAAGAACGGTGGGGGATCATCCGCCGACATTTCCGGAATCTCGCGAAAACCGGGATGGAAATCATCCGTTTTCCGTCGCTGAGTCCGGCTTATGTCGAAAGCCATGTGGTAGCGCAGCATCGAGAAAGGTTTTTCCAAGCGGTCGAGGAAGGACGCGGGGTTGTTCTTCTGACCGCGCACTTCGGCAATTGGGAACTCCTTCAGATCGTGTCCAGTCTGATCGGAAAACCGATCTATGTGCTGGCCAGGAACCAGGAGGACGTCCGGCTGAACGATATGCTGAACCGGCTTCGCCAAAGCCACGGATCGGTCGCGGTGACGCGGGGCATGGGGGTGCGCGGATTGTATCGGGCGCTGAAAAAAGGAGAACTCGTCGGCCTGCTTGGGGATCAGGATGCCGGGAAGTTCGGAGGTATTCTGGCCCATTTCTTTGGACGAAAGACGACAGTTCCTACGGGGGCCTTTGAAATGGCCCGGCGATCGGGAAGTCCGATCCTTCCTTGTTATGATGTCCGGCTTCCGGACGGGCGGCACGAGATCCGGATCGGCGAGGCGATCCGATGCGGGAAGAGCGGGGATGTCGAATCCGATATCGCCCCGGCGATTCGGCGTTATCTCGACGGTCTTGAAGCGATCATTCACGAGTATCCGGACCATTGGTTATGGGGGAGCAAGCGGTGGAAGTATTCGTGGACAAAACAGATCCTGGTCCTTTCGGACGGAAAACGCGGACATGAAAAACAGTCTGAAGCTCTGGCTGACGTTCTGCGGGAGGTCCGTGAGCAGCATGGCCGCGAAGGGATGGAATATACGATCGACGCGCAAACGGTGCGTTTTCGGTCACCGTGGCATCAGAAGTTTTTTTATACCTGGGCTTTTTTCATGATGCCCTGGATCCAGGGACGTCTCGGATGTCTCCGGTTTTTTTTAGAGCCGTCGTGCGCAGACGCTCTGCGAAATACGCGAGCTGATTTTGTGATCTCGGCCGGGGCTTCGCTTGTTCCCCTGAACCGTTGCCTCGCCAAGGAGTCTTGCGCCAAAAGCATCGTGTTGATGAAGCCGAGTTTTCCCTACGATCTGTTCAAATATGATCTTGCGGTCATTCCGGCGCATGACCACGGCCGGATCCCACGGGAACATTTTCGGACCTTGATCACGCCGAGCTTGTCCGATCCCGCCAAAGCCCGTTCGGACGCTACGCTCGTGAGCCGGCGGCTCCGGACCGGCCATCCCGTTAAGACGGCGGTTTTCCTGGGAGGGCAAACACGCAATTTCAGTCTCGATCTCGGAGAAATCGAAAAGCTCATCACCATTCTGGAGCGGCATGCCAAGAAAAAAGGGGCGCATTATGCGATCTCTACGTCGCGTCGGACCCCTGAAGGGATCGAGAGGTTCCTGAAGGCCGGGTATCCTCAATGGAAAGGATGCGAACTGCTCGTGATTGCTTCCGAGGATCCCAGCCCCGAGATCGCCGGAGGACTCATGACGATCGCTGATCAGATCCTTGTGACCGAAGACAGCATTTCGATGGTCTCCGAAGCGATCGCGGCCCGGAAAAAAGTCATGGTCCTGACCTTTCCCAAGAAGGGGCTTTCCTCAAAGCATTACCGGTTCCACCGGATCCTTCACGAACGCGAGGCGGCTATCTTTTCCAGCTCGGAAACCCTGGAAGGGGATCTCGAAAAGGCCGAGGGCCGCATCGATTGGGGGCGTCTGATGGCCGAAGAACGGAATGCGCTGAAGAAGCGTCTCGAGGCGATCCTGTGAAGGTCCTTCAGATCCTGCCCTCCCTGGAAGTCGGCGGTGTCGAACGCGGCGTGATCGATCTTGTCCGCGCGATGAAAGAACGGGGCGAGGGGGTCGTCGTGGTCTCTTCCGGTGGAAGGCTCGTGACCGAGCTCCAGCGTATCGGGGTCACTCATTACACGCTTCCTGTGCATCAGAAATCCTTGCTTGCTTTATCGCTGGTCGGCCGGCTCGCAAGGATCATCCGCGAAGAAGGGGTCGATATTGTGCACGCACGGAGCCGGGTCCCTGCCTGGATCGCTTGGCTGGCAGCCCGGCGGACTTCCGCGATGTTCCTGACCACTTGCCATGGTTATTATTCGAACCATGGATTCAGCCGGATCATGGGGTGGGGGAAACGGGTGATCGTTCCGTCGACGGTCATCGGACGGCATATGATCGAGGATTTCGGCGTTCCGACGGAGCATATCCGTTTGATCCCCCGGGGCGTCGACCTTGCCGAGTTCCGTTTCCATTCCCGCTCGCCCCGCAAGGACGGAGTTTTCCGTATCATCAATGTCGGACGTCTTACGCCGATCAAAGGGCATTTGGAATTCCTGCGGGCGGTCCATCTTTTGCGGGCCAAACTTCCGAAGATCGAAGTGCGTATCGTCGGAGCGGAAGGAAAAGGAAAAACCAAATATACGCAGGAGATCCAAAAGACGATCCGCCAGCTCGGGCTTGAGAACTGCGTGGAAATGCTCGGGACCCGTCGCGATATTGCCGAACTGATCGCCGAGTCCGACCTGCTGGTTCTTCCCACTCTCGTACCGGAGGCTTTTGGTCGCGTCGTCGTCGAAGCAGGGGCGGTCGGGACCCCGGTGCTCGCGACCCGGATCGGCGGCGTGCTTGATATCATCGAGCATGGTCGCGACGGGCATCTTGTCGCACCCGGTGATATCGATGGGATGGCCGAGGGAATGGCCACGGTGCTTTCCGATCCCGAGCTGCAAGCCCGGTTCTCCGGGAATTTGAGGAAGAAGATCGAAGAAAAATTCACGCTCGATCAAATGATCGCCAGAACCCTCGAAGTCTACCGCGAGCTTCGCGCCCGAAAGAAGATCCTGGTGATCAAGCTGGGAGCGGCGGGCGATCTGATCCTCGGAACGCCCAGCTTTCGGATGTTGCGCAGGCGCTATCCACACGCATCGATTTCTCTCTTGGTCGATAAAAAACTGGCGCCGCTTGTTTCGCATTGCCCGCATCTGGACGAGATCCTTCCGCTGGAACGCGGACGGCTTTCCCGTTTGGCCTACCTTTTTAAAATGGCCAAAACCCTTCGCAAGGAAAAATTCGAAGTGTCGGTCGATCTTCAAAACACCAAATGGACCCATTTGCTGACCTTTTTATCGGGGGTCCCGGACCGGTATGGATTCCGCCGCGGCAAATTCGGATTTCTTGTCAATCATCACGACAAGAACTACGAGACAGTGGAGTCTCCGGTCAAGAACCAATACCGCATTCTGTCCAAAATGGGAGTTCCGATCCTCGATGAAACATTGGAACTTTGGCCGGACCCTGCGGCCGAGAAAAAAATCGATGCGATCCTGGCGGAGCTTTCAGGCGGGCCGGGCGTCAAGTGGGCGGGATTCGCGGTCGGATCGAGCTCCCACTGGAAGACCAAACGCTGGCCGGCCGAACATTTCCATCGTTTAGCAGGGGAACTTGTGCGCCAAGGCTACCGCATCGTTCTTCTGGGGACGGAGCAGGACAGGCCTTGTGCAGAAGCCCTGCGGACCCTGGATAGCGGGATCTATGAGGATCAGGTTGGTCGGACTTCTTTGCCTGAACTGGTTTCTTGGATCAAGAGGCTCCGCGTTCTGATCGCCGGCGATACGGCTCCGCTCCATATCGCGGCGGCGGTGAAAACGCCTTTTGTCGGGCTTTTTGGCCCGACCGATCTGAACCGGCATGCCCCTCCGTCGAAAAAAGGGGTCGTGATCTCGAAGCATTTGCCTTGTCAGCCCTGTTACCGAGGCGTTTGCCGTATCGAAGACTCCCTGGCTTGTTTGCGCAAGATCACGCCGGAGGAAGTCCTTGAGGCGATCCATAAACTGGGGGTCGGATGAAGATCCTGATCTTTACCAAAAACTGGCTTGGGGATCTTCTGTTCCAATTCCCCGCGATCGAAGCGATCTCCGAAAGATATCCGACCGCCGAGATCGTCTGCGCGGCGCCCGGGCGGTGTCATCCGATCCTCAAGGCGCATCCTGCGATCCGCCGGGTGATCGGTTTCGATGAGAAAAAAGAGCATCGGGGATTTTTTAAAAAACTCGCATTCGTGCGGGCGATCCGCCTCGAGGGGTTCGATCAAGCCTATCTTTTCCACCGCTCACGGACGCGGGCGCTGATTTGCAAACTTGCCGGGATCCGCGAACGAATGGGGTTCGGCAAAGGCCGAAGCGGACTTTTGACCCATGCCGTCCGAGAACCTCTGGGGCGAGTGCATCAGGTCGATTATTTTTTGCATCTTCTTTCTGAACTCGGATTTTCGATCTATGGGCAGGCGGCTTACCGGTTCTATAGCACGGAACGGGCGCGGGAGAGAGCCGATGAGCTTCTTTCCAGGAACAAGTTGCTTCCCCAGCACTTTGTCTGCTTCCATCTCGGAGCGAATTGGGCACCGAAGCGATGGCCGATTGCGTTTTTTGCGGAACTCGCGGACCGGATCTGGGACCGATGGCAGGTCCCGGTCGCGGTCACAGGCGCTCACGAGGACCTGGAACTTGTGAACCAGATGCGTCCCAGGACCCAGAGAGCAAGGCTTCTTTCCATGGTGGGTCAAACCGATTTGGAAGAGCTTGGGGCGGTTTTTTCGCGAGCCCTTTGCGTGGTGACCGGCGATTCGGGTCCGATGCATATCGCTTCCGGGGCAGGGACACCGGTCCTGGCCATCTTCGGTCCGACCGATCCTGCCTTGACCGGCCCACGAGGGGTCGGAGAGAAAAAGATCGTTGCTTATGTCCCGGAGGGCTACGAGGTCCCTTGGTATGGGAAAAACCTTCCCAAAGAAGGTTGGCTCGCCGGCCTGAAACCGCCGGTCGTTTTTCAAGCCCTTGAAGAGAGCGGATGGATGAAAAAAACCGGTGTCCCCGAGAAAAAATTTGTAGGACCTGCCGTGGCGGAAGAAAAAAACCGGAAGCCATTGAAAAAAAGTCCGCGTGTTCTTTTCGTCACTCTGAGCAATATCGGCGACGTTGTGATGACGCTGCCGGTCCTCATGAGCCTCGTGGCGCGGTATCCGGAGGCTGAACGGACCGTCGTTTGCGGTCCGCGGGCCGCCGGGATCTTGGAAGGGAGCCGCTTTGTGGATCGCCTTGTGGTCTACGATAAAAGGGCCTCTTGGTGGGGACAACTTCGTTTTCTTGGGGTTATCCGGGACCGCTGTTATGATCTCGTCATTGATCTTCGCCATACTCTGATCCCTTATCTCATCTCTGCACGCCGGCGAAGCCCGCTTTTGCGGCGATCCAGCAAGATCTCGAAAATGGAACGGCATCTGGAGATCCTCGAACGGATGGGGCTTGCGGTGGAAAAGATCCCCGCGTTTGATTTCTTTACGGCCGAAGAGGAGAACCGAATGCTCGAGGCTCTGAAAAAAGAAAAAGCCAGCCTGGCGGGCGGGATCCTTGCCGTGGCGCCTGCCTCCGCAAGTACGCTCAAGACCTGGAAACTCGACGGTTTCCGCCGCCTGATCCGTGAATTGCTTGCCCACTATCCCCAGACGGTCCTTTTGTGCGGGGATGAGCGGGAACGGGTCCTCGCCGAACCCCTTGTCGAGATCGATCCCCGGCGAGTGATCAATTTTGCGGGGCGTTTGACATTGCGCCAAACCGCGGCGCTTCTTGCCCGGGCAGACCTTGTCGTTGCTAACGATAGCGCGATCATGCATCTTGCCTATCAACTCGGTCGTCCGACCGTGGCCTTGTTCGGGCCGACAGACCCTTTTGAATACGGTTATGAAGCGCCGCATGTCCGCAATCTCCGCGAGAGCTTGCCTTGCGTGCCTTGCCGCCTTCCGCGATGCCGTTTCGAACGTCAGCATTGTTTCGAAGATCTGGGCCCCGAAAAAGTCTATCGGGCCTGTAAGGAGCTTCTTGATGCGCGTCTTGCTCCCACAGCAACGTCCGCCTAGGATCCTGGTCACACGTGCGGACCGGATCGGGGATTTGGTCCTGGCGACGCCGGTTTTGGAGTCCTTGCGCGCCCATTTTCCCTCGGCGTTCATCGCTTGCCTGACCTTTCCTGAAAACCGCGAGATCCTCGAAGGCAATCCATTTATCGATCAAGCGATCTTTTATGACAAGCGCGGACAGGAACACGGGCTGTGGGGGACCTGGCGGTTCGCCCGGAAGCTGGCGCGGGAGAAATTCGATCTGGTGATCCATCTCCACGCGACGAACCGTATGCATGCGCTTGGATGGCTTGCGGGGATCTCGCAGAGGATCGGTTATTCGAGGAAAATCCCGTGGACGCTCACCCAGGCAATCCCGGACCTTAAAAAAGAAGGGGAAAAACACGAGGCCGAATACAACTACGACCTGCTTGAGTCGCTCGGGATCTTCGCGCCGCAGATACTTCGCCCATGGATACCGCTTTCCGACCGGCATCAATCCTCGGTGTCAAAACTGCTGGAACATCATCGTATCGCGTCGGATCGGCCCTGGATCGCACTCCATCCTTCCGCGAGTTGTCCCTCCAAACGTTGGCCTGCGGAAAGATTCGGCAAGCTTTGCGACTGTTTCGGAGATGCGGGGCGGGGGCCTCTTTTTTTTGTGGTCGGGACCCGCGAAGACCGGGGGCTTGCAGCGCGCATCCAGGCCTCGGCCTCGGTTCCGGTCCACGATTGGACGGGGAAATTATCCTTGGGCATGCTTGCGGTCTTTCTTTCCCGTTGTGCGCTGCTTGTGACGAATGATTCCGGTCCCGCCCATGTGGCGGATGCGGTCGGGACGCCGGTGGTTTCGATCTTCGGAAGGAATCGACGGGGATTGTCCCCGAAGCGATGGCGTCCGTTAAGCCCGTCCAACCGGATCGTCTGGCAGGACATCGGCTGCGACCCGTGTCTGGCGCATCATTGCGAGATCGACTTTTTGTGTCTGGCAGCGATCCCGGTTCGCGAAGTTTTCCGGCATGCCGAGGAGCTTTTGTCCCGAAAAGGGGATGGGGTATGAGACCGATACGGAGAGTCCTGGTCATTCAGCCTTACGGGATCGGGGACCTTCTTTTTATCACGCCGGTTTTGCGCGCTCTACGACTGCTTCCAGGGATCGAACGTGTGGATCTGATCCTGGGTTCCCGGACCGAGGCGGTCGTGCGGGATAATCCGCATGTCGATGAGGTCCTTTCGCTGGATCGGGACCTTTTTGTCACCCAAGATCTTTCAGGGAAGATACGGGAAATGGCGGCGCTCGGAAGAAAATTAAGGGCCCGGCGATATGATCTTCTCCTGGATTATTCGTTCCGCGATGAGTTTGGTTTCTTCGGCCTGTTCTTTCTTGGGATCCCGGTTCGTGCCGGCTATGCGCGCCGGCGGCGGGGGATCTTCCACAATGTCCGGCTTCCGATTCCGCAGGGGTTCGAAGGCCGGCCGGTGGCGGAATATGCGGCCCAGCTTGCCGAACGCGCGGGAGTTCCCGTCGAAGATCGGTTCCTCGAATTCTATCTTCGGCCAGATATTCGCACCCGAGCCCGCGAGAAGGTTTTCGGAAAAAACGGCGGGCGGGAAAGTTACGGTGTCCTGAGCCTAGGGGGCGGCGAGTCCTGGGGAAAGGATGCTTTTTTCAAACGGTGGCCTCCCGCTTTTTTTGCTGCCTTAACGGAAAAACTCTGTGTGGAAGTCCCTTTCTCGAGTCTCGTACTGGTCGGGAGTCAGAAGGAGTTTCCCCTGGGGGAGGCTTTTCGTTCGGATCATCGACGGACCGTGTATAATCAATGCGGGACGCTGGAACTGGAGGAAACGGCGGCGATCATCGAGGGGGCTCTTTTTTTCATCGGGAACGATGGTGGCCTTGTGCATTTGGCGCACAGCCTGCGGACGCCGGTGGTAGCTTTGTATGGTCCGGCCGATCCGGTTGTGTACGGACCTTATCCGGCGTCTCCCGAAGCGATCGCCGTTTACCGCGGGGAATTGGAATGCCGTCCCTGTTATAAGAACTTTCGCTACAAAGAGGATTGTGCGACGCGCGAATGTCTTGAGGCGCTGACGCCGGAAACGGTGTGGGAGTCCTTGCAGTCCCAGCGTTTTCCGCATATCCTCAGGGACCGAAAAAGGATTTTGAGATGAAGCTTGTTAAATTTTTATGGGTAGCTTTCTTTTTTGTGCTGATCGTGTTTGCGGTCGGTTTCGCCGTCCTGCCGCTTCCCGGGGATGCGACGGTCGTAATGTATCATTTCATCGATACGCCGGAACGGTCTGCGCAGGAAAAAAATGTTGTTAGCGTCGAAAGCTTCCGACGGCAGATGAAATTCCTCAAGGACTTCGGTTACCGGGTCATTCGGATAGAGGATTATGAACAAATCCGGGCTGGAAAAAAAAGTTCCCGGGGGAAAGAGATCGTCCTGACGTTCGATGATGCGAATTATACCTTTCGCGATCACGCGTTTCCGATCCTGCAAGCGTTTGGATATCCTTCGACGGTGTTCGTGGTGTCCGAGAACATGAAGCAGCGGATCCACGGCAGTATGACCACCGAAGAGATCCGTGAACTTGTCCGATCGGGGCTTGTGACGATCGGGAGCCACTCCCAGACGCATCCTGTCCTTAGCGAGCTGGGGCCGGAAAGTCTGGAGGCCGAGATCCGGGATTCCCGAAGGGATCTCGAACAGCTTCTGGGGGGCTCCGTGATCTATTTCGCCTATCCGAGCGGCGGCATTACGGCTGAAGTGGCCGACCTTGTCCGCAAGGCGGGATATCATCTGGCTTTTACAACCTCGCCGAAAAAGCTCGGGGAGGTCCCCGAAGGGGACTTTTCGCTTACCCGTGCGAAGATCTCCCGGACTTCCGATTCTCTTTTCACCTACTGGTTCAAAATCTCCGGCATCTACGGTAAAATCAAAACCTTCCGCCATTTTCTTTTCCGGCGTTAATTGGCGCACTTTTTTTATCATAACTCCTTGATGGGCCGTGAGTTGAGAGGGGCTAGGTTCATTGACTTATCCTGAAGCCAGTGTTAGACTATGCCAATTTAATGGCGTTTGCAGGCGATCCCTTGAGGATCGCCTCTATTTTAAACCGTTCTCATAAGACGCATGACGAAAAACCATTCGTTGAAGATCTTGCCTGTACAAAGAAGACGTCTTTTCGACATCGCCTCCCGTTTCTCCCGTTGCAAGATCCTGGTCCTCGGTGATTTTATCCTCGATCAATTCGTTTGGGGGGATGTGCGCCGTATTTCTCCCGAGGCCCCGGTTCCCGTCGTCGATGTGAAAAGAGAGTCCTATATGCCTGGCGGAGCGCTGAATACCGCCAATAATATCCATGCGCTCAAAGCGACCGTTTGTCCTTGCGGCGTTGTCGGCCGCGATCTCGGAGGGCGGCTTCTTTTAAAAGCCATGCGCCGTGAAGGGATCGATACGGGCGGGGTCGTCTATGATCCTGCGCGTCCCACCTCGATCAAAACGAGGATTATTGCGCATTCCCAGCAGGTTGTCCGTTTTGACCGCGAAGCGAAAGGCGATGTCGCCGAGCCTCTTCTGCGCAAAGTCCTCAAGTTCATCCGCCAAGCCCTGCCGTCCTTCGATGCCGTGATCATCGAGGATTACGGGAAGGGGGTCGTTCAGCCGTATTTGTTGAAAGAGATCATTGCGCTCGCTCACCGCTGGAAGAAGCCGGTCCTTGTCGATCCCAAAGAAAAACATTTTTCCTATTATCAAGGGGTGACCGTGATCACGCCGAACCGTTTTGAGGCGGCGGCGGCTGTCGAGGATGCCAAGAGCAAAGGGCAAATGACCGTGGATGAGATCGGGCGCAAGCTCCTTCGGTTTTTGAAATGTCAAGCGGTCCTGATCACGCTCGGTGAGGACGGAATGGCGCTCTTCGAAAAAAACGGGAAAGGGATCAAAATCCCCACGGCAGCGCGCGAAGTTTACGATGTCTCCGGAGCCGGAGATACGGTGATCGCGGTTTTTGGACTTTCTCTTGCGGCGGGGGCGACCATGCAGGAAGCGGCGCTCCTTTCGAATCTGGCGGCGGGGATCGTGGTCGGAAAGCTCGGGACCGCGACCGTAAGTCCGTCTGAACTCGCAGGGGTTCTGAAAGAGGCCGGGGCATGAGCCCTGGATTCTGGCGGTGAAGAAGCTCGGCGTGATCCCGGCGCGTTTTGCCTCGACAAGACTTCCGGGCAAGGTCCTGAGAAAGATCGCCGGACGGCCGATGATCCAGCATGTCTGGGAGCAGTGCAAAAAAGCCAGGCGGCTCTCGGAGGTGATCATTGCCTGCGATGATGAGCAGGTCTTGAGGGCCGCGCAGTCGTTCGGGGCTCATGCGATGATGACGCGGAGCGATCACTCGAACGGGACCTCCAGGATCGCAGAGATCGCGGAAAAACAAAAAGCGGATGTCTATTTGAACATCCAGGCCGATGAGCCGATGGTACGCCCTGAGGCGATCGACCGCCTGGCCGATATCTTCGAAGCTGAGCCCAGTGTCGAGATTGCGACGCTTTGCGTGATGCAACAAGGCGGGGAAGGGTTCCGGGATCCGAATACGGTCAAGGTCGTTCAGGACGGGAAAGGGTATGCGCTTTATTTTTCGCGCGCGCCGATCCCTTTTCCAAGAGATGAAAAAGCGGGCGCGACCGCTTATTTAAAACATCTGGGGATCTACGGATACCGGCGTGACTTTTTGATGGATTTCGTCAGGTGGCCTGTATCGGCTCTTGAGAACATCGAGAAGCTTGAGCAGCTCCGGGTCCTGGAACGAGGGCATCGTTTGCGGTTGGTCGAAACAAGCTACGATTCGATGAGCGTCGATACGGAAGAAGACCTCGCGCGCGTCGAAGCGGCAATGCAAAGGGTGAGGGGCTAAAATGCCAAAATATATTTTTGTAACCGGCGGCGTCGTTTCATCTCTCGGTAAGGGCATCGCTTCTTCTTCGATCGGCAAGATCCTCGAGGCGAAGGGGCTCAAAGTCACTATCCAAAAGCTCGATCCCTATCTGAACGTCGATCCAGGGACCATGAACCCCTACCAGCACGGCGAGGTCTATGTGACCGATGATGGCGCCGAGACCGACCTGGACCTCGGTCATTACGAGCGCTTTACGCATGTGACGATGATGAAAGCCAACAATGTGACGACCGGCCAGATCTATCATGAAGTGATCACTAAAGAACGCCGCGGCGAATTTCTCGGTTCCACTGTCCAGGTCGTTCCGCATATTACCGACGCCATCAAGGCAAGGATCCGCGATGTTTCCAAGGGCAAACGTTGCGATATCGTGATCTCCGAGATCGGAGGAACGGTCGGTGATATCGAATCCCTCCCGTTCCTTGAAGCGGTCCGCCAGTTCCGGCATGAAGTGGGACGGCAGAATTCCATTTTTGTCCATCTGACCCTTGTGCCGTATATCCGGGCTGCCGGAGAGTTAAAGACGAAACCGACCCAGCATAGCGTCGGGACCTTGCGCGAGATCGGTATCCAGCCGGATATCCTCGTCTGCCGTACGGAGAAAAAGATCGAAAAAGCGGTCAAGGAAAAGATCGCTTTGTTTTGCAACGTGGATGCCGAAGCCGTGATCGAAGCGCGGGATGTGAAATCCATCTACGAAGTTCCGCTGATGTTCAAAGAGCAGAAGATCGACGAAGTGATCTGCCGCTATCTTAAGATCGAGTTCAAGGCGGGAAGCCTTCATGAATGGAGAAAGAACGTTGTGGAGCGGGCGCTCCATCCCAAAAAATCCGTGCGGATCGCCGTGGTCGGCAAATATATCGAATTGAAGGACGCGTATATTTCGATCTATGAAGCGCTTCGCCACGGCGGGATCGCCAATGAGGCCGAAGTCATCATCAAGAAAGTGAATGCGGACCATATCCACAAGGGCAACTGTGCCAAGGCCTTCAAAGACGTTTCGGGGATCCTGGTTCCCGGAGGTTTTGGCGGACGGGGCGTGGAAGGGAAGATCTGGGCGATCGAACACGCGCGGGTGAACAAGATCCCGTTCTTTGGGATCTGTCTCGGAATGCAATGTGCGACCATTGAGTTCGCGCGCAATGTCCTGGATATGAAAGGAGCGAACTCCACCGAGTTCAACAAAAAAACCGCCTATCCGGTGATCAGTCTTCTTGAAGAACAGGAAAAGGTCGAGAATTTGGGCGGAACGATGCGGCTGGGGGCGTATGTATGCGCGTTGAAAAAGGGGACCAAGGCCGCAAAGGCCTATGGAACGGAGGAAGTCCAGGAGCGGCATCGGCATCGTTATGAGTTCAATAATAAATACCGCGATGCGTTCCGCAAGGCCGGGATGGAAATGGCGGGGCTTTCCCCGAACGGGAAATTGGTCGAGATCATCGAAATCGAGGATCATCCCTGGTTCATCGCCAGCCAGTTCCATCCGGAATTCAAATCCAAACCGGATGTGGCGCATCCGCTTTTCCGTGATTTTGTCAAGCATGCGATCGAATACCATCACGAGATCAAACGGCCGACCGCTGCAGTTCCCGTGCCGGAAGGCCCCGTTCCGAATCCGGGTCTTGAGAACGGCGGCTCTCCGCAGGAGGTGTTTTAATGGAGTTCCGGAAAATAACGCTAGGCCCTGTTGTTTTCGGGGACCCGCGCCGTTTTGTCCTGATTGCGGGGCCTTGTGTGATTGAAAGCGAAAAGCATACGTTGATGCTCGCGTCCAAGATCCAGGCCATTGCCAAAGCCGCGGGAGTCCCGTTTGTTTTCAAAGCGAGCTTTGATAAAGCGAACCGCTCTTCGGTCGATTCTTTCCGGGGACCGGGGATTCATAAAGGGCTTGAGATCCTGGACCGCGTTAAACGGGAATTGAAGGTCCCGGTGCTGAGCGATATCCATGAGGCCGAACAGGCTGCGGCGGCCGGAGATGTCCTTGACATCATCCAGATCCCGGCTTTTCTCTGCCGTCAGACCGATCTTTTGATTGCGGCCGCGAAGACCGGCAGGGTCGTGAATGTCAAAAAAGGCCAGTTCTTGGCGCCGGAAGACACGAAGAACATCATCACCAAACTGGAATCGGCCGGTTGCCGGAAGATCCTTCTCACGGAGCGCGGTGTCTCGTTCGGGTATAAAAATCTTGTGAATGATTTTCGTTCCATCCCGCTCATGAGGAGTTTCGGCTGTCCGGTCGTCTATGACGCGACGCATTCGGTCCAGCTTCCCGGAGGACAAGGAAAGTCTTCGGGTGGGCAGGCGGAATTTATTCCGGTGTTGGCTCGCTGCGGTGTGGTCGCCGGGGCCGACGCGCTTTTCATGGAGGTTCATGACCGTCCGAGGCGGGCGCTTTCCGATGGAGCGAACGCGTTGGAGCTCGGGAAATTACAGGCCTTGCTTGAGATCTTGAAACCGTTGCGCCGGTTCGCTCCAGGCGCAGGAGAGGTGACGCGATGAGCAAGAAGATCCTTCAAACAGCGCGGCAGGTGCTTCAGATCGAGATCGCCGCCCTTCGCGGCCTCAACCGGAATTTGGGCAAGCCTTTCGTTAAGGCCGTCGACTTGATGGACAAATGCAAAGGCCGGATCATATTGACCGGCATGGGCAAACCGGGTTTCATTGCCCGCAAGATCTCCGCGACGCTTGCTTCGACGGGTTCCCCTAGTTTTTATCTTCATCCGGCGGAAGCCATCCATGGGGACCTCGGCATGGTGACCGACAAAGATCTCATGCTTGCGATCTCCAACAGCGGCGCCACAGAAGAGATCGTTCAGCTGCTTTCGACCTTGAAAAGGATCGGCGTTCCTTTGATCGCCATGACCAGCAATCCCCGTTCTCCGCTCGCGAAATTCGCGGACCTCGTCTTAGATCTCGGGATCGATCGTGAAGCCTGTCCGCTGAATTTGGCGCCTTCGGCTTCGACGACCGCCGCTCTTGCGATGGGGGACGCGTTAGCACTTTCGCTTCTCAAGAAAAAGGGATTCCGCTCAGAAGATTTCGCCCAGCTGCATCCGGGCGGAAGATTGGGAAAACAATTGCTCAAGGTTAAAGACGTCATGCGGACCGGAAAGGCTTGTCCCTTGGCGCATGAAAAGACGTCACTCAAGAACGTTTTGCTGAAGATCACTAGCGCCCGGGCCGGGAGCTGCACGATCGTGGACCGTCAGGGAAAGCTTCGGGGCATCTTCACCGACGGCGATCTGCGGCGGCGCATGAAAAAAGGGATCGAGGCGCTTTTGGACCAGCCCGTGATCCAGGTCGCGACGAAACAGCCGATGCGTATCCGCCAGGACCGGATGGCCGCCGAGGCGCTTCCACTGCTTCGCGCGAAAAGGATCGACGAGTTGCCGGTCGTAGACGATGCGAACCGGGTCGTGGGCCTGCTCGATGTGCAGGACCTTCTCAAGGCGGGTTTTGTTTAATGGCTAAAAAGAAATTCTACCGTTATCCGATCTATCTCGGAGCGCGCTTGTTGGCGGCGGTTTTGTCGGTTTTGCCTCGGGCCGCGCTTTTGGGTTTAGCCCGTTTTGGGGGGCGCTTGGCTTTTGGGCTCGTGAAAAGGCACCGCGATCGGACCCTTTCGAACTTGACCCGCGTTTACGGCCGGAAGAAATCCGAGGCCGAGATCCGCGCGATCGCGGTCAAGGTCTTTGAAAATCTTGCGGAAACGCTGGCGGAATTTCTTAAATACCGGGGGCTCACGTTTGAGAAAATGGCCTCTTTCGTCGATTTCGGTGAGGTCTTCCGTGTTTGCGATGGCCTTTTGGCGGAAGGCAAAGGCGTGATCTGCATGACCGCCCATCTCGGCAATTGGGAATTGCTGGCCGGGGCCTTTACTCTGAAAGGATATCCGGGGGCGGTGATCGGCCGGAAGATCTATTACGAGCCTTATAACCGATGGATCCTTTCGCTGCGTGAGGCGATCAAGGTGCGGACCATTTACCGCGATGAAGCGGTCCGAGAGATCTATGAGGTCCTTCAGAAGAACCAGATCATCGGGATCCTTCCGGATCAGGATATCGACAGCTTGAAAGGGATCCATGTGGACTACTTCGGACTTCCCGCTTATACTCCCGTTGCGCCGGCAAGGATCGCGCTGGCCACAGGGGCGCCCATGGTAACCAGTTTCCTTGTGCGGACGGGGGGAGGCCATTACCGGTTTGTCGTGGGAGATGTAATCCGCGCGCGGGTGAAAACGACCCGTGAAGCCGCGGTCCGGGAGGCTACGGAGGCTTGGATGAAAAGTTTCGAAAAAGTGATCCGGGAGTATCCGGAACAATGGGTATGGATGCATGACCGCTGGAAGACCCAGCCTGCGGTGTCGCCTTTGAAATCCGCTGCGGCCCCGGCGTCTTCTTACCGCATGGCGGGGATTGCGCTATGATCCGAAAAATGTTGATTACCTGTATTCTTTTCGCCCTGCTTTATGCCGGACTTGTCCATATTCAATTTGTGCTGAAACGGGGCGATTTTAATGCATCCAAGAAGCAGGCTCCCAAAGAAGAACTGACCCATAAGGTCTATTCTTTTTCTTTTTCAAAATACGGCAATGACGGAGAAAAAGAGCTTGAGATCGAAGGCGATTCGGCGAATGTTCTGACGCGAACGGTGAACCTGATCAATATCGTCGCTAAAGCCTATGCCGAGGAAACGCCGGTGACAATTACCGCGGATACGGGGTATTATGATAAGGATAAGGAGAAAGTTTTTCTCCATCAGAATGTGGTGGCGACGACGGAGGATGGGACCCGTCTTTTGACCGAAGAGCTCGAGATCCATCCCGGTTCGAAATCGCTTGAGACGGTGCAATTGGCGGAGGTCAAGAAGGACAATATCAATATTGACGGTCTGGGCGCGCGAGGGGATTCGGCGCTGAAAAAGGTCCAGTTCAAAAAGAAAGTCAAAGTCGTAGTTCAAGATCCGGAAAATCCGGATGTCCCACCGACGGTGATTACCTGCGAGGGGCCTTTGGATATTGATTATGAACGCAATATCGCTCATTTCGTCGACAATGTTGTGGCGGTCGATTCTCGCGGGACTTTGACGGCCGATAAGATGGATGTCTATTACAACAAAGAACATAAACGGGTCTCGAAAATCATCGCGACCGGGAATGTGGTGGTCGAGAATCCCGATGGGAACAAAACCTACAGTGATAGTGTCATCTATCTGGCTGAGGAGGGGCGCATCATCCTCGGCGGAGATACCGAAGCGCTCTATTACGGCGGAGAAGCGGCCAATCTCCCCAAGGAGTTCCAATAATGTACTTGCTTGAAACAAAAAGTCTCGTCAAATCTTATAAAGGGCGGGCGGTCGTCAACGGCGTGAGTATCAATATTTCACGCGGGGAGATCGTCGGGCTTCTCGGCCCTAACGGAGCCGGGAAAACCACGACGTTCTACATGGTGGTCGGCGTGATCCGTCCTGAGGCAGGACGGATCTTTTTCCGGGGAGAGGACATCACAGCGCTTCCGATGTACAAACGGGCCCGGTTGGGGATCGGTTATTTGTCCCAGGAACCTTCCATTTTCCGCAAACTCTCCGTGGAGGACAATATCATGGCGATCCTCGAGACGCTGGATATTCCTCAGAACGAACGGGACAAGCGGCTGAAAAGATTATTGGACGATCTGGATATTGCCTACCTTGCGAAAAACAAAGCCTACACGCTTTCCGGTGGCGAACGGCGGCGGCTCGAGATCACGCGGGCGCTGGTTACGAATCCCTCGCTCATCCTGCTCGACGAGCCGTTTAGCGGCGTCGATCCGATCGCGGTCTTCGAGGTCCAGAAGATCCTGCAGAAATTGAAGGCCCAGGGGCTCAGCATCCTTTTGACCGATCATAGCGTCCGCGAGACTCTTTCCATCACCGATCGCTCTTATTTGGTCTGTGACGGAAAGATCGAAGTCGCGGGGACTTCGAAGTTCCTTGCCTCCGACGAGCGGGCACGGGAAATCTATCTCGGTGAGCGATTTACTTTGGCATGAGCCTTCGCAGGGCCAGGAGGAATGGATGGAAATAAGGTTCGCGGGAAAGCAGCTTAAGTTGACCCAGGGGATGCGGGACCACGCACGGGAGAAATTGCTCAAACTCGAGCATTACGCGCCCAAGCTCATTGATGCGCATGTCGTTCTGATCAAGGAAAAATACCTGTTCAAAGCGGAGATCACGGTGTTGGCGAAGAATCTCCGGGCTTATGGAGAGGCCACGTGCAAGGAGAATATTTATACGGCGATTGACCAGGCCTGCGATCGGGTGGAAAAACAGCTGAAGAAATACCGGGAAAAGCTGAAAACCCACCACAAGGTCCACGGGGAGCATTTTGCTCCGGTCAAAGAAAAAACGGTCGAGATTCATGATCGTTCCTCGGAAAACGAAGAGGACATCCTGCCGATCGTCCGGTCGGATGATCAGGAGATCAAACCGATGTCGGTCGAAGAAGCGCGCTTGCAGCTCGAGGTTTCTCGAAAAACATTCATTGTTTTCTACAATGCGTCTTCCAAGCGGGTCAATGTCCTCTACCGCCGCGAAGACGGAGATCTGGGGTTGATCGAACCCGATTATCTTTAACATGAGAGAGGCATGATGATTAAGGAGGTTTGGCCGTTATGAAGATCACAGAGTTTCTCGACAAACGGGGCATTAAGATCGGAGTGGAGGCGACCGAAAAGGAACCGGTCCTTCAGGAGATGGTCGGTCTTTTAGCCGAGATCCGAGATATTGGGGACAAAGACAATATCCTCAAAGCCCTGATCGAGCGGGAAAGCCTCGGGTCGACCGGGATCGGGCAGGGAATCGCCATTCCCCACGGAAAGTCCGACAAGGTCAAGGAGATCATCGCGATCCTCGGGATCAGCAAAAAAGGCGTCAATTTCGAGGCCTTGGACGGCGAACCGGTTTATATCCTGTTCCTTCTCGTCGCGCCCAAGGACACGGCGGGTCCTCATCTCAAGGCGCTGGCGCAGATCTCGCGATTGCTCCGGGACTCCTACTTCTGCGAGCTTCTCAAGCGCTGCAAAACGCCGGATGAAGTCTTCGAACTCATTCGCAAAGAAGAAAACAAAAAGAGCTAACAGGCGATCTTCTTTTCGGACGTGCAACATTCCGTCCGTCCGACGAGAGAATGGGTATCATGAAATTCTTCAAATGGTTCTATCCCGGGATCGGCATCAAGCGATGGATCGGGCTTTGTGTGCTCGGTCAAAGTCTGGTCATCGCGGTCGCGCTGGCCGCGGTCAAGACGATCTCGCAAGACAATGTTCTCTTGGCGGCTTTTGCAACGGCCGTTCTGATCTTCGGAGTTTTTATGGTTTTCATGGCGATCAAGAACATGGTCCGCATTTTTGTCCGTTCCCTCATGCCGCTCAATAGCGACAACCCGCTCGTCGAGCTGGTCCACCGCCATAAACAGCACGAATCCCTGTCCCGCGGACCGAGGGTCGTTGTGGTAGGAGGCGGGACCGGTCTGAGCACACTTCTCTCGGGGATCAAACTTTTCACGAGCAATATCACGGCGATCGTTACCGTGACCGATACCGGCGGGAGTTCAGGCCGGCTTCGGGATGAAATGGATATGCTTCCGCCCGGCGATATCCGCAATTGTCTCGTCGCTCTTGCGGATTCTTCCCCTCTGATCCGTAATCTTTTTCAATACCGTTTTGAGATGGGAGAGGGGCTCAAAGGCCATAGCTTCGGCAATCTTTTCATCACGGCGCTTTCGATGGTGACCGGGGATTTCGAAAAGGCGGTTGCGGAGTCCAGTAAGGTACTCGCCATCCGCGGGCGCGTGCTTCCATCGACCTTGGAGAAGGTTTCGCTGATCGGCGAGTTCACCGACGGGACTTTTTTGGAGGGGGAGACGAATATCACGGAAGTGAAAAAGCCTCTCCGCAATATCCGTTTGAAACCCGAAGATTGCCATGCTTGTCCGGAAGTCCTGGACGCGATCGAGAATGCGGAGATCATTGTTCTGGGGCCCGGGAGCCTTTATACGAGCGTGCTGCCGAACCTGATGATCCGTGATATCGGGGATGCGGTCCTCAAGTCTGATGCGTTTAAGGTCTATGTGGCTAATG
>JBMONI010000006.1:0-25855 GCA_049324575.1 Candidatus Omnitrophota bacterium | reverse complement strand
AATTGGGCCGATGAGTATTGGGATGAGGATGTGAATTGGGAAGAAGAGGATTGGGGGGCAGAGAATTGGATCGATGAGGGAAATTGGGAAGATTTGAATACGGTGCCCGAGGCGCTTAAAGAGACGGCTGCCGAAGTCGTTGAAACGGTGAAGGAAACCGTTCCGGCAGCGGTCGAAGAAAAAGCTGCGGAAGCGGTCGAGGTGGTCAAAGCGGCGGTTCCCGGACCGGAGAAAGCCGCCGAAGAAGCTGCAACGCCTGCGCCTGCCGAGAGCGAAGCGGTTTCGTAAGCCCGTGTCGGGGCACCATGCTCCGGGCTGTTTTCCTGGGCCGGAGGCTGCTGTGCAAAAACAGGATTTGCAAAGAACGGTCGGAGGGAAATTCCCTCCGGCCGTTTTCTTTTTGATCCTGCTATTCGCGGTCCCCTGGGGAGGCTGCGCATCCTTGTTCGGTTGGAAGATCCACGCGCCCGGGATCCTTTCGGAAGATTTTTCCAGGTTTGTTCCCCCAAGCGATGAGCGGGTCGCCCTCTATGTTTTGCCGGGGACGTCCGAATATCTCTCGAGCGACAAAGGAACCCGGTTCTCCGATCCTCAAACCTACTATATCGGGGAGGCGTTCGTTCCCATGCTCATTGAGGCTTTCCAGGCGGGTTTTTCGGAATTTGTTCTCATGGAAACGACGCCGACGATCGCGATGATGCGCCGCTATGGGATCCCGCATTTGGCCGTCGTCGAGATCCGCGGATTCAAGAACCGGAAAGATTTCGGTTCTCAAGGGCTGGATCTTTTCACCGAGACTTTGCTTTTTGACCAGAACCTGAAGCTGATCTCCCGGTTCGAGACCCGCGGGGCGAGCGAGGCACGGAAGGTTTTTTCCAAAAAGGGCGGCCCCGAGGTTAATCTTAATCATGCGATCGAATCCAACCTTCAATCCGTCGTTAAATATGTTCAGGAAACCCTTTCGATGCGGAAAAATGCCGATGCCGGGAGTCCCTCATGAAACTTTATCCTGCTTTTAATATAGATGCAGGTTGTTGGAAGGGGTTTGTTTTTGGATTGGGCCTTGTTGCGATGTTGCAGTCATCCGGCGGAGTTGCCAATGAGGTGCTTCCCGAGACGGGGACCGAGGTCCTGATCCGGAACCATCCGAAGACCGGTCAACCTTACCCGGTGATCGCGGATCCTGGAGAACCGCGCGACGATCTGCGGTCTCTGAACCCCGACAAGTACGAAAGACCCGATTACCGTTATCTCGATCCAAACCTCCGATCCGGGACGATCCGCTATGACGGGCCGTACAGTTCGCGGACGAAGGTCTACGTTTTTGCGGCTTCGATGGCGACCCTCGGAGTCGTCGGAGGGACTTTACTTCCGGTGGCGCCTGCGGCCGCGGGCGCTGCGGGGGGCGGCGGCGCAGCAGCGGCCGGGATTGCGGGATCGGGCGTGGTCGCGACGACCGGGATCGTTTCGTCGGCAGTCCTCCATAAGGACGATGACAAAATCCAGGATTTTGCGCGGATCCAGGAGACGCGTCTGATCGAGGCTGAAAGCGACTTTTACAAGCTTTATGTCGATCCCGGCCCAGAGACTTCCCACGTCTCTTGAGGGCGGTGGTTCTCACAAGAACCGGGGATGGTTCTCGTTATAGATTACGGCACAGAGGGGTACGCCATCCGCTTCTACCGTGTGGACAGTCCGGAACCCCTTTTTTTCAGGGGGCCATTTTCTATCGCGGATCAGCGCCGGGTCCCATTCTCGGGCAAAGAGGATTGAATATTTCCAAGGCTGTTTGCCGAAATAAGGTGGCGCTGTCTTGACATAGAGATAAGGTTTGGATCTCAGGAAATCGATCGGATACCCGAAAGGATAATACCGGTCTCCCAGTGCGGCCCTCAAAAAAGGATAGGTCGCCATGATCGCGCCTTCGGAGCGGACCACCGCGGCGGGATCCTCAGGGTGCAGGCGCTGATCTTCCAGTAATTTCTCGGAAGCTTCTCGGAGGCAATTGCCCCAATAATCGGTTTCATAATGCCCGGCCGCTCCTCGGATACCTCCTACGAGCGGATTGAAATAAACATATTCATTCGGATGATTGCGGATCATCCATACCGCGGGTTCCAGCAGCATTCCTGCCAAAAGGATACCGGGCGCGATGGCCATCCATTTTTTAAGAGCGCATTGCCGGAATAGCCATTCCCATCCCAATGCGGCCAAAACGACCAGAAGCGGATAGATGAAATACAAATGACGCCAGCTGTCATAGATGATGGAATTGCGGACGATCACGAAGAGGATGGGGAAGATCCCCATGAGGGCAAGGCTTGCCCATAGTCTTGGGGCGAATGTTTTGGGCCATCGCCACAGCGCCGGGACGGCGATGAAAAATCCGGCAAGAAAATGCAAAGGGGCGCTGATCAAAATCCATTTCGGGATGTAATACCAGGGCAACGTCCCTTCTTTGAAAAATTTCCCTTCGAACAGGATCTCGCCGCTCCAATAGTCGAATTTGGACATTTTACCCAGGGCCAGCAATGGATTGACCCACGGGTTCAGTTGTCCGTACGGCCAGAAAAGAAGGCCGATCCCGAAACCCGCAAGCGAAATGAGCCCTATTGCGATCCAGGGGCGTGTCAATTCTCTGAAGTCGACATGCGGTTTCCAGAGCGTTTTGAGCGAAAGGATCCCGCAGAAGAGGACCAAATAAAAAATCGGAAGGAAGCCGCCGATGCGCGTACCGATCGCGAGGCCTGTCCCGAGCGAAAATCCAATGGCGTCTTTCCAGGATATTTTCGGGAAAGAGCGCAGGATTCCCGACAGGAAATAAACAGCCACGACATAGGTTGCCGCGAACGGAATATCCTTCGGATTGTTCATGGAGCTTCCGAAGAATCGTGGCGAGAAGGCCATAAAAAGGAGCGCTAAAACGGCGGCTCGCCAGCCTGCGATCCTTTTTGCAAGAAGCCCTGCAAAGCCCATGGCGGTGAAGCCGAACAACGAGTTCATCCAATGACTGAAATGGAAAAAAGGCAGGATGTTCTTGAATTCGAAGAGGCCTCCTTGGACGAAGTGGACCGGCGAGCCTGTAGACAGACCGAAGAAAAAACCGACGAGGCTGTAGAATAAATGGCTGTACATAACGCCTGATTCCATGTAGCCCGTCAGAAAGGACCGGTCCTGCCCCCAACTCAAAAGATAGCGAAGCCCCAGCAGGCCGTTGTTCGCGTTCGTCCATTCGTCCCAGGTGATCCCGTAATCACGGCTCAGGAGCGGCATGAGGATCACAAGGACCGAGGCAAGAACAAAGAAAGCGTTCCGCCAGGAAAGAAAAGGCCGCATGAACAGGGGGCTAGCCGTGCGCCGGGGACTTGACTGAGATGAGGATCCGATCTGCATGTTCAAATGGGGCGATTATACCTGCTTCCGCTGGGTGTCATAAAGGGAAAACAGCGGAAAGGCGCGAACGACGCTTCACGGAAATCCTTAAAGCATAGTATAATTCCGCCGGTGGGAAATGTTTGATACCATGCTGATCCTTAATCGTGTGAAGAGAAAAGCCGTTTTAGGGTCGGCGGTTTTTTCCACAATGAGAAAAAGCCTCGGACCGATCTTCCGCATGTTTTTCTTTTTATCGGCCGGCGCATTTCTTGCTTTTTACCCTCATCCTCCGGCCCGGCCCTTATCGCCGAAACATTTATGGAATCTTTGGAAAGGCTATGGGCAGACTCAGCTTGCTCTCGGTGAGGAATTCAGGCCCGTGAGTTATTTCCTTCCCAAAAATGAAACGGTGAGTTTTTTGACCAACGGGCCTTTCAACCGCTTGTCCGAAGAGGTGGAGACGATCTATCTGGCTCAGAGTTATTTTGTGCCGAGGCTCCTCGATCCCGAGCCGGGACGCCACGTCGCGATCTTCTATTGCAAGACGGATTATATCGCCCGCCTTCGGATGATGATGACCGGATATCGTCCGGTCAAAAGGGTCCTGCCCGGCAAATGGATCGGGGTCCATCCGTGAAATTTCTGGCCCCCTACCTCGTATTGATGCTGACCGGGGTTTTCAGCGTTTTTTCACTTTCGGAAAGTTTCCGGCTCCGAAGCCGGATCGCACTGAGCCTGATCCTGGCAATGCCGGTAGGCGCTGGGGCGGTCTCCGTGATCCACTTCATGGCCTATCTTGTTTCGGCATCCAAGGCGGCGGCCCTTTCCGGTCTTGTCGCGATCTTCGTTTTGCTGGGACTCGCTTGTCTGTTCCTTGCGCAGATCCATCGGATCTTCAAAAAGGCGCGGGCTGAGGACGTAAAAAAACAACCCCAGCAATTCCACGAAGGCCGACGATCTTTTTCCAGTAAGCTCGGGCTCTGGATCAAAACATTGGCGATCGCCGTTGCCTGGGTCCTGCTGGGTCTTGTTATGGTCCACTTTGTCCGTTTTTATCTGGCCACAATACTTGCCGATCCTTACGGCCGGTGGGATGCCAGGTACATGTGGATCGTCAAAGCCAAATTCTTTTTTCGCGATCCCGAGCTCTGGAAAAATATGTTCTCTCCGCTGATCGGCTGGATGCATCCGGATTACCCCTTGCTTTTTCCGGGGGCTGTCGCGTGGGGCTGGAGCTGGACCGGGAGCGAGGGACTTATTTGGCCTCATATGATCGGCTGGACCTTTGTCATGTCGGCGGGAACTTTCGTGATCTGGTATCTCCAGGAAGCGACCTCCCGGAGATGGATCGCCCTCGCCGGCGGGATCTTCTTTTTTTCGGTCGAGGTCATAGCCTATTGGGCGGGCGAACTTTATGTCGATATTCCGTTCTGTTGTTTGATCACCGCAGCGACCGCGATTACGGTTCTTGCCTTTCGCAGAGCGGCCCCCGGGCTTTGGATCCTCGGAGGGATGCTCGCGGGAATGGCGGCATGGACCAAAAATGAAGGGCTGGTCTTTTTTGTCTGGATCCTTTTCGGAACGGTCGTGTGGAATTGGTTTCGAAAAGGAATGCGATGGCGAGAAAAAGCCAAGAACATTATTCTTGAACTTTCGGGTGCCGTAGTTCCTTTGGCGGCTGTTATTGCCCATAAAGTGTTTTTGGCCCCCCCCGGCGATTTCTGGAACCGGAAAGAAAGTGCCGGTCAATTGTTTGAGATGCTGTTCGGCGATCCTGCGAAGACCCTGACTGTGCTCGAAGGATTCTGGAAATATCTCTTCACCAACCCGGATCTTAAAGGGGTCTGGATCCTTTTTTTGATCGCTTTCTTCTATCGGATCTTTTTCACGGATTTCCGGTCCAAGGGGGGAGAGGGCTTCATTTTTTTGACCGTCATCTTTTTTTGGATCGCCTATGCAGTGGCGATCCATGTTTCTCCGCTTCCGGTTTTCATGCAAATACAAAGTGCTTTAGATCGCCTTCTGCTCCACCTTGTGGGTCTTGCTATCCTGTTTAGTTTCGAGGCTGTTTCAAATCCCGCCATACGCCCTTTTGAACATCTCATCCGCTCAAAAGACCTTCATAAGCCTTAACTCGTTGTATCCCAAGTGGATAGGTTTTTGGAAACAGCCTTTTATAGATTTGACATTATAAAAACATATGATATCTTTTTAATACTGTTTGATTCCAATGGGCTGGGTCAAATGTACAAAAGTTACTCACGAAAAACTTCTTTAAGTCTAAGGACCATTGCCGGTCTTATCGCCTTTGTTTTCCTTCTGACCGATGGTTCGGTCAGCTCCCTACAGGCTTATTCTGCCGGAAGCAGTGTGTCGAATGTTCAGGGAGGGCGCCTCTCACAAGATCTCCATGACCCAGCCCAAAGTCTGGAGATCCAGGCCCCTCCCGAACATGGTTTTATAGAAACAAGGCATCGGGAGACGATTGAGAACCGGGGACTGGGAACCGGGCATCAAGGCGGGCAACAGAAAAAAGGCGGTCCGGGTTCTGATTTCCCGATTTCCGATTCTCGCCAATCCAAAACAATCATTTATATCCAGGATGCCCATGATTCGCTCGAAGCCCAGAAGAACATCGCCTCGCTTATCCGCTACTATGTCGAAAAACACGGGGTAAGGACCGTTTTTGAAGAGGGCTATTCCGGCGAGGTGCCGACGGACCGTTATTTCGCCGGCATGGCCGATGCGGCGGTGCGGGAGAAAGTCGCCTTCCATTTCCTCGATAAACTTCGTATCGGCGGCGCCGAATACGCGCACATCACCCGCACGCAGGATTTCCGGCTGGTCGGGGCCGACAATATTTCTGATCACAAAGCGAATATTCGCTGGTGCCAGCGGAACGCGAAATATCAAAAGGAGACGGCAAGCGATCTGAAAGAACTTCTCGGCGCCATCCGCGCTCTCGCGGACAAACATTTCCCCAAGGATCTCCGGTCCTGGGTCCGGCTGAAGGAGCGGTTTGCTGCAGGAGAGCTGTCTCTCCTCGATTATCTGAAACGCATGCACGTGATTATTGCGGCGCTCGATCCGGCGGGCGAGATCTCGGCCCGATACCCGGCCGTATCGCTTTTGCTTTTGGCCGAAAAGACGGTCGATCCGGTGACGCAGAAAAAGCTCGAGACAATCGATTCTGCGGCGGTCTATCGGGAGATCGAAACGATCGAGAACGAACTCGCCGAACGATGGACCCGGGATCCGACCGCGCGCAAGATCTTCGATTATTACCGGGCGCTGACATTGATCGAACGGCTCAGCCGCATCCAGGTCACCCAGGCTGAATTCGTGATCGCCAAGGGTTTCTTGACGCGGATCCGCACCGAGGACATTGCCGATTTCATTGTTCGGGAGTCGAAAACGAATGTCGTGCTGTCAAGGCTATGGGAGACGCTTATCCGGGACGCCGTCATGTTTTATGAGACCGCGGAATCGCGCGACCGGGCGGTTGAAAAAGCCATCGATGGGTTCCTTGCCGCTCCGGGGGAAGACACCGCGGTCCTCGTTTTCGGCGGATTTCACGCGAACAATATCAAAGATATCCTGAAACGGAAGGGACTGGATTATGTGGTGGTGACTCCGAAGATCACGGAAAAGGACACGCGCCACGAAGCGTATTACCACCGGCTCATGTCGGTTGGCTACCACGATTTTGAAGTTCCTCTTTATGTGCGCCGCGCCGCCCGCGCCGAATCGCGTTTCATGCAGATCGAATCGAACCCTTCTCTGGAGCCTACTTTCCGCGACGAGATCCGGGATTTAGCTGAGACTACTTTTCAAGCGAATAAGCCGGTTCGTGCAGAAACGCGAGAGGGGATCGCTCTGGAGATCGTCGGGGAGTGGATCGGCGATCGCGAGGCGCTCCGGACGAATTTGGAGAACCGTTTGCGGTCACGGTTGACGCCTGCTGAGATGAAGCGGATCAAGAAAATTGTTTTATATCCTCATCAGGGAGACCCCGAACTTCGGTTATTAGGGCAGACCCTTGCTTTTAAAACAGACAAAAGTAATCCCGATGCGATCGCGAGCCAATTTCAACAGCATCTGAAACGAGATCGGGTCCCCAAGCAGCTGCAAACACAAAAGATCACACGGCGCGCGTTCAAGATCCTGGGCACCATGGCCGGCGTTTCGGGAGTGGTTACCCTAGGGCTGCGTCAGTATCAAATCTCTTCCAAACGTTCTCTCACTGCCCGGACGGGGAAATTCCATCTTGTCTTTACGGGACATTACCAGGCCGTGGATTTCGAGAAGCTACGCCCTGTTCTAGATCGAATCGTCCGTCAAAGCTGGCGTAATCCTGCGCGAGGCGACCTCCCGGAAGTTTTTCTTCTGCAGGAGGGGCTGATCTCGCCGCAAGAGCTTCGGGACTATTTGCCTCAGGCTCTGCAGGTATTGTCGTATGAGAAATTGATGGAACCCCGCTGGCGGGATACGCTCGAGAAGGCTTACACCGAAGTGAGCCGGCTTAAAACACAAAGACGTTTGCAGGACGATCAGATGACGGTGGCCGAACGAAAAGCGGCGGCCCGCCATCTTATTCAATTCGGGACGATCTCCGAAAGCGTTCGTCCGTTTTTTGTTCCTTACCTGGAATGGCAAGCGGAGAACGGGGTCCGGGTCCGCTGGGAAGAACCGGGATTCGAGACTTGGTATCGCTATATGCAGGAAAATTTGCGGAATCGCTACCGGCAAAGTTTCTTTGAGGGCAAGGCGGAAGAGTTCTTACGGGAGAGCGAAAGATTTGCGCGCATGATGGCGGAGGTGACCGTGGCCCGAGACAAGGCGGCGCGTGAATTGGCGGGAAAGATCTTGGCCGAGAATCCGCGCGCCAATGTCATCTATCCTTTGGGATCGGCCCATACGTTTGATCAGGCGCTTTTAACCGAGGGGCTTCGCGCAGAAGTTGAATGGACCGAGGGCGAGCAGAGCGACGACCTGCAGCGCATGGGTTTCACGGGACTTATCCAAAGGGAATATGCTCAGGGGGATCCCGGCGGATCGGAAGCCCAGCGTGAACTCCTTGCCAAAGCAGCTCTGGAATCCTTGATCCAGCGTTTGCGCCCCGGGGACCAGCTTTTCCATCGTTTTATCGGGATCATTGAAAATATCTTTAAACGGGCGGCGGCAGAAGGTTACTCAGCGCGGCAGGCGGTTTCCAAACTATGTTCGGATGTTGCCAAACGACCTCCCATCCAAGGGCATCGGCTTGGCGATGAGATCAATCTTCTCGAAACGCTTCGAAAGACGGGCTGGCTCTCCGAGGATGAATACCGGGAATTTGCATCTTCTTTGCGCGCGGAAGTGAGACAAAACATGACCCGAAGGGCTCTCGTCAAGGGAGGGTTCGCGGCCTTTGCCTTAGCGATGGCCGGGCCTCTCGCGGCGCTTGCGGAGGTGTCGGCGCCGCTTGCCAAGCCTAAAGATCCCGAGTTCGAGAAAAAGATGGATGCTTTCCTTTCCGGTATCTTCTCGCGTTTCATGATCGCAACCTACAATGGCGAGGCCGGGGAGCGGAATGAAATGAAGAGGGATCTGATCGACCGCGCCAAGAGGATCGACCCGGCTTTTGGCGCCATCATCGAGAAGATCGCCACCGACAACGATCCTTACGTTAATTTCAAAAGGATCGAAGAATATAAAAAGGTCCAAGGGTTCGAAGATGAATTGAACGCCTATCTCCACGGGCGCGGTTATCATGCCGAGTATGTCAACGGTCTTCCTCAGGGAGCGTCCGGCGGGACCGGTGAAAGCGTTCGCCGTTCTTTCTGCTTCTTTATTTTCAAAGTTGATTCCCATGAGACATTTCAGATCGCCGACTCCACGACCGGCGAATTGTTCCTTGAAAGGAAGATCGTACTCCTGAAGAAAGTGATGGATGTCGGGGGCTCCCTTCAGCGGCGCGGATTCCATCTCAAAAAAGACGGGCAAGAAATGCAGATCCTTTTCATGGATAGCGCGGAAAAAGAAGCCAAAGAGATCATGAGAAAAGCTTGGGATCCATTTGTATCGCTGGCATCGCTTGAACTGGGGCTGCATGAGGTCGCCGAAACGGATACGGTCGATGAAATGAAATGGTATGTCGAATTTCTTCTCAAAGAATACCCGTCCTATTTGCAGGATTCCGAAAAGCAAACATTGGCTGATTTTGTCAAAAAACTCGAAACTTTATCGGCCCTTATCAAGGATTTTACGGAGCAGGGAGAGAATAAAAAAACGGAGATCCATCTGGATCTGCTTGGCTGGTCTTCGATCGGGGATCGCGATCTCGAACAGCAGTTCCGGCTTGTGACCGAAGAAGGGCGAAAGGTCTATGCGGGGCTTCGCGAAACGCCTGCCTGGAAGGCATTCGATCATCCGGCATTGAGACAACAGGCCTTGTTATTCCGTGAAGTCATCGGACGGATACGCCAGGAAATGGACACTTCCCTGGGTGAAATCTCCCGGCGGTTTGCACAAAGCGATCTTGAAGAAGCATTCATGGATTCCAAGCAAGATCTCGATGCGGCGCGGCAAATGACGATCGCGCTTGCGGCGGAAGACGAGATCAACGATCTTTTAGAGGAAATCCAAGTGACCGCGATTCCGGGGGCGGTAAGAACTCGTGAGGCCGTCCATCCGCTTTCGGACGATGAGGTCGAAGGTCTGGTCCGCCATTATCAGGAACGCCAAAAAGAAACGGGGATCATAATCCGGGATTTCGAGACGCGCTTGCGCACCGCGAACCGGCTTTGGCGGGAAAATTACTTGGGATACAGGGGCGCTTATGATGCGGCCAAGGAAGCTTATCAAAGAGTCAAGGCCCGCGTAAGCCGGATCCTCCTCACTTCGACCGGACTTCATGAGTTCTCTCACGCTTTCGACGCTGCATGGAACGAAAAAACAAAAGCGGCAGATTTCGACAGTTGGTTTGGCGCGGGGGAGGCGCGGGCTTTCGCGTTTTCATTTGCGCATTATCGGCCTCTCATTCGGACGCGGTTCGTGAGGGATATGCTGCGGCTGATGCAGGCCAGCGACGGGGTCCATCGTGCCGGCATGGCCCTGATCCACGATTTTAAGCTGGGACGGGTAAAGGCTTCCCAGCCGTTGACAAGTTTTTCACAACCGATCATTCCCGAGGCCAATCGACGTGCGATCCCTCCTTCCGAGATGGCTTCTTTTCTCGCTCCTTTTGAGACGAGCGATGCGGTGCAGAGGTCGGCCTTGGATTTCCTTGGCAGCGAGATGAGCGGGTCCCCCAAGAAAAGATCGATCAATAAAGTCACGGTGACTCATGAGAACGGCAAGCTCGAGTGGCAAAGCGGTCCACGCGCGGAAGTGCGGGTGGACGAAAAAACGTCGATGAAAAATTCCTTCCGAAGTGAGGAGTCAGAGCGTCTTGACGCGACGGTTCTTATCAAAGACCTTGTGCTTCGGTCGGTTTGGGCCGTGGCCGTTCTTTCGGCGCTGATCTCGCTGCCCCACTTCGCGGTGCCGGGATTTTTACGAGCCTTCATCGAGGTTTTTCTCTATGCCGCGGTCGTATCAGTTTCAGCGGTCCTGCTCCGCTCCACCCGCGCCTCCTATGCCTTCCGGGCGTCCGGCCTTCTTTTTTCGATTGTTGCGATCAATATCGCTTATGCCGCATTCAGCCGAGGCGGATTTTCACAGGATCTATGGGATTGGAAGATCTACGCCCTTCGGGCGGCCTCGGTTTTTGCGGGGGTTCTGATCTCAAAGATCTTGGGCGATCATGCGGTGCGACAAAAAATGCTCAAGACCGTCGGTTCGAAAAAAGCGCTCCGCGCTTACGGTCTCCAAGCGCGTTGGCCGGAAAATCTGAAAGCATCCCTGAAGTGGTCCCTGGTGAGCGCGATCGCTTCGGCGCCGTTCCTCTACGGGATCTATATCCCTTTTCTCAGCGAGTATGTCCGTCCCGAGCATTTGGCGTCGATCAGTCCGATTTCGCAATACCCCTGGGTGGTCAAAAATATTTTTGATTTGAGCCTCGGGACATTTTTTATCGTGAATGTGCTCTGTCTGACGCTGCAGGCCACGTTCGGAGAAGATCAGGACATCCTCAAAAAGTCGAAAGAATTGTGGCGGTCCTTTCTGGCGATCTTTCCCGCGAACTTTGTTTTCTGGTTCCTATGGAACGGTTTTCTGTGGGTGCATTTTTCCAGCGATCTCATCCTGTTTTCCACTTTGCACGCGCTTGGGATCGCGATTTGGACCGGCGTCGTTCAGCATTTCTTTCGGATCTTTTTCAAGATGGATGCCTCGGTCCGCTCAGCGGAAACAGATCCCGCTCCAGCCGGGCGCGCTGAGGTCCGGACGCAAGACAAGTCTCATCGGATCCATAAAAAGGCTGGGAAGGGCCGTTCCCGGTCAGCGGCCCAAGTCTCTCGAAAGGGACCGTCTTCCTCTGAGCAGCATGCTCAGACGGCCTCGACCCGGCGGCGCTTTCTCGCTCTTGCCTTGGCCGGCGCAGGCGCCGGATTGGGGATGTGGATGATTCATGACCGCGGGAATGCGAGGTTCCGTGAATTTGAGGAGATCTACCTTCGCATGCCCAGGATCAAGCGAATCTCCCGAATGGTCTTCTATCGAACGCCGCTCTACTATCCCGACCGTGAATGGGAGGGGCGACGGCTTCTTGCCATCGGGGATGTGCATACTCACCCTGAAAGTCTTGAGAGGATCCTCGGAGCGGCCCGCGAGATCCTCAAAGATCCTCCGGGGCAGTGGATCTTTCTTACCGAAGGCTATGAGGAATGGAAGCAGGGGAAGCTTGGGAATGCGCCTGACATTGCTTTGATCGAGGAGCTTGCCCGAAGGGCCGGAGCGCCGATGTACGATCTCATTGCAAAGGACACCGAACAAGAAAGTGTGGACCTGTTGGCGGAGCGCTTGGGATATTTAAAGGAAGAGATCTACGATCAGATCCTTTTCCTGGGATTGGGCCTTCAATTAGCCTACGCCTCGCAGACAGGGCGTTCTCCGCAATGGGCGCTCGCAAGCGAGCTGGATATCCTGACCCGACGGACAGGCCTTTCGGCAGAATATTTTCAGGGCAGACTCTATCAGTTGATCAGCCGTTTAAAGGCGATGAACGACTCCGGACTTGCGGCGTTCTTGAAAAAAATGAACCGGATCGAGCTCATGAAATACGAAACGCTCAATATAATTTCCGCCAAGAGGACGAAAGAGGTTTTGCAAGCGAATGCCGATCGCAAGAAGGTTTTTGCTTTCGCAGGCTTCCTCCATCTTCCTGTCTACGGTGTTCAAGCTCCGAAAGGATACCAACCGCAGGAAATGCCCTATAATTTCTTCAAATCGACCCTGCCGGGATATTATCAGCTGTTGCCGTATCTTCAGAAAAGCGCGAACGATGGCTCGGTTTCTTCCGAAAAACGTTCGGAAGTCCGTACCGCAGAAGGCCTTCGCGCAAGCGATTTTATCTTTCCGTCGTTCGATCCTCGCCTTGCCGGGGCATTCGATCTTCGGTGGGATTTTGATGATACGGTCTACAGGATATGGGACCGATTGATCGTGGGCGATGACGATCCGGTCCGCGCTGTATTGCCTGATTCCAGGTTAGGCATCCATCAAGAACTGGCGGCGCATCTGATGATCGATCCCAGTGCCGTTTCCCGGTATCTCGATGTCAATGGTTCCTGGGGTCTTTCGCGGGGGATCTTTGAGGACCTGCGGACCCAATTGAGACGGGTCCATGCGGATGTGTTGGGGGATTGGACCTATGAGATCCGTTATGTCATCGAAAATGTCGTTCAGCATGTGCTGAGCCATGAGGGCGGGCGCGGATTGATCCTTGTCTTCATGAGCCGCTCGAGGGTCACGCAAAAACCTGTTTTATCGCTTTACGTCGTTGATTCAGGAAGAGGCATGCCATTGGAAAAAGTCCTCTGGGGGGGATTCCGGGGACGAGGGACCAAACACGGGACGGCCTTGCGTTCATTGACTTCGGACCTGGTCAGCGTTCCTTGGGAGTTCGATTCGCTCGGCCGGATGGCCTTTTTGGGGCCGGACGGAGAAGTGTTGATCGTGCACGCGCCCAGAGAAATGCCGACCACCGGGGCTTTGTTCAAAATGCGGAACCATGCGAACCAGGTTTCGCTTCGTATGCGCCGCGCAGAAATGCGGAATACGCTGCCCTTTGTGGAGGGACAGATCCATGACCGGAAAGTGATCGATCAAGAGCGCGCGATCTCTGCCGAACAGGTGACGGCCGCGGTCGATCTGGATAATACGATCACTTATTTGGACAAGAGGTGGCAATATGTTCTTCGAAAAGGGATCCTGGGCCAATTGGAGATCCTGCGGAAGGCTGGGCTCCGCCTGGTGCTTTGGACCTACTCGAACCGGCTTTATGTCGAGGAATTCATGCGCCAACATCCGGCGCTTGCCTCCTACTTTGACCGGATCATTACCCGTGAAAATTACGATATCGGCGCTCGCGATGAGGATGTTGAACGGGTGTTGCGCGGGTATCGATGGGTCGATCACACGGTCCGCCGGAAAGCCGTCGAGGATTATTATTACGCGCATAACTACACGCCGAAAGATATCGGGCTTTTGGGCTATGCGGTCCTGATCGATAATGCGCCGGTCTATAAAGAACTGCAGCCGCCGCTGGGGCCGAACCGTTTTTATCAAGTCGAATCTTTCAGCCGGACGGAAAGAGCGTGGAGTTGGAGGACCGCCCGTATCGCCAAAGACGTCCTGAAGCTCCTCCGGCCGATTATGCAGAAAAATGTTCGTCGCGCGGAAATGCGGGTGGAAACATCCCGACGGTCGTTTATGCGAATGGCCGTTGGTTTTCTTGCGGGGGGCCCCAACGCTTTGGGGACCCTTGTAGAGAAAATGGCGTCTAATCCTGCATTATCCATAGCACAACAATTACTTCGCGATCATTCTGTCGTCCTTTATGGATTTTGCAGTAGTGGGAAAATTGTAGATACCATAGCTCTCGCGGCGAGTAAGGGGATCCCTGTGATCCGCTTTGCATTGAACGAAACGAGATTCTTTTTCTCTGAAGCCGGGGCATTAGGAAGAAAGGGGAGCCCGTTAAGGGAGACCGCGAAGGGGGCCAGGATTGAACCCCGGAGAATAAGCGCAGGAGGGCCGAGGGCGTCCCAAACTTCGCCGGCGACAACGCCTCCGAGTCTTGGATTGCCCGTTGACTCGGGATCGCGGCCGCTTTCAAATAAGCGAGTTATTTCGATCAATCGCAATCCGCTGCGGCATACGGTGATTACGATCGACGGTCCGGCGGCTTCGGGGAAAGGGACCGTGGCGCGCGCGGCTGCGCAACAACTCGGGTTCATTCATGTGGATCTCGGGACACTCTACCGGGCGTTGGCTGAAAAAGCGGTTTCTGTAGGTATGGATCTTCGGGATCCGGAAGCGATCCGGGGATTGGTGCAGTCCACGGTGATCGATCTCAAACGGGAAGGGGCCGGAATGCGCGTCTATCGCGATGGGGTCGATGTGACTACCCGCCTTCGTACTCCCGAGGTGAGCCGGGCAACGCCGATCGTTGCGGAACATTTCGAGGTCAATCAATATATTTTCCAGCAAGCCCGGGAGATCGGCGAGGGCCATGATATCGTGATCGAGGGGCGGAATGCAGGAACGGATATTTTTCCCGAAAAGGAAGTGATCAAATTTTATCTGACGGCCCGTATGGATGTGAGAGGAAAACGCCGCTTCCGGGATTATCAACAAACGCATCCTGAAATGACCCTGGAGGAAGTGATCCGGGACCTCGAGATGCGCGACCGGCAAGACAGCGAGCGCGAGATCGCGCCTTTGCGAAAAGCCCCGGATGCGGTTGAGATCGACAATTCTGATCTTTCGGCGGCCGAAACATTGGCGGTCATGAGGAGGGTCATTGAAACTCGAATACGAGAAAAGTCCGAGGGGCGGGCGGAGTTGCGGTCGGGAACGCCAGACGATCCTTCCGGGGTGGGCCGTGGATGGGATCAATATGCCTATTATCGAGCCCTTTCCCGTTCGGATCATCCCGGATCGCGGGAAGATGCGGCTTCGACCCTGGAAAATCATTTAGAAGAATTAGCTCCGGGGCAGCTCGCCGAGGTCATTGATTTTTATTTAGCGGCCTTGGACCGAGAAACGAACTGGGCTGTCCGGCTTTCGATGGTCGGACTGCTCGTGAGCTCTCTTCCTTTGACGGACCGGACCGAACAGCCTGTCCGGGATCTCCTGAGGACGGGTTCAGCCGAAGAGAAGCGATGGATCCAGAGCCGGTTTTTCCATTTCCCGGAGCTCTTGGACGCTCTAAAGCGGCCGATGCTTGAAGTTTGCGATCTTCTTTTCGCGGAGAGTTCTGCGGTAGCTGGAGACACGCTGAAGATGATGGGGCTTTTGATTGCAAGGGGAGAGCTTTCGCGCGAAGAGTTGCTCGGCGCTCGTCCAGATCTCGCTCGGCGAATCGATGAGCTTCGAGCTTTAGCGCCGTCCGACGTTTTGGTTCGGAACGGTTTCATTGCTTATGACGAGGCTCGTCCGGGACAACCTTTCAGATTCACCCCCGATCTCGACGGCCTTATGATGTTGTTTGACGACAACATGGACCAGATTGCGCGGAACAACGTCCGGCTTGATCCGGCGGGGCTCGCCGAGCTTATCGAAAGGATACGGCAAGAGCGTGAAACTCCGCTCGGGCTTCTTCAGTCTTATTTCGGATCCGGGACGCGTCTTATTTCCCTGGAATGGACTGCCGGGGGTGAACCGGCGGTTCTTGCTTTAGCGGATGTTCTCAAGTTTTTCGAACAGAGGCAGGCAACGCATCTTGCGCTTCCGATCAACCGGGCCTTTCAGGACCGTTTTTGGAAAGCCTTTGTCGAAGAGGATCTTGTGTTCGAAGCCGTCAATGCGGCTCTGGATGAAGTGCGAAAGGACCGCAATATCGACCCGAACGGAATTTTCCAACAGGTGTTTGAGCGGCGCTTGGGAACGTTTGAATCGCTCGGACTGGATCTTCTGGTCGGGGGAAATATTCTGCTGGAAGAAGGGGACGAAGAAGCATTGTTCAGCCTCCGGGATCTTTTGAGAAAGCTTGGCCGCGAGCGGGTTATTTTTTACGGTGAGGGGTCGCGGGCCCATGGAGAGGATCTTTATACGCAACAGGCCGCGCTCCAAATGAGGGATTTCGTTCAAAAGGATCCCCAGGCGAAGATCGTCATGCTCGGCGGAGAAGACAAATCTTCGAAGCTCGGAAGAGAGTTGCTGGCGGCGATGCCCGGCCGCGTGGTTTTTGTGATGGAGACCGATCTGGATCTTCTCGAGGGTTGCCGGAGCGAGTTGGTCCCGATCTTCGGACGATACGGGATCGCCGGGGATTTTGGTTTCAGGATACGAGGGACGCCGTGGGAGCGGTCCATTTTTTCCATCCTTGACAATAAAACCTTTGGTCAAATCACGGATGCAGTGATTTTTCATTCGGAAGATTCGGATGACGATGGCGGAGATTCGCCGGAAGAAGAGCCGGTTCCGGTCGACGATCCATTCCTCGCGCTTACTCCTGACCGCGCGGAATTGAGGGCGAAAGGGCCGGAGGATCAATTTATGCCCCGAGCCGTTCTTGCCGTTTTGGTGATCAACCTCGTCGTCGGCGCTTTCATGGTCCTGCCCGAGCTGCTCAAGAAGCCCGCGAACGTTCCGGAGGCGGAACCCTTGCGCAGGCCTCGCACGCCTGCGGGGGAAGTCGTGCGCGGGGATGCTTCGGAACCTGTTTCGAAACCCGCGCGTTCAAGCGTTTGGGACCGGCTTGGCGAATTGAGCCTGGAGGAGCTTGCCGATCTTTATTATCCGATCCTGGATGAGATGAAACGGCTTTTTAGCGATCTCGCTGATCTGGGGGATAAGGATCCTGCCCGGATCCTTGAGCGTTATCGCATCTGTTTCGATTTTTTCGAAAAGGTCATCCGGGAGCTCAAGCAACGGGAGGTGCGATTTGAAGACGAACAACGGAATGCTTTTGAAAATGCCATCGAACAATTCCTCTTTGCCTTTGCCCGTTTTGGGGACAAGGACCGCACGGTCCGGTCAGCTTCTTTGATGGAAGGTTTCTCGGTCGGACATGCCAGCGAGTCGCTCGCGGATATGGTTGCGCGGGCGATCTATCAGGGCGTTACCGGCGAAGGGCCGAAATGGGCCTCGGATCTCGTGGATCTTTTTGAACTTTTTCGTTCGTTCAATGAAGGGCATCCCGGGCTGGCTTCGGGAACTATTCTGGAGACCCATTTGACCAAGTACTTCGGCCTTCGCGCTATGCAGGGGCCGTCCGCAAAGCCGGGAGAGGTTACCAGCGATGTGGTCGGGTTCCAGATCTATGACGACGGCAGCCGTCCTGCGGAAACGCGCACGATTGTGATCCCGGACACGGTCGATCGGTTTGCCGAAGGCCAGCGTAATTTCCTCGGGAACTTGAAGCCTGAAGATTTGCCAGGCCTGATCCAACGGGGAGCTTTTTCGGAAGAAGAGGCGATTCTGCTGCGGACTTTGGTCTCGCCCGAAGGCGCTGGAAATCTTCCTGCCAATGCAAGTGAAAGGGTTCGTCGACTCGTCAAATGGCTCCAAGAGATTCCTTTTGATGATGACGGCAAAGCGCCCGGCAAGCCCCGCTCGGAAGTGCGGTCATGGCAGGCGATGGCGCAAAGGTGGGACGCGCTCAATCAGGAATACCGGGATATTTTGGATCGGATAAAGATTGAGGACGGTCCGATGCGGAATTTTGCTCTTGCGCATAAGTTGCAGGAATATGCCGAAAAAACGCATGATCTTTCAAAAGAACTCCTTGAGGGCTGGATGGAGGAAAAAGTCAGCGGCGATGATCTCGCGGCCAGTGAAGAACTGACGGCCACCATCGAAAGGACAAGAGGTACCGTGGATCTTTTGCGCAGGATCCGTGACCAGGTCCTCGAACTCTACCTCCGCAGTTCCGCCGAAAAACTTTTTGACACTCTTATACTCTTGAGGGATTTTCCGATTGGGCCGGATCCGGTCTCATTCCAGCTTATTTCGGCGATTAACCATTGGGATGCCGCGGTGAGCGCCGAGAAACGAAAGGGAAAAACGAGGGTCCTGCCGAGGCCGGTCGGTGAGGATCGCGTCCATCTTGTTTATGTGGGGCGGTTAAACGGCCGTAATGTTCTTACCCCGGGAAAAGAACTTTTCACGAAAGGCCTATTACAGCTCGTTGAATTTAATGAGAAGGAAAAAACACAGGTCCGACATAAAGGTTTTCATCAAAGTCGGCTTGCTTTGACAGGAAGCAGCGGACTGGGGATCCCTGCGCCGTTCCGTTTTCTGAACAGCCTTTGGATCTCGGATCATTTGGGAGAGAACCATTTTCAAGTCGGCGAAACCGAGCCGCTCAAATGGGGTCTTCTCGGCCTGTCCAAGGACGGCGGGATGGTTTATTTCTTCGAAGAAGAGACGCATGTCGTTGTCGCCATTTCATTGATCACATGGCCCAATCCGCTCAATAAAGGGGAGACCTTCCTCGATAGTATTATGGACCAGGTCAAACGTGTTCCAGGCTCTCTCGATGCTTCCGGCCAAAGGGTAAACCCGAATATTTTCAAAGCGCTTTCTCTTGCGACCGCGGAGGTGAATCACGCGCGACAGGCCGATGCCGCGTCGATCATCGAACCTCTAAGTGTTGAAGCAGCAAAGGGCGCGGTTCAGCAAGCGTGGGAGGATCTCAAGAAGCTCGAGAAGGAACAAGGCGCTTCAGAGAATCGCGCGGAGCTTCGGATGAAAGACCGCGAAGGCTACCGGATTTTTATCCTGACCCGGAACTTTTTTGAAAAAAGTCCTCCGCATTTGGGGCATCTTCTGCCGGCATTGTCGATCCCGGAAGTGACACTTGTCCAGAAATATGCTTCAGACTCGATCCCGTTGCCGACTGTCTTGCGCAAGATCGGGATCGATCTCGAAGCTTTTCTCCGATGGGTCCTCGACCATTATCGGGATGAGCGGGAACATATGGAGAACATGGCGGCCGGGGACCAGGTGCGCCGGGTGCTGGCCCACGCAAAAATGGAGCCGGAGATCATTGCGCCGATATCCGAGGAACGGCTAGCGGACCTTACGATCGATCAAGCCGCGAACTATTTCGCACTCCAAGGGCTCGGGTCGCTTCTGCGGCTTATGATTCTCGCTTTTCCTGAGCGCGCGGAGCGTCTCAGAAAACGTTTCCCCGTGCTTACCCAGAATGCCAATGATGTCAATCGGGATATCCATCGCTGGCTTAGAGAATTTCCTGAAATCACCGAAAAGATATTTGCAGGCCGGCAAGATCAGGCGGGGCGTTTTTGGCTCCGGATGCTGCATTTATGGCTGGAAGGGGATCGGCCTATGACCTATCGGATGATCGCGACCACGATCCGGCAGCGTCTCCAGCTTTTGACGTTTTTACTCAACGGGAAAATGGCCCAGGAACACCGAGAGATGCTTCGTGATATGTTGGCTTCCCGGGCTTCCGTGCCGGAAATGTTCGCTTCATTCCCCTTGGCGGATATTCAAAAGATGCTTTCCTGGATCCCGGGGGCCGAGCCGGCTTTCATCGATACGATGGACGAGCCGACCGCGCGGTCGACCATGGTTCTGATCCAGGCTTATTTGGCAAGGTTCCGTGAGGTTGTCCGGCGCTTTCCCGGGTTAAGGCGCCCGTCCGACGAACTGGCCGCCGATTATCTTGGGCATCGGTTAAAGATCTGGAAACAGGCGCTCCGCCTCGGCGAGCCGGATGTGCCGCCGACGATTGAAAAAGAGATCGAGAAGGTGGTCGCGGGAGTTCATTATGCCGGCCGTGCCGGGGAATATGAGCGGGAGCGTTTTATGGAGGCGCATCGCCATGATCCGGACCGCTTTTTTATCATAGCCTATCTGGACCAGTATTACGGACGGTCCCGCGATGGCCTTTCCCCGCCGCGGGCCGAAGTGCGCGTTGCCCCGTCTTTCGACGAACCGCTCTCAAAAGTTTTGCGCCTGCGCCAAGAAATCCAGAAAAAGAATCCGGGCGGGAACATCATGATTTCTGCGGAGACGGTTCCCTGGCTCGGGGCCGAGTTACTTGCGATGATCCGGGCGTTCAAGAACCAAGGGACGAAACTTATCCTGACCGGGGATGCTGCCAAAGTTCCTGCCGAATTACGTGCTTATTTCCAAGGATCAGCAAAGGATACGGATGAAGCACTGGTCCGGTTCGGTGCTCAAAGAAACAACGTCCTTATCGAAGTACGCGGAAACCGTCCCTTGCCGCGGGCTGGGAGAAAACGCTACAAGCGTCTTTTGATTCGGCCCGGGGAACCTCTCGAAGCGCTTTCCTCTCTGCTTCTTTTGCAGGCGGACGGGCCGTCCCTTTATTTCCTGCAGGATGCCGAAGGCGATTATTCACTGCGGGACTCGTTGTCAGAGATCCTGGATCTCTTCCGCCGTCAAACCGTTGTCCGGATTGCCGCCTAACCTTGTCTTTTTGGGGGAGGAGCCGATAAAAAATAGTGACGTTTTCCTCTTTGAGCATTAAAATCCCGAATGCATTCCAACTCTCTTTTCTAACTCGAGGAGGATTTTATGGGAACAAGAGGCCGCGAGATCGTAGGGATGGACGTCAAAAAAGTCGTCGAAATGCTCAACCGGGCTTTTGCCGATGAGTGGCTTGCGTATTATCAATATTGGATCGGCGCCAAAGTGGTGAAAGGGCCGATGAAAGAGGCTGTCATCGCCGAACTGATGCAGCACGCGGCCGATGAACTTCGCCATGCGGATATGGTTTCCGCACGGATCATCCAATTGGGAGGAACTCCGCTGACGGAACCTCAGCAGTGGCTCGAAAAAACGAATTGCGGTTATGACGCGCCGGATGATCCCTATGTCCAGGCAGTCCTCAAGCAGAACGTCAAAGGGGAACAGTGTGCGATCACGATCTATCAAAAGATCTTGAAGGCCACGGCCGAGAAGGACCCGGTCACCTACAACATCTCACTTCAGATCCTTCAGGACGAGGTTCAGCACGAAGAAGATCTCCAGGCGCTCCAGGAAGATATCCAGGAGATCCTGACCCGCCATCGCAAATAGGTTTGTTCCATCAGGGAGGCGGCGGCCGTGATGAGCATTGAACGATGGATCCGAGTGATTGCCGGGATTTTCATCCTGGCAAGCGTTGTTCTGGGCGCTTTTGTGCATAAAGCCTGGCTGTTTTTTACGGCTTTCGTCGGCCTCAATCTTTTCCAATCGGCGTTTACAGGATGGTGTCCGATGGAGGGGATCCTGAAGCGGTTGGGCGTCAAAGGTTGCTGCTCTAAGGACGCCTAGAAAATTTTCAAAAAACTGCAGGGCAGGTTTGCGCCTATCCTGTGGTTTTTAAAAACGCCCACAGGAAAAAAAAAGGGGGGGGGGCAGGCGTTGGCCGTGTGCCTCGGATCCTGCTTAAGTTTTTGGCCCCGGCAATCGATATATCGAGAAACAGGAAGGAGTTCATTTGTCAAAGATCCTGATCACCGATGATGATCGTGCGCTTGTCCGGCTTTTGGCTGAGCGGCTCCGCGCGGCGGGCTATGAGATCCTGGAAGCTTATGACGGAAATCATTGCCTCGAGACCGCGCGTCGCGAAAAGCCGGATGCGATCCTTCTTGATATTTATATGCCGATCATGGACGGTTTCGAAGCCTTGAAGGCGATCAAAGCCGATCCCGTCTTGAAACAGATCCCGATCCTGATCTTTTCGGGAAAAGTTTCATCTGAACATATTAAAAAAGCGGAAACCCTGGGCGCGGACGATATTATCTTTAAATCCACCGAGATCCTCGACCTGATCACGCGTTTGAAAAAAGCGCTTAAGACCTGAACCTCCTGCTGCTGGATTCAAGACGGGCTTTTGGATTTTAAACCTTGCCGCGGCTAATTTTTAGTCGGTTTTTTTCGTGATCCTTAAGCGAGATTTTTTTGGGTGGTCTTAGGCCTTCCTCCGCATACGCTCCATTTTTTTGACATTCTATGAGGATTTTATCTTCCATCAGATTCTTCAAAAGATGTCTTTTTTAATAAACTTTTTCGATAGAATTCTTTAAAACAAGATATTTTATTTTTTATGAAAAATAAAAATACTGATTTTGAAATTTTTAAAATAGAAAAATCAGATCAGGTTAAAAATAATTCTTGTGAAAGTTGACATTGAGCCTATACTACTCCCTGCCTAAAAAAGATTTTTCCCACAGGCTGTAAAAATCCAAGAAGGAGAAGCATCATGACAAAGAAACCTCTTCTTTGCTTCATGGCTGCAGTGGCGGTGATCCTGCTTGTTCCGTTCACTGTCCAGGCCTACGAGATCCCAGAACAAAATACCAATATCAAATATTTCTCGGTTTTCGGACCGGAAGGCGATCCTGACAAAGGCGCGGAGAAAGATAACACGCAGGTGTTATATTTTGATGTGCCGGCAAGCGCATCCCAGGATCTTGTCCTCGAGGTCTATGATCCCGACACGACCGGTCATGCCGATTCCCGGAGCAGTTTCAAATGGGATACGGCGACATCGATCACCGTTGAAGGAAGCGGTGTCCTTGATCAGGTGACCATCCCGGTCGGCGACAGCATGTACGACAACGACTACCTGAAATTCGGTCCCTATCCCAAAGAAAAAGGGAAGAAGGTCGGGGATGTCTATCGCTTTCGGTTGATCGTCAAGGGCATCGAAGGGAACGATCAGAATCTCTTCAGCGTCCGCGTTTCTCCCGAATCGGTCGTGTCCTTTGCGGACATGATCACTTTCCGGCTTGCGTCAGGGACCGGAAAGAAAAAATATTTTTATCCGGGAGTCTCGGCGTCCACGACCGGACTGACCATTAAGAATTATGACCTGGATCCGATGGGCGGCACCAGCGTGTTGGTGGATAATGCCTCCAATCAGGAATACAAGGTCAATGATTCCGATTCCGGACAATGGGCCGATACCCAGATCGCTCTGCAAGCCCAATCGGAGCGGAAACTGGTTTATGTCATTACCCGCGGGCGTCAGATCGGAGCGAACGCCGGTCTGAAGATCCTCGATCAGAATGGCCAGCCTCTTCCGATCTACTTCCATGGTCCGGAACCCGTGAAAGCGGCTCCGCCGCCTGAACCCGCTCCGGCGCCTGCTCCTGCGCCTGTTCTGGCGTGTAACCGGTTCGTTTTTGACGCGACCCAATCCTATGATCCGAACAACGACAAGATCACCTACCTCTGGGATTTTGGCGATGGGCAGACCAGTACGGAGCCTGTCGTAGCGCATCAATTTGGCGCGGGAGGAACTTACAAAGTGACCTTGACGGTATCGGATAATTCCGGTCTCAATTGCGAAACCGCGGTGACCTCCCAAACAGTGGATGTCAATACGCCGCCGGTAGCCGCGCTTGAAGGTCCGGAACGTGATTGTACGGGTTCGGCGGTCGTTTTCAATGCAAGTGCGACCAAAGATGATCAGCCGGCCAATCTGAAATACACATGGTCCTTTGGCGATGGCACTTACGGCGAAGGGGCTACGGTCAAGAAAGTCTACGACAAGGGCGGGGTTTATGATGTCGTCCTTACCGTGGACGATCAGTCCGGCTCCAAGTGCGCGACCGATAGCATTAGCCAGAAGATCCGCATCAACGGCGCGCCCGTGGCGAATGCCGGTGAAGACGTGACCTTGTATCTGAAGAATGCTTCGGCTCCGTACAGCGTCGCGTTCGACGGAAGCGCTTCGAGCGATCCGAACGGCGATGAGCTGACCTATCTGTGGCAGTTCGGCGATGGCGCTAGCGCGGATGGGAAAAAGGTCGAGCACACCTACGCGAAACCCGGGGATTACACCGCGCGGCTTACGGTGAACGATCAGTCGGGACTTCCGTGCTCGGCGGATTCCGATAGCGTGAACATCAAATTGAATAAAGCCCCGATCGCGGATGCGGGAGCGCCTCAGTATGTATGCTCCGGCAATGAAGTGACCCTGGATGCGTCCGGTTCTTCGGGCGAGGAAGGCGAAACGCTGACCTACGCTTGGGATCTGGGCGACGGAACGACGGCCGAGGGCGTAAAGGTGACCCACCGGTATAAGACCGGCGGAGATTACCAGGTCATGTTGACCGTTGATGACGGCCGCGGAACTCCGGTCTCCCAGACCGTGAGCGGCGTCAGTGTCCGTGTCAATTCCACTCCGATCGCGCGTCTTGAGAAGGTTGGAACAAGCTGCGCGGGCGATAAAGTGAAATTGGACGCGTCCGCTTCTTCGGATGCCGACGGCGACAAGCTGAAATACAGCTGGGATTTCGGAGACGGCACGAAAGAAGAGGGTGGGTCGGCTGTGACCCATCAGTACACAAAAGGCGGGAATTACAAGGTCGTGGTCCGCGTCGACGATGGGCGGGGTTCTTCCTGCTCGGTATCGACCGCTTCGGTCCGCGTGCCTGTGAATACGCCGCCGGTGGCGGATGCCGGGCCGAACCTGGTGTGTTGCCAGGAGGATCAATCTGCTTTTGACGGTTCCGCCTCGTCCGATCCTGACGGGAATACCCTTTCCTACAATTGGGATTTCGGCGATGGGCAGACGGGTCAGGGCGCGAAAGTGACCCATGTCTACGACAAGAGCGGCGTCTATCAGGTGCGGCTCACGGTCGATGACAATTCGGGAACGGCTTGCAGTGCGGCGGTCTCGGGATTTACCGCGAACGTCAACGCAAAACCGGTTCCGATGATCTTGGTCAAGCAAGACTAAAGTCCGGTTTTAACGACGGATCTCAAAAAGGGCGGCTCTTGCGAGCCGCCCTTTTTTTGTCTTCCTGGGGCCGGTTTCCTGCGCCCTGACGGTTCAGGTCAGGAGATGAAGGTAAGGAGCGATGATCTCTTGGTTTTTAGGGGGACCGGATGGCTCAGGAGATTTTAAAAGTCTTGACCTTTTTGCAATAATAAAGAGAATAACACCGATTTTTGATCGGCTGTGCAGGATCGGGAATCACAGGGCCCGCGTGTTGTTTCCTGCCTCGAATTCTATAGAAATATTCTAAAGGAAGATAGCCAATGCGCGCTCAAGGATTATACGATCCTCGATTCGAACACGATGCCTGCGGCGTCGGGTTTGTGGCCAATATTCAGGGCCAACAATCCCATGATATCACTCAGAAAGCCCTTCAAGTCCTATTGAACCTTCGCCATCGTGGCGCCTGTGGCTGCGAGCCCAATACCGGGGACGGTGCGGGCATCCTCCTTCAAGTACCCCATCGCTTCCTTCACGAAGTTTGCCAGCAGGAAAAGATCCGGCTCCCTTCTCCGGGCGAATACGGCGTCGGCATGGTCTATCTGCCCCCGGACGGGGGCGAGCGAGGCCGGATCGAGAAAGTCTTCGAGGAGATCATCCGCAAAGAGGGACAGACGTTCCTCG
>JBMONI010000005.1:0-27004 GCA_049324575.1 Candidatus Omnitrophota bacterium | reverse complement strand
GGCGACAGTGAAGTCGATATTGAGACCGCGCGCAATGCGGGGATCGAAGTTGCGGTCGTGAGCCAGGGTTTTTCGACGGAGGAAGCGCTGCGCCAGGCCGCTCCGGATCATCTGGCTTCGGGATTTCAACGGCTTTTGGAACATGCCCAAGCAGAAGGATGGTAAGGAAAATGGGAGAACCGGTTAAAAATTCATCGCGAACGATCCAAGCGGGGGACTTGGTCCTCCTGTGGTTCGAGAAAAAAGAAGTCACCTACCTGGTTGAGGTTTTGCCCGGGAAGCAGGTGGGGATCCACTGCGGCAAGCCCCTGGCGACCGAGGCATGGATCGGACTTGAGTTCGGGAAAAAGATCGAATGTGAATACGACACGGGATATCTTCTGAAGCCGACCCTGGATGATCTAATGATGAAAGCTTCCCGGGAAAGCGGTGTCGTCTATCCGAAAGATGCCGGCTATCTCATCCTGAAGGGGGGCATCCGCACCGGCGGAAAGATCCTCGAGGTGGGAACGGGTTCAGGCGCGCTTACGTTGGCGCTTGCACAGACGGTCGCTCCGGAGGGCTGTGTACATACCTTCGATTGCCGTACGGATCTCCCCAAGAATGCGGTCAAAAATATCACCCGCGCGGGACTCGAGAAAAACGTGGTCTTTCACCAGCGCGTGCCCGGCGAGCCGTTTCCCGAGGAGGGTTTTCATGCGGCGATCCTTGATATCCCGACCCCTTGGGAGGAGATCGAGAACGTAAAGAAAGTTCTGTGCGGGGGTGCCAAGGTTATCAGTCTGAACCCTACGGTCAATCAGATCGAACGCATGGCGGAGGCTTTGCGTGAGCACGGGTTTATCGGGGTCGAATGCGTGGAACTTCTGGAGCGGCCGATCCTCGCGCGTGCAGGGAAAACACGTCCGGTCCAGCGCATGGTCTCGCATACCGAGTATCTTCTCTTTGGCACCAAGACCGTCTAGTCTGCGGATCTTTATTCAAACTTTCGGGGTCGAATAAGGCGCCGAGGCTCCATCAAGGAGGAAAGCGAGAAGTTTTTTCGCTTCGGAAAGATCGCGCAGGACCAGATCCGGCCGCAGCGCGAGAATCTTCTCCGGCGGGGTTTTCCCCGTGAGCACGGCGATGGTCCTTGCCCCTAATTTTTTTCCGGCCCGGATGTCTTGGGGAGCGTCTCCCAGAATAAAGACCGAGCGGCGCGGGATGCGCATGCCCACATGGACTTCGCCGCGATCGATTGCTTTTCGTATGAGCCCGGTCCGCTTACTGCTGTCCGACCCGAATCCGCCGAATTTGAAAAAATGGCGTATCCTCCCGCGCTCGAGCTTCAACCAGGCCGTTCTTTCGAGATTGCCGGTTTGAACGCCGAGGACGAGTTTGTCCTTGTGTTTTGCGAGTTGGCGGAGGATCCCGGGGACTCCGGGCATGAGCCGAAAAGGCGAGTGCGGAATGTGCCTCCGGAAATGCCGGATGTAGAGCGCCTGCATCCGGCCCCAAAGTTTCTCCGAGATCTTGCGCCGGCTGCGTTTCATAGCGATCTCTTCGAAGATCTTCCGGTCGGTCTTTCCGTCCGGCCGTGTATTGCCCCAGGCATTCTGGATCCCCAGGGTTTTTTCGAGGGTCTTTTCGATCGCCAGGCGTCCCGCGCCCCCTGAATAGAGCAGCGTGCCATCAATGTCGAAAAGAAGGAGTTTTTTAGGCGTCATTCCCGAAAGGGCCGGCGGCGGCGAGATGGAGTTTTTCGGGATGGAAATAACGGCGGATGGCGTCGTTGATAGTCCCGAGATCGAGGGCCTCGATCTTCGACGGAAGTTCGTCAAGATAGCTTACGGGGAACCCGAGCTCTTCATTTTCAAGCAGCGCGCGTGCAACTCCAGGGGTGGTCGAAAGGGTGACCTTGAAGATGCCGGCGAGCGTTTCCTGTTTGTCGCGGAGTTCTTCAGCGGTTACGCCCCGGTCTGCAAACAGGCGGAGTTCCTCGCGGACCGCGTCGATTCCTTTTCCGAACTGGGACTCGTTGAGGATGATGTCGATCTCCCAGTGGCCCATCGTGACGGCATCCAGCCCGTGCAGGATCGAATACGTCGCATACGTCAGCCCCATTTCGTCGCGGATGCGGTTGGAGAGCCGTGCGGAGAAATTCCCGCCGAGGATCGCATTTGCCACATAAGCGGCGAGGTAATCTTTGTCGGTTTTAACGAGGGGCAAGGCGTGTCCCAGGACGGCATCGACATTGACCTTCTCGGGGATCGGGATCCTTGTGATCGTGGGGGCATCCATCGGCTTGAAGTCATTAACCACGGCGACCGAGGGCTTCACGGATTTCCAGCCTGCAAACTGTTTTTTGACTTCGGCGGAGAAAGCCCGATGGGACAGATCTCCGACGGCGATCAGGAGCATCCCGTTCACGCCGTAATGCGCTTGATGGAATTTCCGGACCTCTTCGAGAGTGACGGTATCCAGGAGTTTGAGATGGTCTTCGAATGGGATCTCATAATAAGGGTGGGTGGGTTCATAGATCTTTCGCGACAGGGCCGAGTAGGATTGAGCCGTTGTATCGCTCATGAGCTGGCGGATATGGACCTTCATCTGGTCGACCTGTTTTTTGAACTCGTCGCCGTCAAAGAGCGGCAGACGAAGCTCTTCGGCAAGAATCTCAAGCACGAGCGCGACGTCCCGGGAAAGACAGCGGGCCGAAAAACTGAGGCGGTCATGGTCCAGTTTGTAATGGAGGGAGGCTCCCTGGGTTTCAAGGAGATCCGCGATCTCGAATTTGGTGCGATTCAGGGTCCCTTCTTCAAGCATTAAACTTGCCAGATGGGCGATCGCGGGGTTCGGCGCATGCAGGTATCCGACGCCTTCGATCGAGCCGGCGATCGTAACCACGTCCTTGACCGCCGTCGAGAGGGTCAGGATCCGCAGGGATCGTGCCTTTGCCGTTTTGACCTGTTTGGCGAGCTCTCCGTGAGCGGACTTTTTCCTCCGTGAGGACTTGGGGGAAGGCACACTCCCGGGGACCGTTTCAAAGGAAGAAGGCGCAGGCTTCGGCGGCCGGACTTCGCTCCAAGGTTTGAAAACTATCGGCGTTTGTTTCGCGGCAAGAACCTCCCGGTCCTTGGAGACCAGATGCCCGATCGTCATGTGTTCCGGGATCCAGTAAGCGTTCGCAACGCGCTGCAGATCGGTCAGGGTGATCTTTTCCATCCGGTCAAGATAGGTCGAAAAGAACCGCCAATCACCGGCGGCAATAGCCCGGCTAAGTTGACTGGCCATCGAAAAAGATCCGTCGCGGCTGAATGCGATCCGCGCGCGCAGTTGGTTCTTGGCCCGTTCGAGCTCCTCAGGCAGGATGCCTTCTTTTTGGATCTGGCGGTACATGTCCAGGACCCCGTTTTCAATATCTTCATGGCGGGTCCCAGGGGTCAGAATGATCTCGGTCGTGAAAAGCCCCGGATCGAAGGATTTAGAGTGGCCGGTGTCGATATCGATGGCCGCGTTCTGATGGACCAGGAATTGGTAGAGGCGGCTTGTTTTTCCGCGGCTCAGAATGATCGAAAGAAGATCCAGAGCGATCGTGTCCTGGTGAAGGGCTGGTGGTACTTTGTGAGCGATCATGACCGCCTCGGTCGCGTCTTCGCGTTCGATTCGGACAAACCGTTTTTCTTTTTGGTCGGGCTCCGCTTCTACGGTTGGGGAAGGCGGTTCGGGCGAACGGGGGATCCCTCCGAATTTTTCATCCAGTTTTTTCAACAGGGCCTCTTTTTCAAAACAGCCGATCACGGCGATCACCGCATTGTTAGGCCAGTAATAGCGGTCATAAAAGGTCTTGAGGTTCTCGGCCGTCATTCGGCGGAGGTCCCCACGATCGCCGATGATCGGATAATGATAAGCATGATGCTCGAAGGCGGCGGCCCAGACGGCATGATCGAGGGCAATCAAGGGAGAATTATCCATGCGGTCAAATTCGCTTTGAACGACGGGCATTTCGCTCTCGAGGTCCTCACGGCGGACCCTTGCGTGGCGCATGCGGTCCGCTTCGATCTCGATCGCGAGATCTAATTTGTCCTCGGGAAGGGTCTCGTAATAGTTTGTGCCGTCCTGCCAGGTACTGGCGTTCAACATAGCGCCGGTCTTTTGAAGGAGGTAGGCGGCCTGGGTGTTCTTTTCTTTATTGAAGCGGGGAGTGCCCTTGAACATCATATGCTCGAGCAAATGCGCGCCGCCGCGGAAGGCCTCGGTTTCATTTCGCGAACCCACAAGATAGGTCACCATGAAGGTGACCACAGGCGCCGAATCGTCCTCGAGCAGGAGAACTTTGAGGCCGTTCGCCTGGTGTTGGTATTCTTCGATGCCGGCCTCTTGGCGCATTAATTTCCACGGAGGGTCCCAAGGGGGGTTTTTCATGGCGGCATCATACCAGACCGCTCCAGAAATTCCAATGAGCGCCCCGAGCGCGAGGATCCAAATCGTTTTCCGCTTGGTCATCAATGAGAATGTCCCGGCACAGTGTATCGCGAGTCCGGCTCTTCCCGCAACCCTTCCGGGCGGATGAGAGGAGGCTTTGAATCCGCACCGGGGACGGGTAAAATACACTCCTTATGATCTCCAATGAAGATTTCCAGAAACTCAGCATGGAAGAACAGGCGGTCTTCTTCCGCCAAGCGCCTGTGGCGGACAAGGGGGGCCTGATCCTCCTGGCCCATCAGCCCGAGAGGCTCACGCATTCGCTTTCCGAGGAAGAACTTTATCTGGTGACCCGGCCCATGGACCTTGAAGAGCGGGGTGCGATCCTCCGCTATGCGGATCTGCGGCAGCTTTTTTTCATGGCGGATATCGATTGCTGGAAAAAGGACCGGATCGACAGCGACGGTTTCTTGAAATGGATCGAGACGCTTGAGCATGCGGGAGATAACAAATTGTTTTCCTGGCTTGCGGAAATGGATTATGAGACCGTTGTTACGGGCCTCAAGGGGCTTGTGCGGGTTTTGAAACCGGAATGGGAATATGCGGCCGATGAGACGCTTGAAGATCGCCCCTGTTTTTCGCTGGATCAAATGTATTACCTCTATGTCGCCGAAGAGAATTTTGATACGGTCAAACGCGCCATCGAGGTCCTTTTTGAAAATCACCGTGGCCGGTATACGGCTATTCTGGAAGGGATCCTGGGGGAAGTGGATGAGACGATCGAGGAAGAAGCCTATGCGAACCGTGAGGTCCGCCTGGGAGATCGCGGATTCCCTTCGCCCGAATCGGCGAACGCGATCTACCGGCCGATCGAAGACCGCGAATTCGAGGCCTTCCCGAAGAAAACGCCCCGGGAATATCACGAACAAAAGATCGCTTTTTCGGGGCTCCGAATGCCGGATTATCCGGCCCTGTGGACCGCCCGGCGTTTTTTCCTCGATGAGGTCCTCTTCGACCTCGACCGTCAGGCGCCGCAGGTGCTCGAAGAGATCCGGGAAGAGTTGGCATGGCTCTCCAATAAGGTCATCGCGGCCGAAGGATTCGATTTCTCTTCCGAAGAGACCTTCCGGAAAGGGATCGAGCGGGTGCATGCGATCGTAAGCCTGGGTCTTGAGATCTTAAGCGAAAGGGACCTGGCGCGCGCTCAAGCGCTGATCGCCGAACGATGGATTGAGACCATTTTCCGCTTCGCTATCACCCGGGTCACGGCCCTCAGGGAACGGGTGAAGGGGATCGTCAAGCGTTTTTGGAAAGGCGATACCGCCGCGTTTTTTGTCTTTCTGGGGGAGCCTTATGGCGCTGTTCTGCGGGCCGCCGCCGCGCGCCTTCCCCAATGGGTGGATCTTTCGGCCCAGGATGAGGCCCGGCGTTGTCGTGATTTTCGGACCCGTCAGGAATGGGAATCCGTCCAAAAAAGTATCGAGCAGGTCGAAGTGATTCATGAAAAAATCTCGGTTTGGACGACGGCGTGGCAGGAAGCTTGCGCGGCGCGCGTAGATTCGATCCATGACGATGCGCATCTTTTTCCTCTGCTGGGTACGGCGTTCGCCCACGGGGTCGTTTCCGCCAGGATTTCGCTGAAGCCGCTCAGTCTCGAGGCGTTGAACGGGTTTCTTGATTCGGCGTTTGAAGTCCGCGGACAAGGGCTGTGCCTGCGGGCTGACAAAAAAGAAAGGTTTCTCCAGCATTTTTTAGGTGCCCAGGAACGCGATCTTCTGGCTTCGCTTTGGGGGATCGTTTTTGAAAGGATCGAAGATGATCTGGGGCGGATCCGGAAGCCTGTCAGGGCGGACGATCTTCCTTTCATTAAGGGGCTGTGGATTTCTTCTTTACCTCAGGCGACGAAAAGGAAACGCTCTCCTTGAAGATCGAAGCGCTTACCAAACCCAATGCGAAACAAGACAAGGTCGAAATGGCCGCGCCGGGTCTTTATCGTGTTTGGGTCAAAGCTCCTGCGGTGGAAGGGAAAGCGAATGAAGCTGTGGTCGAGGTCTTGAGCGGCTATTTCGGGATCCCGCGTTCGCGGATCGCTCTTTTAAAAGGAAAACGCTCTAAGCGGAAGCTGTTCGAGATCCCGAACATTTCTTCCGCCTAGAGCGGTTTTCCTGAAAAAACCTCTGATCCGTTTACTTCTGGGCTTCCTTGTCACCCTCGAACTGCACACCGTTGTTCTTGATCGGAACATCGATGCCAGGAAGAAGTGCAGTTGCCGTGTGAAGGGCGCCGCCGACGGTATAGACTACGGTGTTGTAAAGTCCTTCGCCGAGGGCTTTAGTGATCGCCTCAACGTTCCCTTCGGCATTTGCCGGAACGGTGTAGAGCTCGGTCCAGCCGCCCATCAGGTTCTTCACGCCGAAATCAAGTTTGGCGCGGACTTTATTGTAGTATCCGTCTTCCTCGGTCCAGGGGCTGGCGGCAAAAACCGGCGCCGTGGCCATCAGCACCATGAACAACAAGGCAAAAATCGCGATTTTCTTTATCATACGGATCTCGCTCCATTTCGTTTGGATGGTTGATAACACATTATCCACGCGCGGATTCTATCATAGGGAAGAAAATAAATCATGCAGAAGTTGTATTCCTCAAAATGGAAACTCGGGCTTGCTTTTTCGGCTATCCTTTTCTAAAGTCTGAACAGGAGGGGCGATGAAAGTACTCCTTCAAAGAGTGGAAAACGCATCGGTCGAGGCGGGCGGTGTGAGGGTCGGCGCCATTGGCCGGGGGCTGCTTGTTTTCGCGGGCGTTGAAAAAGGGGACAAGGCCTCGGAGGCATTGCGCATGGCGTCCAAGATCGCGCGTTTCAGGATCTTCGAAGATGAGCAGGGGAAGATGAACCGGTCTGTTCTCGAGACGCGCGGTGAAATTCTTCTTATCTCACAATTTACGCTTGCGGCGGATGTCGAACATGGGAACCGGCCCGGTTTTGATCCGGCTGAAAGACCCGAATCGGCAAAAACGATCTTAGAAATCTTGGCCCGGGGGATGCGGGAAGAGGGACTCGAAGTCCGTGAAGGGGTTTTTGGCTCGCGCATGAAGGTCCGTTTGACCAACGAAGGGCCGGTGACCTTCCTTTTGGCCTCCAGCCCCGTGGGCCCGAGGCGGGACGCGGCGCTTGGTTTTTAAAAAGCTTTCTTGTAGAATACGCGCCCTGTCTTCCTGTTTTTTGAAACCGCAGGGCCGTGTTCCGGGCCGGTGTTTCCCTTCGGATCTTTTCGAAGGGCGTGTACCGGCGGGCGAGAAAGGGCGCCTTGTTTCAGCTCGATGCGCAGGCGCGCTTTTTTAAATGCGATCATCAGGATTTTCGAGCTGGCATAGCTCAGCTGGTAGAGCAGCTGTTTTGTAAACAGCGGGTCGGGGGTTCAAATCCCTCTGCCAGCTCCACGGCTATCAAGGGGAAGGCGATCCGTGAACCGTGGATGGCGGATCGCGGTTTTATTTGTTATGCCGGGGCGCTAGACACTGAGCAAAAGCAAGTTTTTGGGGGAGTTTCCCGAGCGGTCAAAGGGGACAGACTGTAAATCTGTTGGCTTCGGCCTTCGGTGGTTCGAATCCGCCACTCCCCATTTTTCAGGGACGGTTCTCTTGAGGAGAACCGTCCCTTTTTTGTTCTTGTCTTCTGAAAAAGATCCGAGCCCATCTCGCGAACACGATCTCTTTTTTAAACTTTTCCCGGGAGGATAAGAGCGTTTTTGAATGCAAAGAGGGATCGCGGGTCTTTTTAAATTCATTTCGAATCGGCCTTGAAGCTTCTAGAGAAAATAGAATATTTTTTGCATTGTTCCGATGTTTCGAGAGAGACTCAAAAAATATTTTATTTTTTAAACAATCCTCATAAATAATTAATGTTTTTGAATAAGAGAATCGCTAGAAGGCGCTAGCCCATTTTGGATACCTTTGCTTCATGCCATGGGATTTTAGGGGCCTGATCCAGAAGGAGTCGGTTGAGGAATTTGCAGGGGCAACCCATTCTTGAAATTGTTCCAAGTCCTTGTTAACTTTACGTCTTGCGAAGATTTTTTCTGACAAGGGCCACCCGATTTTCCATGACAGGAACTTCTACGAGAAAGGATCCACCGTGAATAGAAGAATTCTTTCCGGGTTTGTTTTTTTTATTGTACTTTCCATGAGCTCCCATGCTTGGGTGTTGGCGGCGCTGGACGGTGACCAGAGCCGGGAATCAGCGGGCGTGGAGCAGTCCCGCTTTGAGAAAGAAAGGGCGATGGAAGAAGCCGGTCGGTATCGGGCTCCCGAAGATCTGAAAAAAGAATCCACGATCGTCGAAGCACTGTCCGAGCCGGCGGAGGGCGATGTCACTTTTGAATTGAAGAAGATCGTCTTTACCGGCAACCAAGAGATCGCCGCCGAGCAACTGGATGCGGTGGTCGCTTCCTACCTTGGCCGTAAAGTGACCCTGAAGAATCTCCAGGAGATCGCAACGCAGGTCAAGAAATATTACCGTGCTCAAGGGTTTATCGCGGTCTATGTCTATCTCCCCCCACAGAATGTGACCGCAGGCGAGGTCGAGATCGCGGTCATCGAGGGTAAACTCGGCAAGATCGAATTCCAGAACAACAAGTGGTTCTCCTCCAAAACACTCGAACGGGCAGCCCGGTTCTCCGCGGGAAAGATCCTTTTTTTCAACGATCTTCAACGCGCCATATCCATGCTGAACAAACACCGAGACATCAAAGCCAAAGCGGTCTTGAAGCCGGGTAAGGAGCGCGAGACGACCGATGTCGAGATCGACGTGAAGGATAAATTCCCGATCCACTTCGGTGTGGATGTGAATAACCTCGGTACGGACAACACGGGGAGGACTCGGGTCGGTTTTTCGCTCGAACACACGAACCTTTTGGGCCGGATGGACAAAGCATCGTCCCGTTTCCAGATCGGCGACGGGGTCTGGGCCGTCGGGGCCGACTACAATATTCCTTTTACGCCGATCGGAACACGGGCCGGATTCCTGTTCTCACGGTCCGAATCCGAAGTGGGCGGGGCATTGAGGGACCTTGATATCGAAGGCGATGCGACAACCTACGGGGTTTACCTTCTGCAGCCTTACTTCGTGACCGAAAAACTCGAAACCTCTTTCCGGATCGGGTTCGACATGAAACAGATCAATAACTACCTTCTCGGCAATAAAGCCGGACGCGACCGGTTGCGCATTCTCAACCTCGAGACCAACGCGGAGACGACGGACCGGTGGGGAAAGAGTTACTTTCCTCAGTCCTTCCACATCGGGTTCAGCAGTTTTTTGGGAGGCTCGGATAAAGTGGAGCCGGCCGCCTCACGCCTGGGGACCGGCGGACAATTCTTCATCTACCGCGGGAACGCGATCCGCTATCAGCGCCTTCCGATTGGGATGATGCTCGGACTTCGCAGTTCCTGGCAGCTTTCCAATGATCTCCTGCCGCCTTCCGAACAGTTCCGGTTGGGCGGGGCCTTTTCGGTCCGGGGTTATCCGGAAGGGGATTATCTCGCGGATTACGGCGGACTGATCTCGAGCGAACTTTATGTTCCGTCTTACTTCTTTCCTGAAAATTGGAAACTCCCTTATTCTTCGAAAAATCTCCGGAACCAGATCCAGGGCACGACCTTCATTGACTTCGGATGGGGTGAACTCCGCCGTCCGCTTGCGGGCGAGACCGAGAGCCGTTTTTTGGCCGGGATGGGACTTGGCGTGCGCATGCATCTCTTTGATCGCGTGTATGCGCGCGTTCAATGGGCATCTCCGTTCGGGAACGGGGCAAGCAATGGATCGGATTCGGCTTTTTATTATGGAGTGTCGGCAGAGCTCTGTTAATGCACTGATATAAAATTCAAAAATTCCCTTTGGAGGCAATTTCAATGCAAAATCAAATTCGAAATTCAGGCAATCCTGTTGTGGATCCCAAGATTCTGCGTTCCGCGCGGCGTTTGATCGCCGGAGCGGTCGCGGTATTCCACATGTGCACTTTCTCCGTTCCCCATGCGTGGGCGCCGATCGTGGATCAGAACGGCAATCCGGTGACCTCGGGTGACGGTGCCGATATTTACGGGACGCTCCAGGACGGAGGGGTCTATACGGCGATCGGGATGGATCTGGGAACGGATCAGAAGTTGGCCCTGTCGGTCCTGAACCAAGAGGGACTTGTCGATCCGAATGCGCGTGCCGTCGTTAATGTTGCGGATGATCATGCCACGGTCTGGGAAGGGTTGCTTGACCTCGTCGGAACGGTCGCTTTTTATAATCCGATGGGTTTTGTCACAACAGAGACTTTTCAGGCGAATGTTTCCGGGGGTGCTTTGCTCACGACCCTCGCGATCAATCCCACCGAATTTTTCAGTGCCATGGCCGAACTTTCCCGCGATCCTTCCATGAACCCTGCGATGATTCTGAACCAAGGGACCTGGAACGTGGATCCGGGAAGTTGGGTTGCGATGGTCGGCTCTGCGGTCCGTAATGAAGGCAGGATCTTTGCCGATGGAGGCGCGGCGGTGTTGGCAGCAGGGGATCAGGTGACTATGGATATTTCGGGCGGCAACGGTTTGATCTCGGTCGAAGTGACCCAGCCGGTCGAAGCCGCGGTTTTTGATTTCGCCGGCAACAAAGTGGCCGATCAGATCTCGAATACGGGCACGATCCAAGCGAACGGGGGACTTGCCGTCCTTACGGCGAAGGGGTCCGAAGAGATCTTTGACAATATCATCAACCATACGGGGATCATTGAGGCGAATACGATCGCTGAAGTGAACGGCCAGATCGTTCTTGACGGAGGCGATGACGGGGTCGTGCGGGTCGACGGAGTACTGCGGGCCAAAGGCGATGATGCCGGGGAGAAAGGCGGAAAGATCAAAACGCTGGGTGAAAAAGTCGGGCTTTTCGATAACGCCGAGGTCGATGTTTCCGGTTATGCGGGTGGCGGCGAAGTGCTGATCGGGGGCGATTATCAGGGTCAGGGCGAGATTCCGACCGCCGATGCGGTCTATATTTCAAAATGGGCCACCATCAATGCCGATGCGATCCTCGAGGGCGATGGCGGACGCGTGATCGTGTGGGGCAATGACGTGGCGAATGTCCATGGAACGATCACGGCGCGCGGAGGCATCCTGGGCGGGAACGGCGGTTTTATCGAAACATCTTCCTTGGGGACCTTGGATACTTCAGGGATCATCGTGGATGCAAGCGCTACGAGCCCCAACGGGCAGCATGGAAAATGGCTGATCGATCCCTATGACATCGAAGTGATCGCGGGCTCCGGGACGACCAACGGGACCTGGGCCGGAGGTGTCTTCACCTCCACGGGGAACACGGCGACGATCGGAGTGGATACGATCACGGGCGCTCTGAATGGCGGAACGAATGTGACGGTCCAGACGATCAATAATCCCGGTAATAGCGATAATCAAAATGGGGATATTACGATCAAGGCGGCTATTGGCATGAGTACAGCCGGCGCCACGGTCGCGACGCTGACCTTTACGGCGAGAAACAACATCATCATGCAGGCGGCGACCGGGATCTCGGCGGCAGGCGCGGCCGTTCTTAATTTAGTCATGTCGGCGCGTAACAATATCACGCTCAGTTCAAGTGTGACGACGCAAGGCGGAACTTTTACGGCCGATGCCGACAGCGACGGGAGTGGGTCCGGTAATTTTTCGATCAATGATGCAGCTGTCTCGGTCGCTACGGGCGACGGCGCTCTGAGTGTTACGGCCAATGACATCACACTGACCGGCACTCTTAATGCAGGGACGGGCGCGGCAACCCTCCTTGTCTCCGACGGCGGAACGATCCGGCTGGGTAACGGCTCCGGAAATATGACGATCAGCGGTTCGGAACTTCAGAATATCACTGCGAACAGCCTCACGATCGGGGATAACACCAACGATGATATTACGGTCGACGGTATTTCTGCGACGCATAGCGCCAATGTCGGGAAAGTCATATTGAATGCGACGGATTCAGGCAGCGGGATCAGCTTCTCGAACAATGCTTCAACGTTTCAAGAGCTCGAAGCGAATGCCGGAGGAGGGATCACGGTTAGCCGGGATGTGACGACGACAGCGGGCGGCATCAAAATAAATGCGGATTTTGATGATAATGGAGGGGGCACCTTTGAAGTCGCTGACACAAGGACGGTCGATTCCGGGAACCAGGACCTTCAGATCACGGCCGCTAACCTTGACCTCAATAATACGGGAGCGATCGACAGCGGTTCGGGGGATACGACGATCGTGGCCTCGGACGGGCGGGACATCCGGCTCGGCAGCGGTTCGGATGATATGACCATCAGCGGATCCGAACTGCAAAGGATCACGGCGCAGGACCTGACGATCGGGGATGCGACCATCAATGATATTTCGGTGCGCGGGATCACGGCGACTCACAGTGCCAATATCAGCGGGACCATTACGCTTAACGCCTTGGCGAATAATGGAGACGTTCTATTCGAGGATTCGGCGTCGACCTTTAGAACGCTGACCGTGAATGCCGATCGCAATATTACCGTTGAAGAGGATCTCACCGTAACGACGGGTGCCCTGACTTTTGATGCGGGCAATGATATTGATCTTGATAACGATCTTATCACCGATACCGCGGGGATGAGCTTGTCCGCGGACAACACGATTCATGTTAACGATGATATCGATTCGGCGGGCAAAGTGCTTTTGCATGCGGATGCGGACGGGACCAATGCCGGTGATGTGAATATTGGTTCGAGCGACGAGATCAATACCAACAATAACGACCTCGAGATCATCGCCCACAATTTTGCGATCGATACGGGTTCGGGGACGATCAGCGCCGGGAGCGGAACGGTCATGCTGAAAACAAGCGTGGCCAATACGACGATCGGTTTGGGCGGCGGGACCGGAACCTTTAATGTGACCGATGCCGAAGCGGACCGGATCACGGCTTCTTCGCTCGAGATCGGTGCCGCGGATGCGGGAAATATCAAAGTCAACGATTTCTCCCCGGCCAATACGAACAAACTTATCCTGCGGACCGGCGGTTCGGTAACGGAGGGAAGTGCGGATGGAACGGCGGACGTGACGGTTGCCGACCTCGGGATCCAGTCGGTGACGGGTGTGAATATTGATGTCGATGTCGCGAATCTTGGGATTGAGAATTCCGGAGCGGGCGGGATCAACGTCAAGGATACGGCCGGTGGCATGACGGTGAACAGCCTTGCAAATTCCGGAGCTTCGATCGACGGAGTGACTTCGGGCAGTGGCGATGTGGATCTGGAAACGGTCGGGGCCGGGCTGACCTTGAGCGATGATGTTTCAACGGCGGATGATGTTTCTCTTACTTCCGGAGCGGGGATCAATCAGACGGCCGGAGCCATTTCGGCGGATGATCTTTCGTTTTCCGCCAACGGGGCCGTGACTTTAGATCAGGCCGCGAACAAGTTCAATACCCTGGACGGAACGACTACGAGCGGTGCGGTGAGCGTTGCCGATAGTGATTCCAACACCGAGATCATCAATCTTAAAACCGTCGGGAGTACGGTCGATTACGACCACACCGGGACTGGGGACGTCACCATTTCAGGCACGGTTTCTTCGGGAACGCCTAATCCGGGCGGGACCGATGGAGGAAATATTACGATCAGCTCCAGCAATGGCCTGACCAACGACGGGACCATTACCAGTATGAGCGATAACGGCGGTACCGGGACGTTCACGGGAGCCGGATTCACGAATAACGGGAGCATTGTCGTAGGGAAAGGGGATATTACGCTGAATGGCGGTGCGGCCGTGCTGGATACCATTCTGAACACGCCGATCATTAGCGGGATCAATATTGTGATCACGGCTTTGCGCGATATTCTTGTTCAATCTTCGATCACGACCAATACAAGCGCGGATATCAGCATGACCGCGGATACGGACCTTGACGGTTCAGGCGGTGTTTGGGTGCAGTCCGGTGGTCCGATCAATTCTGACGGCGATGTGACCCTCATCGGTTCGGATGTTTTCGCGACGGCCGGCGTGCTTGATAGCGTTGTGATCGACGATACCGTGACGGCGGCGGGGGACATCACGATCCAGCATTCTTCGGCAGCTCCGGCGGGCGCGGACATTCTCATCAACAATACCGTGACTTCAAATGCCGTGGGCGGAACGATCGCGGTGGATTCGGTCGGCGCCATCACCAGTACGGACGATGGGACCGCCGATCTTTTGGCGGATAACGTCGCGCTCGATGCCGTCAATGGCATCGATGTCGAGCTCGATGCCGATACGACCGCTTTCAACAATACGACGGCTGGGGATGTGGAGATCGAAGATATGGCGGGAGGCCTGACGGTCGGTTCGGCCGGAGGGCTTACGGGCGGGACCAATAACGGTGGCAGTACATCTATTTTGACGCATAGCCCGCTGACGATCGCGGCGGATATGATCCAGGCTGGAGCGATCAGTTTGACCGCGGGCGAGACCGCTGGGGCCGGGGACGACTTGACGGTCAATGCTGGCGTTACGGTCCAATCCACGGCGGGGAATGTTGATCTGAAGGCCGGGGATGATGTCAATTTACTTGGCGGTTCGACGGTTCAATCAGATACAGGGACCGTCGACATTACGGCGGGTTCCGGAGACCTCGATTCGCTGGGGTCTATCGCAGTTTCGGGGCTTGTAAGTGCATTTACGACGGCGACGCTTAGCGCGGCGGTCGGAGCGATCACGGACGGCAATGGTGCATCCAATAATATCGATGCAGCGACCTTAAACGCTTCGTCCGCGACGGGGATCGATCTGGATACGGATGTGAATGATATGACGGCAACCACAAGCGGCGCCGGAAATATTGACATCGATGAAGCCGACGGCGTGACGCTGACCAATGTTGCGGCGACGACCGGTGACGTGACGGTGGATTCCGGCAATATGCTGGTCGGGAACGTTTCCGCATCAGGGACGGTGACTTTAGGTTCTTCTGGAACGATCGATTCGGTGACGGATGACGGCGTGGCAGATGTCAGCGGCGCGACCGTGAGTCTTGTTGCGGCATTAGGGGGAATTGGTTTGGGGAGTGTCCTGGATGTCGCGGCTTCGACGGCGTTGAACGCGGACACGACGGCGGATAATTCTTCGATCGCGCTCGATTCGATCGGGGATGCGAAGGTCGGCCTTCTTGATGCGGGCTCAGGCGATGTGACATTGGACTCGACGGGAACGATCGAGGACGCCAATGGTGTTGGGAATAACGTGAAAGCGAATGTGCTGACTGCGGATGCGGCGACGAGCATCGATCTGGACACGGATGTGAACAGCATTGATGCGGAGACGGTGAGCGGGGTGGGCGATATTACGTTTGATGAACTTGACGGGGTGACGTTGACCGACCTCGAGACTTTTGATGGCAGCATTACGGTGAACGCGGGCGGGACGATCGATGCGACCAGCGTTGTTTCGCATGATGTGCCAGTTACCTCAGCGGACATTACGTTGACGACGACGAGTGGTGACATTAACGTAACGTCGATCAACGCGGATGGGGATGCGACATTGACCGCAAACACAGGGGCCATTTTGGGAGTGACCGATGATGGCACAGCGGATGTGATCGGGCGGACGGTGAGTTTAACGGCGGGCTCCGGAGGAATTCGTGGAGCCGCTGTAGGGCAGGCTTTGGATGTCGCGGCTTCGACGGCGTTGAACGCGGATACGACGGCGGATAATTCTTCGATCGCTTTGGATTCGATCGGCAGTGCGTTGATCGGGCTCGTGAATGCGGGCTCCGGTGACGTGACTTTGAATTCGACAGGAGCGATCGATTCGGTGACGTATGATGGCGTGGCGGATGTGAGCGGCGCGACTTTGAACCTGACGGCGCTGGCCGGGGGTATCGGACAATCGAATGTACTGGAAGTGACCGCTTCCACAATCTTGAACGCGGACACGACGGCGGATAATAGCAGTATTTCCATCGATTCGATCGGGGCGCTTCCTTTGGGACTCGTGGATGCTGGTTCCGGGGATGTTACTTTAAGCGTTGCGACCGCGAATGATGCAATGACCGACGCCAACGACATTGTTCCGGACGCTCCTGGCGTCAATAACGTCAAAGGCGGAAATATCCTTCTTAATACGAACGGCGGGGATATCGGGATCCCGACGAATAAGGTCGAGATCGATCCGTCGATCAGTTGGGGCGCTTCTACGGGCGGAGGAGACCTGAATATCGCCTGTGTGGGTGATTGTCCTCTTGGAGTTGTGGATGTCGGGACAGCGACCTTCCGGTTTTCCTCAGGCGGCAGCATTACCGATTCGAACGATGCGGTTTCCGGCGAAGATAATGGCGGGCTTGTGAATATTACGGCCGGCGGCCTTGTTCTTGAAGCCGGGAATGGGATCGGCGTACTGGGTAATGCCATTGAAACACGCTTGTCTGATTACAACGGTGTTGCAGGGACCGATGGTCTGGCCGAACTCGACGGCGGGACGGGCGGTGTCTACCTCTATAACAAAGGCATGACTGGGGCCGGCCTGACGATGGGCGGTATCGGGGATCTTGTAAATGGCGTGAGTTCGCAAGGCGGGAGCGAGATCTATTCCGGCAGTCCGTTGACCGTGAATTCGGACATTGTCGATACGCTGGGCGGCGATATTAGTTTGACCGCTTCGGGTGCGACACCGGCGGATATTCTGACCTTAAACGCAAAAGTCCAAACCACGGGGGATGTTTATTTCACGGCGGGAGGAGCGATCAATCAGACGGGCGGTACGGTGACTGCAAACGACCTCGTGGCGAATGCGGGGGGCGATATGACCCTGGACTTGGTCGGGAATGATGCGGACAAGCTAGTGGCCAATGTGACCGGGGATACGGTTTATCGGGATACGGATGACCTCGATCTCGGCGCTTCGACGTTTGGGGGGACTTTAACCTTAACGACAGGCGGGAATCTTACGGATAGCGGCGCCTTGGTCGTGAATGGATGGACGGATCTAACGGCCGGAAGTACAAACGATATCGTTCTTGATGACTCGAACGACTTTCAAGGGGCGGTCTCGATCCTGAGCGGGAAGGATGTGACGCTCCATGATGTCGACGACCTTGAACTCGGTGCTTCGACGGTGACCGGGATACTGGACGTGACGGCAGGCGCCACTATTTTCGATGGCGGAAATGTGACTGCCGATCAATTGGCTTTCAACGCTGGATCGTCAGTGACTTTGGACGAATCGGGCAATGATTTTAACACGGTAGCGGGAACGTCGAACGGGACGATGACCCTTGTGGATGCGGATGACCTTACGGTCGGAAGCGTCGGGGCCGAAACCGGTTTGATCTCGAATAATTCGGATATCGACGTAACAGCCGGAGGGAATGTGACGCTTGCCCAACAGGTCAATGCCGGGGCGGGCAATGTCGACCTCGATAGCACGGGGGGCGCCATTGACTCGACCGGAGCGGACAGCGTCGCCGATATCGTCGGAAAAAAGATCGATCTGCAAGCGGCGGTGGGAGGTATTGGAAATACGGGCGTTGTTGAGGTCACGGCCTCGCAACAGATCGATGCGGATACGGCCGCTGGAGATAACAGCAATATCCAGCTTGTTTCGATCGGGGATGCGCCGGTCGGAGTGATCAACGCGGGGGCGGGCGATGTGGATCTGACCTCGACGGGCAATATGACCGACGCCTTGAACAACGCGGCGGCGAATGTCCTTGGAGGCACCATCACGCTTTTGGCGCTTGTGGGCGGGATCGGAGCTTTGGGGAATGCGCTCGATTTTACCGCAACGACTGCTTTCAATGCGGACACAACGGTGGCTTCGGGGGGTGATGACGGTGACATCATTGTCCGGAGTGTCGGAGACGCGCCGATCGATCTTATCGACGCGGGGACCGGCGATGTTTCTCTGACCTCTTCGGGGAATATTTCGGATTACCGGAATGATTCGAGTGCCAATATCAAAGGCGCGACGATCGATCTCGAAACGGAAGGCGCGGACGATATCGGAGCGCTTGCTAATTATTTTGATATTGAGCCGAGCACCCTTTGGAACGTGACGATGAATGGCGGGAATCCCTATATCAATTGTATCGGGGCTTGTCCGGTAGGGCAGGTCGATATCGGAACGGGAACTTTCTATTATGCAGGGACTTTGACCGATGGAAATGACGTTTTGAATGGCGAATATAACGGAGCGACGTGGAATATCCGTGCCGGCGGCGCGCATTTGGAAGGAGTTGCAGGCATCGGTACGAGCTCGAACTGGATCGAAATGCGGCTTGCGGATTACGGCGGAGCGGCCGGGACGGACGGTCTTTTAATGGCCGATGGCGGAACAGGCGGGGTCTTCGTGAGTAATCTTGGGACGACCGGTGCCGGATTGACGATCGGCGGTATTGCGCCGGCAACCCTCACGAACGGGATCGAGTCGGCAGGCGGAATCTCGGTCATGTCTGGCAGTCCTTTGACGGTTGCCGCCGATGTGATCGACAATGCCGGCAATGATGTTACGCTTGCGGCTTTAGGCAGTGCGGGGACCGATGATCTTACCGTCAATAGCGGGATCGAAGTCCGAGCGACCGGCGGTAACGGAGATATCCTGCTTGTGGCGGGTGATGATATCACACTCCAGAGCAATGCTATTGTTCGAGCGGCGGGGACCGGGCAAGTAACGGCCGCGGCGGGTGAAGATTATACCGATGCGACGCTCAATCAAGATGGTAATGGCGGCGGGTCGGTGGTCATGAATTCCGGAAGCGCTTTCCGCAGCCAGGATGGGGATATTCTCCTCGATGCGGCGAATAATGTTCGGTTAACGTCTGTGAATGCGGATTCAAACGGAGACGGCACTCGCGGGGATGTGACGATTCGCGCACGGTCGGGCTATGTCTCGGACCGGAACGGTTCGACGGTGAATATTACGGGAGATTATCTGACGATCGAATCTACCCTGGGAGTGGGCGATGATTCGGTGGCCGATGGCAACATCCTCGAAACGAACGTGACCACGTTGGAAGTGACCAATACGACCAGCGGCGGTGTTCGGATCGATGAAGTCAGTGCCGGAGGCGCGCTGAATATTCAGAAAGCCGATCAGCAAGGGGCGGGAAATCTGAGGATCCGAACAGAGAACGGCCATCTGAGGGTTCTGGCGGCCGGTTCGGGTGTTTCGGCGACCTCGGGAGCGATTTTGCTGGCTGCGCAGGGCGGAGGCTCGAATGACGACCTCGTTGTGAACAATACGGTGACGAGCACGACCGGAAAGATCAATCTGGATTCGACTTCCCGCGACGTGACGTTCAGTGCGGCAGGCGATGTGACGAGCACCAGCGGTGAGATCGAAGTGGACGGCCAGCGGCATGTGACGATGGCCGATGGCACGGTCCTCAACGCCGGGAGCGGCGTGATCGATATCGATGCGCAGACTGGGGATGTGACCCTCGGTTCGGTCCAAACGACGAGTGCGCTCGCAACTTCAAGCGGAAGTCTTGAAGACGCGGTCCAGATCAACGCCAACAGCGGTGCGGTGATCGACGGCGGCGATACGGACACCGATATTTTGGCTAACAGCGGTCAGACTACGATCCAGGCTGCGGACGGGGTCGGAGACGGGAATGCGCTTGAAGTTCAGCTGGACCGTTTGGATGTGACGAACACCGCGACGAATAACATTGAGATCGACGAAGAAGCGGCAGGCACGGATCTTAATATCGTGAGAGCCGATCAGCAGGGGCCGGGCGATCTGATCCTCCGGACGCTGGACGGGACGATGACGGTCTTGGCGGCGCTTGCCGGTGGAATGGGTGTTTCAGCCACGACCGGCGAAACTTTCCTCATCGCGCAAGGCGCGGGTTCTAATGATGACCTGGTGGTGAACAACACGGTGACGAGCACGACGGGAAAGATCAATCTGGATTCGACTTCCCGCGACGTGACGTTCAGTGCGGCAGGCGATGTGACGAGCACCAGCGGTGAGATCGAAGTGGACGGCCAGCGGCATGTGACGATGGCCGATGGCACGGTCCTCAACGCCGGGAGCGGCGTGATCGATATCGATGCGCAGACTGGGGATGTGACCCTCGGTTCGGTCCAAACGACGAGTGCGCTCGCAACTTCAAGCGGAAGTCTTGAAGACGCGGTCCAGATCAACGCCAACAGCGGTGCGGTGATCGACGGCGGCGATACGGACACCGATATTTTGGCTAACAGCGGTCAGACTACGATCCAGGCTGCGAATGGGGTCGGGAACGGCAATGCGCTTGAAGTTCAGCTAGACCGTTTGGATGTGACGAACACCGCGACGAATAACATTGAGATCGACGAAGAAGCGGCAGGCACGGATCTTAATATTGTGAGAGCCGATCAGCAGGGGCCGGGCGATCTGATCCTCCGGACGCTGGACGGGACGATGACGGTCTTGGCGGCGCTTGCCGGCGGATTGGGTGTTTCAGCGACGAGCGGGGCCACGACATTGAGGGCTGAAGACGTCGGTGCCAATGACGATCTCCTTGTGAACAACACGGTCACGAGCACGACCGGAAAGATCAATCTGGATGCCGGCGATGATGTGATCTTCTCGGCGGATGGCGATGTGACGAGCACGAGCGGTGAGATCGAGGTCGAGGCCAATAACGGCGCGGTCACGATGGCCGACGGAACGCTTTTGGATGCGGGTTCCGGCAAAATCGATATCGATGCCGAAGGCGATGTGACCTTGGGCGGCGTCAAGACCTCGGATGCGACGGATACGGCCGTGGTGATCGTGAGCCGTAACGGCGAGATCATCGATGGCGGGGATACGCATATGGATATCGAGACCGGTGCGCTTACGGGAGGGATGATCCTGAGCGCGAAGAACGGCATCGGGGATGGCGTCGGTAACGATCTGGATACGCAAGGCGGCAAGCTGTCCGCTTTCACGCAGGAAGGCGATATCCGGGTCTACAATACCGGCCAGCTGACGATCGATACCCTGACCGATGACAATGATCCGACGAATTATTTCGGCCAAACGGGCGCGGGAACGGTGACCGGTGTGCAGATCGTAGATCCGTCGATCGATTTTTCGACGATCTTCGTGCGCTCGGCCAGTCCGATGATTATTAACAGCCCGGTCCTGAATTTTGACGGCGGCAATGTTTCGTTGTATGCGTTGGGAAGCCTTCCGACCGATACGATGTCGATCAACGCGAACGTGCGTACCGAGAACGGGAATGGGGACGTGCGGCTCGTTTCGGGCGGTAGTATGACTCAGGCTTTGGGAGTGACCGTAAGCTCGGCCGGCGACGGCGTGACCTCGGGAACGGGGAACGTTTATGTCGGCGCCGGTTATGATGCGACCGGGAAACTGGCGAATGAGCCGGTAACTCCGGGGCTCGATATCACTCTTGCGAGCGCGACGCTCCTTGATACGGTCGGAGACGCTACGGCCGACTTTACCATGACGGAAGGATCCTTCATATCGACCGAGGACGGCGATGTCCTGGTCGATGTTCAGGACACATTCACGGTCGGCCGGGTCGACGCGGACGGGAATGCCGGAGCGGATATTACCGACGGCGTGCGCGGAGATATCACGACCTTCTCCAGGAACGGTTCTACACTCGATGCCGAGACCCCCGATATCGGGAACCTGGATTTCCTGGCGAATACGCTGACCATGTTCTCAGGCGGGACCATCGGAGAGTTCACGAACCACATCGAGGTGGATGCGCCTTTTGTGAATACGTCCTCGGCGGGTTCGCAGTTCATTGACGGGATCGGCAATACGCAGATCAACCTGTTCTCTCAGGCCGGGGATATCAATTTTACGACGACCGGGAATATCCTTTTAGGATATTCTCAGTCACCCCTAGGGCAGAATAGTTTGACGGCCGGCGGTTCGATCTTGTCGCAGGGCGGGCCGGCGGTGCGGGTTCTCGCGGATAATGTGATCCGCCTGACGGCCGGCGGTATCGTCGGAACCTCGAGCGAGCCGATCCATACGCAAATGAACCATCCGGGCACGCTGTTCCTTGGCGCCGGCGGATCGCGGGGCGGCCTTTCGGGTAGTGTGACCGGTAATTTCTCCGGGGCCAGCGTTCAGTTCCTGAATACGCCTCCGGGGCTCGTGTTCTTCAATAATGCGGTCGTGATCGGCGGAGCGATCTTGCCGCTTCTGACGTCGGCTCTGGCGACCCTTTTCTACTCGCCCCTGCCGCGCCATGACCGATTGAACGGCCAGATCGACGGTCCCTTTGCGGCGGACTTTCCGGGCTTCTTTAATCAGGATCAGTTCTCTGGCGTGATCCCCGTTGGGGTGGATGTCGGCGCGCTGGATGTGATCCCGATCGACGGGCTCGAACTCCTTCCGCCGGTGGTGCCGATCCCGGAGGAAGAAGAGAAGAAACCCGAGGAACTTCCGGCCCCTGCGGTCGAACAGCCGGTACTTCCTGCGGTCCAGCAACAGCCTCCGGCTCCGGAGGAAGAAGAAGTTATTCCTCCGCCGGTGGTGCCGATACCCGAGGACGCGGTTCCAGCCGCTCCGGTGGGTGCGGACGACCTTACGCGCTGATTTTAACGCTTTCGAGGGCCGGCCATTTTGTCGCAGGGCATACGCAAGTGTGCCCTGCGGTTTTTTAAAGGGCTCGGGAAAGAGCCAAGTGCTGCTGCCGCAGCCGGGAACAGCCGGCTGCGGCATTTTCATTTACAGGACCGGATTGGAAGCGGCCGTCACCAGGTTCAAAAACCTCGACTCCCAATCCCTCCAGTCGCTCTCTTCGATGCGGAAATGAGGATTTTTAGCGCGGTTCCACGACATCAGAGTATCCGCGACCTTGAAATTCTCCCATTTTTCGACCTTGCCGCGAAGCGGATTCCCAGCGAAATCATAGGTGAAATAGGCGTGATGGGTGATCTCGGCGAGCATTTCGTCACCCATCTGCCGGTATTTCGCCCAGGTCAATTTCCGGATCCGTCCGCTTTCCGGGAAATATTCGAGGATGATGAATTCGCGTGTAATTTTTCCCCGGAAAGGCCTTTCAACGATATCAAAATGTTCAATCGATTTGATGCGCTTGCCCTCTTGGAAAAGATAATCCGTCTTCTGGCGGACCGATTTTTTGTGGATGAGAAGTTCCCGTGCGTCGAATTCCTGGATCACGGTTTGTTTTTTGACCGACTCCCCAAAAGTCTCGATATCGGTCCGGGCGACTTCCACAGTCCCGTCCGAGAATTTTTTTACGCAATAACGGTATCCGTTCGCTTCGTCACCGTTCTTCGAACATTGCTCGCCCGAGATCTCTGAGAAATTCGCCGGAGGCAGATCCTCCTCGCTGGATTGGCTCAGTGGACCGGGGGCCATAAAATCCGCAGAAGCGTCTGGAGGGACCGTTCCATCGGGCGCAATCGCGGCTGTGCCGGTTTGATCGAGCGGGACGGAAGCGGCGTCAGAAGGAGAAGCAAGATCAATGGCTTCATCGGACATCCCCCATGCGGGCGTGGCCGCCGTTCCTCCGGCCAACGTGGCGAGGATCAGAACAAAAAAATATTTTTTCCCTAAAATAAACATGACCGAACCGCCCTCCGTTCAGGAAGGATCTGATTCGGCCAAATTCCGATGAGCTTGGTAGCCCAGCCTCCCGCTTTTTGAAGGCGGGACTGTGGGCTTTGCCCCCGCTTTAGGCGGGGGTCCGCCAATGCTTTTTGGCGGACGTCCCCGGATTACTCCGGGTTTGCCTTTTCATTTCATCGGCTTCAAGAGCCCTTTTTCATCGGGATTTGGCAGCCAGGCTGTCCCGCATTGAGCCGGGACCCTATGGCTTTGCCCCCGCCTAAGGCGGGGGTCCGCCAATGTTTTTTGGCGGACGTCCCCGGATTACTCCGGGTTTGCCTTTTTCAGAATCCTCAGAAAGAGCATTTTCTCCCTCTAATAGTAAAGATAACACATGGATTTAGAAAGTCAAATTTGAGCTTTTATGCTATTTAAAATATATAATAGTTTATTTATTATATATTAAATTATATTCGTAACCCATTCAATTTAAACAGGTTAGAACTTGTCAGATTTTAAAGCGAGGAAAACCGTTTGAAACGAAAAAACAAGAAAAGTCCCTAGGAAGGGGATCCCCTGGTAGGCTAGGTCATCGAAAATGAGTCCGAAGGTAAAAGCAAGAAGGCAACTCCAGAGAGCAAGATCGAAGAGGATCCGTTCAGCCCGGGTCAACTTCTCCTGGTCGAATAGAAGGAAGATTCCGATGGCGCTTGCGAACAGGACGGTGAAATGATGCATCTCGGCCACGGGCGCCGTCAGGAGCATCAGCAAGGGATAAAGGGAGAATTCCGCGAAAAGGAGATCCACGTGTTGCCGGCTAGTGGATTTTTTCGCGATCCAGAAAAAGATTCCAAGCATGCCTGCGGTGAAAAGCTGAACGGCAAGGCGTATTCCGAAGTTAGATTCACCGTAGATCGATTCGTCCGAAGGCCAAAACCAGCGGGTCAGCACCGCATAGCCGGATTGATTGTCCTCGAGAAAAGGGGTCAGAAGCTGGCGCCAAAGGGGGGTTTCATTGCCGCGGTCTGCCATAGCAAGCTGCATGACCCGTAGCCATTCCGCGACGAACCCGAAATTTTTTTCGAACCCGATAAAGAATCCCGGGAAGACGAACAAAAAGAAAAGAATTCCCAGGATCCCCGCGAAAAGGACCTTCCATTCCTTTTTGAACAGGAAAAAAAAGAACACGAAAGCCAATGGACTGATTTTCAGGACGACCGAAAAACCCAGCAAGAAACCGGCGGCGATCTTGCGCCCCCGAAAATAAAGAAGAAAGACGGCCATTTGCAAAAAAAGCATGAGTGCCCCGAGCTGTCCGCGTGAAATCGCATTCAGGAGGAGCGGAAGCGAAAAGATTGCCGCAAGCGAGCAGGCGAGGAGGCCGTGTTGGACAGTTGAAAAAAGACGGATTCCGATCCAGAAAGCCCCTCCGATCGAAAGAAGCGCGAGCAAGTACCAAAGACTTACGCTCCAGGAAAGGGGAAGCCCGTGGAAAGGTTTGATCAGAACGGCTAGCAAGGGCGCGTAGACATAATTCCAGCCCTTGAGATTCGTTACTTCGTAGATATTCTCATTCTCGGCCAGGGCTTGGCCGGCGCGGATGAATACGGTAAGATCGGTGCGTTGGGAAGGTGAAAATCCGCCGCGGTAAATGGTCGTAATACCGAGACCGATCATGACCGCAAGAGCGAGGATCCAGGCGAACGATCGTCTCTGAAGGATCGCATGGAGCAGATGGCCGACCGGGAGCAACGGGATCGCGCGTTTCTTTTCCATGAACATGAATCATACAAGAAACGGGAGCGGAAGCCTAGTGCGTTTTCTGCGCTTGATTTAAACACTGGATGCGCCCATGATGAAAGGGCGGAGAAGGCCATGAAGCAAAGCGAGATCAGCGCTTGGCGGAAAAAATATCGTATTACCCGGTTGGAGCTTGCGGCGACCGTGGGGCTTTTGCCCTCGTATTTGGAGAAGCTGGAAAATGAGGAGTGCCCCGCCCTCGAATCGGACCTGACTAGGATCGAAGAGGGTTTCCGCGCTCTTGTGGAAATAAAAAAAGAGATGGATTCCGACAGGGAGCCTTAGGAAATTTTCCGCGGAACCCTTGTGGAGGACGGAAGGTTTCTCGGCTAAAGGAACGGGCAAAGACGGCCGTTCTTGAAAGGGAGGCGGGGCAGAGCCTTTCATTGAGCCTGGGTCAAGGGATGATGCAAACCCAGGCGTCGGTTGGCAGGATCGTTCATTAGAAGGTTGAATGCTTGCCGGCTGTGAGATAATAAAATAGACATGAGATCCTCACCACAAGGAGGGGTCCCATGACGGCTGGAAGGAAGTTCCGGTTGCGTTCCTGGTTCGGCATCATGGTGGGCATGATGCTCGGGCTTCTTTTGAGCGGTTCGGCTTTCGTCCCTTCCCTATCTCCCAGGTTTTCTCCTCCGCTTTCGCAGATCCGGCTTGAGGTTCCACGGAAAATTCCCCATAATCTAGCTCCGGCGACCCCATCGAGTCATGAAAACCCTTGGGTTATCGCTTATCAATCGTATTTAGCGGTCTCAAAGTCGGCTTAACACTTTATCCAAGCAAAGAAAGGACCCATGCGGTACGCTTGTTCGCATTGCGGGCATCGTTTCGAGGCTGAAGAAAGAGAGGGGATCGAGTGCCCCCGGTGTTTCTGGTCCAGCTCGGTTCAGTCTGAAGAGGATGTTCATGCAGAAAAAACCGTCGTACAGTCTGCCGAGGCGCGCCGTCCGTCGAGAGGCAAAGGGCTGCCTGCATTTTTGATCCCCCTGGCAAAAACGAGCCTGCTGGTTGTTTTGATCAGTGGATGTGCCGGGGTGTTTTGGTGGCAGTGGCCAGCCCTGGAGAAAGTCCTCTCCGGTTTTTTGAAGAAATTACAACGTCCCGCCGCCTTCACGATCGAGGCGCCCCCCGAGGGGGGCGGCTTCCGGGGGACTTCAAATCCGGATCCTGCAGAAGCGTTTGATCGTCTTAGTCCCGACGAGAAAGCGTCCCTGGAAAAAGTCCTTTTTGTGGGAAAAGAGTCCGCTCTCAGCGGGGA
>JBMONI010000004.1:0-161963 GCA_049324575.1 Candidatus Omnitrophota bacterium | reverse complement strand
GGGGGGATCGCATTTCATTCCACGGAGACCCTCCATATCGGGGATATTCTCGAGATGAAGGTCCTCTTGGATGATGGGCATCCGCCGATCGAATGCATTGGCAAGGTCCTTCGAGTCAATCATGTTTATAAAATCTCTGCCGGACAGAGTAAGGCTTGCGAAGCGGGGGTCTGTTTTCTGGCTATCCACAGCAATGACCGTCAACGTATTGAGAACTACTGCAGAGTGAAGGCGGCCTCATGAAAATATTTCAGTACCGAGCTAAAAATTCCAGAGCTGAATGGGTCACAGGGATTGTCGAAGCTCATACGCAAGATGATGCAGTGGGCAAGATCAGCGCGCAGGGGTTGGTCCCCGTCGAGGTGGAGGAACTCCGGGCCGGAAAGGCTTCCAAAAGCCGAGGAGAACGGAGAAAGAGATCGTTTCAGATCACGGGGATTATCATTACCTTCTTTTACCGGCAAATGGCGAGGATGACGCGATCAGGGCTCCAGCTTCTCAGCGCCCTCTCGGTGTTGGCCGAAGAAATGGATGTGGCGGATTTTAAACAGCTTCTTCAAACCGTTGAACAAAAAGTCCGGCAGGGGAGTTCCCTTTCGCAGGCGCTTGGCGAGCACCCTCGTTTTTTTTCGAGTTTTGAGATCTCCATGATCCAGGCGGGTGAGAGTATCGGCAATATCAGCGATGCCCTGCAAAGGATCGCGGACTATCGCGTCCAACAGGAGCAATTGGTGAAAAAAATCAAGTCGGCATCGGTCTATCCGGCTTTCGTTCTTGGCCTTGGAGGCCTGAGTGTGGTTTTTATCCTAACCTTCGTGATTCCTAAATTTGCGGGTTTTTTCAATGATCTCGGCCAAGAACTTCCTTTACTGACCCGGGGACTGATCGCAATCAGTAGTTTTTTTAGTCATTATGGGATCTTGCTGGCCGCGGGTTTAATCATGCTGGGTTTTGCCATCGGACCCTTACTCCGCAAGCCAAAGGTCAAAGCATTCTTCGATCGATGGGTGTTGGGTTTGCCTAGATACGGGAAGATCATTTTCATGGTTCAGGTCGGGCGTTTTTGTCAGACCTTAGCGCTACTTCTTTCCAGCGGGATCCCGTTGGTGCAGGCGGTGCGGATCAGTGTTCCCGCATTGACGAATACGGTGTTGCGGGGGGAGTTCGAAGGGGTCTCGGGGGCCCTTGAGAAAGGCGAGCCGATGAGTCAGATCTTAAAAAGGTCAAAACGTTTCAGCGGGATCATGCCGCAGCTGATCCGGATGGGAGAAGAGTCAGGCAGACTGGATTCGGTCTTGCGGGAACTTGGAGAATGGTATGAGTTCGAGTCCGTGACCATGATCGGAGATCTCCTTCAGCTTCTCGAGCCACTCCTGATTCTTCTGGTCGGGCTTCTTGTGGGAGCGATTTTGATCGCGGTCTTACTTCCGGTTTTCAGCATGAATGCATTGATACTTTGAAAGGGGATGAGTGTATGAAACGACAACCTTTGAAGCGAAACGGTTTTAGTTTGATCGAGATTCTCCTTGTCGTGGTGATCATTGCGACTTTGTCGGCGATGATCCTTCCGCGGCTGATGGGGCGCTCCGATCAGGCTAAGCGAGCGGCGGCCAAAGCGGATGTCGAGGTCAATATCGCAACGGCTTTGAAATTGTACGAATTGGATAACGGTTTTTTCCCGAGCACCGAACAGGGGCTGACCGCTCTTTTGTCCAAACCCGCCTCGGAGCCAGTTCCTCAAAATTGGAACGGCCCCTATCTCGAAAAGAAACCGATCGATCCTTGGGGACGGCCGTATCAATACGAGGCTCCGGGGAAAAACCGACAACACGATTACGATCTGTATTCAGCCGGGAAAAACACGAAAGCAGAAGCCAAGGACGACGATATCGTCAACTGGCAATAGGCGTCGGCGTGCTCCTCTTATGAAGAAGGGATTTACTCTCCTTGAGGTCCTGGCGAGCGTTTTGTTGATGGGATTGGGGATTGTCGTGCTTTTCCGTCCGTTGCTGGCGTCTCTGGATCAATTGCGTGATCTTGAGTTCCGCTATGAGGCCGAAGCGCTAGCGGCTCAGAAAGCATGGGAATCTCGTGAGCAAGTCCGCCTCGGGGAAATCAAGCCCGGGACTTCTTCGGGGACTTGGGTAGGTGCGAAAACGGTTTACCAATACCATGCAACTTTTTCTCCAGAGGATTCGAACGGAATTTTGTGGAAGATCGATACAGAAATTTCCTGGAGAAGATCAGGAAAGACAAAAAATCTGAACCGTCTTTTCTATTGGGCTGCGCTGGAGGCCGAACGTGCGCCATAGCCGTGCAGGGTTCAGTCTGATCGAACTTCTCATGGTATGTAGCCTTACGGCATTGATCGGGCTCGGCCTCTACCAGGCGCTATCCCAGGGGATTGGAATATGGCGATATGCGCAGAAGCAGGGGCCTGGGGAAGATGTCCAGATCGTATTTGAAAAAATCGCTGAAGACCTTTCCAATGCGGTTGCTTTTCAGGCTCAACCGTTCACGGGAGCGGAGGGCCATTTCACTTTTTTTAGCCGAGCGCCGTCCCAAATGCTACGCGCGAATGGCATCCCGTGGGGGGAGGAGATTCGTCGAATTCGCTATCGTTATGACGTAACCGCGCGGACGCTTTGGAAGGAGATCTCGGATTACCCCACCTTACTTCGACGCCGGGAGAGGATTACGGAGAGCCAAAAGATATTGGGTAATATGGAGAACTTTAAAGTAAGATATTATACGGTCGATCGTCAGAAGAAACCGGCGTGGGTGCTCGATTGGAAAAAACAATGCGCGCCGGAAGCAGTCAAGGTCACCGTAAAGATTGCCGGGGAAAAAGAAGCGGAAATTTCGCGCGTGATCGCGTTGAGGTCTCAGATCTGCGGGCCTCGAGATTTCAAAACGAAGGGGGGAGCGGGTTGAAAAAACGGTGGGCGCCGCCCTGGAAGTTAAGTAAAACGCAGGATTTCATCGGGCTCGATCTCTCAGAGCGCACGGCAAAAATCGTTTGTGCTCGCCCTTTCGGGAACAGCTTGAGAGTCGAGCATTTCGCGGCTAAAGAATTCGACGAGAGCGATGATCCGGGAATGATTGCTTTTGTTCAAGAAGCTTTGGGGCAGTTCCAAGCGAAGATTCCTCGGATTCATTGCGTGATCCCTGCGCGGCATTTCATTTCCCGAAATATCGATATGCCCTCCAATAATCAGGAGGAAATCGCGAAGATCATCAACTTGCAGCTTGGCCGTTTTACCCCATACTCCCGAGAAGAGATCGTTGTGGATTATCTTTCACGGGAAGTCGCTGGCCAGCACTATACGAATGTCCTGCTGATCATTGTTCATCGAAAGATCGTCGATAAATACACCAGAATTTTGGATCACTGTGGACTGATGATGGAGAAGATCTGTGTCGGTCCTGAGGCCGTTTCCTATGCGTTGACGCACCGCAAGATTCCGACAGCTCAGCGGCCTCTGAGCGCGGGGATCCATTTGGGAGAGGCGGCATCGGATCTTTCGATCACCATCGAAGGGAGGCTTGTCTTTGTGCGAAGCATCGCGGTCGGGGCGAATAATTTTTTGATCGATCGGGGATCGGCAACGACGGATTTCTGCAACGAGCTCAATAAGTCGCTGATCGCCTATCAGGACGAAGGGCTTGGGGAAATGCCGGCCGTGTTCTTTCTTTGTGGCGTTCCTGCCGAGCTTGAGAATCTGAGCGCGACTCTGCGCAAAGAGATCCCCCTGATCGCCGAGAAAAAAGCGGATCTCGAGATCCTGGACATCCGACAGGAATTCGATATCGAAGACCGAATGGCCGCTTTCCTTCATGAAGAGCCGGAACATTCTTTTTTTGAACTTGCGGCGACCGTGGGCCATGCGCCTTCGTTGAAAATGGATCTCATTCCCAAAGAGGTTAAATTGAAAAAGCGCGTTCGCGAGAACGCCAAAGAGATCATGACCCTGGGGATCCTTTTGATGTCGATGTTCGTCATGGTCGGATTTTCGATGGCGATGAAGATCTATTTCAAGGATTTTGAAATATCCAAATTAGAAAAGATCAATCAGGAAACCTTTGACCAAGCCCGCCTGCTCGAGAAAGTATCGACCAAGAGTCGGGCCATCCGCAAGATCCTCGAAAGCCGGGGAAAGGGATTGAAGGCTTTTAACAAGATCACCGAACTTGTCGGCGACGAAGTTTTTCTTTCCCTTTATGATTATGACCTCGGCGGGAACCTCAAGATTGCAGGGACGGCGGGAACCATGTCCCAAGTTTTTGCCCTGGTGACCCGGTTGGAGGAATCGGGGTATTTTGAAAGTGTGAAGGCCGAAAAAACGCTTTCACGACGGGAAGGAAAGAACGAGGTTGCGGATTTCGAAATCGTGGCAAAATTCGGGGAGGGGTTTTATGGTTGACCTTGGCAAGGTCTATGCGGACCTGAGCCCGATTGGACGGATCCTCCTGATTATTGCGGCGATTTGTGTCTTTATTGCGTTAATGGACCTGATTGTCCTTGGGCCGATCGTGTCTCGGCTCCAGGTGCTGGATGCGGAGATTGCGGCCAAACAGGAAACAGCACGAAGAAATCTTCGGATCCTTTCTTTCGAAGACCGGATCATGGAAGAATATCATATGTACAGTGACTACCTTGATTCCGGCGCGAGATCAAGAGAGGAGATCATCGGGGAGCTTTTGAAAAAGATCGAGATCTTTGCCGAGCAGCAACAGGTGAGCATCCTCAACGTGAGTCCGGGGGATGTCAAGGAGAACCCTGTTTTCCAGGAATATACGACGAAACTCAAATGCGAGGGGGGGTTGGAAGACGTTCTTTCGTTCATGAATATGCTGGAAGAATCCGATTATCTTTTTCAGATCACGCATTATAAATTCGTTCCTAAATCAAAAAAGGGGGATATCCTCGAATGCGAAATGGATATTGCCCGGACCCTCATTAAAGCTGAATCGATCCCTGAAAAGCCGGTCGCAGCATGAACCCCCGATTTGCGTTTCCCCTGATTTGGATTTTGGTAAATTTGTACGGGGCGTCTTTTGCAAACGCTGCGCAGGACTCCGATTTGAAGCGATTGTATGAAGAGGGGATGCATCGGATGGAGATCGGCCAATATGATGAGGCGATCGAGGCCTTTAATCAGATGAAAAAGATCGATCCTTCATTTGCGCCCGCCTATAATTTCGAGGGTGTGGCGCACATGCGTAAGCGAACAGAGTCGACGGATGCGATCTTAGCGTTTGAAAAAGCGATCGCGATCAATCCCGGTTATGTAGAACCTTATTTGAATCTGGGCACCCTCTATATGGAAGCTGATGGGGAATACGAACAGGCTGCAGAATATTATCAGAAGGCGATCGAGATCGATCCGAAAAATGGCCGGGCCTATTTTGGACTTGGATGGATTGAATTAACGGATCGTCATCGGCCGGAGATTGCTGAAGGATTTTTCCGAAAGGTCACGGAAATCCATCCGGATTTTCCGGAAGGATTTTACGGGCTGGGCTTGGCCTATCTCGAACTTAAAAAACCCGAGATGACCTTGGAGCCGATCTCGCGGTTACGCGCCTTGGGTCGAGAAGAAATGGCGTTGCAGATCGAAAATTTACTCCGACAGAACGGTCTCAATCCGTTTGGCCCGGCCGGCATGGCGACTGACAGCGGTCCGGAGAGTTCGGGAGGCGCGACTCTTCCGGTATCCTCCTCAAGCCACCCCTCTTCCGCAGCGGCGGGCGTCTCGGAATCGGGGACTGGAAGCCGGAGGAACGATCAAGGGGGCTTAAGATCTGGATTCTAGGAGTTTTTTAAGCTTGAGCTCGATCGTGCCGAGTTTTTGGGCCAGTTGTTCACTTCGTGTATTCTGCTCATTGATATAAACGGTCAATGAAAGGGACAAAAGGACGAAAAAGACCAGCAGTAAGAAGAAGACAAAGTTGCTGGTCAGGACGAATCCGGCCGCGGTGGCGATACGACGAAGCGCTTGATCGAAGATCGCAAAGCCAAGGACCAAGGCAGATCCGGCCAGCCAACCCAGAGCATACTTAAAGGTCATTTTTTGTCGCCGGATGAGTTCGATGACAAAGAAAAAAACGGCGCAGGCAACAGCGATGGCAAAGAAGCGGGCGTTCATGATTGTGCTCCTTGTTTGTAATTTTTGAAAAGATCGATCCCGATAGCCAAAGTCACTTTCACCATATAGTAAAGGGTCTTAAAAGAACGGATGGATGATGCGCCGCCTTGACGAGGGCGCATGAGGACCGGGACTTCAAGTGTTCGGAGGCCGAAGAATCTGGCCAAAAGAAGAGATTCAGGTTCCGGAAAATCGATCGGATAGTTTTCGGCAAAGATCTCAATTGAACGACGATTGAAAGCGCGGAATCCCGAAGTGGGATCGTGGACGGGGATCCCAGTGAGAAGGCCTAAAAGCGCTGAGAAGAACGAGATTCCGACCCGGCGGGCCGCCGTGGATTGGAAGCCTTTAGCCGGGCCGAGGAAACGGCTTCCGATCACAAGATCGGCTTTTGCGCCGCGTAGGGCTGTAAGCAAATCGCCGACATAGCGTGGATCATGCTGGCCGTCGCTGTCGATTTGGACCGCGGCAGGGTAGTCGAGATCACGTGCGAATTGCAAGCCCGTCTGGACCGCTCCTCCGATCCCGAGATTGTAGGGGAGGTCGATACAGTCGACGCGGTTTTTTTGACAAATCTCGGCGGTATTGTCCGTTGAACCGTCGTTGATCACAAGAATGTCCAGGTCGGAGAGACTCGAACGGATCTCTTGGATGAGACCGGGTAGAGTGCTGGCCTCATTGTAGGCGGGAAGGATCAAAAGCGTATCTGAACGGCGTTGCATAAGTATATTATGGTTTCATTTCCGATTCGTTCAAGTAAAACATGAAAAGGATATCTACGATGCCGAGCCTTCGGTCAAGGATGCTTTGGGGGGGGGCTTTCCTCGGATTGTTCCTCATAGGAGCTTATTTCCGGACATACTCGGTTCATGGTTTCTACTATCGCCCCGGCATCCCGCGCACCCAAGCGGAAGCCATGGTTTTGGAACGTATTCGGAACCAGATCCAGGCTCAGATCGAAACGGCGAACCCTCAGATGCCTACGGAAGTGGCGCGTACCCTGGCGGCGGGCCAGGCGGCTTCGATCAGAAAAACGGATGCGGCACAGTTCGAAGCCACGGTGCAGAAGCTTGAAGGCAAAAAAGGCCGTTCTGCCTCAAAACGATCGCGCACTTATTTGCTCGAAGCCGATCCTTATTACTATTTGCATCTGACCAACCAAATCCTGGATCATGGGGCGCTTAGCCCCCAGATGAAGGAGGGTCGGTTCTTCAACCGATTCCGATTATGGCCGAAAGGGGTCTGGTCCTTCGACAATTTACATCCGTACGTGGGAGCGGTGTTTTTTCGTGTCATTTCGCTGTTTGCTAAAGATCTCGACCGAATGGAAGTCCTGGGATGGGTTCCGGTACTTCTTCTTCTGCCGATCCTCCTTACGTTTTACTGGTTTGCGAACGTGTTGCGGCGCTCTCAACCGGCTTTGTTGATTGCCGCCATGGTTTTGTTGATTTCTCCGGTGGCGATTCAACGGGGATTTTATGGCTGGTATGACACCGATCCTTATAACTATGTCTTTCCTTTTGCGATCCTTGCGCTTGTTTTTCAGGGGATCCGCGGAGGCAAAAGGAATTGGGCCGCCATTGGTGCCGGATTTTTAACGAGTTTTTACGCGCTTTTCTGGAACGGCTGGCTATGGATTTTTCTGATCGTTGGTTGGCTGACTTTGAGCGCAAAAGCCATCACCTGGGTCCGGCCCCTGAATATCCGGTGGACCCCCTTACGGTTTCTGGGATTTTACCTTCTTAGCAGCGGTCTTGGATTTACGCTTCTCATGACCCCATCAGGACTTGCGTCATCAGTCCGGGAAGCCATCACGGCCCTTCCTAAATTTGCGGGCATGGAAACCAACCTATGGCCGAATATTTTTCTTACCGTCGGAGAAACGCGTTCGATCGGGATCGCCAAGCTTATCCATCTTATCGCGAATCCCACGACCTTTACGGCAGTTTTGTTGGGCTGGATCGGTTATGGTTGGCGCCGTTTGGCTCAAAAAGCATGGGAATCCTTGGCGATCTGGGGGCTTCTTTGGTCGCTTGCGTTGCCGCTATTGATCCTCGCGCTTCGGACGGAAAGATTCTCGATCTTGTTCTCCATCCCCTTTGCGATCGGAGTTGCTTTCGCGACCGATTTCGTTTTTGAAATGACGGCGTGGTTTGTGGGCCGGTGGCCCCGTTTTCAAAAAATTTTCAAGATGGCGCTTACAGGACTTTGGCTTGCGCTGCTTTTGCCGATGGGGTTCCTCTACGCCCATGCCGTTTCGATGAGTCAAGAGCCGATCATGAATGATGATTGGTTCCGATCACTGCAGGTCCTTCGCGAAAAAACGCCGGAGCATTCGGTGGTTTATAGCTGGTGGCCACCCGGTCATTTCATTACGTCGATTGCTGAACGTGCTGTGATTGCCGATGGTGCGAGTCAGCATCAACCCGAGTGTTACTGGCTGGCCCGGTTTTTTATGGAGGCCGATGAGGAAAAAGCACTCCGGATCCTTCGGATGATGTATGCGGGCGGGAATCGCGCGGTCGAATTGCTCGAAGAGGGAGGTCTTTCAACTCGTAAAGCCATCGAACGGATCGAGCAGCTTCTAGATCTTTCGCCGGAGGAAGCTAGGCGGCAGATCGTGGCGTGGGAAGGAATAGACCGAGAGGCCCTTCGGAACGCCTTGTTTGGGGCCGCAGCCCCGGGTCCCGCGTTTATTTACCTTTATGACGAGATGGTCGACCAAGTGCTGGCTCTTTCGTTTGTTGCGGGCTGGAATTTCGCCAAGGCAGAACGATTTCATGAAGAAAGTCTGGGGCGAGTCCGCAATCCGTTTAGTCGCAAGGAGCATTCCCTCCGCCGGCTGAACGAAATTTCCGACGGATTCATGAAATATCAGTCTTATGCGAAAACAAGATCGACTCAGGGGAGCGAAATCCTTTTTGAGAACGGGCTCGTGGTCGATCTCGTGACTAAAGAAAGCCGTATTGAAAACCCGGCGCAAGGGATCCGTGGAGAACCATACAGCCTTTTTGTGAGCGTGGATGCGGGGCTGGAAGAAATCCCGAATTCAAAAAACCTCCTCGATGTTTCCGCGCTTGTTTATCAGCGGGGAATCGAATATGAGTCGGTGCTTGCCGACCGCCGGATGATCCGGTCGATTCTTTTCCGTCTTTTTTATGCGGAGGGCAGAGGATTGTCCCATTTTCGGACTGTTTACCGTGCGGACAGCGGAGAACGGAAGGACGGATTCCAGATCTTTGAAGTGGTCTGGTGAACCTTGTCAATGGAAAATTTTTTTTAAGATTTCCCATCAAAAAAAATCTGAAAATTATCTTGCTTTCCATGTTCAGAAGCATAAGATAAACGCTGTCGGCAGGAGAGATCGCGCAGGCAAGCTTGAATTTATTGTTTCTGTAATTTCTTGAGAGGTTTTCTCCCGCCTTTCGTCAACCGAACGATCATTGTTTTTAATTTTCAAAAGAGTGCCCATGTCAAAGGGACTTATTTGGGACCGGGACGCGATCAGGTTGCAGGTCCTCAACCGCGTCCAATCGATCCGTAAGGGGTATCGCCAGAATATAGCGATCCTCGGGCCGGAAGGGGTCGGAAAGACCTCGCTGCTCGCGGGGTTAGCTCGGGATTGCGGACCGGTTCCTGATATCCACGTCGTTTTTCTTCATCTCGATTTCCTCAGCTTGGAACATTTTGCCGATCTGTGGATCCGCGCCTTGATCCCGAACCTGGGGATGGGCGCCGACAAGTTCGAAAAGCAGGAAAGCCTTCCTGAAATGCATTTGCCCTTGCTTCAGCCGTCTGTCCGCACGATGGAGCGCCTTCATTTGATCCGAAAAATGCTCAGGAAGGGCGAGCGTCCTGCGGCCGTATTGCAAGAGATCCTTGCCTTGCCGAATTGTCTGGCCGAGGATTGCGGGAAAAAGTTCGTTCTGGTCCTGGACGAGTTCGACCTGCTGGAAAATCTTCCGGTAGGGGACCCTTTTTCGGTATTCGGGAAAGCGATCACGACCAGCAAAAATGTTCTCTATGTGCTTTCGAGTTCCCGGACCGAAAGAGCCGCTCAGATCCTCGGCGAAAAGCTATCATTGCTTTTCGGGCAGTTCGAGATCCTTGAGCTTCGTCCTTTGAATTTTGCCGAAACGATACGTTATCTTCGCCAGCATCATCCCGCGATCGATCTTTCTCATCATCAAAGTTATTTTCTTCGGTATATGACCGGAGGATTCCCGGTTCATATGGACCTTGTGCTCGAGCAATTACGAACGATTTATCCGGTTGCCCTCATAACGCACGAACAGGGGGGAGGATCGTCAGGGGTGAAGATCCCGGCCGAAAAACTTTTGAAGGCATTGCATCGTGAGCTTTTTGATCGGCGAGGGCGGATCTTCTGGATCTATGAACGAAGGATGCAGGACTGCCGCCGGTTTTCCAAAAATAGCGCCCCGTACGTGCATGCCCTTGTCGCGATCAGCTCGGGCCGCAAGAAAGTTTCCGCCATCGCGGCGGCGATCCAGAGAAATCAAGTGGAGACGAAAAAGATCCTCGCGCGGCTTGTGGCCGAGGAATGGGTGGTGCGGCGGGGGTCTTTTTATAGCATGGAAGACGCTTTGTTCCGCTTCTGGGTCCGGCAGATCTTCACGAATGTTTCGCTTCGCTTTTTCGATGAAGCGGCTTTTACTGAAAAGACGGAATCGGAACTGGACCGTATGTACCGGGAGTTCCTTGAACATACGCGTCAGCCGATCGCCCAGCTTGTCGAGAAGCTGCTCGGCCGGTTCCGCAACGACTTTGTCGAATTAAAGGATCGCCAAATGAAAATGCCCTGTTTTACCGAGATGCTTCGCCGAGATCAAGGGGCTGGAGACGCCCTTTTTTACGCCAAGAGCCGTTCTTCCAAGTGGCTTTTTTATGTCCCTTCAGGTTTTGTTCGCGAGGAAGATGTCATCTATCTTTTGAAGCTTTTAAAAAAAACCCGACAACGTTTTGAGAAAAAGTTCCTCATTACCGTCTATGGGATCGATCAGAATGCCCGTTTGCTAGCCCAGGAGGCCGGCGTGATGATCTGGGAGTTGAACGATCTCAATGACGTGTTGACCGCCTATGATCTGATGCCGGTTGTGCCGGGGATCGATAAGATCGCTTTTACGAAAGAGGCGCTTGGGTTTGTGGTTCCCGAGCTGCCTTTGTGGACTGTCGCGAGCTGATCGGGCCTCCTGACGGAGGGGTTGTGGTAAAGAAATCGGGACGCGGGTCGTGTGCTTTCGTGTTTGCCAGAACGCGAATCGGTCGGGGGCATTTCCACCATACTCGTCTTTCCTATCAAAAGATCGAAGAGAAAATCCTTGCTCCTTATGCGGTCCACAGCGCTGCTTCGCGGGGCCGTCGTTATCCCGAAAAAGAACACGCCTGGCGCACCCCCTTCCAAAGAGACCGTGATCGCATTCTGCACACGGCGGCGTTCCGGCGTTTGCAATACAAAACTCAGGTTTTTATCAACCATGAGGGCGATCATTACCGGACACGGCTGACCCATACCTTGGAGACCTGTCAGATCGCGCGCTCTATGGCTCGAATGCTGCGCTTGAACGAAGATCTCGTCGAAGCGATCGCGCTTGCGCATGATCTCGGCCATGGCCCCTTTGGCCATGCCGGGGAATGGGCTTTGCAGGAAATGATGAAAAACGACGGCGGGTTTGAGCACAATCTCCACACGCTGCGATTGGTCGAAGACCTGGAGGATAATTATCAGGAATTTCCCGGATTGAACCTCACGTATGAGACCCTGGAAGGACTCAAGAAGCATCCCGAGATCCTGAGCCGGGAACAAGGCCGTTGCTTCCGGAGCCTTGAGGCCGATTTAGTCGACCGGGCAGATGAGATCGCTTATACCAGTCACGACCTTGATGACGGGTTGCGGTCCGGCCTTTTAACCGAGGGCCAGGTAAACCGCCTTTCCTTGTGGTGTGAAGCCAAATGCTATTGTCGGAAAAGGTATCCCCGGATCGACCGTGAACACAGGATCAAGCTCATTATACGGCTTTTGATCAACCATCTGGTAGCCGATGTCTTTCAGACCTCTTTAGCCAAGATCCGCCGTTACCGTATCGATAGCCTTAAGGCGTTGCAGGGGACCCGGGCTCCGATCATTACGCTGTCGGCTGGGCTAACGGAACCCCATCAGGAATTGAAGGAGTTCCTTTATAAAAAGCTTTATCAGCATGCGCATGTGCTGCGCATGACAGAGAAGGTCCAGGGCTTTGTCAAAAAGCTTTTTAGCGCTTATCGATCGGATTTTGGACAACTTCCCCGAGAAGTTCGGGATCGGTTCAAAAAAGACGGCCCTCCAAGAGCGATTTGCGACTATCTGGCCGGTATGACGGACCGTTTTGCCCTGAATGAATATCGGAGGTTGTTTGAATTCTCGGAGGAGGTATAATACTCCTTTAAATATTTATGAAAACCCGGACCCCTTTTATCTTAGAAAAGTTCCTTCTGGCTGATGCCAGCTGGCAGGAGGGTTTTTCGGAGATCTCCGTTTTTTTAGGTTTCCCGAACGCCTGGATCCTGATCTTTGAGGACGAGCAGGCCATTCTTGTGTCACTGGATCGTAAAGGCGCTCGCGCGAAGCACCGGAAATCGGATCGTCAGAGGCGTGCGATCGAAACTTTTTTGGCCGAGTATGGGAGCCGGATCAGACAGCAGGAAAGCCGGTCTTGGGATCATTTTCTCCTTATGGCGCTTCCCGTCAAAACGATGGGGCTTCTTTTCCCGATCATTCATTTCGGCAAACTCAAAGGGCTTTTTCTTATGGAAATGACCGAGGAGGGGATCAAGAGCCGAAAGGCCATTTTCCCGATCGTCCAGCATTGGCTTCACTCCCAGACCGAACTGGCCTACAAGAATTTTGAATTGAATAACTTTTATGAGACGGTCCATCCGCGAGCCTTGGCTCTTTCGACCATGCATTCCGTCCACCGGGTGATCAGCTCCTCCTTGCGCCTAAAAGACCTCCTCCCACGGATTGGACGACTCAGTGCGCAAGTGCTCAAATCCAAAGGCTGCTCGATCATGCTGATCGATCCGGACCGAAAACAGCTGGTGCCGTATTTTTCATTTGGACCCCAAAGCCGCTTTGTTCATAAGCATCCGGTTCCGATCGGGAGAGGGATCGAGGGCAAAATGGCTTCTTCGGGTGAATTTTTTCTTCATAAGAATGCGATCGGAGTTCCCTTTATCGAGGACGATGTCGTTGGCGTGATCATGTTGTGGGATCGCAACGAGGCCCAGGCTTACACCAAGGTCGATCTTGAGATCTTAAAAACGCTGTCCGAGCAGGCCGTCGTAGCGATCAAGAATGCGCAGCTTTTCGAGGAGACCGAACGATTGACCATGGGGAGCATCAAGACTATCAATGATCTATTGGACATGAACTTTGGCGGGGAGCGTCGCCATCTGCCTATTTTCGGGGAGATCGTGATGGAGATTGCGAATAAATTGGGCCTTTCTCTGAAAGAAAGGATGCATCTTGAACGAGCGGTCTTTTTGCTCGACACGGGAACGCTTGCGGTTCCCGAAAAACTTTGGCGCAAGAAGGGAAAATTGACCGACAAGGAATACGAGATGATCAAGAGCATTCCGGAACGGGGCGCTTATCTGTTGCGTTCGATCTCTTCCCTTCGTCCGGTCATTCCGATCGTTCTCCATCATCACGAGCGTTACGATGGCAAAGGCTACCCGGAGGGACTTAGCGGAGAAAAGATCCCCATCGGGGCTCGTATTGTCGCGGTCGTGAACTCCTTCATTGCGATGATCTCACAGCGATCTTATCGCGATCGCCGGACGGTGGAGGAGGCGGTCGAAGAGATCAAACAGAATGCCGGGACGCAGTTCGATCCCGAAGTCGTGCGTTGTTTCGTGGAGACCGTTGCGCACGAGGCGATCTTGGAAAAACTGAAGAAGACCCAGGAACGCATGGCCTTTTCTTGAGAAACGATTTCTAACACCTAAAGAGGAAAAGCCTATGAATCCAAAAGTGATTCGGATCGAAAAACCCCAAGGATGGGAAGTCCCGGCAAGCCCCCAGTCTCTTGAAAAGCCGAATAAGATAGGGGCTTTATTCTATTTGTTTCTTGTGCTTTCATTGGGCTTTTCGACGGCGACTTTTTTTTATTTGTATGCATTGGTTCCAACCACCTAAAGGAGGAAAACTATGCCATCGTTCCCTTGTTCGAAATACGGGTCTTATCTCATCTGCGGGGCTCTGCTGGGGCTGATAACGCTGACCGGCTGCTCGAAGAACAAAGATCTCGATAAGATCTCTCGACAACAGGCAGAGACTATCGAGAGTCTGAATAAAGAGATTGCCCGGCTCAACGAAGAGCTCGATCAGGCGATCCAGGCTCAGGATGATCTGGCCAAGGCCAAAGCCGAGTTGGAGAAGCAGCTCAGAAAAGAGCTGGAGGCGGGGGACATGTCCCTCAACCTGGGGGCGCGGGGGCTGGTCCTTACCATGCAAGACCGGATCCTCTTTGATTCCGGGAAAGCCGAGTTGAAAGAAACCGCGAAAAAATCCTTGGAAAAGGTCGCGACGGTCCTGGGGGAAAAGGTGGGCGACCATTATGTGTCGATCGAAGGACATACGGACAATGTGCCCATTCGTTATTCGGGTTGGAGGTCGAACTGGGAGCTTTCCACGGCGCGTTCGACCGAGGTGATCCATCATTTCTTGGAGGGGGGAGGGATCGCTCCCGAGCGATTAGCGGCAGTGGGGTATGCGGAGTTCCATCCGGTATCGGCCAATGATACAACGGAGGGGCGCCAACTGAACCGGCGGGTTGAGGTCGTGATCTCGCCGAGAAAAATGGAGAACGGTTCAAAGGCCTAGAGGCTGGACTGGAAATGATCCGAAAGACGATCGTTTTTGGGATCGCAATAGGTGTTCTTGCCCTTGCGGCCCATGTGGGCAGCCAGTTCCTCGCGGGAGCTTGGGTCGAGAGAAAACTGGGGCTCGAGATCGAAAAGAATTTTAGGCCCAGCTTGTGGGGACACGAGTTCAAGTGGAACGGGATCCGCGGCGAATGGAAAGAACGGCTGGAGATAGTTTCCGGGGATGTCCGCGTACGGTATGGGGTCGGCCGCGAACTGCTGGACGGGGCGTTGCGGATCCGGGTTTCCAGCGACAATCTTTGCGTGCGGTTTCGCGAGTCATGGCTTAAGGACTATGGGGTGGATGCTCTAAACTTGGAACGATTTGTGGCCGATATTCTTATTGGTGATCAGGGAGTTCGGGAGATCCACGAGCTCCGGATCCAGTCCCCAAAGATCAATTTTGAGATCAGCGCTGATGCGTCGGCTGCCGGCAGCCGGACGGAGATGGAATGAAGTTGGGCGTTTTGTTCGAAGGTTTTCCCGCGCTTGAAAAGATCCACTGGAATCCTTCTCTTTCGGTCCAGAAGATCACTTCCGATTCCCGGGCGGTCAACCCCGGAGATCTCTTTATCGCCTGCGCGGGGACGCGGATGGATGGACGCGATTTTATGCTTCAGTCGATCCAGGCGGGCGCGGCGGGGGTCGTTTATGAGGGGGAAACGGATATTCATTTTCCTTCCCATGTGACGGGGATTCGGGTCCAGCATGCCCGGAAAGCGCTTGCGCAGTTGACTCGCCGGTTTTACGGAAACCCCGATCAGCAGATGAGAATCATCGCGGTCACGGGCACGAACGGCAAAACGACGATCGCTTATCTTCTTTATCGCCTGATCCAGGAGAAATGTCCGGCGGCTTATATCGGGACCCTGGGGGCCGAATGGCATAAGAAAAAGAAGGAATTTTCCAATACGACCCCCGGGCCGGAAATATTATTCCCGCTTATGCACCAGATGCGCCGCGATCATGTCGCTTATTGCTGCATCGAGGCTTCTTCCCATGCCCTTGATCAATACCGGATCTATGGGATGGATTTTGAACTGGCGATGTTCACCCAGCTGACCCAGGACCATCTGGATTATCACAAGACGATGGAGCGGTATTTCCAGGCCAAACGTTATCTTTTTTCCAGGAATCCGCCGCCGAAGAAAATGCTTGTGAATGCCGATTGCACGTTCGGCCGGCGACTTCTGGACGAATTCCTGGGCGCGAAATCCTTCAGCATTACGGATGCGGCGGATTATTGCGCCCGTGAGATCCATACCTCGTTCCAGGGGAGCCGTTTCGAATTTCACTACGACGGGCGGGCGATTCCGTTCCAGATACGGCTTCCAATGGCGCATAACGTGTCGAATCTGACCGCGGTTTTGGCGGCGCTCCAGATGCTGGGATTCCATCCGGAGGAGTTCAAGGGGGCGTTACAGGAATTCACGGGGATCCCGGGGCGGCTTGAACGAGTGCTGGCGGGACAGCCGTTCGATGTTTTCGTGGATTATGCGCACACGCCCGATGCGATCGAGCGAGTTCTGCGTTCAGCCCGGTTCATGAATCCTTCGCGTGTGATCACGGTCTTTGGATGCGGCGGCGATCGGGACCAGAAGAAACGGCCGTTGATGGCGGCCGCGGCGGCAAAATATTCGGATCTCGTGATCATGACGAGTGATAATCCAAGGTCGGAGGATCCGGAGAAGATCCTCCAGGATATGCGGCGGGGGGTCCCTCTCGATGGGGGGCACCGCGCCGAGATCGTCGAGATCCTGGACCGCCGGGAAGCGATCCGATTCGCGACCGAAACCGCCAAGGCGGGCGATGTTTTATTTGTTCTCGGGAAAGGTCATGAGGATTACCAAATCTTAGGCGATGTCAAGATCCCGTTTGACGATCGCTTTGTCATCAAAGAATGTTTGCAAAGAAAAAGTCGTGTTTTCTTTTCGTGATGCGAGTGCGGCCCTTGGAGTTCCCCTCCAATTAGACAATCCCCAATCCCACGCCTGCGGTGCGTCCCTTGACAGCCGGAAGATAAGGCCGGGGGAGCTTTTTGTCGCTTTGCCCGGCGTTCGAACGGACGGGCATATTTACCTCGGTGCGGCTTTTCAGAACGGAGCATCCGGCGCTTTAATCCTGGATTCTTATTGGGTCGAGCATCGGGAGAAATGGGTCGCGGAGCCTCGTTCGATCTTCAATCTGCTTCCGGTGCCGCATGTGGAGGTCGGGCTTCAGCGGTTGGCGGATTGGAACCGGAGCCGGTTTTGCGGGATCCTCGTCGCGGTCACCGGCAGTGTCGGAAAGACGACGACCAAAGAATTCATTCACTATCTTTTGGGACAGAAACTGAAAGGGCGTGCCAGTTCCGGTAATCTGAACAATCACTTAGGAGTACCGCTGACCCTCCTCGGGATCGACCCGGAAGACGGCTATGGCGTTTGCGAACTAGGCGCAAACCATCCGGGAGAGATCCGGGGACTTTCACAATTGGCGCGTCCTACGATCGCCGTGATTACGCGGATCGCTCCGGCGCATTTAGAAGGGTTTGGCTCGCTGGCGGCGATCTACAAGGCGAAACTGGAGATCCTTGAAGGGATGAAGGCCGGAGATGCAGTGATCGTTCCGGATGACGACTCCAAACTAATCGCGAAGGTTCGAACCGGAGGATTTCGTCCCGTCAAGGTCGGATCGGCGAAGGGAAGCGACTATCGCCTGCAAAATGTGCGAGCCAGCGACGGTCTTGTCAAATTTGAGGTCAATGGAAAGGATTTTAGTTTTGATGGGCATGCGGCATTTTTAGCGCAAAATGCGGCCTTGGCGGTCGCGGCCGCTGAAGTGGGCGGTTTTCCAATAGCCGATATGCCTTCTCACTGGGTGATCAGCGCGTTTCCCCAAGGCAGGTTCCAGCTTTCCCGGGTCGGGGAATGGTCCCTGATCGACGATACTTACAACGCGAGCCCCCGGGCTTTTGCCGCTGCGTTGAAGACCTTTGACGAGATGAAAGCCGGGGACCGAAAGGTCCTGGTTTTCTCCGATATGCTAGAACTGGGCAAGGACTCCCGGGCGTATCACGAACGCCTTGGGGAAGCGATCGCCGAGACGGGGGTGGAGAATATTTTTGCCTACGGCCCTCAGTCCCGATTTGCCCTCGAATCTCTTCGGGGAAAACGTCGCGCGGTGAATTGCCGCCATTTTCCCGACATGGAGGATCTCCAAAATTTCTTGGCAGGATTTCTTCGGGCGGGCGATATAATTCTGCTCAAAGGGTCGCGCGGGATGCGGGTTGACCGGGTCGTGGATTTCTTGAAAGGGTTTTCAAGCAAGGAAAAAAAATAGTATGTTCTATTTTTTGCACACGTTTTCCGATTATCACATTGTTTTTAACCTGTTCCGCTACATCACGTTCCGGGCGGCGGCCGCGAGCATCAGCGCATTCATCCTCTGCGTATGGCTCGGCCCGTACATCATCGCCGGACTGCGTCAGATCAAGGTGACCGCCCATCAGCAGCGGGAACATGCGCCAAGCATTCATCCATTCTTTGTCCATAAAAAGGATGTCCCGACCATGGGAGGGATCCTGATCGTGGCGAGCGTTGTCGTGTCGATCCTGCTGTGGGGGAATTTTGAGAACCGTTTTACGCTGATCCTGCTCGGGGTCATTCTATGGTTCGGGGGGGTCGGTTTTCTAGATGATTATCTCAAGCTTCGCTCGAAGACCTCCAAAGGTCTTGATGGAATGACGAAATTGGCCGGGCAGGTGATTGCAGGGCTGGCGCTGGGTATTTACCTTTATCTGGATCCGGAATATCCGCCGTATCTTTATCTCCCGTTTTTAAAGGAAAGCGTTCTTTTCTTGGGGATCCTCTTCATTCCGTTCGTTATGATCGTTCTTTCGGGTTCATCGAATGCCTTGAACCTGACGGACGGCCTCGACGGCCTAGCGATTGGCTGCACGATGTTCGCGGCGGGAGCTTTTTCGATCATCAGTTATGTAGCCGGGCGTTTTGATACGGCGGCCTATCTGGCGATCCAGCATGTGGAGGGCGCCGGGGAGATCGCGGTCTTTTGCGCGGCCTTAGTGGGAGCCAGTGCGGGATTCCTTTGGTATAATTCCTATCCGGCCGAAGTGATGATGGGCGATACCGGATCGCTGTCCTTAGGCGGAGTACTGGGGACCGTGGCGGTCCTGACGAAGAAAGAGGCCGTGCTTGTTATCGTCGGCGGTGTCTTCGTATGGGAGGCTCTATCGGTCATGTTGCAAGTCATGAGCTTCAAATTGTTCAAGCGCCGGATCTTCCTGATGTCACCCTTCCATCATCACTTACAGCTCAAAGGCTGGCCGGAATCAAAAGTAACCGTCCGGTTATGGATCATTGCCTTCATCCTGGCCATTGCCGGACTCAGCACCTTAAAGGTCCGTTGAGTCATGGAACCCGCGAAATCCAAAACCACCATCCTGGGCTTGGGGATCAGCGGTTTCCAGGCGGCCCGTTTTTTACATCGGCGGGGCTATCGAGTCTTCGTTACGGAACTTCAGGCAAAGCCGGAGCTTCGTGATCGCTGCAGTCAACTCCGGGAACTCGGGATCGAGGTTGAGATCGGGACGCATTCTCTGGACCGGATACGGGCTTCCGACTGGGTAATGGTATCGCCGGGGATCCCGCCTTTCTCGCCGGTCTATCAAGCGGTTCGAGATGCCGGGATCCCTCTCTACAGCGAGATCGAGGTCGCGAGCTGGTTCTCGAAAAGCCGTCATTTGATCGCCGTGACGGGAACTTGCGGAAAGACGACCGTGACAGTTCTCCTGACGGAATTATTAAAAAAAGCTGGCCATCGGGCGGTCAGTTGCGGGAATATCGGGAATCCTTGGATCGGCGAGATCGATGCCATCCGGGAGAACGATTATGCGGTCCTCGAGGTCAGCTCGTTTCAGCTGGAGCATTGCAAGGATTTTTCGCCCCACTATGCGATTCTGACGAACTTGGGGGATAATCATCTGGATTGGCATCCGACCGTAGCGGATTATGTGAAAGCGAAGCTGCGTATTTTTTCGGCCCAGCGGCCGGGAAGCTGGGCATTGGTCCGGCGCAAGGACCGGGAACGGTATTTCCCCGACGAGGCTTTCCGGGCCCAGCTTGTCTATTACGACGAGTATCCGGCGGCCGACGAAAATCAGATGATCCTGCAGTGCATGGCCCAGAAGATGGGGCTTCGCGGAACGCTTGCCGACGAAGTCGTTCGTGATTTTCAGGGGATCGAGCACCGGACGGAACGGGTTGCCGAAAAAGAAGGGATCTGTTTTGTCAATGATTCCAAATGCACGACCGTGGAATCGTTGATCTGGGCCCTGGGAAAATACGACGATCAGAAGGTCCTCTTGATCGCCGGGGGCCATCCCAAGGCGGATAATTTTTCTGATGCCCGGACAATGGTCTCCCAAAAGGCACGCATCGTTTTCCTGATCGGAGAGGCGCGGCCGCTTTTGCGCGCGGCCTGGTCCCAGAACGCGGATCTCCGGGAGGTCGACGATCTGAAGAGCGCGGTTCACCGCGCTTCAGAAGAGGCGAGACCGGGGGATGTGGTCCTCCTTTCACCGGCTTGCGCGAGTTTTGATCAGTTCAAGAACTACATGGATCGGGGCTGCCAATTCAAAAGCTTCGTCAGAGAGCTTTTGGCGGGATCCGCTTCTTGCGGGAAGGAGGCCCCCCGATGAGCCGGGCAGCGCAGCTTTATTTTACCTGCATCTATAGCCTGGTCGGGATCGGGATCGTGATGACCTACAGCGCTAGCGCGGTCTATGCAGATCAGATCTATGATAGCTCGTTCTACTTCTTGATCCGCCAAGCGATCTTTACCTTGGTGGGCACTTTTTTTCTATACGGGGCGGCTGCGATCCCTCCTTTTTTCTGGAAAAAAAATGCGCGGGCGCTCATTCTTATTTCGATGGCCATGATGCTCCTGGTTTTTGTTCCGGGGCTCGGGCGCGAGGCCGGCGGAGCCAAACGCTGGATCCATTTGGGGCCTGTGAATTTTCAGCCCGTTGAATTCGCCAAGATCGCTGTTTGTATCTATCTTGCGGATTATCTGTCGCGCAAGATCAAGGTCATCCAGCGGGGACAGATCCTGGTTTTTTTTCCGCCACTTTTGTTGATTGGGCTCATTTGCTGTCTTTCGCTGCTCCAGCCGGATCTGGGTTCGTGCGCGTTCCTCGCGCTGCTGACGGGATTGCTCTATTTCCTCGTGGGGGTGCACCTTCGTTATGTGCTCATCGCGGTCGGAATGTTCGTTCCTATCCTTTATTTTTTGGTCATCAAAGTTCCTTATCGCATGAGCCGGATCACGGCCTATCTGAACCCTTGGGAAGATCCTCAGGGGAGCGGGTTCCAGATGATCCAATCGTTGCTGGCCTTCGGGCTCGGCGCTTGGAAAGGCGTGGGGCTCGGGTTGAGCACGCAAAAATTGTTCTATCTTCCTTCGGCCTATAATGATTTTGTTTTTTCGATCCTGGGAGAGGAACTCGGCTTTGTCGGGATCTTCTTTGTCTGGGCTATGTTCGTTACGATCCTGATCTGCGGGATCATGATGGCGCGCCGGACGTCGGATAATTTTAATAAACTCTTGATCCTTTCCGTGACGTTCCTTTTTGTTTTTCAGGCGATCCTTAACATGATGGTAGCGACCGGGCTTTTACCGACGAAAGGACTCCCGCTGCCTTTCATCGGCTATGGGGGGACCTCGATCGTTGTCAATTTAATGGCGGTTGGGATCGTTCTCGGCGTCGATATGCAATCCAACAGAGGCTGAGCCCGCGACCTGGAATCTATGGAGCCCGGGACATCGAAACCTATCGTTGTATTGACAGGCCCGACAGGCGGGCATCTTTTTGCGTCGATCGCCTTCGCGGAAGCGTATCATGCGGCCCATTCGGGAGGCTCCTTGACCCTAGTTACGGGAGCCAGAGCGCGCGATTTCCTTGCGGCGCGCGAAACAGCAGTCTTCGATCGGATCGTTTTCCTCGACGATTTTCCCATGCCCCGGCGTCTGGATTGGCGATCAGGGGTCTTCATTTTTCAGCTCATGGCGGCTTTCGTCCGGATGCTTTCTTGTTTTTTGAAACGCCGGCCGCGTTTGGTGATAGGTTTCGGGAGCTATATCGCATTCCCCGGGATTGTCGCGGCTTTTTTGCTCCGGATTCCCCGGATGATCCACGAACAGAATTATATTCCGGGCAAAGCGACCCGGATGAGCAGTCGTTTCGTACCCAAGATCGCCGTTTCTTTTGAAGGGACCCGCGACTATTTTCCAGCATCCCAAACCGTGCAAACGGGATTTCCGCTTCGCCAAGCGCTGCGGGAGACTGGCCCGCGGGTAATACGGACTGGAAAGCCTTTCCGTTTGATGGTCCTCGGCGGGTCACAGGGGGCTGGGAAGATCAACGCTTGGGTTCTCGAGGGTTTTTCTACTTTGAGTCTTAGGGAAAGAGCCGATCTTGCCGTTATTCATATTACAGGCCGGGAGGATCATGAAAAGGTCCGGTCTGGCTATGCGGATCTGGGGATCTCCGCGTCGGTGTTCCCGTTCCATTCACGGATCGAAGAATGCTTTGAGGCCTCGGACCTTGTGATCACCCGGGCGGGGGCCGGTACGCTTTTCGAGCTCGCGGCTTTCGGAGCGCCGGCGGTCGTGATCCCTTATCCGTACGCGGAAGATCATCAGCGCAAGAATGCTGAGTTTTTCTCGAAAAAGGATGCCCTGATTCTTTGTGACGAAAAAGACATGAACGGTGATAAAATGACGGCCTTGATCCGCCGTTTGCGGGACCAGCCGGACCTCCGGGAATCCCTTTCCCGAAGGATTGTTTCCTTTCACGTTCCGGATGCGGCTGAGCGTCTTGTCGGATTGGCCGATCGAGTAATGGGGAGAATGGACTTGTGATCATGAAACCGCCTGATATCATTCAGGACCGTCGGCATATTTACTTTGTCGGGATCGGCGGCGTCGGGATGAGTTCCCTTGCGCGTGTCCTCAAAGGCTGCGGCTTCCGCGTCAGCGGATCCGATCTCAAATCGTCGCGTCGGACCCGGGAGCTTGAGAACGAGGGGATCGAGGTTTTCATCGGGCAGCAGGAAACCCATTTCGAGGATGTCGACCTGGTGGTCTATTCATCGGCGATCCATGCCGACCATGTCGAGATCCGTCAGGCCAGAGAAAAAGGGATTGCGATCCACCACCGGGCGGAAGTTCTTTCCTCGCTCTTGAACCGCGCCCAGACGGCGGTGGCGGTGACCGGGACGCATGGGAAAACAACGACGACCTCGATGATCTCTTTCGTGCTTTCCCGACTTGAAAAAAATCCGACTTGCTTGATCGGCGGTGATCTTAGGAATTGGGGGACGAACATGCGATTGGGCGGGAGCGGACCCTGGGTCGCGGAAGTGGATGAAAGCGACCGCACCCATGAGCTTTATCGCCCTCATTATGTCATCCTCACGAACCTCGAAGAAGAACATATCGATCATTATCCGACTTATGAGGATCTTACGGCCTCGTTCAAGAAATTCCTTGGCACCTTAAGCGATCCCGGGGTGGTCATCTGCTGCAAGGATGATGCCCGCTTGGACCTGTTGGTGGCGGCATCGGGACGTCCGAGGATCACTTTCGGGTTGAGCCAAGAGGCCGATTTTTCCGCCTCCAATATCCGTCTTTTTCCCTACGGTTCCGAATTCGATCTTCTGGAGGCCGGCTTTCAAACACTGCATGTTGAATTATCCGTGCCCGGGATCCATAACATCTTGAATGCGACGGCGGCACTGGCCCTTTTGATGCAACTCGGTATTCCGGCCGAGCAAGCCGCGCTTTCGCTTAAAGAATTTTGTGGAGCCAAAAGGCGCCTGGAGGTCTTGTGGGAGGACGAGCGCCTGGTCGTGATCGATGATTATGCCCACCATCCGACGGAGCTTCGCTACAGCCTCGAGGCGATGAAAGTAATGCGAAAAAACACAACCGTGGTCTTCCAGCCGCATCGGTTTTCACGGACACAGCGTTTTTACAAAGAATTCGCAGAGACGCTTAAGCTGGCGGACCGGATCCTGCTCATGGATGTTTATGGGGCCGGAGAGCGGGTCAGTGATCCTTCGGGGGCCGGGTTGATCGAGCGGTCCCTGGCGGAGCGGGGCCGCAACGATGTCCGTATCCTGAGAAAAAACGAACTTTTGGCGGTGTTGCAGGAGTTAGAATTTCAAGATGATGTTCTTGCGTTCGTTGGAGCCGGGGACATCGGAGAGATTGCTCATGAATTTGTTAGCAGGATCAAAGGCGCTCATTCAGTCGCGGGTTAAACTTTCCTCGTATTGCACGATGAAAGTGGGCGGCGAGGCGGATTACCTCGCGGAACCCCGTACCGAGGAAGAATTGTGCGAAGCATTGGAGTTCGCGAAGAAAAAAGAACTTTCGTTCTTCGTTCTGGGGCGGGGATCGAACGTGGTATTCGACGATGAGGGATACCGGGGGCTGGTGATCTCGATGCTCCGTTTTGGGGAGGGAGAGATCCAGTGGGATCCTGAAATTCGGGAGTTGACGGCACCGAGCGGCGTGACTCTCCACCGCCTTTCGCTTTTTTGCCGCGACCAGGGGATCGGGGGAACGGAGTTCCTTTCGGGGATCCCCGGAACGGTCGGCGGGGCCGTGATCATGAACGCCGGTTTTTCGCGTCATCCCGGACAAAAGAACGAGATCGGCGATCTAATCCAGGCGGTGACCGTGCTGAATCCCCAGGGGGAGCGCCTGACCCTGAAGCGGGAGGAGATCGCTTTTGGATATCGCCGGGCAGACTTGGGGCCATGCATCGTGCTGAAAGCGGTCCTGCGGCTTTGGAAGCGGAAAAAAGACGAGATCGACCGCGAGATCAAAGCGAATTTTGACTACCGGAACAAAAAACAGGATCTTTCACGGCCGAGTGCGGGCTCGATCTTTAAGAATCCTCCGGGAGGGCGAAGCGCGGGGCGGATCATCGAAGCGGCTGGGTTGAAGGGGCTTCGGGTCGGGGACGCCATGGTTTCGGAGAAACACGCGAATTATATTGTGAATGTGGGGCATGCCACTTGCGCGGACATTAAGACGCTGATCACGACGATCCAGGATAAAGTTTTTTATGCCGAAAAGATTTTGCTGGAAACCGAAGTTAAATTCACTTAAAAAAATCAAGATCGCGGTATTATACGGAGGCCGCTCCTCCGAACGCAGGATTTCGATCAAATCGGGGCTTGCGGTCTATCGCGGTTTGCGGGCTTTGGGTCTCCCGGTCCATAAATTCGACCCCGCCCAGACTCCACTACGGGCGCTGAAGAAAAAAGGGATAGGTCTTGTCTTCATCGCTTTGCATGGGGGTTATGGTGAAGACGGGGGCGTGCAGCGGGAACTGGAACGGCTTGGGATTTGCTATACGGGATCGGGGCCCGTGGCCAGTCGGGCGGCCTTTGATAAAAAACTGGCCAAAGCGATTTTGAGCCAAAAGGGGATCCCCACTCCGAACTATGTTTTGTTGGACCGGAGGAGGGGAACAAAGGCGCTCCGTAGCTTGCAGGGCCCGCTTTTTCTCAAGCCGCGAGCGAATGGATCCAGTATCGGAGTAATGGCTGTTGCAGATGCGGAAGTAGAAAAGGAAGCGATTGAAAAACAGATCCGCCAATACGGCGATCTCATCGCCGAAGAAAAGATCTCGGGACGTGAATTTACGGTAGGGATCCTGGGCGGACGACCGCTTCCGGTGATTGAGCTACGGCCCAAGAACGCTTTTTACGATTATCAGGCTAAATACACGAGCGGCATGACCGAGTATCTTGTCCCGGCACCGATCCCCGGCCGGTGGGCGCGGCGGATGCAGAAGATCGCGGTAGCGACTTTTCAGGCCTTAGGGCTCCGCGATTTTTCCCGGGTCGATATCATGACCGATCTCAAAGGGAACCCTTTCGTTCTGGAAGCGAATTCGATCCCGGGGTTCACCGAGCACAGTCTTCTTCCCAAGGCCGCGCGCGAGGCCGGGATCGGATTTGAAATGCTTTGCGCGGCGATTCTTGAATTGGCATTAAAGAGAACAACGAAAAAATCGGGGCGGTATGGGCAAAAGAAAAAAAAGAAAAGGCAAGGGCGGCGGGAATTGGTTCCGCAGCTTGTTTGACGGCATTAAGGCGCTCCTTGGTGCCCTCTGGCGCATGCTTCCGGTGCTTCTTGCGCTGGGGATCTTAGCGGCGGGTCTTTTCGGGCTTTGGAATATCCTCAAGCAGGACGGACGGCTGAGCGTTCAGAAGATCCTTATTCAGCCGGCCGGCGCCTTGGGGGATGATGTCTACGGACGTCTTTCTTCGAAATATCTAGGGAAAAGCCTTTTTCTGCTGAAATTGCCGGCGATCGCCGAGGAATTGCAGGCCGATCCGCTGATCAAATCCGCGGGGGTTTACCGGGATTTCCCATCGACATTGAAGATCGTCATTGAAAAACGCGTTCCCGTTTTCCGGGTCCGCTCGGAGGAGTCCGGGGCTTATTACAGTTTGTCCGATGATGCCGTGGTGCTCGGAGGCGCTCTTCCGGACGATCTCCGCCTGATGGCTATCGAGATCCTGCAAGAGAAGGTGGGGAAACTTCGTGCCGGGAAAAAGATCGATGTGCGCGGGTTTTCCGGGGCCGTCCAGTTTTTGAACGAGTTCCGGCGGCATCCCGTTTTGCGGGAGGAGAGGATCGAGGGTTTTACGCTTGATTCCTTTGGCGGGTTGGCCTTTCATTATGAGGAGGGTCCTGAGGTCCGCATGGGGAGATTTCCCAGTGAGAAGATACAAACGCTTGTCAATGCGCTCCCGATCCTCCACGGGCCGGACCACGAGGGAATCGAATACATCAATCTCGAATTCGACGAAGTGATCGTCAAGAAAAAGGACGCAGAATGAAAGACAATACCGTCGTGATCTACGTCGGGGCCCAGGAGATCGTCGCGATGTTAGGATTTCTTGGGGAAGAGCCCCATATCGAAACGGCCGTGGCGATTCAGCGGCCAGCCGGTTTTTCCAAAGGGCTGGTCACACATCTGGAAGCCGCTTCCGATTCGCTGGAGGCCCTTTTGGAGGCCCTCAAAGAGGCGGTGACCCGGAAAGGGAGACGTTGGATAGAGCCGGAAGGGGTCTATGGGGTTCTTGGAAGCGGGAAGATTAAAACCTTTTCCTATTCGAGCGCGCATTATTATAAAGGCTTTACAAAAACGATCGCGCCGCACGACGTTAAAAGTGTCATGGAGCAGACGAAGAGCGTGGCGAACCTTCCGCTTTCGGAGGCGATCCTGCAATGGATCCCGGTATCGTTCTTGGTCAACGATCTGGACGGGATCCAGGACCCGATCGGTCTTGAGGCCCAGCGCCTCGGTGTTTCCCTGAAGATCTTTACCATGCCGTTCGAAGAATTCCGGAACATCGCCAAGGCGTTCGAGCTGGCGGAACTTCGCGTATTCGGTTTTTTTCCGCGAGTGCTCACGGTTTCGGAAGCGGTCCTCTCCGAAAAGGAGAAAAAAGACGGGGTGGCCTTAATCGATGTGGGCCGGAATGCGACTTCCTGCGCGCTTTGGCAAAAAGGCGAGCTGATCAAAACGCTGTCCCTGCCGCTCGGGCTTCAGGATCTGATCGAGAAAGTTTCCGCGGAATGGCAGATCAGCGAGGAAGACGCTGGGAAGGTGATCGAAGAATATGCTTCCTTCAATCTCCCCGAAAAATTCGGCGATGAGCTGATCCCTTTGATCGTGCGCGGACAGGAGGAAAAATGTCCGATCCGTCGCGCGGAATTCATCGGGAAGCTTCAGGAGTTCGCGGGCGTTTGGCTCGAGAGAATGGGAGAGGCGGTCGATCGTTTTTCCAAAGAAGAAAGGGTCTACCATCCCCGTTATGTTTGGTGCGGAGAGGCGAACACCTTCGATGGTTTTCTCGAATTCATCCAGAAGAGATTCCCCGATGAGAATATCGCAGGGCAGATCCGTCGTGTGGACGCGCCCCCTGAGATGATCCACGCGCCGCTCTATGCGCCTCTCCTCGGGATGTTCTGTTGGCTCGCTTACAAGGAAGAAGACCGCTTGAAATTGACCCGCTCGAGGAATTTGGCCGAAAAGATCGTCGCCGGGGCCAAAAACCTTATCGCCAATTATTTTTGACCCGCCGTTCGGTTAAACGTTTTGCTCGATCAGAAGATAGCTTTCGAGACAGACATTCCAATCCAGTGCGACGCGGATCCAAAGGGTGCAGGGTTTTTCGATCCGAAGATTTTCCGGGAACCGGTGTTTGTGCCAACGGAAGATCACATGATCGCGGACCGGTTCAATATCCATCGGAGGGGTTTTGAGAGGGGGCCCGCCATCGACCGCGTATTCGATCACTTCTTTGTGGAACCGCTCGTCTTTGCGCCAGCAAGTGACAAGGTAATAATCCGATAAGACGGCGGGGAAGGAAGGAACATGCAGATTGCTTCGGACTCCTTCGACTCGGTAGCCGTCGTTTTTGAGGGGCTCGAATTTTTCGCAGATCATGAACTGCAGAAGCCGGATACTGCCGGTGTCGGGTTCCATGAGGGCATTATATAACGGGTGTTTTTGTTTTACATTGCATTTTCGGTCTATGGAATTATAATGTCACGTTCATTTTATTTCGAGAAAGACGCAAGGCTTAATGTCTTCCATGGATACAGGTTTGGTCCACAAACTTCCACTGCATGAGAAACACCAGCAGGCCGGGGCCCGCTTCGGGAGCTTCGGCGGCTGGGAAGTCCCTCTCTATTATTCCGGGATCGTCGCCGAGCATCTTTGTGTCCGGGAGCGAGCAGGACTTTTCGACATCTCCCATATGGGGATCTTCCGGCTGACGGGGGATCGGGTGATCGATTTTCTCGATACCCTTTTGCCCCGCAGGGTCCTCGACCTTGAAGCGGGCCGGGCCCTCTATATGCCTCTTTTGAACGCCGAAGGCGGGGTTGTGGATGATGTGATCCTGTACCGTTTTCCGGGCCAAGAGTGCTGGCTCATTGTGAACGCCGGCAATACGGAGAAGGATGAGGCTTGGTTCCGCGACCGGATCCGAGAAAGCGGTTATCTGGGCAAAGAAGGGAACGTTCGGTTCGAAAACCTGGGCGGCCGCAAATGCCTGCTTTCGGTCCAGGGGCCTGAGGCCCGGGGGATTGTCGAAAAGGCGCTTGCAGTCGAGTTGGGTACGGTTCGCTATTACCGCTTTCTTCCCACCGAGGATGGGCTGATCGCCCGGACCGGCTACACGGGGGAAGATGGATTCGAGGTGCTGGCCGATGTGGATCGAGCGGAAACGCTTTGGGGATCTTTCCTCCAGCATGGCACGGGAGCCGGTCTCATGCCGGTGGGATTCGGTGCTCGCGATACCTTGCGCCTCGAGGCGGGAATGCCTCTTTACGGGCATGAGCTCAACGATCATACAACGCCGAGCGAATCCGGCATTGGCTGGGCGGTCGATCTCCAGAAGAAATCCTTTTGGGGGCGGCAGGCTGTAGCCTATGCGGCAGCGCAAAAGCTGTCCCGAACGCTGATCGGATGGGAAGTCCAGGGGCGAGGGATTCCGCGCGAAGGATGCCGTATCGAACATGCCGGAAGAACGATCGGGACGGTTACGAGCGGAAGTTTTTCGCCTACTTTCAAAAAGCCGATCGGGATGGCGCTGGTCGAAATGGAATTCGCCAAGCCCGGAAGTTCGTTCGAGATCTATGTCAGGGAGCAGCGCTGCGATGCGGCCGCGGTCGCGCTCCCTTTTTATCGAAGAAAAAAATAACAAGGGAGAGAGTCCATGAACATACCCGCTGATCTCAAATACACCGCGACCCACGAATGGTCCCAAAAACAGGGGAAGAAACTCCGTGTTGGCATTACCGAGTTCGCGCAAAAAGAGATATCGGATATCGTGTTTGTGGAGCTCCCAGCTGCGGGCAAGGCGGTCGAGAAAGGTCGGCCTGCGGCGGTCGTGGAGTCGGTCAAGGCCGCGTTCGATATTTATGCGCCGGTGTCCGGAAAGATCACCGCGGTCAATCCGGCGCTCGAGTCCGATCCGGGGACGATCAACCGGGATGCGTATGGAGCGGGGTGGATGTTCGAGATCGAAATGTCGGCTCCGGGCGAATGGGATCAGTTGCTGAGCGCCGGGGACTATCAGAAAACGTTGGAGGCTGGGAAAAAATAAATGCCGTATCTCGCCATGACCGATAGGGATGAAGCTTCGATCCTCCGCGAGATCGGCGCGGTACGGTTCGAGGACCTGATCCAAGGGATCCCGGGAGCGCTCAGGGACCCTTCCGTCGAGCTTCCTGGGCCGATGGGGGAACTCGAGATCCAGAAGCATATGAGGGCGCTTGCGGCCCGCAATCGTCCGGCCGGCGAAAAGCTTTCGTTTCTCGGGGGCGGGGCCTACGAACATTTCATTCCGACGGCAGTGGCTGCCATCACCGGCCGCAGTGAATTCGCGACCGCCTATACGCCCTATCAGGCCGAGGCTTCTCAGGGAACCTTGCAGGCCATTTTCGAGTTCCAGAGTTTGATCGCCGAGCTCACCGGTATGGATGTTTCCAACGCCTCCCATTATGACGGTGCGACCAGCCTGGCGGAAGCTGCGATCCTGGCGCTTCGGCATACGGGGCGGTCGAAGATCCTGATCGGCCGTTCAGTCCATCCTCACTTCCGGGAAGTCCTCCGGACCTATCTGGCGGGGGCCCATACGGAGATCGAAGAGATCGCTTTCGGGAACGGCCAAACGCTTGACCGCTCAGACCTCCAGGCCAAGCTGGATGACCGGGTGGCGGCGGTCCTGCTCCAATCTCCGAATTTTTTCGGGGTCGTAGAGGATTTTACCGGGATCGCCCAAGCGGCTCATGCGGCCGGCGCTTTGTTCGTCCATATCTTCAATCCGCTTTCCCTTGCGCTGTTCAAAACTCCCCGGGAATGGGGGGCGGATATCGCGGTTGGGGAAGGGCAGCCGCTCGGGATTCCGGCCAGTTTTGGAGGCCCGTATCTCGGGATCTTCGCGACGACGAAGGCTTTGATGAGGAAGATGCCGGGACGGATCGCCGGCATGACGAAAGACACGCACGGAAAACGGGCGTTCTGTTTGACCTTGCAGGCGCGCGAACAGCACATTCGCCGGGAAAAAGCCTATTCGAACATCTGTTCCAATCAGGCTCTTTGTGCGCTTGCGGCTTGCGTGTATATGACACTTCTCGGGAAGAATGGGATGGCCGAGGTGGCGAAAATGAACCGGGCCCGGGCGTCTTGTCTGCGGGAGAAGATCGCAAAGATCCCGGGGCTGAAGGTCGATCTCGGGACCGAGCTTTTCAACGAATTTACGGTCCGCACGGAGCGGAATGCGGCGGAATTGCTGGACGCGCTTGAAAAAAAGGGGATCCTCGGGGGGATCGCGCTCGGGACTTTTTACCCGGATCTTAAGGACCGCTTCCTAGTTTGCGCGACCGAGACCAAGACCTTTGAGGAGCTGGATCGTTTTGCCAGCGCGTTGCGATCATGCTGATCTCGACCGACGACAGGCTCAGTTTTGAGAAAAGCGAGCCCGGGCGATCCGGGGTCCGGCTTCAGCTCCAGGATGCGAAGTGCGACCGGGGGGCGGAGCGCACGATTCCTTCCGCATTGGCCCGTCAGAGCGCTTTAGCGTTTCCGGAAATGAACGAGCTTGAAACGGTCCGCCATTTTGTCAATCTTTCCAAAAAGAATTTTTCGATCGATACGCATTTTTACCCACTTGGCTCCTGCACGATGAAATACAATCCGAAGGTGAATGAGTGGGCTGCGTCCCTCGAGGGATTTTCGAAGGTCCATCCCTTCCAGCCGGAAGCGACCTGTCAGGGGGCCCTCGAGATCCTGGGAGAACTCCAGCGATATTTGGCCGCGATCACGGGGATGGACCGCTTTACGCTCCAGCCGGCGGCCGGCGCGCATGGAGAGCTCACGGGGATGATGCTCGTTCACGCCTATCATCACGCCAAGAAAGAAAGCCACCGGAACAAAGTCCTGGTCCCGGACTCCAGCCATGGAACGAATCCCGCGAGTGCATCGCTGCTGGGCTACGAGGTGATCCAGATCCGTTCGAATGCGCGCGGGCGCGTGGATCTGGAGGATCTCAAAAAGCATCTGGGGCCGGATGTTGCATGCCTGATGCTCACGAACCCGAACACCTTGGGCCTTTTCGAGGAGCAGATCCTTGAAGTAACGCGGGCCGTCCACGAAGCCGGAGGGCTTTTGTATTATGACGGAGCGAACCTGAACGCACTCTTGGGGCTCGCACGCCCGGGCGATATGGGATTTGATATCGTCCATGTGAACCTTCATAAGACATTTTCGACGCTGCATGGCGGCGGAGGACCCGGGGCCGGGCCGGTCGGGGTGAAGGATTTTCTGGCGCCGTTCCTTCCGCTTCCTTGGGTCGTGAAGCAGGGGGAGAGCTATCGCCTGATCGAAAAAGGGGAATCCTCGATCGGGCGCGTCGGGAGCTTTTTCGGCAATTTCGGGATCCTGTTAAGGGCCTATGCCTATATCCGGACATTGGGGACCGACGGTCTTCGCAAAGCAAGCCGAGCGGCGATCCTGAACGCGAACTATCTGAAGTCCCGGTTGAAAAAAACCTATGATGTCCCCGTGGACGAACCTTGCATGCATGAGTTCGTGATGACCTCCCAGGTCTTCAAAGAGAAACATCTGCATGCGTCCGATATTGGCAAACGCCTTTTGGACATGGGATTTCATGCGCCGACCGTTCATTTCCCGCTCGTCGTCGAAGACGCGATCATGATCGAACCGACCGAAACGGAATCCAAGGAGACCTTGGACCGGTTTGTCGAGGCCCTGATCGCGATCCGCAAAGAGATCGATCTTTGCCCGGAAACGGTCCGGAACGCGCCGCATCACATGCCGATCCATCGTCCCGACGAGGTGCAGGCCGCGCGGCAGCCTATTCTGACCTATCGCGATTATCTTGGGACCCTTCGCACCACGGAACCGCGGCCGGTATCCGCGGGATGAACCATGCCGGACTGGCGGCTCCTTTCTACGATCTCGGCGGAGATCCCGTTCCAATTCGCGCTCGACGAACTGCTCTTTAATACGGACCTGAGAACCCCGGTACTGCGTTTTTATTTCGCCTCGCAACCTTGTATTTCGATTGGGCATATGACCGATATTCGACCGATCAAGGAAAAGGCGAGGAGGTCCGTTTACCGCCGCCTCACCGGCGGAGGCATCGTCGAACACGGCAAGGACCTGATCTTTTCGATCGCGGCACGGAAAGAACACGATCCTTCGTTCGCTTCGGTGCGCGAAAGTTATCGGAAGATCCATGAGGGGGTTCGGCGCGGACTTCAGAGAGCGGGTATCGACGCCGCTTTCTTTACCGGAAAAGAAGATCCGGCGGGACTTGAGTGCTTCCGGGCCCCGGTCCTGGACGATCTTTATGCCGCGGGGCGCAAGGTCGTCGGGGGCGCCCAAAAAAGATCGGCCGGCCGGCTTTTGCATCAGGGTTCGATCCAGATTTCCCGGAGGTCTGGTTGCCGGGATCTTCCCGGGGCGATCGTTCAAGGGCTTGCGGAGGTTTTTGGAAGGGCGCTTCAGCCGGCGGACTGGGAGCCCGAGCGGTTTTTTACGGCGGAACGAAATGCCATGACACAATATCCCGATCTGCGAGGAGTTCCATGAAGGACCAGGAAGGGTATTTGAAGAAGATGAGCCAGCTGCTCGAAAAGAACAGCCAGTACAAGTTCGAGGCGTACAGTTTTCTCATGTCCGCCCTCAATTTTACGGTCAAAAAACTTCCCAAACCGCGCCATGTCTCCGGCCGTGAACTTCTCGAGGGCATCCGCGATTATGCTCATGAACAATTCGGGCCCATGGCCCGTACCGTGCTCAATCATTGGGGGATCACGAAGACCGAGGATTTCGGGCGTATCGTCTTTGCGCTAGTCGAAGCAGGCTTCCTTCGCAAACAGCCGGAGGACAAGCTGGAGGATTTCGTCGATATTTATGATTTCGAGGAAGTCTTTGACCGGGGATACCGGATCGACGACAGCGATTTTTGAGGTGAGGGATGAGCGATCCGATCCTTGAAGGGCTGAACCCCGCACAGAAAGAAGCGGTGACTTGGCCGGAGACGCCGCTTCTGATCATCGCCGGCGCTGGGAGCGGCAAGACCCGTATCCTGACCCGGCGGATCGCCTATCTTATCCAGCGGGGGGTTCCGGCCTTCCAGGTCCTGGGCGTGACCTTCACGAACAAAGCGGCCGAAGAGATGCGTCTTCGGGTCGAAAAACTGGTTCAGCAAAGCGTCTGGATCAGCACCTTCCACTCGACCTGCCTGAGGATCCTCCGCATGGACGGCCCCGCGATCGACCTCGACCGGAATTTCACGATCTACGACGAGCACGACCAGCTGACCCTGATCAAGGAATGCTTGCGGGAGCTCAACATGAACGAAAAGCAGATCCATCCCAAGGGCGTGCGCGAGCGGATCCAGCGTGCGAAAGATTATCTGATCTCTCCGTTCCAATACGCCGAGAAGGCAGGCGATCTCTACGAAGAATCCGTGGCCAAGATCTACCAGCGTTACGAAGAGAAGATGAAAGCCCTGAAGGCCTGCGACTTTGGTGATCTGATCCTCAAGACGGTCACGCTCTTTGACCGGTGCCCCCCAATTCTGGAGTCCTGGCAAACGCGTTTTCAGCGCATCCTGATCGATGAATATCAGGATACCAATCACGCCCAATACCGTTTCGTGAATCTCCTGGCAAGCCGGTACCGGAAGATCACGGTCGTCGGCGATCCCGACCAATCCATCTATTCCTGGCGGGGGGCCGATATTCGGAACATCCTCAATTTTGAAACGGATTATCCGGAGAGCGGGGTCATCAAAATGGAACAGAATTACCGCTCGACCGAGGTCATTCTGGACGCGGCCAACGAGCTGATCCGGCACAACCGGGAACGGAAAGCGAAGAGCCTCTGGACCGAGCGAGAAGGCGGCGAAAAGATAGCGCTTTTCGAAGCCATGAATGAAAAGGATGAAGCCGAAACGACCGTCGCGAAAGTCCAACGGGAGGTTCGTGACGGGGCGACTTTGGCGGATCAGGTCATTTTCTACCGCGTTCACGCGCAATCCAGGATCCTCGAAGATTGCCTGCGGCGGGCGAATATCCCGTACAAAATCATCGGCGGGACGCGTTTTTACGACCGCAGGGAGATCAAGGATGTGATTGCCTATTTGCGGGTCCTGGCCTACCCGCATGACGAGGTCAGTTTGAAGCGGATCATCAATGTCCCGCCGCGGGGGGTCGGAAAAAAAACCCTGGAAGATATCGGGACTTATGCCATGGCCCAAGGGATCGGGTGGGGCCAGGCCTTGGAACAGCTTGGATCGATCGCCGGTCTGGCTTCCAAAGCGAAGACCTCGCTGGAGTCCTTCCGCAAACATCTCGAAAAGCTTCGCAATTGGGTTTTGACCCTGACTCCACGGGCACTGATGGAAAAGGTCCTCGAACTTTCGGGGTATCTGGAATTCCTGGCCGGCGAAAAGACCATCGAGGCTCAGTCCCGGATCGAGAACATCGAAGAGTTTTTGACCGTGATCGATGATTTCGAGGAAGACGCCGGAAAGAAGGGCGAAAAGCCCACCTTGGCGGGTTTCCTTGAATCGATCTCGCTGATGACCGATCTGGACGCCTGGAAGGAAGGGACCAATGTGCTGACGCTGATGACCCTCCATACGGCCAAAGGACTTGAATTTCCGCTCGTTTACATTGTGGGTCTTGAGGAGGGGATCTTTCCGAACGTGAAGACCTTTGGGGAACTTCCCGGCGAGCTCGAAGAAGAGCGGCGGCTTTGTTATGTGGGGATCACCCGCGCAAAAAAGAAACTGACACTTTCCTATGCCCGGGAACGGCACATTTACGGTTCCCGTCAATACAATCTTCCGTCCCGTTTTCTCTCGGAGATCCCTTCCACGCTCTACCAGATAGCGAATGGACGAAAGGGTGGGAATCTTCGCTCGAGTATCCGGGATACCTCCTACGACGACGAGATTGAGATCGAATTCGACTAAGAGCCACCCCAAAAGAAATTTCCACACCGGCCGTGGAGATTTAAATCTGCACTGGATCTTGCCTTGAAACCGTTAAGCCCCGCGTATCAACATCTGGCAGGAATTCTCTAACTCATTATCACATAACGAGATATATCGTTATAAGAAATTATAATAATATATAATACTTTGTAAACTATTGATATTTCTACTTCCGTAATGTATATTTTATTTTAAGAGATAATAAATGTGTTTGTAAAGACGGGAGCACCTATGGGGATACGAACTAGGCGTGCGCTTGCCGTGTTGACGTCTGCGATCTTTGTCGCAAGCGATGCGGCTTTTTCTTTGCCGCAGCCCGGGATCGACGTGCGCAAAGTCGTCGAAACGCCGCAGATCTTCCAGATCCAGATCCCGCAGGACCTCGCGACCGTCGAAGATATCTACGAAGCGCCGCCCAAACTCGAACCGCGCCTTGTCCTTCACATCCAGGATGCTCACGGCAACTATGACGCCCAGGTGCGGATCAAGGAAATCCTGAAATTCCTTCGCAAGGAATATGGCTTTGATCTCTTGTTCGTCGAAGGCGGCGTGGGGGAGCAAAAAGCGGAGGACCTGAAATTCTTTCCGGATCCGGAAATCAATAGCCGCATCGCGGATGAACTGACCAAGAAGGGCATTATGTCGGGGCCCGAACTTTATCTGCTCGATGAACCCGAAGGGATGAAAACGATCGGTATCGAAGAGGCCGATCTTTACCGCGGCAATTACGCGGCCTTCCTGCAGGTCTACCGCCAGGAAAATCTGACGAACCTTTTTGCGGAAGTGTTCGACGCCCGCGTGGATCTCCTTTCCTCAAGGATGTTCCGGCCCGCGACGCGCAAGCTCATCCGCGAATGGAAAAGTTTTTCCGACGGGCGCCGGGAATTCCTGCCTTATTTGCAGGAACTTGCCAAGGGGGCCAAGGAATATATCGGGCTCGACCTGGAAAGCCTCTTTGCGCAGGTGGAATGGCCGCAGATCACCCGGCTTCTGGTGATCCAGAAAATGCAGACCGAGATCGTGCCCGAAAAGGTCACGGCCGAAAAAGAAGCCTTGCTCCAATTCCTCCAAGCCCAGGGCATCGCCGGCGAGATCCTCGAAGGCCTGCGGGAGATCGACGACCAGGCGGTCCAGCGCATCCATATGAAGGCCAAACGGGACCGCGGGGAGGCTCCGCGCCACCTGCTTGAAAAACTTCAGGATGCCGCGGGCCCGAAAGGATTCAAATTTCAGGACTACCCCAATTTTAGTTTGATGGCCGGTTCGTATATCCTCCGGAGCGAACTCGAAAGCGGTGCGTTGTTCGAAGAGATCGACCGTCTCTTTTCGAAGATCCTGGTCGAACTGACCAAGACCGAGGAAGAAAAGAACCTGCTCGACCTTTTCCGCGACATTGAACTTGTCAAAAAACTTCTACGGCTCGAACTTTCCCGCAAGGAATGGGAGCGGGCCCTTTACCGTTACGACTGGATCCAGCCCGATGCGGTCTATCACCGCCTTGTCAAACTGCAGGAGAAGGCGGGGGCTTTGACCGAACACCGTTTCGCGAAAAGCCTGGATGATTTCGAAGCCTCCAAAGCGAAGATCAATTCCGTCTTCAATGCGGCATTCCAATTCTATGAATACGCGAATCGCCGTGAAACGACCTTTTATGAACGCATGAAAAAGGAAATGGATACGCGCAATGCCCGGAAAGCCATCGTGGTGACAGGAGGTTTCCACACCGAGGGGCTGATGGAGCTTTTCAAGGCGGACGAGGTCAGCTACGGAGTCCTGACGCCGCGCATGGCGCAGGCCGGCGACCGTTCGGCCTATCTCGCGACCATGCTGGGCACGCATAAGACCATGTTCGATGTCGCCAACCTTGCCGGGGCCAAGATCGCGAATGCGGTTTCCCTGGGGCAAGAGGCGAGCCTCCAGCCCTTAAGCGATGTGATCGCCGGGGAATTGATGAAAATGGGAGCGGTGAGCGATCAGGTCTTCGATCAACTCAATGAACTTACCGCCAGCCAAAATTTAGGACTTCGATATGAGCTTGACCGAGCGAAGAAAATTCTGACCTTGCGGGCAGGAAATGTTTCCTGGCAATTCAGCGTGCAGATCTTGGATGCGGCCAGCGTCAAGATCGTTGTCGTTTTAAGGTCTGAAGGACGTTTTGGAGCGACGCCTGTGACGGAGCAAGTGGTTTTCGCTCCCGGTCCTCGGCGCGCGGAATTGAGGATCAATTCCTTCATTGCCGAGACTCCGGTTTCTTCCGAGGTTGCAAGTTGGGGCCGGGCTTTTGGTAATCGGTTTGGGCCCACTCACGGGATCTTTCCCCTGGGCACGGGAGCCGAAACGATCATGGAACAGCTTGGGCTCAGAAACACGGGCGCTGCCGGACTTCCGGCTTGGGTGACCTCTGCGCCCGCTAATTTGATCGCGATCCGGGATGGAATGCCGACAAGGGCTGAAGTTCGCGATATGGTTGCGTGGATGCAGGCAACCCGTGATGACCGCCTGCTTGTTGTCGCATTGACAGATGACAGACCGGCGGTGAATGTTCTGATGCAGGAAATCCCGCCAGCGCTCAGGAACCGCTTGGCGATCCAAGCGATTTTACCGACCCAGAAAACCTTCGTCCTTGCTGCCGTTAACCAATGGACCCGTCCTCTGAACCAGCGCACGAGCGGGCTTCAACCGTTCATTCTGCTGCAGGGGCCGATCGCTTCGCAGCAATTCGCGGATATTGCGGATGCGATTGCCGAGCCGGGCGCGATTGTTTCGGACCGCGATTCGTTGGAAGGATTTTCCCATGTGGCCGGTGAGACTTGGATCAGCATGGCGTTGGCCAAGCTCGGAGAAGCGATTCAGACCCAATTCCCCGGCGTGCTTTTGCGCGAGGACTGGGCGGGCTATGTCATGATCCCGCGTTTCAAGTTCAACCGTGAGAAATTGGGTGATGTCTATGAGCGGTTGGATCAACTTCTGGTCACGATCCGCCAGATGGCCTCGGCCGCGTAAGGCCGTTCCGGGGGGTGTTTTTTCCGCCCATATTTGCATCGATTTTTGGCTTCCGAACCGTTAAAATCGCCTTTCGATGAAGCATGATCCTCTACACATTCCCCGTTGGCAGTCCGTTCTTCTGGCTTTTTGGATGTGGCCGGTCGTCACGGTGGATACGCTGTTTTCCGCGATCCTCGGCCTGTTGTTCGTATTCCCGGTATCCCTACTGATCGACCGGGGGAGCCGGCGGACGACCCATATCGTCGCGATCGCGTGGGCGAAGGTCCTGTTTACGTTGACCTTCATCTGGACGATCCGGGTTAAGGGACGACGCCATATCGACCGGAAAAAGAACTACGTGCTGGTGGTGAACCATCAGAGCTTGCTCGATATCATGGCGCTTATCTATGCCATTCCGCTGCATATCGTCTATCTTGCCAAAAGAGAACTTTTTTCCATTCCGTTCATGGGCTGGTATATGCACGCGATGCGCTATATCCCGGTCGACCGGGCCAGCCGCGAAAGCGGGCGCAAAGCGCTCGCACGCTGCGCGTTCATGCTCAAGAAAAAAGTCAGCGTCGTTTTTTTTCCCGAAGGGACGCGGACGCCGGATGGCCAGATCCATGCCTTTAAAAGCGGGGCTTTCCAGCTGGCTTCGGTCGAAGGGGTGGATATCCTTCCGGTCGTGATCGACGGGACCGGGACCGCGATGCCGAAGAAGTCCATTTTCGTGAATCGGCGGAGCGTTTTCCGCGTTTCGGTCCTCGAGCCCGTCAAGGTTGGATTGGGGCCGAAGGCTGTGGAGTCGGCGAAACGCCATGTGCGGGAGAAAATGATCCAGGAACTCGCGGCGATGCGCGCCGAAGGGTTTTGAAATGGATCTCCGGGTGCTGACCCTCAACACTTGGAATGTCGAGGGGCCATGGCAAAGACGCTGGGAGCTCATTCTCCGGGAAGTCGAAGTGCTCAAGCCGGCGGTCCTTTGTTTCCAGGAGATCCAGGATGAAAATTTCGCACGGAGGATCGCGGAAGGGTTCCACTGGGACCATGCCTATTCGGACCGCCGAAGCTGGCTCCTGACCCTGACGCGTGGCAAAGTGATCGATTCGGATCATCGCCCTTATCAGACCCAGTCTCCGGCAGAATCCTATACCCGCGGATTTCTGGCGACCCGGATTTCCTGGGACCGGCAGGAGTTCGTGGTGGTGAATACGCATCTGGCCTGGCGCCTTCCGGAACATGAGACCCGCCTGGCGCAGGTCCAAGAGCTTGTCGCGTATCTGGACCGGCACCACAAGGGAAAGCCGGTTCTTGTGGCCGGGGATTTTAACGCGCCGGCGGGTTCGCCACCGATCGAATGGATGAAGGAAAAGAGCCGTTTTATAGACGCCTATGCCGTGCGGCATCCAGGGGAGCTTGGATACACCTGGGATAATCGTAATCCTTTTACAGCGAGCCACGGCTATCCCGACCGCCGTCTGGATTATCTTTTCTTCCGGGATTTCCCCTTGGAGCTTGGCCTCGAAAAAGCCGATATTATCTTCAACCGGGCGGATAGCGAAGGGATCTATCCGTCCGATCATTTCGGGCTTTTCGCTGAATTCAAATGCGGAGATGGCGATGACCGGACCTGAAGGGAGACTACCCCAAGCCAAAGCCTATCAGCGGATTCGCCAGCGACTGACGCTGTTTCACCTTTTTTTCACGCCGGCCGTGCTTCTGATCATCTATCTTTCGCCATGGTCGGCTTTGTTGAAGGACTTCGCCATGCGCCCGTTCGAGAACGCTTTTGGGGTGACCGGCGTTTATTTCCTTTATTTCTCCCTGACCCAGCTTGTCCTGGACTTGCCGCTGGTTTTTTACGGCGGTTATGTCCTCGAAAAGAAATATCAGCTGACGACCCAAACCCTCTCCGCCTGGGCGCGGGAATTCCTGAAGCGGGCGGGCCTTTCTTTTGCCATCGCCCTGATCCTCGTCGAACTGCTTTATTTTTTGATCCGTTGTTCGGAAACCGACTGGTGGTTTTGGGCTTGGCTGGGTTATGCGGGATTTTCGATCCTGATGGGGCGGCTGTTTCCGGTCTTTATCGTGCCGCTGTTTTACAAATACAGTCCGATCGCGAACGACGAACTCCGGCAACGGATCCTCGCACTTGCCGAAAGGTCCAAGATGCCGGTCGAGAATATCTATTCGATCAATCTCAGCAAAACGACGAAAAAGGCGAACGCCGCGTTCATGGGGATCGGGCGGAGCCGGAGGGTCGTTTTGAGCGATACGCTGCTTGAAAAATTCACGATCCCCGAGATCGAAACGGTGTTAGCGCACGAACTCGGGCACTATCGGCACCGGGACATCTGGAAAATGGTCGCTTTCAGCGCCGTTTTGTCGGGCATCTTCTTCTGGACGCTCAACCGGATTTTTCTGGCGGCGGCGATTCCGGTTTCGGATGTTCTCCACATGCCCCTGCTTTTCTTCGCGCTTTTCGTGATGAATGCCCTGACGATCCCGCTGCAGAGCGCTTTTTCGAGACGGATGGAACGCGCAGCGGACCGATTCGCGCTGGAGACAAGCCGGGACCCCGAAGCGTTCATCCGGGCCCTGCAGAAGCTCGGCGAGATCAATTTGTCGGATCCCGATCCGGACCCGCTTTATGCGAAGATCTTTTACGACCATCCGCCGATCGGAGAAAGGATCCGGAGGGCGAAAGCCTTTGTGCTGGGAGGTTCAGCGGTATGAGAAAAAAAACGTTGTCGGCTCTGCTTTGTTTCAGCCTGTTCGTCGGAGGCCCACTCGGGGCAGAAGGTCCCGCTTCGTCCGCTTCGCAGAAAGAGGCCCAGCAGGAGATCCGCGACGAGCAGATGCGCCAGATCAAAAGCTTTTATCTTTCCCATGCCGGACAAGCCAAAGTCCCGACCGCGCCGCTTGTGGTCGAGTTCTACAATGAGGCGGTCGAATATTTCCAGAAAGGCGAGATGGAACTCGCGGAACAGGCTTTGCAAGAAGCGATCGGGCTTGATCCGCGCAGTTATTTTGCGCTTGAACTCATGGGGGATATCCGCGATCAGCAGCATGATGTCGAGGCGGCCCGCCAGTTCTACCAAAAGGCCTATTTGATCCAGCGAAGCGAACCGCTCCGGGAGAAGATCGAGCGGCTTTCGCGTGAAAAAGGGATCGAAAAGGAATTCCGGACCGTGGCGACCGAAAAATTCGTTCTGAAATACCAAGAAGAGGGCTCGGCGGGGGATGAGAAGGATTTCTTGGCGGACCTGGAAGAGGTCTATGACCGGATCGCCCGGGAACTCGGAGCGAAGCCGGCGGGCCCGATCGTGGTCCTGCTTTATGGCGAAGAAGAATTCCGCGAGATCGTCCAACTGCCGCATTGGATCGCGGCGGTCTATGACGGCAAGGTCCGTTTGCCCGCCTACCGGAACGATCGGAGCCGGGAGGAGCTGCGTGCGATGACGGTCCATGAGATGACCCATGCTTTTGTGGCCGCGCTGTCGGGCGGGAAAGCCCCTCCGTGGATCAACGAAGGCCTGGCGCAGTATTTTGAGAATCAGTACCGGAAGATCGATACCATGGTCCTGGACGCCGCGGTCCGGGTCCGATCCCTTCTTTCTCTTGACGAGGTGATCTCGGCCCGGGACCTTTCGCAGAAAAAAGATTGGCTGTATGCCGGTCTTTTTTATCAGCAGACGTTCCACCTGACGGTTTTTCTGGTGGACCGATACGGGATGTTCAAGATCACTCAGCTGCTTAAAACCTACGCCAAAGACCCGGGACCCGAAGAGGCGATCACGGAGGCGTTTGGGACGGATATTCCGGGCCTCGAGGAACAATGGAAGCATATTCTTATCGTCTCCTGAAACCTTGCGGGGATCCGGGGAAGGGCCCGTATGCCCTCCGCTACGGATTCGAGGACCCCGCGCTCGAAGCGCATGTGCGTCAGCATGGGGTCCTGCAGCCGGTGCTTGTCTCGTCGGCGGGGGAATATCTGGATGGACACAAGCGCAGCCTGGCCGCTTTCCGCGCAGGGATCGATCCGATCCCCGCGATCCTCCTCTCGCGCGAGATTCCGCGCAAAGACGCTTTTGTCCTGGCCCTCGCATGGAATTGGCGAAGGATCTCCGACGAGCTTGATCGCGTGGTCGCGGTCCGCAAGGCGCTCGTGGAATTCGGGCTGGATAAGGACGAAGTCACCCGAGCCGTACTGCCGGCTCTGGGCGTTGAACCGAATCATTACTTTTTCACGCTTTATGCGGAGGCCGGGCGCGTCGAGTCTTCGGTGCTGGAGGCCGTTCATGCGGGGCGGTTTCCGTTCCATGCGCTTCCGAGTCTGCTTCGGTTCAACGTGAATGAACAGAAATACTTGGCCCGGACGATTCTGGGCCGCGCGGCGCTGACAACAAGTGAATGGGCGCAGTGTTGTGACTGGATTTTCGATCTAAAAAAGAAAGGGCCGGGCGGGATCGAAGCGATCTTCGAGAGTGAAACCGTCGCGAAGATCCTCGCGCATCCGGATCTCCAGCCCAAGCTCAAAGGGAAACGGTTGCTGGCCGCGATCCGCCTCATGCGCTTTCCGGAGCTGAGCCGGTATGAAAAACGTTTCCACGACCTTGCGGCGGGGATTATGGAAGGGGAACGGGATATCCGGATCGAAGCCCCGCCTTGCTTTGAGGAGAAAGGGTATACCGTGACGGCCCGCGTTCGGGATTCCGCCGGCCTGAAGGCCCTGAAGGAACTGCTTACCCGGAAGGATCCAAAGCTTAACTCGTTGTTTGACATTGAGTTATGATTCCCCTAAAATCCCTCTGATCTGGCACACTATGCGTAAATCTTCGATCTTGATCCTGGGTATGAGTCTTGCGTTTTTTGCCATGCCTGCCATGGCGGAAAACGTGACGGTCACGGCTCAGCTGGATAGGCGACAGGCAGAGGTCGAAGAGGACATCCATCTGACGATCCAGGTGACGGGCGCTTCCGGCAATGTCCAGGCCCCCCGCCTTCAATCGATCCCGAATGTGGATACCTACTATACCGGTCGGGCTTCGCATCTTTCTTTTATCAACGGGGTCCAGACCGCCAAGGTGGAATTCAATTACACGCTGATCCCGCAAGCGGCCGGGAGTTTCACGATCCCGCCCATCGAATTGACGGTGAGCGGACAGTCCTACAAAACCCCGGCCATGACGGTTGCGGTCACGGGAAGCCCGAAGGCCGTCGCGCCCCGCCAGCCGGCGTCTTTGCCTCCCACCTCGGGATCCGGTTCCGCTCCGGCAACGGCCCCGGTCACAAGCGCCCAGATGAACCTGAAAGAGGTCGATGACCCCAATATTTTCGTCAAGGCGACCGTGGATAAGGATTCCGTGTATCCGAATGAGCAGATCCTGCTGACCTATTCGCTTTATACCCGTTACGATACGCGCTACGAGGGTTTTTCGGAGGAGCCGGAACTGAGCGGTTTTTGGATCGAAGAATTTCCGATGGGGCGTGATGTCCAGCGCGAGACCGTGCGGATCAATGGCAAGAATTACATCAAGGCCGATATCCGCAAGATCGCCTTGTTCCCGACCGAGGCGGCCCAGTACACCATTCAGCCCGGAAAGATCAAGGCTTCCATCCGGCAGGAGCCGCAGGCGCACAGCGTTTTCGACGAGTTTTTCAATGACAGCTTTTTCAGTGGGTCCGGATTTTTTTCGCGTCGTGAAGACCGGGCATTGAAAACCCAGCCGATCCCAGTCGAAGTGAAGCCGTTCCCCGCGGCCGGCCAGCCGGGTAATTTTACGGGGGCCGTTGGGAATTTCAGGATTACGGCGACGATCGACCATGAATCGGTCAAGCAGAACGAGCCGATCACGATGAAGATCGTGATCGAAGGGGAGGGCAATATCGAGACCCTGAAAAAGCCCCAACTGCCGGACCTCAAAAATTTCAAGGTCTATGAGTCGGATACGACCTCGGAACTTTTCAAGACCGGCAATATCATCGGGGGGAGAAAAAATATCGAGATCGTCTTCATTCCAACCCAAGCTGGGGACTGGTTCATTCCGCGGCTGACTTTTGCGTATTTCAATCCGGTCCTCCGCCAATATCAGACGCTGCAGACGCCGGAGTTTCAGATCCATGCGGAGCCGTCAGATAAGACCTTTTCCATGCCGCGATCCCTGAGCCAGAGCGAGCTTTTCAAAAAGGAGATCGAACGAGAGGGTGAGGACATTCGCTTTATCGAAGAGCGATTTCCGCGCCGGTCCTCGGACGAAAGGCTTGCGGGGGTCTTGAGGATCCTGACGGCCCTTAATGGGATCCTGGTCTTGCTTTGGTTCCTGGCCGTTCTGCGCGCCCAACGAGAGAAGCTCTTTTCCCGGGACCAGGCGTTGAAGCGGCGGCGCTTGGCGCGTTCCCAGGCCGAGGCGAGGATCAAGAAGCTGAGGGCGCTTGGGGGCGCCTCGAAACCGGAGTCGGCCCTGGCGTATTTCGAGGAGATTGATAAGGTGCTCACACAGTTCTTGAGCGATAAATTCGGGCTTTCGACCCTGGGGACGACGCGCATGGATATTGAAATGGAGCTTCAGAAGACCCTCGGGACGGCGGACCCGCTTTATCAGAGTATTCTCGAGGTGTATCGTATTTGCGATGAATCGCGGTTCGGGAAACAGGAGTTGCCGCCGCAGATCCGCCAGGACGCCATGAAGATCCTTCGGCAGACGATCGAACGTGTGGACAAGGTGAGAAAATGATCCTGGGGAGAAGGTTTTTTTCGAGAAGAGAGCGAGCAGGTCTTCGGACCCTGGGCCTGATCCTGATCGGGATCGGGGTCGGATTCGTGGCTTCCGGCGAACTCCGGGCGCAGACGCCCGACGAGAGCGCGCGTTTTCAGGAGGCGAACGAAGCCTATCGCAACAAACGATTTGAGGAGGCGATCAAGATCTATACCGAACTGGCGCGGGCGTATCCGGGCCAGGCGGCTTTTCAATATAACCTTGGCAATGCCTATTACCGGAAGAATGCCTTGGGAGAGGCGATCGTTTCCTATGAGCGGGCGCTGGTGGCCGATCCCCGGCATCGTGACGCGCGCGAGAATCTCCGGTATGTCCGAAGTCTTTTGAGCTACCGCGTGGACGACAAGCGCAACTGGTATTTGCGGATGGCCGAGGTTTTGCTGGGTTATGTGACCAGCCGGGAGGTCATGCTCGTGACGATGGCCGCTTTTGCGGTGCTGATGATCCTCTGGGTCTTTGCTCTCTTTTTCCGCCAGCAGTTCGCATGGGGATGGAAGCGCCAGATCGCGGGGGTCTTTCTGCTCCTTGCGCTCATGCTGCTCGTGGGGAAACATTTTGAAACGCATATCTTCCAGAAAGCCGTGATCCTGGCCAAGGAGGCGCAGGTCCGGTACGGGCCTTCCGAGACCGATCAGATCGCCTTCCGCGTCGGCGAGGGGATCCGGGTCTACGTCGTCGATGAAAGGGAAGGATGGAGCCGGATCAATCTTGTGAGCGGGGAAAGCGGATGGGTCTCGAATTCTGCGATCGAAAAGGTGCGGAGCTTATGAAACAAAAACGATCTCAAAATCTTTTGCCGGACCGGCAAGGCCATTTCGGGATCTTCGGGGGGAAATATGTCCCGGAGACCCTGATGCGTGCGCTGGCCGAGCTTGAAAAAGCCTACCAGGCGTTCCGGAAGGACCGCCGGGCCCAGCGTGAACTCGAAACGTACCTGCGGGATTATGCCGGACGTCCGACCCCGCTTTATGAGGCGCGGCATTTGACCGGACATTTCGGCCGGGCGCGGATCCTCATCAAGAGGGAGGATCTCTGTCATACTGGCGCGCACAAGATCAACAACACGATCGCGCAGGCGTTCCTTGCCAAGCGGCTCGGGAAGCAGAGGATCATCGCCGAGACCGGAGCGGGCCAGCACGGCGTGGCGTCCGCGACGGCCGCGGCGGTTTTCGGTCTCAAATGCGCCGTCTATATGGGGGAAGTCGATATTGCCCGTCAGGCCTTGAACGTCTATAAAATGAAACTGCTTGGAGCGGAAGTGATTCCGGTGAAATCGGGGTCCAAGACCCTGAAGGACGCTACCAATGAAGCGATCCGCGACTGGGTGACGAATGTGGAAGATACGCATTATCTCATCGGCTCCGTGGTCGGCCCCCATCCTTATCCCAAGATCGTGCGGGATTTTCAGTGTGTGATCGGGCACGAAACGCGGCGGGATTGCCTCCAGAAGATCGGGGGACTTCCGGATTACCTGATCGCCTGTGTCGGAGGCGGAAGCAATGCGATCGGTTTCTTTTATCCTTTTCTCAAAGACCGCTCGGTCCGCATGCTGGGGGTCGAGGCGGCCGGGAAAGGAGTGGGGACCAAGGAACACGCGGCGACCCTGACCAAAGGCAGTCCGGGGATCCTGCACGGGATGAAAAGCTATCTTCTGCAAAATGCCGATGGGCAAGTTCAGCTCGCGCATTCGGTCTCGGCCGGGCTCGATTATCCTTCGGTCGGTCCGGAGCATTCGTACCTCAAGGATTCGGGGCGGGTGCGCTACGTAGCGGTGACCGACCGGGAAGCGCTCGCAGGATTTCAGCTTCTTACCCAACTGGAAGGGATCCTTCCGGCGCTTGAGCCGGCGCATGCGCTCGGCTATTTGAAGAAATGGATGCCCCGGACGCGCCGGGGCGAAACGGTCGTGCTCTGTCTTTCAGGACGGGGGGACAAGGATATCGACACGATCCGGAAATGGATACGCTATGAAGCCTGACCGTCTGAGCCAACGGATCCGCAAGGTCCTCCGGCGCCGGCAAAAACTTTTCTGCGCGTTCCTTACACTCGGGTTCCCGAACCTGCGGACGACCGAGCGGCTCATCCGCGAATTCGACGCGATGGGTGTCGATATCATCGAGCTCGGTTTTCCTTTTTCGGACCCGCTGGCCGACGGACCGACCATCCAGGCTTCTTCCGAAGCGGCCCTTCGGCGCGGTGTTCGCCTCAGGGACGCTTTTTCCCTTGTCAAAAGACTTCGCGCGGACGGTGTCACGATTCCGATCGTCTTTTTCGGATACCTGAATCCGATTTTCCATTACGGTGAAAAGAAATTCCTTCGCGACGCCCAGGCGGCGGGATTCGACGGGGTCTTGATCCCGGACCTCCCGATCGAAGAAGAAGCCGGATTCCGCCAAGCCTGCCAGCGGCGGGGATTTCCGATGGTTTTTCTCGTTTCTCCGACGACTGACAGGGCCAGGGCCGGACGGATCGGAAAGCTTTCGCGGGGTTTTATCTACTACGTTTCCGTCCGCGGCGTGACCGGGGCCCGGAAGACCTTATCGGACGAAGTGGAGAGGCGGTCGCGTGAACTCCGCCGCGTCATCCGACTTCCGATCCTGATCGGTTTCGGCGTCTCCGACCCGGTCCAGGCGGCCGTTCTCTCCCGCGCGGCGGATGGCGTGATCGTGGGCAGTGCGATCATCCGCGAACTCCAGAAGGGACGCGCCGGCTGTGATCGCGCTTTGCGCTTTGTCAAAAACATGCTCGATGCCGTCAAACGGCGGTGAGCGCGGGCATGGCACACTGGCTTGGGCTGGATCTCGGGACGAAGCGCGCCGGGATCGCTTTGGCTGAAACGTCTCTCGGGGTTGCGACGCCCCATGCGGTCCTTGAGGCGGGGAACCGTCCCGCTTTGATCCGGTCCCTCCAGCAGATCTGCGCCGATTATGCGGTTTCCCGCATCGTCGTCGGGCTTCCGGTCTCCCTCAAAGGTGAAGTTTCGATCGCGGCAAAACACGTCATGGAAGAGGTCGAACGTCTCAAGGTGGCGGTCCCGTGCGAATGGGTCCTGTGGGATGAGCGCCTTAGCTCGGGCGAAGCGGACCGCGTGCTGCTCGCGTCGGGCATGAGCCAAACGAAGCGGCGGGAAGTCCGTGACAAGCTCGCGGCCCAGCGGATCCTCCAGAACTATATCGACCACTTCCGGAACCGGGCGGGATAAAGCCGTGCACTACGAATGTTCCGAACTTCCCAGCGGCACCAAGGTTTTTACGGTCCCCATGAAGGACCGGCGGTCAGCGACCGTTGCGATCTGGGTCCGGACCGGGTCCCGCTATGAATCCCAAAAACTCGCTGGGATCTCCCATTTTCTCGAGCATATGGTCTTCAAAGGCACGCGGACCCGGACCGCGCGCGAGATCAAGGAATCGATCGAAGGTTCGGGCGGGCTTCTCAACGCTTATACCGGCGAGGAATCGACCTGTTATTACGCCAAGGTGCGGGCCGAAGATGCTGGGAACGCGTTCGGCGTTCTGGCGGACATGGTGGCCGAGCCGCTTCTCGATCCGCAGGAGGTCGAGAAAGAGCGGGGGGTGATCCTGGAGGAGATCAAAATGTATCGCGATCAGCCTTCCGCCTATGTCCAGGAAATGATCGGAGAAGTGGTTTGGCCCGCGCATCCGCTCGGCCGGCCCATCGCCGGCGAGATCGAAAGCGTTTCGGGGATCGGGGACGGCGATCTCAAGGCGTACCAAGCGCTTCGCTATCAACCGCGCAACCTGGTCATCGGGTTCTCTGGGAATGTCGGCCACCGGCAGGCTTTGCGCTGGGCGCGGGAAGCTTTCGCAGGACTTCGGAAGCCCGGGATCCCGGGCTTTGAATCGGCCCGATCCGTCAAAGGGGCCCGCCGGCCCCGGCTGGTCCCGAAGAAGATCGGACAGATTCATTTCGTGATGGCCTTTCCGGGAGTTTCCAAACATCACCACGACCGTTACCTGTCCCAGGTCTTGCACGTGCTCTTGGGGGCGAATATGTCGAGCCGTCTTTTCGAAGAGGTCCGGGAGAAACGCGGCCTGGCCTATGATATCCGTACCCAGGTCCAGTTTTTTGAGGAGACCGGTCTTTTTACGGTCTATGGCGGTGTGGAAAAGGACAAAGCCAAGGATGCGGTGCGGGTCGTCTGGGAGGAGCTCCGGAGGATCGCCCGGGAGCCTGTCCCGGGAGCCGAACTCAGGCGCGCGAAGGACTATCTGCTCGGGCAACTCGATTTCGTGCTCGAAGACACCTTGGAGCATGCCCTGTGGCTCGGGGAAAAAGTTCTGTACGAGGAAAAGTTGCATGAGCCTGAAAAGATACGTAAGATTGTGTCCTGCGTGAGCCCCGCCGGCATCCGGAGGCTGGCTCGCGCGATGTTCACCAAACGGCAAATGCGGATGGCGGTCCTCGGTCCCAAAGTGGATACGATCGGGCGGGCTGTAGCCGCGCTGAAAGGGTAAGGAGATCATGACGGAACGCAGAAAGATCCTGGTCGCGCCGAGCGTGCTTTCGGCCGATTTCTCGAAACTGGCGGAGGAGATCCGTGACGTTGAAAAGGGGGGCGCCGACCTCATCCACGTCGATGTAATGGACGGGCATTTTGTGCCGAATATCACGATCGGTCCGCTTGGGGTCAAGGCCATGCGCCAGGCGACGAAGCTTCCGCTCGATGTGCATCTGATGATCGATGAGCCGGTCCGTTATGTCGAGGAGTTCATCCAGGCCGGGGCCGACTGGATCACGATCCACGTCGAAGCGTCCAAAGATACTCTCGGAACTCTCCAAGCAATCCGAAAACGGGGCGTCAAGGCCGGCATCTCGCTTCGGCCCCAAACCCCCGCGAAGGCGATCGAACCTTACCTGGGCCTGGTTGATCTTGTCCTGGTCATGACCGTGGAGCCGGGTTTCGGCGGGCAGTCGTTCATGGAGGGCGTCGTGCCGAAGATCGCCGAGATCCGGGCGCATTTTCCGGGCGACATCGCGGTCGACGGCGGGATCAATCCCGGAACGGGATGGAAGGTTGCCGGGGCCGGTGCGAATATCCTCGTGGCCGGGACTTCGGTGTTCGGCCTGAAGGACCGCGCGAAGGCGATCCGGGAACTGCGGGAAGAGGCGATGAAGCCCTCATGACCGACCCGCAAAAGATCCGGAATTTTTCCATTATCGCGCACATCGATCACGGCAAGTCGACCCTGGCCGACCGTCTGCTCCTCGATACGGGGGCGATCTCGAAGCGCGAGTTTCGTGACCAGATTCTCGATGATATGGATCTGGAGCGCGAACGGGGAATCACGATCAAGGCCCGCGCGGTCCGGATCCGTCACAAGGACTATATCCTCAACCTCATCGATACGCCGGGCCATATCGACTTTACTTACGAAGTTTCCAAGAGCCTGGCGGCCTGCGAGGGCGTCCTGCTGCTGGTGGATGCAAGCCAGGGGATCCAGGCGCAGACAGTGACCAATCTTTATTTGGCACTCGACCGCAATCTCGAGATCATCCCGGTCGTTACGAAGATCGATCTGCCGACCTCTTATCCGGACAAGGTTCGCGGGGAGATCGCGAGATTCCTCGGCGTCGAGGAAAAGACTGTGATTGCGGTGAGCGCAAAGTCGGGCGAAGGGGCAGGGGGCGTTTTGAACGCGATCATTGAGCGAGTGCCGCCGCCCAAGGGAGAGATCGAGGCGCCGCTCAAGGCCCTGATCTTTGACTCGAAATACGACATTTACCAAGGGGTGATCGTGTATGTGCGCGTGGTGGACGGGCGGGTGAAACTTCACGATGCGGTCCTGATGATGAACAGCCGGGGGCGTTATGAGGTCGAAGAGATCGGGATCTTCAATCCGAATCCGGAGCCTGTGGCGGAGCTGGCGCAAGGGGAGGTCGGGTACCTCGTGGCCGGGATCAAGGATATCGCGGACGTGAAGATCGGCGATACGGTGACGCTGGTGGAGCGGCCGGCGGCGAAGCCGCTCGAGGGGTATCAGGACGTAAAGCCGATGGTCTTTTGCGGATTGTATCCGATCGCAGAAAAGGATTTTCCGCTTTTGCGCGACGCGCTCGGGAAACTGCGCCTGAACGATTCGTCCTTCCAGTACGAGCCCGAGTCCTCGGATTCGCTCGGGCACGGCTTTCGCTGCGGGTTCCTGGGACTTCTCCACATGGATATCAGCAAAGAGCGCCTCGAGCGGGAGTTCAACCTGGAGCTCATCATTACCGCGCCGAACGTGGTCTACCGCGTGGTGCCGAAGACGGGCGAGCCGTTCTTTATCGAAAGTCCGACGCGGCTTCCGCCGGTGCAGGAGATCGAGCGGATCGAGGAGCCGTATATCAAGATCCACATCATGATCCCGGCGGCGAACCTGGGGTCCATCATGCAGCTTTGCCAGGACCGGCGCGGGACCTATATCAGCACCGAGTATCTCGACACGGAGCGCGTGATGCTCACCTACGAGATCCCGTTCGCGGAGGTCCTGATGGATTTTTATGACAAGATCAAATCGATGACGGCCGGCTACGGGTCGCTGAACTATGATTTTATCGGCCACCGGGCCTCGCTGCTCGTGAAGCTCGATATCCTGGTGAACGGTTCGCCGGTGGATGCGCTGTCCAGTATCGTGTTCAAGGAGCAGGCGTATCACCGAGGAAAGACGCTCGTGGAGAAACTGCGGAAAGTGATCCACCGCCAGCTTTTCGAGGTGTCGATCCAGGCGGCGGTCGGGGCCCGGATCATTGCGCGGGAATCGATCGCGCCGCTGAAGAAGAATGTGACCGGCAAATGCTACGGCGGAGACATTACCCGTAAGCGGAAACTCTGGGAGAAGCAAAAAGAAGGCAAAAAGCGGATGAAAAAGATCGGCAAGATCGATCTGCCGCAGGAAGCTTTTATCTCGATCTTGCGGGTCGACGAATAGTCCCGAACCTAATATCACCCCCGGGGTGATATGTTGGGTGCTTTTTTGTGACAGGACGACTTACGTTCGGGAAGTGAATCCACAAGAAGGGCGCTGGTTTTTATGAAGATGAGCATTCTGATCCCTGTTCTCGTGTGCGTGCTTTTGATCCTTTACCGCGAAAAAGTCATCGCGGACTGGCAATCCATGCGCCGGGATTTCCGCCGCTGGCTCTATCTGAAGTGGAAGAACTGGGGCGAGCCTTTCCTGATCGCGGCCCTGCTTGCGATCGTGATCCGGACCTATCTGATGAGTCCCTACAAGATCCCCACGGGTTCGATGAAACCGACCTTCATGGAAGGGGACCGCATCTTCGTCAACAAGATCTCCTACCGCTTCCACGAGCCCGAGCGCGGCGACATCCTGGTCTTCAAATATCCCTTCGACCGGCGCAAGGATTTCGTCAAGCGCCTGGTCGGCCTTCCGGGCGACCGGATCTCGATCCGGCAGGGGATCGTCTATCTGAATGGCGAAGCGCTTCAGGAGCCGCCGTTCGCGGACCATTATTATTACAACCGCAGCGACTGGCTCTACGGCCGCGCCGACACCGAGTTCAAGGTCCCGGCGGGGAATTTTTTCGTCCTGGGCGATAATTCGCCGCAATCTTCCGACAGCCGCCATTGGGGTTTCGTTCCGCGCGTGAACGTGATCGGCAAGGCCGTCCTCATCTGGTGGCCGCCTTCAAGGATCAAATTCGCGAAATGAGCCCGTTCCTGCCGACCGCCTCACCGCTTCCGAAACTTTGGGGGAGCGCCACGGCCGCGCATCAGGTCGAGGGCAATAACCGCAATAACGACTGGTGGGGATGGGAAACCGAAGGCGGCGTCAAACATCATTCCGGCGCGGCCTGCGACCACTGGAACCGCTTTCACGAGGATTTCGACCTGATCCAGAAGCTCGGGCACAGCGCTTACCGTTTCTCGATCGAGTGGAGCCGTCTCGAACCCCGGGAGGGCGAATGGGACGAAGCGGCCGCGAGCCGCTACGGCGAGATGCTGGCCGATCTCCGGCGGCGTGGGATCGAACCGATCGTCACCCTTCACCATTTCACCAATCCCGTCTGGTTCGCCCGGAAAGGGGGCTGGCTCGCCGAAACCGCCGTCGACGATTTCACCGCCTTTGTCCGCCGGGCCGTCCTGCGCTTCGGTCGCGAGGTCCGCGTCTGGATCACGATCAACGAACCGGTCGTCTATCTTTCGCACGCTTATTATCTCGGCGTCTGGCCGCCCGGCCACAAATCGATCGATGAAATGGCCCGGGTGTTCCGGACCATGATCCTGGCGCATGTCCGGGCCTACCGCGCGATCCACGAGATCTATGAAATCCAGGGCTGGGGCCCCGTTTGGGTGAGCGTGGCGAAGCACATGACCTATATGGTGCCGAGCCGCCGCGGTTCTCTGGCCGACCGGTTCGTGACGCGCCTCCGGCACTGGTTCTTCAACGAGCTTTTCCTGCAGGCCGTCTGGACGGGCTTTCTTTTCTTTCCCGGCCGTTTTTGCGAATTTCTGCCGCACCGCGGCGCGCTCGATTTCATCGGCCTCAACTATTACATGCGTCACCGCATCCGCATGGTCGAGTGGAGCCAAATGCGCCAGTTCGGGGAGATCAGCCTCGATGAGCCTCCCGAGCCGGGGGTCATGAAAAACGTGCTCGGCTGGGAATTCTTCCCGAAGGGGCTTTATAAGCTCCTGAAGAAACTGAAGCGGATGAAACTTCCGATCGTGATCACCGAGAACGGTACTTGCACGGAAACCGACGCGGAACGCGAACTCTATATCCGCGGGCATCTGGAATGGGTCGAAAGGGCCATGCGGGAAGGGGTTCCCGTAGGCGGTTATCTGTATTGGTCCCTTTTGGATAATTTCGAGTGGGACAAGGGGTTTGGGCCCCGGTTTGGGATTGTGGAGATCGATTTCGAGACCCTCGGAAGAAAATTGCGGCCAAGCGCTTATGTTTTGAGCGACCTTTGCCGTAAATTATTCCATGGAAATTTTACGTGGCCGCCAGGCCGATCTTTTTGATGTTGCCAGCAGCTTGCCCCGGAAAATGGGGGTCCCGCGAACGCCTTTTTTCGAGCGTTTTTCATTAACCTTCCGGCTGGATCATCTTCTCTTTCTCGGAATCGGCGCTATGGTCGCCGGGGTCTGGGTCTATTCGGCGGGCTATGACGCCGGAAAACAGGGCGCCGCGGCTACGGTGAAAAAGATCGAAGCCAAATACACGGCCCAGGTCGAGGATCTCCGCGCCAAGGTCGATGGCCTGGCCTCGATGCGCGTCAATGTGATCGAGCCGGTCGCCGCGCCGGCGGTCCAGATCGACGGGGACTCCGTGCGTGAACCGGAAACGCCGGCAATCCCCGGGGATGGGGTGGTCACGACCTTCCAGAGTGAAACAACGACGACGCGCGCGACCCGCACGATCACAGAACGCCGCCAGGACGGCAAATACACGATCCAGGTGCTGACCTACAAGACCGAGTCTGCCGCGACCCGCCAGATCCAGAAACTGGAAGAGAAAGGTTTTGACGGCTTTGTCATTCCGAGCGGGGAGTACTATCAAGTTTGCGCCAATGCCTTCGAATCCAAAACGACCGCGAAAAAGACCCTCGAGAGCCTTCAGTCCAGCGGCCTTGCCCCAAGCGATGCGTTCGTTCGCAGCATCGTGCGCTAACGGCTTTATTTTCCAAAGTTTTTTTAAGATCGTAGGGACACTTCCGCGTGCCCTGTATGGATAACATCGATATTCTTCCGTTGCAGTGCCGGACCGCTCTTTGGTTGGAAGGCATCAGGGAAGGGGTTCTTCGGAAGTCCACAGAGCCAACCGCAGGGCACACTTTCGTGCGCCCTACGCCCTTCTGGAAGAGGGGAAGCCTCCAAATCCCAGGACTTAAAATTAGACGCCTAAAAAAAATCAAGATCTTTTAATCAGAAAAAGGAGAAAAATGCTCAAAATCACCCTCTATTGAACTACTTTTAAACGATTTGAAATTAGTCTTTCTGCCATGTATACTTATGCTAGGTATCGCTCATCGATGTTTTTAAAAAGTTCTGTTCTTTTAAGCTATAAAAATTCTCTCAGGAGGAGAAAACGATGAAGATCTCACGAACGTATTTGGGCATAGTGGGGTGTTTTTTCTGCGCCTTTTGCCTCATGATGGGTGAAACATACGCGGCGCCAGCTAAGGATGGTAAGGGAGGAGGCGCAGGGGGCGGCGGAGGTGGAGGAAATAAGCATGTATGTGCGCCTTCCAGGCAGTGCACGGGAGCTCATTCGTGGAGTAATCTTCCTCAGAGTAGTGAGGGCATGGAATGTTATACCGCAAAGGATGAATACTGTACGAACCAAGCGGAGTCTGGTTGCATATGCAATGCAAAAGGCAGGATTTATACAGAAGCGAAAGCGACTTGTCCCAGTGGAGGCAGTCCCCAGAATGGATGTGGCGCGAACCAGGAGCGCACGGGAACACCTCAATGTCCCGGCGCAAGCGCGGGGCCTGCTTTACCGTCGGATTGCTGTAAGGACAAGAAGACTCCTCCGGGTGGTGATCCTAAAACAGATCCGACAGATCCCACGGACCCTCCTGGAGGAAATCCTAGTGATGAAGAACAAGCGGACGAAAAATGTAAAAAACATGGGGGGGTGGCAAGCATGGGGGAGCCCGAGTGTGTCAGTCCGTGGCAAGATCATGATAACCCCTCCTGGAAATGTATAGTCGATGAGCCCGCGGCTCCGGCGCGGCGAAAAATCGTGTGCAATGATGGCGCGATAAGTGGCATTGATGTTACAAAGCCGTGTAGCAAAAATGGCGGAACTCCGACTTGCGACGAAGGTTCGATCTTTCCCAGCTCGTGCCCACCGCCTAAAGATTATGTCTATGTAGGGGCCGGGCACTGTACGGAAGGCAATTCGAGGGATTCACTATTTTGCTGCAAGTACCAAAAAGACCCAAAACGAGAGTAGTAAATTGCAGGGAACTCGACGGTCATGCAGGTGAGGATAGGGAATTAATCGGCACCTGATTGCGAAAGGGGATGATTTGCGCAGCTCTGCAAAGGGGTATCTTGTACTGTTCTGTGCTTTTATCGCCATCGCGTTCCTTGCGCTTGGATTCGACAATCACACCTTCAAGCATGGCGAAGAACACCATGCGAATTTTCGTATGCTGTTGGCATTTGCTCTGTTGGTGTTATTTGTTGTCAATTTTCGGGTTTTAAAACCCCGCCGTGGCATCTCACTTAGCAGTGCGCTTTGTTGTTTTATTGCATTGCTGCTATTCCAGATTTTGCGATTTTTGTGGGCAGTTCTTTTCTTTGCGAAGGGACAACCGCATGATCGTGTTCTTTTTTGGGAGCCTTTTCAATTTTATTCCAAGGCGCCTTTAGACTGGTTTTTTTATTTTTCGCTGATGACAATTTCCTATGTTCTTTTTTCATCGCGCCGTCCCACTAAAGCTCTCGTCAGCGTCACCCTCGGGAGTGTTCTTTTTCTCATAGCGAATCACCTCCCGTCATTATTTCAGGACGGGAGCTGGGGCTACGTTATTCCTGGGCTTCAGATTTTTTTCTTCCCGATTCTGTATTGTCACCCATTAATTTCGAAATATTTTCTCGGCACCTTCGCCTGGCATAACCTGATGGGGGATCTCGTCGCGATCGGAGTGTTCCTGGGTGCGGCCTCATTTATTTATGCATTCGTGCAATTCGATCGCGAAGGGAGCCGGAGGGCGAGCCGCAGTCGGGTTAATCTGTTCGAAATCCTTTTCCCCATGCTGGCGGTGGGGCTTGGAACGCTCTCGATCCTGGGTTTCTTTTCGCGCGGGAGCATCAGTTGGTTTGTTATGGCTGTTCTTGTTTTTGTCAGCGTGCTCTTGTGGAAGCTTCAGGCATCCAGGGTTTGGCTGGCTGCGGGGATGGCCGGATTGCTCGTTGTCGGATATTTCTTTAGTAGCGGGAGTTTCAAATCGACATTTCAGGAAGTCCAAACGCTGGAAAATGAAATCAAAAGCCCGACGAGCTTTAGTGAAAATTTACACGCGGGGAAGATCGCTTTAGCCATGCACCGAGAATTTCCAGTTTGGGGTGTCGGGACCGACGGCTATTTACGTTTATATCCCTTGATTCAAGAAAAAACCGGACTACGACCGGATCATCGAATGACTTTGGCCGAAGACTATGCCATGAATCATTATTTGCAGATATGGGCTGAAGAAGGTGTCGGCGCCTATCTCTATTATCTTTTTCTGATCCTGTTTTTCGCGGAAGTGATCAGCGGCCTTTTGCATGCGGCCAGCCGGTATCAATTTATTATCGGATTAGCGATCTTTTCCTGGCTCGTTATGGTGCACGGCCACGCGACGATCCATCCACTCCTTGAGAACTTCAACATGAACATCCTTGTCTACACTTTCATGGGAGCCTGCCTCGGGATCCTCCATCCCAAGTTCAGCCATACCCGCTAAGACGGATCTCTCGCACCGGCTTCTTCCGGCCGAAGCAGACTTTGAAGGGCGCTCCCTAGGCCCCTCGGGGGACTTTGATCTGGCCACGGCTTTTGTTGCCTCCCGGATAGCCTTTTTTTCCTCTCGCCATAATTCAATAGATTTCTATCAAAACTTATGCAAATTCTTATATTAGAACAGCGCAAATAAGGAAATGATCAAAATGGATCGAATGAGATATAAAATCTTCAACCGAGGTGGAAAAAATGAACCGGCGCTTCATACCATTTAGTTTTGCTTTGTTGCTGGCTTTTTTAGCCCAAGATGCATTATGGGCCTGCACCTCGGATAGTGAATGCACGCCGGAAAAATATTGTCATCTTTTTACACCGGGCTTCGGGGTTTGTCTCGTGAGACCCAATGAATGCAACAACAACAATGATTGCTCGGGTTGCGAAGTCTGCGGTCTCGTCGGAAGCATCAAAAAATGTGTGGCCGGGCCGACCAGCGGGACGGGCGCGGGAGATGGGCGTTGCGAATGCGAATCGGCCGAACATTGCAAAACCGGGGACGTCTGTATCAAGGGAGATCCGGGAGAGCCGCTCGGGGTGTGCCGCGGGCCTTCGACCGGTGAATGCCTCCTTGATTCGGACTGCGAGAGCGGGACGGTTTGCAAAAAGGCGAATGCGGGGGATGAGGTCGGGAGCTGTGTGACGCAGTGCCAAAGTCATGACCAATGCGCGGCCGGAGAATATTGCCAGAAGAATTCTCCGAACGCCGCAAAAGGGGGGTGCATGCCGGGATGCCGGTCCAATGCGGAATGCCAAACCGGCTGCCAATATTGCAGTAACGGGACCTGCGTGGATTCTCCTTCGGGGGGAAGCGGCGGCCAATGTGGATGCGAAAGCGATTCGCAATGCCAGCCGGGCAGCCAATGCTATAAGCAGAATTTTTCAGATCGCTACGGGGTTTGTTTGGCAACCTGCGGGTCCAATGACGATTGCGCCGCGGGCACGTTCTGCAAAGCGCCCTACCCGGGGGCGAGTTACGGGAAATGCGAATCCGGATGCCGGAGCAGCTCGGATTGTGAGCCTGAAGAGGTTTGCCAAACCTCGACCGGGTTTTGTGAATTCGATCCCGGGAAAACCTGCGATAGCAATGAGGACTGCTCGGGATGCATGGTTTGCCGTCCCAAAGAAGGGAAAAATTATTCGATTTGCGTGAATGGGCCCGTAAGCGGTAACCGGGTCACCAGTGGCCGATGCGAGTGCCAAGGAGATTTGGACTGCAAGAACGGCGGTGTCTGCGAAAACAAGAACGGAGGGGAGTTCGGGATTTGTCAGGGGCGAAGCTATGGGGATTGCAGTACGGATAGCCAATGCCAGGGTGCGGCCATGTGCGAAAAACTGTCGGGGAATCAGTACGGGAATTGCACAGGGAGGCCTTGCTCGGAAGAGAACGGATGTCCGGCAAGCTGGCAGTATTGTCCTGAGGGCGGCGGGGCCTGTGAGAAGAAAGAATTGTGTGAGTCCGGAGGTGATTGCGAGAGCCATGAAATGTGCGATATCGGGGGCGAGCAGATCACGGTACCGGATATCAGCACTGGAACTACTAAGATCATGTATCGTTGTGTTTTGAATAAAATGGAAGGACGCTGCTATAGCAAAACGGATTGTGCGACGGGCCAAAAATGCGAATTCAAAACCGCGGACGACCGGGCCGGGTATTGCGTTAGCATCTCATCGGGGTGCGCGACGGCGGCCGATTGTTGTAATGGACAAGTTCCATGCAACAAAACTTGCGAGATCACTAACGGGAAAGGAGTTTGTAAGACGATCGATACGGGGTGCGCGACAGCGGCCGATTGTTGTAATGGACAAGTTCCATGCAACAAAACTTGTAAGATCACTAACGGGAAAGGGGTGTGTGAGACGATCGATACGGGCTGTAGCTCGACTGCCGATTGTTGCACGGGACCGTCCCTGTGTTTCTATACTTGTGTGATCAGCGATGGAAAAGGCGTGTGCAAAATGGCCGAGGGTTGTCAAAGTGATGCAGATTGCTGCGCGATCACCATAAACGGAACATGCAATATGAAATGCGATATTGTAAGCGGCTCCGCCAGCGGTGTATGCAAATCGTCCGATGAAGGCGATGATGATGACAGCGGGGATGATGACGACGGGGATGATGACGGCGGGGATGACGACGGCGGGGATGATGACGGCGGGGATGATGACGGCGGCGGCGGAGGAGGCGGCGGTGGCGGCAAAGGTGACGACGACGATGACGATGATGATGGAAATGGGTGCAGGCGCAGTTCGGATTGCCCCAAGGGAATGCGGTGTCAGATCCGAGACGGGGAAGGAAGTTGTGTGTCGCGCGGTGATGATAATGACCCGCTTCCTACGTGTGCGGCGGGTTATGGGGATGTCGGCTATGCCGGGGATGGCTGTTATTACTTCGCCTATACCGCACAGGCCAAGTCGGGGACACGCATCACGGGTACTAAACCGTGCTATAAAAAAAGCTCCAATAGCTGGCAGTGGTGCTCGGACAGTGCAGCCTCCCTCATGAGCCCGTCCTCGATCGATAATATCAAGACCTACCGGGCGGGCGATCGTGTTTGCGGAGGAATGGAAATCCCTCATGGGGCTCCGCCCACGGACCGGGTTTGCGCCAAGACGCGTACGCTTCATTCGCAGTGCTGTGCGCCGGAAAGTAAATATTCACCGGATCGCGAATATCCTGATTATGAATGGGACTCGCAACAGGAAAAAGATATCGATGTTTGTATGGTCGCCGATGGCACGGGGAAGTTCAGCGTTGTCGATGGTAATTACTATTGCGAAGAATGTAATTATCGTCTGAAAGCGAAGAAGCCATGTTAACCTCATCGCTGGAACAAAATCACGCCGCGATCCTGATCGCTCCGAGAGTTCAGGGACGGATGGGCGCTCTGGCTGCAGCCGCGCAGGCGGTGATGCGGAAGGCGATTTTCTTCCTCTTTTGCGCCTATGCGGTTCTCGTCTTGTTTGCGGTCGGCTACGATTATGCCGCGACGGTGGAATTGAGGAAGATCGGAGCCCTCCTCCTTATGGGGGGCGTGGCAATCGGTTTTTTCCTCGACCGAAACCTTCTCCGGGGGCTCCTGTCACCTGCGGGAACCGTTTTCGGGGCTTTCCTCCTGTATCAGGGGATCCGGCTTATGCATTCAAGCCACGAACACTATCAGGCCGTCGAAGCGGGCGCGTCGCCGGTTTTCGGGCAATCCACCGAGTGGTTCTTCTTCCTGGCTCTCTTCCTTATAAGCTACGGCCTCTGCTCCCGCCGGAGCAAGGTGCGGACATTGCTCTGGTCCCTGGTCTATGGAACGGTCTTCCTCCTTGTGAATTGCCTGCCCTGGCTCACAAGCGTTCGCGGGCAGGATTATCTCAAGGACAGTGCCCACAGTTTCTATTTTTCTTTTTTAAGCGAACTCCCGGTGGTGGGCCGAATGATCTTCGGACGCTTTGCGCATTGGAACTGGGCGGGGGATGTGATCGCCGTGGGTTTTTTTGTCGCGCTGGGATTATTGATTTATGCATTTATGGATATCGAATCCGTCCGCCGCCGTTCGGCCAACCGGATGTCGATCAATATGCTTCAGATGGTCAGCCTGCTCGCTGTGATCGCCTTCGCGGGCTTGGCGGTCTTTGCTTTTTATTCCCGCGGGACGATCCTTTTCTTCGGGGCCGCGCTATTCTTGTTCGCGGCGGGGCTCCTCCTCAAATACGGGCATTACCGAAAAGTCCTGTGGGGGCTCGGACTTCTGGCCATCGCCCTGGCGGGATTTGCGCTCTCATCCCCGGCCGTTATCCAGGAAGTGAGAACCTTGGGCCGGGAAGTGCGGGATCCCCAAAGTCTTCAGCAGAATATCCTCGGGGCGAAAGCGGCGTTGGCCATGGCAAAAAAAGCGCCGGTGTGGGGAGTGGGCACCGGGCGATATGAGGAAGTCTTTCCGAAAGTCGTGACGGAAGTAGACCGGGGGCGTGTGGAACCGACCTTGGCGGCGGCTCATCCGATGAACCATTACCTTTTGATCCGGGCCGAAGAGGGGTTCGGGGCATGGCTCTATTATGGATTTTTGCTGACCTTTGTTTTTTACGCGGTCCGGGGACTCGTGCGGACCGGAAGCCGCTTTCAATTCATGGCGGGACTTTCGGTCTTTTGCCCGGTCATGATGATCCTCGCGCATGCTTCCATCAGTCAAATGCTCGGAAATTTCAACATGGCGCTGCTCTTGTATTTATTAATGGGCGTTTGCCTGGGAGTTTTAAAACCGGGATTTCGTCATTCAAGTTGAAAACCGGACAGTTTAAAATTGCTAGAATTTGCTATATAAAAATTCTGCAAGTAGGCCTTGCTTTTTGAAAATTTGTCGGCTATTGTTGTATTAACAAAAGATAATAAAGATTTGTAAGAAGTATCGCAATAGCCGGAAGGAGGGGTCGAAGTTGTATAAGCGGTTAATACAGTTCGTTCTTGTCGCTACTGTCTTTTTATCCTTTCCCGTCACCGCGTTCGCTCTCTTTTGTGCCGTCGATTCCGATTGCCCCTCAGGCCAATATTGCAAACAGACCGGCAGTCTTAAGATATGCATTACTGAAGATCGAGATCAATGCACTCGTTCAGATGATTGTTCTGGTTGTCAGGTATGTGATTTGGCCGCAAGTCCTAAAAAATGTGTAGATGGCCCGGTGAGCGGCGCGGATGTTCCCGAAGGGCGATGCGAATGCCAAGAAGATGAGCACTGCAGATCAGGGGACAGCTGTTTTAAGGCCAATTCGGCGGATCCTTACGGCTTGTGCCGCGGAAAATCGAGCGGTGAATGCGAGACCCATGGAGATTGCGAGTCAGGCCAGCATTGTCTCAAGGAATCGGTCGGTGACGAATACGGAAAATGTTTTTCGGGCTGTCAAAGCAGCGAAGACTGTCCCGCCGGAAAGTTCTGTAAAAGGACGACCTCGGGAGCGCCTCAGGGCGGTTGTATCGACGGATGTCGCGCGGACAGCGAATGCGAACCGGAAGAAGTCTGTGAACTGAGCACGGGCAAATGCCAGCTGGATCCTTCCAAGACCTGCCAAACCAATACCGATTGTGCCGGCTGTCAAGTTTGCCGCGTGAAGCCCGGCAAGGATTATTCCGTCTGTTCCGATGGGCCGGTGAGCGGCGGCACGGTCGAGGCCGGGCGGTGCGAATGTCAAACGGACGGGGACTGCAAGCCGGGGGATATTTGCGAGAACAAGAGCGGGGGGGCATACGGGATCTGTCGCGGGAAGTCTTCCGGCGATTGCACGGCGGATACGGACTGCAACAGTCCGACCAAGATCTGCAAACAGGACAGCCCGGGCGATCCCTACGGGCGCTGCGCGGACCGCGAATGCGCGGCGCATACGGATTGTCCGAGCGATCAATTTTGCCTCAGGTCTTCGCCTTCGGAGCCGGGGGGGGCTTGTGTGGTCGGGGACCGTTCAAACCGCTGTTCGTTCGATTCGGATTGTGCGGCGGCCGGTCATGCGTGTAACTCATCCACGCATACTTGCTATTGCAAGATCGACAGCATTTGCGGTGGGCCTGGGACGGAGTGCTCGGACGATTGGGGTTGCAGCGAACCTTGTCAAGAAACCGACCTCGGGGATGGAACCTACACGACGGATTGCCCCTCGGACGCGCCGCGGGCCTGCTATGACGGACGGTGTTATGACCGTTGCGGCTCCGACAGCGAATGCGGAGCGAACCAGTTTTGCTATGACGCGCGGTGCGTGAATGTCGAGTGTCAGGAGAACGCCGACTGCGGCGAAAGCATGGTTTGCATTGCTCAGCAGTGCTCGATCGATCCGGAACGATCCTGCCGCTACGATATCCAGGGCGCGGACGGTTGCGCGAATGGTGAGCTCTGTCAAAAATTCCGCAATGCCGATCAATACGGGCGATGCATTACGGATCCTGCGCGCTGCGGCTCCGATTCGGATTGCGGCGGGGCCGGGACGGTTTGTATGAAGGTCAGCGCTGCCGATGATTACGGCCGTTGCGGAACGCCGGCGCCCGGCCAGTGCGGTACCAATGCGGATTGTCCAAGCGGACGGGAATGCGTCCGGAGTTCTTCGAACGAGCGTTTCGGGGTCTGTAAGGTGAGTTCCGCGAACGCGAACGCCTGTCAGTTTTCGGACCCGTGTCAAGACGGGGAATATTGCCAATACCTGGCCCATGAAGATATCGATAAGGATCTCGGGCTTTGCACGCCGATGGCCGAGGGACAATGCGAGACTCCAGGGGACTGTTCGGCCGGCGAGGAATGTTTCATCAAGAGCGGCCGGGAGAATGTCGGCCGCTGCCGTGTGCCGGGGACTTGCGAAGATGACAGCTGGTGCCGATCCTATGAATCCTGTATCCAGGCGGGTGCCGAAGGGGCTGCTGGAGTATGCCAAAACAAGGCCAATGCCTGCCAGGATGATTCTCTTTGCGGTGAAAATGGGTATTGCAAACGTACGGCGCCTTCCGACGACTACGGACTTTGCGAAAATATTCCTTCGGGAAAATGCCGTGAAACGGCGCATTGTATGGCGGGAAATGTGTGCTTCCAGAGCAGCGCGGGGCTCGGAGATTGCAAGCCTGTCGGGACTTGCATGACGGCCGCTGATTGCAAAAATTACGAAAAATGTCAAAAGATCAAACCATCTGATGCCTTGGGTTCTTGCGTTTTTGACACCACCGGCGGGCGGTGTATGGACGACATGAACTGCTCGTTTGGGTATAGTTGCCAGAGACAAGCCTCTGCGGATACGTTCGGCTACTGTCTTGGGCAGGCGGGGATCACCCCGTGCACTTCGCATAACAATTGCTGTCCGACGACGGGTTCTTCAGCGTCTTGCAATCTTATTTGCGTCAAAAGCACTTACGGCGGTATCTGTCAGGAAAACACGACGGGGGAGCAGTGCGGCAGTGTTCGATGCAAGCCCGGGGAATATTGTCTTCAGCCGACTTGCCAGGGAACGACCTGTCCTGCGGTGGAACCGATTTGTCAGCCGCTCGGCAACGCTTGTTCGGCTTCTGCTCCATGTGGATCGGGCGAATGTTGTGTGCAGGGAAATTGCCGAAAGAATACCGCGCTGTGCAAAGCGGATTCGGACTGTGCCTCTGCTGGAGGGACCGGGAAATGCAATCTGACGACCGGCTATTGTGCCTGTTCATTATCGACCTCCTGCGCGAAAGATACGGATTGTGCCGCGGGGTATGTCTGCCAAAATTCGGTTTGCGAAAAAGCGGGAAGCGGCGGAGGATATTGCACGGCGGACAGCGAATGTCCCGCGGGGAATTACTGTCATGTGAGTTTCATCGGTGAAGGCTGTCTTGAAGGCGGAGATCCGATACCTCCATCGAGCAGCTGGGGCAGTGATTGGACCGGCGAATGCGTGTCGAAGAGCGATTCGGAACGCACGAAACATCTTTATGACCGCCAAACCGCGCGTTGTATGGCCTGGGGGATCGAAAATCCCTGCGCATTCTGGTGTAAGCCGGGCGACGAAAATTGCAATACGCCGGGAGAAGACTGCTCGTGTCCGGGGATGAGCATGTGCAAGGTCCAGGGTGAGGGTGGAGAAATAAAACAAGAACCTGCGAAACCGGAAAGATGTGTAACAACGCCGTGTCATATGGAAGGGCAAGATGCAGATCCCAATGATTCGGTTGAAAACCTTCATAAACAGATGGCTCAACAGCTTGCGAAGGCGATGGAAGAAGGAACCATGTGCGGATGCCAAGGGGTCGGCGGGTGTAAATGCGATGAAGATGGGGATGACACCGATCCGGGGGATGACGCCGATGATGGGGATGATGAATCTCAAGACAAATGTTGCCAAGGCGAGGGGGTTCAGCTTTGTGGGATTTCAAGCGATAAAGTTTGCTCGTCTGTCGGAGATACCCGCCCTGATCCGGATGAACAGAATCCGCAGGATCCAGACGAACCGGCGCCTGAGGAGATATGCGAAGCAAATGGAACTGCGAAAGAACTGGATCCGACCGATCCCAAAGGGAAGAAAATGGTCCGGTGTGATTGCTGCGAATGGGTCGATCAGGAATGATTCGGTCCGCAAAGAATTGGCGTCTGGAAAAACGATTTTTTTGTGGTCAATAGCCATCTGAGACAAATTCCGTATTTTTTTTTCTCAGCCTTGCTCGGAGCATTGTTTCTTTCGAAAGGTTACGATTCTTTTGCGTTAGCGGAGTTGCGCTGTTTACTGGTTTTTTCCACCCTCGTTTTGTTTCTTGTTTTCGCCAATAGCGATGTGCGTTTAAGCCTTCGTAGAATCCCATTATGTTTTGGGATGTTTTGTGTATTCTGCATTTACCAAATCATAAGATTGGGATTTGCCTATTTCCTTTCAGCGACAAGTAATGGGCCAGACAAAGACGTAAAAATCGTTCTTGTTGAGAATTTTACGCAGCAGCCGATCGTCTGGTTTTTCTGTCTAGGAACCATGGCGCTTGCTTATGTGTTTTCTGCTTCTCGAAAGCGAGCTGTGGGTATCGTTTCGGTTTCGATAGGGATGGTTCTATTCTTATGCTCATTATCTTTGCCTTCACTAATAACGAGGGGAAGTCTTTCTGCATATGACATTCGGCTTAATCCCTTTGCTTCCGATTGGCTTTATTTCCATCCTGCGGTTGAAAAATACCTTATTTCTAATCGATTCCACGCGAACTGGATTGGAGAGGTCCTCGCTGTTGGTTTCTTCCTTTCCATAAGTTATTTTATTTATTCCTTCATGCAATTCGATGATGAAAAAAAGATGCGGCCGATTAAAGGGCAGATCCATCTGATTCAGATTTTAATACCCGCCCTAACCATTGGTAGTTCATTTATTGCGATTTTGGCGTTCAATTCACGTGGGACCATCATTTTTTTTCTCATGGGAGTAATAACATTCATAGGGGGCTGTATTTTAAAATATCGATCGAGACGGATCTTCATCCCATGCGTTTTAATAGCCTGTTTATTATTTTTATTTTTGAAAACGAACATTGATTTTAAGGCAACGTTGCAAGAGGTCAGCACTCTCCAAGATGAGATGGAAGAGCCGCAATCGTTCGCGCATAATATTCGGGGGGCGAACTATGCGGTAGAAATGTTCAAAGAAAACCCCGTGTGGGGTGTCGGCACCAAAGGATATTATCCGTACCGAAAGACTTTCAAAAAAACCTCTCCCCAAAACGTTTACATGGCGGATTATAAAGCCATGAACCATTATTTGACCATTCTCGCGGAAGAGGGTCTCGGCGCTTGGTTCTATTTTCTTTTTATTCTAGTATTTTTCATCGAGTCTGTTCTTATGCTCCAAAGGACGCCAAGTCGATTCCAGTTTCTTTTTGGCATGGGTTTTTTTGTTCCGGTATTGATGATCCTGGGGCATGCGTCGATTAGTTTTATGCTTGACCATGTGAATATGTCGTTATTATTGTGTGCTTTGATGGGAGCATGCCTCGGGATATTGAGTCCGGGGTTCAGACATTCGAAATAGGGGTTCATTAATGAGGCGATCCCGCATCCAGCATCTCGTCGGGGCCATGGGGATATCTCTTGCCGTAGTGATGGGGGGAGCGATCACAATCGCGGGTTCGATCTCAGAGAAGACAATGAGTCGGGCTACTCCCGGCCGTTTCGAATCGGCTTTGACGGCGGCCGGAGAGTGGTTCCTCAATAACGAAAACGAGGAATTCATCAATTATGCGAACCAGACGAAAAAGACCTCGTGCGGACTGGCCGGGGGGCGTTTGAGAGAAACGGCGGCGGCCTGGGCTCTCGCGTCGCTTGCTCAGCATCTTCAGGATGACCGCCTGCTCCGGCTTGCGCGGAAAGGCCTCGACTTTTTCTCCGATCATTTGGCTTTCGATTATCCGGGGCAATATTACTATCTGAATATGACTCCCGGGCAGCTTAAGCTGGGGTATTCCGCTTTTCTGATCCTTGCCATGCTTGAACTCGATCCCGCTCGCTATGCCGATATCGCCCAGGGTCTGGCGCGAGGGATCCAAACGCTGCAGAGCTCACATGGGAAATTGAGGTCCTTTTTCCCCGCTCCCGGGGAAGCGCGGGCCGCGGAAGGGCAGGCGCTGTCGTTTGCCGGCGAACTCGAAGGCGCGAAAACGGATCGAACGCAGAGTTTTTATCCGGGCCAGGCCTTGCTTGCGCTGGCGCAGATGCGAAAAACGTATGGCCGTGAAGCGTACCAGAGGATCGTTGAGAAAGCCTTTCCCTATTACCGGGGCTTTTGGCGCATGCAACCGAGTTCCGACTTCATTCCCTGGCAGCTCCAGGCCTATGCCAAATTGTACCGGATCGATCCGGACCCCCGTTATGCCGAATTTATTTTTGAAATGGCGGATTACTTGACGTCTAAATACGGGCGAGGGGATACTTGCGAAAATTATAACTTCAGAAGTATTTCCGCCGCCTCGCTGGTGGAAGGGATCAACCGGGCGTATGAAGTGGCCCGGGCACTCAACGATGAAAAACGCACGGTCTGTTATGCGAATTTCGTTCGGGAAGGATTGGAGGTCGTTCTTCAGCTGCAGATCCCGCAAGGCGCCGGGACCGCGCCGTTGATGGCGGGAGGTTTTCGAGCCACGGCCACTGCGGATGAAGTCCGCGTGGATCATGTCCAGCATGCGGTCATGGCGATCCTGGGCGCTTATGAGAACGGTCTGATCGCGCCGGAGGGGGATTTTGCCGGCGCCGGTCCCGAAAAGAAAGCGGACAAAAAACGATCGAAAGGAAAAGGGCGTGCAAAGAAATAGTTTTTTTCCCATCCGGACCGCAAAAAGCCCCCGGGGTTTTCCGTGGATGCGGGGCGCTATCGTATTTCTTTTCCTGGGGGGCGGATGGGCGATAGGCGCCGCTGAAACGTCGCAAGAGCCGTGGCGTCAAGCTCTGGTGAAAGAAGCTTTTGAGATGTTGGACCGGATCTCCGAGAAAGGATCCCCACTCCCGGAGCCGGCGCCGCGGGGTCCGCTGGGAGGGAAGGATTATGACAAACTCTACATTTCAGTCCTTTTAGACGGAAAAACGCGATGCTGCCAGAGCGGGTCGGCGGACCGGGACGCGCCTGACCGTCTCGGCGCCGATATCCGGGAAGCCGTCGATAAATGTCTTAAAGATGACCGTTTCGGGGCTTCGTTAACTTCCGCTGAGTTAGGGAGCGCCCAGCTTCTCTTTAGCTTTCTGAAAGAAGGGACGCGGATCAGTGCCGAAGGCGAACTGGTGCCGGAGGATTTTACGCCGCTCCGCAAGGAAGTGCCGGCGCAAGTCTCTTTACAAGGGAGGGCGGACCGCAAGCAAATCAAAGAAGCGGTCCAAAACCAGAGCAGCGTGATCCGGACCGCGCAAGCAGTGGGGCGTGAAAAAAAGCTGGAACCGGAGATCGAGCGGGGGATTCATGGACTGAAGGTTGAATCCGGGGATAAGCGCGCTTTTTACATTCCGTCGGTCGCGATCAAAAAGAACTATACGGTCAAGAAAACGCTCCGGCAACTTTGTCAAAAGGCCGGCTTGCCGGAGGCTTGTTATCTCGATCCCGAGACCGAAGTCATCCGCTATGAGACGGATAATTTCCTGGCCGACCGCCGCGGGAAGATCACCGAGCTTTACCGGCATCAGCCGCTCCTTGCGGTCGAGGCGATCGATCCGCCGCTCATCCGCCGGAGCATCCGCCTGGCGGGCGACTGGTTCCTGCGGCAGATGAATCCGGAGACCGGTCTTCTGGAATACATGTACCTGCCGAGCAAGAACGCCTATTCCGGCAAGAACAATCAGGTCCGCCAGACGGCGGCGTTGTGGGCGATGGCGGCCCTGGGGGATTTTCTCGGAGATCCTCGCCTGAAAGAACATTCCGCGGCGGGGCTTCGGCATTATCTGAGCTTTATGAAAGAAGAGCAGCAGACCTCTTTCATCGAGCTTGAGGGCGAATCGTCTCTGGCCTATAGCGCTTTCGCGGTCCTGGCCTTGATCCACCAGCCGGATTATCCGGACCGGGAGGAACTCCTCCGGCGTTTGGCGGAAGGGATCTTGGGCCAACAGCAGGAAGACGGCTCGCTGCGGACTTATTTCCTTTCGGACAAGAACACCGGCACCGATTACTATCCCGGCGAGGCCATGCTTGCCCTCATGCGCCTCTATCAGGAAACGAAAGATACCCGCTATCGCGACGCGGTCCAGCGTGCTTTTTCCTATTACCGAGATTACTGGCGGGGGAACAAGAACACGGCTTTTGTGCCCTGGCAGACCCAGGCCTATTTCCTCCTTTACCGGGACCAGCCCGATCCTGAGCTGGCGGCATTCATCTATGAAATGAACGATTGGCTGATCGACACCCACCAGCCCCTGGAAAGTCCCTACAAAGACCTCCTCGGGGGGTTCAAGAAAAACCCTTCGAATTCCACGGCTTCCTACGCCGAAGGCATCAACGATGCCTATGCGCTGGCTGTCCTGCGCGGGGACAAGGAGAAGGCCGAAAAGTACCGTGCTTCGCTCCGGGGCGCTCTGCGGTTTGCTTTGGCGACGCAATATACGGAGGAAAATGCCTTCTACCTCGACGAGCCGGAGAAAGCGATCGGGGGGTTCCGCCAGTCGCTAGTGAACAACGAACAGCGGATCGATTATACCCAGCACTGCGTTTTTGCCCTCCTGAAGGCGCTCGACAACAAAATTTTCGGTTGAGCCGGGACTTCTTCCGGAAGGTCGGCGTCCGCGGTCTCGAAAAAGTTCAAAAACCGAAGAATCCTGATGGCAAATCGCCCGGGAATGAGTATAATAACCGCGTTTTAGGACTTAAGGAATGATTCCTCAAGTGCCGGCCATCCCGAACCTCCGGGGTTCGATGTTGGTTCATCAAAGTTTTGAAGGAGTTCAGGACTATGTCACAGCATCGCAGTTTGAGAGTCGAAAGCGTCGGTGTGAAGCACCGTAATGTTTTGAAAAAACTCGAGCGGCTCCACCGCCTTGAGAAAGAAAAACGCTGGAAAGCGGGTGCTTCGATCTACAATATGCCGAAGGTCAAGAGCCAGAAGATCAAAGTCAAAGCGACCAAAGAGCCGAAAGAAACGGCCGCCGCGGCAGGGGCCGAGGCGAAACCGGCCGCGGGAGCCGCTCCGGCGGCGCCGGCCAAGGGCGCGAAACCGGCGGCGGGCGCAGCGGCGCAGCCCAAAAAATAGGACCCCCGATCCCATGAACCAGTCGGCCATCACGATCCGTCGATATCAAGCGGGGGAAGAGCCTTCCATCCAGAAGCTCGTGGCGAAGATCATGCAGGAGGAGTTCGGTGATTCTTCGTCGGCATATCCGACCGAGGATCTCCAGCGTCTGCCCGCGAGTTACGGGGCGCTCGGCGAAGCGTTCTTTGTCGCCGTCGACGGCAAGAGGATCATCGGCACGGTCGGGATCAAAAAAGAGGACGACCGCGTAGCGCTCATGCGCCGGCTTTTCGTGGACCGGGAGTACCGGAAACGCAAGATCGGTATGCAGCTCATGGACCGCGCGATCCATTTTTGCCAGGAGGTCGGTTATTCCGAGCTGATCTTTAAGACGACCTCGGCGATGCACCGCGCGATCGAGATCTGCCAAAAACGCGGTTTCGTTCAGCGGGCGAAAGTGCCGCTGGGCTCCCTTGAACTTTTGAAATTTTCATTCCATCTCAATCACAATTCAACGCATTCGGCCAAGGCGGGAAAACAAGCGGCCTAGGCGGTGGCCCATGGGTTTGCTCGGCGGATTCGGGAAAAAGAGCGGTTCGATGAAAAAATTGACGGAAGAAGAGATCCAGAAGCGGCTGTACGGGAATTATCATGGCCGGAGCGGGTCCGCGACGGAAACAGAAGCCCCGTCGCCGGCCGTACCTCCCAAAGCTTCACTGCCGACCCTGGAATCCGGCCGTTCGTTCGCTGCGCCGGCCGGCAGGGACCCTGCGCCGGGCCTCTTCGACAGCCCGCGCAAAGAGCCTCCCAAGGTCGTGATCAGTCAGCCGGCTGCGAGCCGCCCGCCCGAACCTTATTACAAAAAACCGTCCTCGTCTCCGGCCGCGGCGATCCCGCAGCCGATCGCCCGCACGGGGAATTTCTGGGACGGTTGGATCGAGGGCCTTCTCCGGTTGGTCACGACACGGAGACGCCATGCGGCGCGGATCGCGGTGTGGTGCCTTTCGATCGCGGGGATCGCGCTCCTTTTCTGGGGCGTTCACTATTTAAATGTCCAGCGTGAAAAAGCCATGTCCACTTCGAGCGGTCTTTCCAAAAAAACCGCGGCCAAGCCATCGCAGCAAAACGCTCCGTCCGCGGAAACCGCGGTTCCGGTGGCGACGACCTTTGAAAGTTCCGAGGGGGTCCTGACGCCCGTCGAGGGAGCGAAGACCCAAGGGACCGCGGCACCGGCTCAACGGACGTTTGTGATCCAAATCGCGACCTATGTCAATGAGACCGATGCACGCCCGCTGGTCGAAAAACTGAAAGCCGCCGGTTTCACGGCCTTCATGCGGAGGGAGTCGAGCGGGGAGCGCAAATACCACACGGTCTATCTCGGACGGTTCTCGACCTTCCAGATGGGGCAGGAAAAACTTCATCAGTTCCGGCAGACCGAATTTTCTAAAACCTTCCAGGACGCTTTCGTCCGTTCGATCACCGAATAGGAGCGCTTGCTTATGTGGGACGGCTTCAATCAGCGGAAATTTCCCCGGATCCAGCTGAAGTGCGAGGTCACGATCCACGTCGAGAAAGGCCGCAAGGTCATTAATGCCGTGACCGAAAATGTCGGCACGGGCGGCGTTTGCATCGTCCAATCCGAGCCCCTAGAACGATTCGAGGCGGTCAAGGTCCGCCTGGAGATGGACGGCCAGGGTTCGATCGAATGCCCGGCCCGGATCTGCTGGATCATCGGCCGCAAGATACCGGGCTCGTCCAAGATCGCTGCCTACGATACCGGGATCGAGTTCGTGGGGCTCTCACAGGCGAAGCAGGACCAGCTCAAGCATTTCATCGAAGACAGGATCGACAAAGGTTTCAAGGTCCTTGCCTGAACATGGCCCAGCAGAATTCCTTCGATATCGTGTCCGAGATCGACCTCCAGGAGATCGATAATGCGGTCAATCAAGCCGTCAAGGAAATGAAGACCCGCTATGATTTCAAGGATTCGAAAAGCGCGCTCGAGTTCCTCCGCAACGAAAAAAAGATCAAGATCCTGGCCGATGACGATCTGAAACTCCGTAACGTGCAGGACATCCTGAAAACCCGCCTGGCAGCGCGCAAGATCGCGATCAAGGCGCTGAAGTTCAAGGATCCCGAGGCGGCTTTTGAGGGGACCCTCCGGCAGGAAGTCGAGCTGGTGTGCGGGATCCCGCAGGAGACGGCCAAGGACATCGTCCGGATCATCAAAGAGACCAAACTGAAGGTCCAGGCGGCTATTCAGGGCGAGCAGGTGAGAGTCACGTCCAAGAGCAAAGATGACCTCCAGGCCGTCATTTCGGCCCTCCGGGCTCATGAGCTTCCCATCCCTATCCAGTTTACGAATTACCGCTAAATAATTCGCCCCCTGCCCTTGAAATTCGGGGATCCTATGCTATAGTTTTAATGGATTTAGGGGTTTTTTTTTGCCCCATTATTTTAATACTTTATTAAGAACTTTTACATCGTGCCGATAAGTAAATAACCCGAGAGGAGGGGGAGCCATGGAAAAAGAGCGCAGGAAGTTCAAGAGATTCGATGCTTTCATGAGCGTCCGCTACAAATCGTCCGAAGATGACGCTGCGAAGGGGATCAGCCTCAGCCGTGATCTTTCCCGCGACGGACTCAAGATGAACTCCACGACCGACGTGCGCACCGGGACCCTTCTCGATCTCGAGATCGATATTCCCGACGATCCGAAGCCCGTCAAAACGACCGGCAAGGTGATGTGGTCCCGGGTCTCGGAAGGAAAGAACCAGGGATACGATCAGGGCGTCCGGTTCGTGATGATGGACCCCGTCGATAAATTCCGGGTTCTGGACTACGCCTACAATCATTGGCTTGAGACCAAGGTTAATGATTTTTCCGATCCCGAGGATATTCAGGGATCCAAATAAATAAGGATCGCGTTTTGCCCCTTTTTCCTCTCGGGGCGCGCCGTTTTTCCCGTCCTCTCCTCCCAATCGTCCGCGGTCTGTTTTTTTCTGACAGGCCGTTTTCTCGTCCTCGAAATCAAACCGTTTCCGGATGGCTTGCGACGTAGGAAATGTTCCGGGGAGCATGTTAAGCGGACCCACCCGGATTCCGATAATTAAAGTATGGATTTCTTTCGCTTTAACCGGAAAAATGAGGCCGAGAATCGTCTGCCTGCCGACATTCCTTTTTTTGCGTCTCTGACTCCGTCCGAACTCCGCCAGATCGAAAAATGCGCGCGTTTTGTCGAGTACCGCCGGGGCGATATCGTTTACCGGCAGGGCCAGTCGGCGGACGCTTTCTATATCGTGATCGCCGGGCGTTTCCGCGTCTCGGCCGCGGCCCAGCCGTCCGGGACCGAAAGTACGCTTTTTTATGCCTATCGCGGAGAACACTTCGGCGAGATCTCCATCCTGAACGATCTTCCCCACAGTGTGACGGTCGAAGCCAAGCGGGACGGCATCCTTCTCAGGATCGAAAAAGAGGACTTCAAGGTGCTGGCCCGGGACATTCCCGCGGTCGTGGTCTACCTGAACCGCTCGCTCGGGCATCGGCTCACGCGGCGAGCCAAGAATGCGCGTGAAGTGCGGATCGGCACGCTGATCGCTCGCGAAGGAGAGCCGGATACGGTGGAGTTTATTTCGGATCTTTGCGCGGCGCTCGTCAAAGAAACGAAAAGTTCGGTCGTTCTGATCGACCTGAACGCCCGCGGGGGGCGCGCGGTGCCCCGGGGGATCCCGGCCGAGAAAATGCAACCGTTCGCCTTGAGCGAGGGCCCGCAGGAGGGCCGCTTCCGCTCCGTTCCGTATCTTTCCGGGTATGCCTATGTGAATATCGATATCCGGGAGGCCGAAGCGCATGACGAGCACCCGCTGCGCAGGATCCTCGCGCATTTTACCGAACATTTCGACCATGTCATGATCCGCGCGGAGGCAATGCCGGACCCCTTGTTGAAAGCGGTCCTGCAGGATACCGATACGATCTACCTTTTTGCGGACCAGGATTTCGGGGAGCTTCGGAAAATGTCGTTTTCACTCCAGAAATTCCAGGAGGAATATAAATTCAGCCCGAGCGATATTCGCGTGCTCGCCCGGTGGGCGGACGCCTCGAGCGTCGCCCGGATGGCAGAGATCGAAAAGCGGATCAGTTTCCGGATCTCCAATGTCGTTCCCGATGCGGCGCAAGAGCCTGCTCGGTACCACCGCGCCGTGCATTATCTCGCGCGGGATTTCGCCGGAAAATTGATCGGGCTTGCCCTGGGAAGCGGGGCTGCGTACGGCCTTGCCCATATCGGGATCCTGCGGGTCCTCGAGCGCGAGAATATTCCTGTCGATATCGTGGCGGGCTCGAGCATCGGCGCGTTCCTGGGAGCTTTCTGGGCATCCGGGATCGAAGCCGACCGACTCGAGGAGATCGCCTGTTCTCTGGATTCCCAGCGCGCGGCGTTCGCCAAACTGATCGGCTTTCGGGATCTCTCGTTCTTCGTCCGGGGGGTGATCAAAGGACGGCAGATGGTCAAGTTCATGGAGCGGTATCTCGGGAATACGACCTTTCAGGACCTCAGGACCCCGGTCCTGGTCACGGCAACGCGTCTGGCCAGCGCCGAAGAGGTCATCTTCGAGCGCGGGCGCGTCGTGGATGCCCTTCGCGCCAGCATTTCCATCCCGGGGGTTTTCGAACCGGTCCGCTATCATGATCAGGAATATATAGACGGAGGGATTGTGGACCCGCTTCCGGTGAGTCCGCTCCGCCGCCGCGGGGTGAAGAAAATCATCGCGGTCAATGTCCTGGCCAATTACAAGGAACGCCAGAGGATCGCGGAGACAGACGCGGCGTCCCAATACCGCGAGCTCAGGACGATCGCACATCATCCGCGCCTTGCCCGGTGGATCGAGGGCGCCCGCTTCCGGATGAAGAAGCAGAAGGACACGAGCCTCCTGACGGTGATCGGGAACGCAATCCTCTTTATGGAATATGAACTGGCCCAGTTGGCGGGGCAGGATGCGGATATCTATCTTCATCCCGACGTGCCGGACGCCCATTGGACCGAATTTCATCAGGCCAAAAAATTCATCCAGGCCGGCGAAAGCGTGGCCCGAAAGCGCCTCGAAGAGATTCGTCAGCTTGTGCTAGAATAGGACCCGGGGCAGGCCTTCCTGAAAGAGAATGATGCCGACGACAAGTTCTTTTAAACTCGAACGTATGCCAGGGGTCGCCAAGATTGTCTGGGACCATCCTCCCTTGAACCTTCTCGGGATGGACGCGATCGACGAACTCGACTCGATTCTGACCGGTCTCGAAGGGGACGCCGAGGTGCGCGTGATCCTGCTGGTCTCTGCTCTGCCGAAGATCTTTTCGGCCGGGGTGGATATCAAAGCGATGGCGGGGCTCGGGACCGCCGAGGAGGTCCTCCGCGTGGTCCGCAAAGGGACTGCGCTGTTGCGAAAGCTCGAAGCCTCCGAGAAACTGACCGTCGCGGCGATCCGCGGCCGCTGTATCGGCGGCGGGATGGAACTTGCAATGGCCTTCGATCTGAGGATCGCCGCCCGGAGCGCGGTTTTTGCACAACCCGAGATCCGTTTGGGTATAATACCGGGGTTCGGCGGGACCCAGCGCCTGCCCCGGCTGGTCGGGGAATCGGCGGCTCGCAAGTGGATCCTCACGGGGGATCCGGTGCCGGCCCGGGAGTTTTTTCGAGCCGGCGGGGTCGATTATCTGGAAAGCGATTGGGGCTTTCAGAAAAAAGCCGAAAGATTTTCAGAGCGCATGAGCCGTGCGAGCGCGATGGCGATCGGCGCCGCCAAAAAAGCCTTAAAAGCCGCCCGGGAACGCGGCGGCCGGCCGGGGGAAGAGATCGAATCAGAATTATTTTCAGGCCTGACGGGGACCCGGGACCGGGAAGAGGGTTTGCGGGCTTTTATCGAAAAAAGAACACCTCGATTCAACAAGACAGAGAAGGGGCTTCTATGAAGAACAAGATCGTTGCGGCGCTTATCCTCGGGGGGATCGGCATCCTTGTCCTTATCATGTTATTTTCGTTGAAGCCCAAGGCAAGCCGTTCTAAAACCGCCGAAACATCGAAAACGGTCGAAACCAGCGCGTCCAGCGCAGTGGGGGATCTCAATACCGGTGCGGGGACGGCCGTTCCCAGAGCGATGAAAGCCGGGGCGGTTCCGACGGTCTACCGCATTCCTAAGGTTCCGAAGATTTACACGGCGACGAAAACCCCGGCCGTAGCCGGTCCGGCGGGCGGCGTCGATACGAATATCACGCGCCTCCTGCGGCAAGTCAGCGCGATCCAGACGAGCGGAGCCGGCGCGGCGGGCAATGCGGCCCTGAGCCAGATGATGCGCCAGGCCAATGTGCATGAGCGGATCCTGGAAGAGATCCGCAAAGAGGAAGCCGATGCCGGGAGCCCTGCGGAAGCCGGAAAGAAGGATGCCCAAGCCGCGGCCCCGGACTTGAAACAGCCGGGTTCTTCGCCGCTCGCGAAAGCGACGTCGACTTTGACGGCCGGCGCGGAAAAAACGGCTGCGGCCGTTAAAACTGAGACCCAGACGGCCGTAAGCAAAACGGGATCTCCCAAACAAACGGTTTCCACGACGGCTTCTCCGGCCGTGAAGGATGACGCCGGGACCGCGGCGGGAACCGTGGCGGTTAAACCTCCTCCTGAGAACGAAGAGTTTTGATTCTCGAGAGCCCATGACGGAGCCACAGAACCTTGCTCAGATGTTCTTCTTTTCCGCGGAGCGGTATGGAAAGCGGAAGGCCCTCCTGACCCTCGATCCCCAGGATCCCCGAAAACGCCGTGCGCTTTCCTGGACGCAATGGGCCGGCCAAGTCGTCCGGACGGCGCAGGCCTTATGGAAGATCGGCATCAGTAAAACGGACCGCGTCGGCATTTTATCCGAGAATATGCCGGAATGGACCTATGCCGATCTGGCTGCGCTAGCGCTTGGCGCGGTCGTCGTTCCAGTCTACCCGACGACGGCGGCCTTCGAGATCGATTACATTTTGCGCGATTCGGAGATCAAGGTCCTTTTTATTTCCGGCCCCGAGCAGTGGAAAAAACTCCTGCCGCTTCTCGACCGCAATCCCCAGATCCTCAAGGTCATCACTTTCCATGATGTGGAAGGGGAGCATCCGAAACGGGTGCGCTTCGAAGATTTTATGAAGATTGCCGCGGAAGAGCCGGACGCGGGTTTCGATGTGCGGACACAGCTCGTGCGTGTGGCGAGCGCCGATCTCGCGACCCTGATCTACACTTCCGGGACGACGGGGGAGCCCAAGGGCGTGATGCTGACCCACGGGAATATTCTAAAGAATATCGAGGGGTCCAGGACCCCGATCCATATCCGGGATACCGACACGTGTCTTTCCTTCCTTCCGCTGAGCCATATTTTTGAACGGATGGCCGGTTATTATTTCATGCTCTCCTCCGGCGCAACGATCGCCTATGCTCGCGGGATGCAGACCGTGGCCGAGGATGTCCGCCGGGTCCGTCCGACGGTCGTGATCGCGGTCCCGAGGTTTTTCGAGAAGATCCGCGAGAAGATCGATCGGGCCGTGCGCGCCAAACCCGGTTTTCTGCGGAACCTCATCCTGGCCCTGCTCAAGAACGCGTGCGCCGTAAAGGCCAATCGCCGCCGCGGGGAGCGGGTGGACTGGCTCGCGCTTCTGGCCTACGGGATCGGCAAGGCCCTCTTTTTCGGGAAGATCCGCGCCGAGCTCGGAGGCCGGATCCGCTTTTTCGTTTCCGGAGGCGCTCCGCTCGGCAAAGAGATCGCGGAATTCTTCGATGCGATCGGGTGGGTGATTCTGGAAGGCTACGGACTCACCGAGACCTCGCCGGTGATCTCGGCGAATGCGATTGAAAACGTGCGCTTCGGCTCGGTCGGCCGATGTATTCCCGGCGTCGAGGTGAAAGTCGCCGAGGACGGGGAGATCCTGACCCGGGGGCCTTGCGTCATGCAGGGTTATTGGAACCATGAAGCGGTGACGCGAGAGAGCTTCGACGGCGATTGGTTCCGCACCGGCGACATCGGGCGTCTCGACGCGGACGGTTATTTGTGGATCACGGACCGAAAGAAAGACATCATTATTACCGCGGCCGGCAAGAATATCGCGCCGCAGCCGCTCGAGGCCTGTCTTCTGGAGGATCCCTTGATTCGCCAGGTCGTGATCCTGGGGGACCGGCGGCCCTATCTGGTGGCGCTCGTTGTGCCCGAACGGGAGATGATCCTTTCGCTGGCCCGCGATCTCGGCATCCGGGAAACGGGTTATGCGGAAATTCTTCAAGCTCCGAAGATCCTGGAGCATGTCGAAACGAGTGTCCGGGGCCGTTTGAGCGATTGCCCGTCCTTCCAGCAAGTGAAATTCGTGGCGCTGATCGAGGAAGAATTCACTCAGGGGCGGGGAGAAATGACGCCGACGATGAAACTGCGACGCCGCGTGATCGCCGATCATTATCATGCGGCGGTCGAAGTGCTTTATGCGCGCGGACGCCAGGCTCAGGCGGCGTCGGGGGCCCTATGAAGGACATGGGATATTTTCGCACTTTCGACGGGACCCGGCTTTTTTACCGGGTCCGTGCCGGGGAAGCGGGCAAACCGTGGCTTTTGATCCTGCACGGCCTCGGCGAACATTCCGGCCGCTTTGCCAATGTCGATCATGAGGCCGAGAAGCTCGGCTTTTCGACCGCCGCCTTCGATTACCGGGGCCACGGCCGCTCCGAGGGGCAGGAGATGTATGTCGAGACCTTCGAAGATTTTTTGAAGGACGCCGACGCTTTCATCGAGATGCTCGAAAAAGAGCGTCAGGCGGCCGGGCCCTACCTGGTTGCCGGGAACAGCCTCGGCGGATTGGTCGCTTTCTCCTACGCGCTCCGCCGGCCGGAGCGCATCCGGGCGCTTTTCCTTTTTTCGCCCTGCTTCGGGATCGTGATCCCGAAGATCCTGAAACACCTCAACCGGACGTTCAGCGAATCCATTCCGCGTTTTTCCTATATGAATCCGGTCTATCCTCCGTTCCTTACGCATGACGAGGAGGAAATGGAAAAATACAAGAAGGACCCGTTCGTGCGCCGCAAGGTCTCGACGCGCCTTCTTCACGCCATGATCGATCAAAGCGACTATCTGCTCGGATCGGGTTCCTGGAACGTCCCGTTCCCGGTCTACGGATTGCTGGCGGGGGACGAGCGGGTCGTGGATTTCGGAGCCACGAAGGAGATCTTTTCCAAGATCCGGAGTCCGCGCAAGGTCATGAAGGTTTTTTCCAAGTTCTATCACGAGATCTTTCATGAGAAGGAACGGGAGGAGTCCCTGCGCGCCCTGGCGGCTTATCTGGCGGAGGCCGGGGTTTCCAAAACAGCGTAGTCAAGGCGGGGGATTTGTGTATAATACCCCGCGTTTCATGCCGGATTATTCCACGAGGATGGGCCCGTAGCTCAGCTGGGAGAGCGCCACATTCGCATTGTGGAGGCCACCGGTTCGATCCCGGTCGGGTCCACCATCTTGCTTCTGTCCATCCGCTTTAAGCTCACAAAGCGATCTTTCCTAGGCCAGGGCACCTTTCAAGGCGCCCTATCGATCTTGGGATCTTGCCGCATTCCGCCTACTCCATGCCCCTCAGAACCCCTTGGAAGCCGTTCGGGCGGATAAGGGGATTTGTTATGCCAAGAATTTTTCAAAAATCCGATTCTCCGATTAAGGAAATTTAATCTATTTTCAATATAAGGCAGCGATTTTTTCAGAAAAAGGTGATTCTTGTGCATTTTACAAAGAATATTTAGCTATTTGACTTAGACCTAATCCCATGGTAGACTTATGTTTGGAGAAACAGAAGTAAAGATAATTAAAAGGATTTAATAAGGTGTTGCTAGGTCGCAACGCCTAACAGAGGGACGGCAACCCAGATGTTAGAGTGGCAAAGACCCACATTTAGACCTTGGCTTCGCTTCATTGCTTCTCTCACCACTTTCTTCTTCATCACAACGAATGTTATCTGGGCGGATGGGATCGGCCTTTCGCAAAACCGTCCAGCGGCTTCCGAAAACGCCGGGGCCGCACTTGCGGGTCCGTCCAAAGACCTGATCCATCGTCTTCAACTGCCGTCCGAATTCGGAAAGGTCAAAACAGTCTTTCAAGGCCGTCCCGACCACGTGTTTATCCATATCCAGGACGCGCACGCCAACGAAGAAGCCCAGCATAATATCGCGCGCATCCTCGATCATTTCGCCGCGAATTACGGTCTCAAACTCGTGAATCTCGAAGGCGCGGACGGCGAACTCTATACCGATATCTTTCGCGGTTTCCCGGATCGAAACGCCAAACAGACGGTGGCCGATTATTTCCTCAAGGAAGCGCGCCTGACCGGGCCCGAATATCTTGCGATCGTGGATCGACCGGACCTTGTGCTTTACGGCGTGGAGGACTCCGCCAAGTACGAGGAGAACCGGCAGGCCTATCTCGACGCGATGAGCTTCAAAGAGCGCGATCTTGAGCTGCTCGCCGGGGTCGAGAGGGTCCTGAACGGGCTCGCACGGTTTGTGTTTTCGGAAGACCTCCGCAAATTGCACGAAACCCGCACTGATTTCCAGACGAACGGACACCGGCTGGTCGCGTACGCGGACCTTCTCGGCTCCTACGCTCAAAAATTCTCCCTTCCCCTTGAGGGGATGCCGGGGCTCGCGGCGCTTACGCGCTTGCTTGCGATCGAACGGACGATGAAGGCTTCCGAGGTCGAGGTGCGGACCGAAGAAGCGATGAAAAACCTGAAAGGGGACCTGGGTCGCGACCGTCTGTCGCGCTATCTCGCTAATACCGCGCAGTACAAGACCGGCCGGATGAAGCAGGAGATCTATTACGGCTATCTCGAGACCGAGATCCGCGGCCTCCTGGCGGGGCCCCGCGCATTCAAAGTCCGGGATGCGGAGCTTTACCGGGAAGTGCTCGGTTATCTCGAATATCACCGGCTTCAGAAAAGCGTCGGCGCCGAGGTCTTTGAGGACATCGAGAAGCTCGAAGGGCTTGTGAAAGAAAAACTTTTTACCGACGAGGCCTCGCGCGCGCTGGACCGCCTTTACCGCGTGCTCGATGTGGCCCGAAAAATGCTCGAATTCACGCTGACGGTGCAGGACGCCGAGTACTATTACGCGCACCGCGGCGATTTCGTTTCTGCGCAACTGACCTCCCTTTTGACACCGCTTTTAGATCAACATCGTTTCTCCTACGGATTGCCGTCCCAATTGGAGATCCTCGATCAGGATCTGACGCGTGTCGAGCGGTTCTATGCGGCCGCTCTGGCGCGTGACCGGATCTTGATCGAAAAAGCGGTTCAAAAGGCCGAGGTCGGCGCAGAACCTATTTCGGCGATCGTCACCGGCGGTTTCCACACGCCGGGGATCGAACGCTACCTACGCGAGCACGGATATTCCTACTGGGTCGTCACGCCCGCGATCACGAAAATGATCGACGAACGGAAAACGACCCGCCGCTACGAGGACGCCCTGGCGGAGAAACCCCTAAAAGTCGAGGAGATCCTGCTTCGCGGGATCGCCTCCCTGGGGCAAAACACTTTGAGCGATCCGCGGTTCCAATTGGCCGCGCGCAAGGCTTTGGTCCCGCGTGCGGAGGCAAGGGATTTTGTTTCGATCCTGACTGGCGAAACCCATCTGCTAGCCACTCGTCAGGAACTTCTCGACTGGATGCTGAAAAACCCTCAACAGGCCCTGAACCTCTCCATGGTCCTTTGGATGGCTGCCGAAAGCGTATTTGATGCGCATCTTCCTTTCGGGACCGCGAGCGGTCCGTTGAATCTGGAACTGGCCAGACAGGCATTTGCCGGGAACGCCTTGGCGACGGATATCCGGAGGATGGTCGGGGCCATTAGCCATTATGATGAACTGAAGACCCGGCGAGCGGGTGGAAAAAAGATTTTGGCGGTCCGGCTGACCGAGGATGCCAGCCTGGTTCTTGCCCGGCTTCCCGCCGGCGCTCAGGCCCGGACGGAATTGAGCCTGGACTCTCAATCACTTCTTCAGGAGATCGATCTTCCCGGAAATCAAAGGGTTGCATTCGGTATTGTTGATTCGGACAAAGTGGAGCAGGCCATGGGGCGCGGTGTGGATCAGGCGGCTGCTGCAAGTGCCCTTGCCCAAGGCGTTCTCGACCAGGTGAGTCTCCTGACACAGCCCGGGATCACGGCAGAGCAACAGAGGATCCTTCTCGGGGCTATCGATCTTTTCGGTCAGCGCGACCGAATGAAAGGCAATACGCTTGCGGAGTATTTGATCGGTCAGGCGCGTGCGAGGGTTGAAGGGGCCACGATCCGAAGCGAGGTCCGCGCAAAAAAGAAAGAGTCCGCGACGCCTTCCGAAAAAGCGCAACGTGCGCCTTCGAAAAAGAAGCCTGCAACGCCTGCTTCCCAACCGGCCCAGCCCGCTCTCCATCCGCTGGATGCCGAACTGCAGGCGATCGAAAAGGATCTGCAATATTTGGAACAAGGGATCACAGGGATTGACGGCAGTGAGCCTTATGAACAATGGAAAAGCCTTGCCGGTCTTTTCGTGGCGCTGGAAGATCGCATCGGAGAATTGCCGAACCGCGATGCCGAATGGTTCGCGGGACACGAGCCGCCGATCCAGAAACTTCTGGGCCGTCTCCGCCGGATTTGGGCCGGGCCGATGCTTGCGAGTCAAAAGAACCACGGACTTCTGACGACGCTTATTAAAAAGAAACAAGATAGCAAGGAGCCGGTCGAGGGAGCGGAAAGACCTCTTTTTGAGAAGATCCTGGCCCGGCTCGAAAGCCCCGGAATTGTTGCGGCCGACATCAAAGTCAACCAAACTCAAGTCGCGGGATTGAGCCAACGGCTGAAGACACTTCTTGCGGTTGTTCCGGCCCCGCCAGCGCCGAGTGTGCCGGGGGCGCAGCCGCCGCTTCCCCAAGCGCCCAGTTCCTCGATCACCGGAGCGCCCGCTCCAGCCGTGGCCGCTAAAAAACCTTTGGATGGGATCCGGAATGCCGGGCAAGCGGTTTTGAAGCAGATGGCGGGAGGTTGGCAGGGTATTCAGAAGGCTTGGAGGGTGATCGGGAAAGGGTGGGGGGTAGCATGGCAGAAGGTGCGGAGCGTTGCGGCCGCGCTTGGGGCACTGACGGTCCGAGGTTGGCAGCGAAGCCAGAGCGCTTTGGGGGCGTTCGCGCAGTCGATCAAGAGCCGTTGGAGCGCCTGGACCGCTAAAAAACCCGCGCCTGCGGCAGTTCAGCCGGCACCGTCCCGTCCGGCGAAAGCTACGGCCGCCCAAAAACCCGCTCCTGCGCCTGCGGTGAAAAAGCCGGGCGTCGTCGAGCAGGTGCGGAACGGTTTCCGTATTTTTGCCCAGCGCTATGCGGGACGGATCGTCTTTTATGGCGTGATCCCGGGAATGATCGCGAATTTCCTGATCTCACATGCCGGGATTCTTACCGGGCAAATGACCGCGGTGGCCTGGCCCTATTCGGTATTCGGAATTTGGTTTTGGGCAGTTCTCGTCATCGTCCTGGGGTGGACCGCGATCAGGGCGATCAATGAGACCCGGGTGACCTACACGGATCTTGTCGAAACGCGTCCCGGCGAAGAGGCTTCGCCCGACAGCGAGCGCTGGCAGGGGATCAAAAAAGGCCAAGGGGTGCTCGGGATCAGTGCGGGGCTTGATACAGACCGGACCTGGGAAGACCGAGGGGTGACGGATACGCTGAATGGGATCACGGACCCTGCCAAACGCGAATTGGCGCGGATCCGTCTCCGGGCCAAAAGTTACTGGAAGTATGTCGAGGCGAACACGATCCTCGGCCAAGCCAAAGGGGCGATGGCCCAAAGTAAAGTGGAATCGGTGGTGCGAAGCGTGGTGGAGATCGGGGCTGGTCTCGCCGCCGTCCTGATCTTGGGAGCCCTCGGGGTCGTGACGCTGAATGCGGCGGTCATTTTGTACGGCATGCTGATCGGCTTCTATGTGGTCCACGCCCTTTCTTCGATCGTGCTTTTGAAAATGCGGGACCCCGGGATCTCGGTCATTACGTTGCTGGCGAAAGCCGTCATCGATCCTTTTAAAGCCTTATGGCATCTGTTCGATTCTTTCATCTTCAATTTCTTCCGCGTCTCGATCGATTATTTCTGGACGGGTGCATACCAAAAACGATGGCTTACGGACCAGGAAGTGCAGTGGATCGCCAACGAGGTCCGTGCCATCCCCGCCGAGCAGAAGATCGATCTCAGCACCGAGCGCGCGCGATACTGGGCCGCGACGGCCTCCCACGCGTTTTACGTCACCGGCGCCGCGACGTTCGTTGCCAAACGCTTGCGTTTGTTCATTTATTCGGGGGTTTCGTCGCTTGCGCTTATGCTGGTGGGGAAGTCCCTGATCCTTTTCAGCGTGGCCTATTTTGCGTTCGTGCTCTTCCGGATGGTGATCCTCATGCAGGCCCGCGCGCGGGGCGATCTCACCGAAGAGGCGTTCGTCAAAAAAGCCGCGACCCTGCTTTTGATCTCGTTCGTGAGTTTCGGGCTTTTGGTGTTCCTCGGGTATCATCCGACCGATACGGCTTTGGTCGAACTTTCGGCCGGTCAGCATCCTCTCATCCATCACTTCCTCGAATGGTCGCATCTCGGCGGGTCGTGGAACCTGGTCGACCAGGGGGCGCTGATCCAGGTCGGCGAATTCGGCATGATGCACAACATCCCGCTCAATCTTTCGATCGGCGGCGTTGCCAGCCCTATCTTTCTTGCCTTCTTTTTGAATCTGCAAACGCAGGTCGATCAGGGGGTGCGGACCGAAATGGCCCGCATGCTCAATTTTAGTCTGAGCAAACTTGGGATCGATATCAAAAAATTTCACCTTACGAGCGCGACCCATACGGGTGTTCATCAATTGCTTGATGCCATCTTGGCCCGCGGATCCGGGCTTTCGGCGGTGCAAAAACGCCTCGCCCTCGAAGGAATCCGCCGCTATCTCGTGCCCCAAAGCCGGCTGCGCAAGGCCCCGCTTCATCTCAAGGCGCGGGACCGCGAATTCCTTTTGGCGAGGATCGACGCGGAGATTCCCAAGATAAAAATTTCCAAGAAAGCCCAGGCCGGTTTGATCTTGCCGGCGCTTTTTGATCCGTCGAACCTGAACCGTTTTTATCGCAATGCGCGGAAAGCGGTCTTTAACCGGGTGATCACCAGCCCCGAATTCTGGGCTTCGGTCCTTATTACGGCGGCCGGTCTTTGGTTCGTGACCTATGAGATCGGGGGCGCCGTGGGCGGTGCCGAAGGCCTCGATGACGCGGCGGGAGCACCGATCCTTTCTCCGCTCGTCAAACTGGTGGAAGGGGACCAAGCGACCCTGGAAATGCTGGGACAGCAGGAACAGATGCTGGGCCGGCCCACGCCCCTCGAGGCGAAACTGGTCTACAGCGGAGCGCTTGGGCTTGTGAACACCTTTGCATCGACCACGATCGATCCGATCGTGGCGCCGATCGTGGAGCCCTACCGCGATGAACTTTTACAGCGGGCCCGGATCGCCGCGATCCACAAGGAGCAGAAAAAAGAAGGAAGGACGCTCGATCAAGAGCTGAGCGACGCGGCCGAGCTCGACTATTACGCCATTCTCAAAAAACTATCCCGCGGCGAGCGGAAAGACCTGAAACGGATCACCACCCTCCTGATCCAGAATCCCTTGATGAGCATGATGCTTCGCCAGATGGGCGAAGGCCGTTCGGCCGATTTCCGGGAAGCGCTTTTCCGCCAGGGGATCGTCGATGCGACTCGCCGGGCAAAAACGTTTGACGATCCGGCCAAAGGGATCTTCCTGGGGATGGCCTTCGATCCGATCGAACTTTTGATGCTGGGGACGGCGGCCGAGACTTTGCAGAGACAGATCGACGCCGTGGCGGGTGATGTGATCCATGGGAAGATTCCCTTGGAAGAAGGTGTCCAGAAGGCCCGCCAGCTTGCGGCCGATCGGATCGCGCAAGCCGCGCGGCAAGCCCGGGAGGAAGGCGCGGCGCCTCCTCCGCCGGCCGAAAGCCCCGAGACCGAAGCCAAACCGGAACCCGAACAGCCCCAACCCGAACCGCAGGCTCCGGAAAAGGTCACCGGGCGTTTCCTGGGGGCTGACGGCGCTTTGCCGATCCAGGGCGTGATCCCGATCGGGGGCTGGATGTGGCTCGAAAATGTTACGCTTGCTTCCGGAACGAAATTATCTTTGCTGGATCTCAAGAGCCGGGCCGATCTTGATTCGGCGATCGAAGTAACGCTGGAAAAGAGCGCGGACTCTTCGGATACGGTCGCGGCGGACCAGGCGCGCCGGCTTTATGATTTTCTGAACGCCGTTCGCTCGATCCAGGACAGAACGGGGCCGCTTTCGGAGGCCGGACAAAAGATCGTCACGGAAGGGCAAACGCCGGGTTTGAAGGATCTTCTCGCGATCGATAGCGGCGTTGCGGCATTGGCTTTCTATCGTCAGTACATTGACAATGACGATGCCGGGATGACGGCGGCATTATCGGAAGCGGCTGCCGGCCGTGCGGCCGATGCGGTAAAGGCCGCGATCGACGGCTATTTGAACGGTGCGAAGACCCTGGCCGAGACGCTGGCGCTTTTGAAGGATGTGCCGGCCGAAACGCCGAAGCCCGCACCCATGCCGGAAGAGAAAAAAGAGGAAACGCCTCCGCAAGAGCCGAAAAAAGAGGGAAAACCTGCCGCGATCGAGGCGCGGGTCCTCCCGCTTGTTGAGATGACGGCAACGGTCGGGGAGTTGCAAACCGCGCGGGTCGAGATCTTCAGACTTCTCCAGGCCAAGAAAGTGGAGGAGGCGAGGGCCCGATTCCAGGGCCTGGCGCAGAGGATCGCCGATGCCAAGGCCAGTACGGACCATTTCGTGCGCGATCTTGAGGCGCGGATCGCGGCGGGGGATCTGACCCCCGAGGAGCGCTCAAACCTTGCGCGCGGACTTCTGAACGCTTATGCCCTCCGCAAAGACCTCCGGCCGGATTGGACCTTCCCGGGGCTGATCGATCAACTGGGGAAACTTTTCGGAGCTTCGATCCCTCCGTATGACGGCCTCTCGCCTGCGGCCGTGCTTGAGGCGCGCCTGAAGGCGATCGAGGAAAAAATGTCGGAGGAGGATAAAAAGGCCTTTGATATCGATCTCCTCTGGATGCGTCAATTCATCGAGAACGAAAAACGCAAAGAGCCTCCGCCGGCGGCTTTGCCCGGGGTCAAGGTCGGGGAGAAGCAAGCTCCGGTGACGGCGCCCGCGCCTACTGCGGCTATGGTCCTTTTGGACCAGCTGTCCAATTTACCGAAGACCATGACCGAAGAGCAGATCCGGGATATTCAGGAAAAATTGGCTGCCGCAGGCCCCCAATATAAAGGTATCCTTGAACGCGGTCCGAAGGGGAATCTCGAACCCATGACTTATAACGATGGCACGGCTGGCACGCGGTTCTGGGCGGCGGTGGATGCCTTCAAAGCCGATCATGCCGAGATCGCGGATTTCAAATTCACGCGGACCATTTCTCCGGGCGACCGAGGGCCCCAGGTCGAGCAGTTCTTTACCTGGCTTGCGAATGTTCCCGGGTTTGAGATCCTGCGCGAGTTGAATGGGTCCCGCTGGGTCCCGCGCTTCATTACCGGTTACGGGAATGAAGAAGGCGCGCCGTGGATCTCGCCTACGATCAAGCTCGGCGATTCAAAATACAGTCTTATTCCCGAACAAGTCATGAGCGAGGACCAAGCGGCGGCTTCAAATTTCGGGACGATCGCAGTGAATCCGGCGCTTTTTGATGCGTGGAACGGAGCCGAGGTTTTTATCCTTCTTCCGAATGTTTACGGGAAATTAGAGTTGCACAAGCTGACGGTTGCAGACCGGGGGAGAAGTGTTCAGCCGGGTCAATTTGACGTTTATAACGGGCCTAGCCTGTATGAGATCGCGGCGCCGGAGTCTACGGATTTCGCCGATCAGGGGATCAAGGGAAGGATCCGCTCGGTTTTTTCAAAAGTGCCCAAGGACAGCTGGTCGCAGATCCCCCGGACCGATGAATTTTTCGACGGCATGGCACGCAAAACCAAGTTCATGACCGAATATCAGGGGATCTTCGATCAATATCTTGCGCGGGCGGCCAAAAAAGACACTGAAGCGCGGACCTGGTTCTCGGATCAGTTGCGGGAGCTTCTGGAGCGGGCTTATCCGTCGCGTCAGAACCGTATTGCCGCGGAAGTGGCCTATGCGCTTGCCGAAATCGATCTGTATCTTAAAAACCGCGATGTTGAATCCCGTTTTATTGCGATCACGATCGCTTCGAATTTCTTCAAAGAGCAGCGCAAACCCATGATCTTTGATCCCATCGATAACGATATCCGGGCCGCCTATAAACCTTATCTTCCGTACGGACGCACGACTCATTTCCTCGCGAAGGGGATCCCGACCCAAGGGACCGAACCTGCCTTTGCGAGATATGTCGACAATTCACCGCTCGAGATCGTGATCCGCAACTTCCAGAAAACGAACGGTTTGCCGGTCACGGGCGTGATCGACCAGCGGACCTTCGACCAGATTGAGGAACGGTTCGCGAGCGCAAGACAGCGGCGCGCGATGGAGGAAGGGGTGAGATTGACCGAAGACATTGTCCGAGGGCCTTTTGTCGAGATTGGAACGCAGGATTGGCTTGAGCCGGAGACTGGCGGGATCGGCAAGTCGCAATTCCTGGCCTTGGTCGAAGCCGAGATGGCGAAGCTCAAAGCAGGGGTCCTCGGCGATATGCAGAGCGTGACGACCATGAATGAGAATATACGGACGCGTATGGACGGTGCGCGCTCGGGGATCCTTGAGCTTTTCCGCAAACATTACCCGAGTTATGTCAAAAGCAAGGTGCCGGGTTCCGATGAAATGCAGATCGATCGCCTGATCCGGCTTGTGCCCGAACATGTCAGAAAATTAACGGGCGAGATCCTTGCGGCTGAATCCGAGGAAGCCCGGATGGCGGTAGCGCCGCTGGGAGTATCGCTGATGAATGAAGTGTGGCCGCATCCGGCGGAGGCTTCGCAACCGGCGCCTGCTCCGGATGCCGGACCGGCTCCGGCCGCGCCTCAAGGCGAGGCGGCGGCTCGCACGGAACCGGGGCCTGTAGCCGCAGGGGGAGAAGATCTGCCGAGCCTTGCGGAACTTGGACAATTTATTGAGGCGGGAGCACTTCCGCCTGAGTGGGCGGCGCGAACCGCGTCTGCCGCGCCCAAGCCGGCGGCTGAGCCCGAACGAACCGCGCCGCCGCAGCCTGAACCTCAACCCCAACCTGCAGCACAGCCTCCAGCGGCCGAACCGCCGATGCCTCAAGCACAGCCGAAGGCGGAACCCAAGCCGCAGCCCCAACCGGTACCTCCGGTCGAACCTCAGCCAGAGGCAAAAGCCCCTGAAGGGTTGGAGGGGATCCTTGCTCAATTCAATGCAGACCGGATCGATCTTGCGCAAGCGATCGCGCAAGTCGAAAAACTTTATGGAATTACGGTCCCGGCAAGCGTCGGTGAAGGCCTGCTGCGTCAGCAAACCGTTTTGAGCCTGGCCGTGAAGGCCATCCGCCAAGAGGCTTCGTTGCCGGACCCTGAAAAAGAAGACAAGGTGATCGCGATCCGAAACCTGGAAACGGCGCTGATCCTTCAAGATACGAAACTGCAGGAAACTTATCAAAAACTAAAAGATGCGAATCGCAAGACCCGTTCGCTTACTTGGGCATTTCAGGAAGCCGCGGCGGGCTATGAGCTTTTGGCCGAGGTCTTGACGGGCGAATTGCTCGGAATGCCGAAAGTCAAGGCCGTCGATGGGCGATACGGATCCCGGACCGATTTTCTTATCAAATTTGGGATTTCCAGGGAACTGTTAGAGAGCCGTTACGACCCGATCTCGCGGCGGATGGACCGCGCAACACAAAAAGCAGAGGAGCTACAAGCGCGGGGCCAGCCGCTCACTGCGGACGATATGATCGGGGTCGTCGCGGAATATTTTCCAAGCCGTTATGTCGATGAGGCAGGACAAGCCCTTCCCGCCAAACGCGACGCGGATAAAGCCAAGATCGAACCTTTGATCCAGGCCAAAGCGCCGGTCGCAGAGATCATTGCGGCCGCGATCATCGAAGCGGCCATCCCGGTGACCGCGAAAGAAAAAGCAGCGCCTCCTCCGGCCGCCAAACCGCCTGCGGTCGTGGCCGAACCGATCACGCCGGCCCTTCGTTTCGATCTGCGCCAGATCCTTTTAGGGGTTCGCGGGGATCTTCCGTCGGCTGTTCCGGCCGTGCGGGACCGCCTCCAACAAGAATATCCCGACCGGAATTTTACCGACGAGCAGATATTGGCCGGTATCCAAAGCTTTTATGAAGAGCATTTGCATATGCAAGGGGGAGGTTTTACCTCCGGGGAGTTGGTGGTTTGGGGAAAAGCACCTTCGGCGGTTCCCGGCAGGCCTGGCAAATTCGAGGAATATGGCGATGGAAGCGGGCAGACGAACGCCCGTTATGACGCCAAGAGGCCGGTGATCGCTCCGTACGCATCGCTTCTCTTCGCTGATGCGGGCCCCCGAAGCGTGGTGCGAAATCTCATGAATCTTTCCACGCTTTATTCAAGCAGTACGGGGGAGTACGGATTCTTCGACAGCGTGGATCTCAATAGCAATCAGGCTGCGACCCGTTACGCGTTGGATAATAAGGGATTCGAGATGGCCAAGGCGCTCGGGATCCTGACCGGCGGAAAGGTCCATCAGTATTATGCGGCGGATCCTGAGGTTGCCCGGGGCCTCGAGGGACTTCATATCGCGTTGGCCGTGGCCGATGCGCAAGCGTTGGACGGCCGCGAGCCGAATCAAGAGGAAAAAGCTTTTCTTCATGGGCAGGTAGTGAAAGGCTGGGGATATTATCGCGCGGCAACCGAGGGTTCGCCTATCCCGGCCGATCATATTGAGCTTGAAAACGGAACAAGCAAGGTCGCGGTCTACGCGGGGATCACCGGGACCGGGCTCTATCTTGTCAATCTTGTCGGGGTGCGCGATCACGACGGCGCGCAGCCGGCGGGGCAAAAGGTGTTGCAGGCGGGGGAATACGACCGGCGCGCGGCGGCCGCGCTCGAGGCGCTTGAAAAAATGCAGCGCAGTGAAGACGGTCTTTTCTTTCAGAATTACGACCGTAAGGCATTGAGGCCGTCGCCGGCGGAAGACAACAAGGAAAAGGTTTCCAGCGTCGATAATTTCAACCTTGCCGATTCGCTCCGCGTTTTTGCGCAAGCCAATCAGGGGACTCCGCTCGGCGAGCGGGCGCAGAAGATCCTGGACAAGATGCAGCTTGCCAAATTCTATGATCCCAAAACACGGCAGATCCGGCACGGATTCTATCCGCACCGCCAAAATGAATGGATCGCTTCGGGTAAGACGGTCTTGCATTATGGCTATACGTTCGAAGGGCTTTCGTCCCTCGTCCCGCTCGTGGGAAGCGGCAAAGTGCCCGCGGAAGTTCTGAAGACGATCACCCCGACGACCTGGGGCGGCGGGGCCCTTGAGCAGGCCGGCTGGTCCGTATTTTTGGATCCGAATGACGCGCGCTTAGGCGATCTCTCCAAGGCTTACCGCACTTCGGCGGCCAACCAAATGCAGAACGGCATGAGCCAGGTGCTGACCGCCGCCGACCGCGCGATCGATCTTATCTTGAAGCCGTCGGCGGTGCCGATGGAACCTGCGCCAGAGGAGCCTCAATTACCGCCGGAGCCCAAACCGGAGTTTAAGCCCGAAGACGTTGGTCATGGGAGAGAAGTTTTGGCTGGCCTTGCGGCGCTTTTGAAGAATTTTCCTGAAGCCGGGCCTGTCCAGGCCGGGGCGGAGGTCTTGGAACTGCTTAAGGCCCAATTGGCGGGGCAGGCAGCGGTAACGGTGGGGAGCCTGAACAATGGAGCGGAGCAGCTTTTGATCAGTGCGGTTGAAGGACGTTTATTCTATGAGGGAAATCCTCTTGCCCGCGAATTGCAAGCGCGGAGAGATCTTTCCGGCGGCATCGTTCAGGCCTTGTTCCGCAATTTGCGGGATGCGCATCCCGGGATCGAGCCTTGGGAGATCGTGTTCAGTCATCTTATGAAAAATCAATCGCAGGATCCCAAAGTCCAGCAGATGCGGACTTCGATCCAGGACCGGCACAAGGAGGATCCGAATTGGTCCGAAACGAGCGCGGCTTGGTTCCGTGACGCCGCGGTCCAGGCGATCCAGGATGTCCAGCAGGCGGGGAGACTGACGGATGAACAGCGAGCGTTGCTCGAAAAGATCCTGGGCGAGGTGATCGACGATAAGACCTCGGCCCGGACGATTGATGCGATCGAACCGCCGGCGCAACCGCAGCCGGAACCCCGGCGGGTGAGTCTTGATAGCTTCTTGCAGCGGGTCGTGCGGCATGCGGCGGCCACCTATCCGACGGCGATGCGGCTTGCCGATGCCAAAGGCCGTGAGACGGCGCTTCGTCAGTGGAAATTGCAGGTCGGGCTCAAGGGGGCTGCGGTGCCGGCAAGCGTCTCAGCGTTCGTGAGGCTCGAAGGGCCGGTTTGGGACCCCTCGCAGGGACCGCGCCAGCGGCTTGGCGATGTTGAAGTTGATTTTACGGATGTCGAATTGCAGAAAGGGATCGTCTTTTTGACCAATGCCGCTGCCGGGCTTATCAACGGCATGCTCCGCAGCCGCTCGGTCGTTGACAGCTTGGTTGAATTGGAGAAAGAGTTGGCCGATCTTCCGGAAGTTGCCCGGCAAAAAATCGCGGATGAACGTTTTGGAGGGCGGAACGTGGAATCCATGCTCCGCCAGATCCGTCTCGAGCGTCAAAATGCACAAGCGGCGTATGTCGCGGATCGTGACCGTCTTAAAATGCTGGCTGCTTATTTGCCGGATGAAGCGGTCGATCTCGAGGCGGCGATCCTGGACCCGGCTTTTTATAATGATCCTGCCCAAAAGGACACGAAGATCCAGGAAGCCTTGGCCCGCGCCTTGCCGACCAGCATGCGCGACCAGCATCCGGGAGAGGCCCGCGAAGGGGGCCTGCATTACCAGGTGGCGCTGCTCCGATACCAGCGCGAGCAGCTGCAGGACGTGGTCAAGAAAAGCCGCGAACGTTTTCGTGTCCGGTTCGGGATCGAACTCGACTTCAGTCTGAATCCGGTGGCCGCGATCATGAACCTCAAATTGCCGGTTGAATTCTCCAAAGACCGTCCCATGCCGCCGATCTATTGGGACATCCGTGAACAGCGCCATGCGCGCGAATATGCGGAAGAAATACGCCAATTGGAGACCCAGGTGCGTGAGCTCGCGATCGAGGAAGCTGAATTGGGACAGCGCCTTGAGCATGCGGCGGTGCAGTGGGAGAAAGCGAAAAAACTTCTCCGGGACCAGGCAAATTATTACCGGAGCGGTGCCCTGTCCGATGCCTTAACGACGCTTCCGGCTGATACTACCCGCGGCGGGGCTCTTTCGGATTCCCTGCCGGCGACAGCCCGCGAGGTCCTGAATATTCTCGGGGAATTTGCGGATCTTCAGAAGAACCTGCAGGGAGCCCGCAATCTTCTGACCCAATTGAACCTTGCGGCGGTCGATCTCGATGACAGGCTCAGCAAGGACCAAGAAACGGCTTTCAAACCTTCCGCGCTGCCTCCGCGAACGGCGGATGTCAATTTTGTCGATCTCGAAGAGCGCGACGGGCTTTCGGGCGTTTTCCTTCATATGGATGCGCGGAACCGGACCGGGCGCCATCTGACTTTCGGCGGAGAGCGGGAGAGCATGCTCCAGTATGAAGAGGTGGAGCGCCTTGCCGGATTTCTTGCGTTGCGGGGGCCGGGGGAGATCCGCGGCCGGCTTCGCGAACTGATGAAAAGCGAGCAAAAGATCGCCAAAGAGCGGGAGTCTCTCAGGGATCCGGCCGCTATTCGGGAAAAGACCCGCGAACTTGCGGCGCTTGCCAAGGCAAAACGCGCTTTGATCTACGGCATGCTGGATGCGGTCATGCCGCGAGTTTTCCAGCATGAGCTTGAGAATACGGACCGGGCTCTGCAGCAGCTTGCGCGTAAATATGATGTCGGCCAAAAGCCGGAACAGATCGCCCGGGAGCTTGTTTCGGCGATCCAGGCCCGTTTGAACAGGACTCGCGGTGCCCGGGAACAGATCGAGCTGGATCTCCAGGCGGCCCAGAATTTCCTGGTTCGCAGGGACCTTTTGCTGGAAGAGCAGGGACAGCTTCGGGGAAAGAAAGCGACGGAAGGGTTCGCCGGGCGGACGACGGTCCGGGATATTTCGTACAACGATCAGGCCATACTCCAAAAGGTCGTTCCTCAGGCTTTTATCGATCAAAAAGGCAAGTTCCGGATCTTGCAGATGGATTTCGAGTTCCATGTGGGTGAAGACAGCGTTCCCGAGATCATGCTGATCTATCAAAAGCTGAAAGCCCATCGGGAAGGAGAGGTCCTCGCCGAACGCGGAGGCATGGTCCAAGCGCTCGAGTTGTATCAGGTGATCGCGGCGGACCGCCAAAGGATCGCCACTTTGAAGGCGCAGCGCGACGCCGTTGTAAAAACGCAAGGAATGAATCGGCGTGAGATGGACGCTAAGCCCGAACGGGCAGCCCAATACGGGATATCGCTCCAGCACCAGGATATCCAGATCGGAGCCCTGGACCGGAGCATTTCCAATTTGACCGAAGAAATGAACCGAACGGTGCGCCGTTATCTTCGCCTGATGAATAACGGCTATTTACCGCAGGATTATGACGATACGGATCCGGGCAATGACTATTACAAGAAATTCATGGGTCAGGTGGATCGATGGAACGAGCAACATGAAGGCTGGGACGGGGAGCCGGCCATGCGTCAAAGAATACAGCAAATGTTCAACCGCCGGTTTCCGGGGGAATCGTTCAGCGCCGGTTCCGAGGAATCGTGGGGGAAACGCAAACTGGCCGTCGCTTTGTCTCAGATGGGATTTGCCTATCGCAACCGCGGGATCGATTTCATCGTGATCCCGGCCTACGGGGATGCCCCTTACTTTGCGATGGACGGTCTTTTCGCGCAAGAGCAGGCTCAGGGAGCGGAACAAAAGTCCTTTTTAGGGATCCTTTGGAGCTGGTTCGATGGCGGGAAGAAGTATCGTGTTAAGGTCGAAAAAGCGACTTCGATCACGGAGGGGCATGCGGAAACGATGGGTTATTTCGACCTCGTTCGTGAGCAGGCTGTTCAGCGCGAGCAGATGGGCCGAACACTTGAAAATACGGAAAAACAGCGTGAGGCGGCGAATAAAAAGATCGGGGAGATCGCCGGCTATACGGATCCTCAGGGAGTGCGGCACGGCGGAGAACTTGAGCAGTTGGAGAATCGTAAAAAGACCGGAGCAGGTTCCGACCGTAATGTGCTCGAGCTTCGGATAGGGCTTTTGGAGGCGGATCTCGAGGAGCTCCGCGATTTTGGCCATGTGCGCGATCTTGCCTGGCGTTTGATGGTGACCGGGATGGCGGCTAAACCTCCGCAAGCGAGTCGCGGCGCTAAAACGGCGGGTTGGCTCAATGACCGCGCCACGACACCGTTTGATTTGGATACGGCGAAAGCTTATGGGCTTGTGGATCGCTTTGCCGACGATCAAGTGGCCGCGCATCGCTGGTTGTATCACCGCTGGCATGCGGGCCGGAGCTGGGTCGAGCGCTTGACCGATCGCATGTGGCTGCAGCAATCGGTGTCCTTGATGCCTTTTAACATGGACCTTGCGCTTCAGATCAGCGAACCGCTCGAATTATTGTTCTATAACCTTCAACCCGGGATCGACCGTCTGCAGGCCGACCAGCACGGGTTCCTCAACGCCGCGGAAAGAGGGCAGCAGATCGCCCTCGGACGGAATATGTTCGTGGATCTGAGAACCCACGCGGCGATCCTTGATCTCAACACATACCGTTTTTCGAGGAATTCTGCCTTGCGTGATGCCCTTGCGGGACCGTCCACGCCGGATGACACGACAAAGAGGATCGCGGATATCGCCGAAGAGTCGGGACTGGCCGTGGATACCCAGGCGAAGGTTGTCGACAATGCGCGGCAGAACTTCTTGCGATGGCTGGGCTTTGATCCCGACCGAGAGCTCCGGCTTCCCAAGATGCCGCTTGCCGGACAGGATGTCCTTCGTCTTCTGGCTGACAGTTCGGATAAGGTGTTGAGCGTTCTGGAGAGGGATAACATCTTGAACGCGCATTTGAAGGGGACAGAAGCTAATGAACTCAGGAGCCGTCTGACCGGCATACGCCGTTGGATCCATTCGCATCTTTCGATCAATACCAGCACGCTCCTTTACGGAGAAGTCGCGGTCAATTTGGTCGATGCGCAAGCTTCCATCCAGCATGCCATCGCGGCTCTGGACGCCAAGCTTTCTTCGATGCAGACCGACGACGTCAGGCTTAAGGAAGCGTACCGGATCCTGCTTCAATATCAGGTACTGATCCGCGCCGCTTCGGTCTATGCCTTCAATCTTCCGATCGCGCTTGACAACGCCGATTTTCTGCGCGCCCGAACCTCAGGATTCATCCTTGGCGATATGGTCCCTGGGAAATACATCCAACGTGAAGGCGAATGGTATGAGGCGTCCGTTCGCGCTTTGCTCGCCGGAGGCGACGTGGAAAAAGCCGCGAATTATCTCGAAGCGCTTCTCCAGGGGAAATTGGCCGTCACAAGAGGACCCGTCGCGGTCCCTTATCAGCCTTCGAAGGAATTTACGGAAGAATATGCCCGCTTGGCGGAACAGGCGGGTCAGTTGGGGGCGATCGCGGAAAGACAGACGCGAGCGGCTGAGTCGACTCCCGGAACGGCGGTTGAGAAAAAGCCGATGCCGGAGCCTTTCGATAAACAGGAAGTTGCCGACGGACTTAGCAATAAAATGGTCATGCCGGTCCTTCCGAAGGATGTTGTTTCGGATGCCCAGGTTCCGGTTGCAAAGGTCGAATTGGCCAATGCACTTGGAGTGCTTGCGCAAAGGCTTTTCGGGGTCCAGTTGCCGCAGGCCTTTGATCTCGCGGCTGCGGACCCGGCCAATGAAACCTATGCCGGTGAATTCCGGTTTTCTTTGATGACCCCCCATACGGTTCGGGTCGTTTTTGAAGTGACGAAGAAAGATGGAACTAAAGAAAACAGGATCCTGGATCTGACCACTGACATCGAACTGGATAAGGATACGGCACGGAAACTTTTCGATGGCGTGAAAAAGATCAAGGTCGATCCGGACGGGGCGGTTTCATTTTTTGCGGATGATGCCGCAACGGTCCCGTATGAATTCAAAAAAGTTGCGATTACCGTTACGGAAAAAGAGGGAACGATGCGTGTAACGGGCATCGAGGGAAGACCGGATGAAGAGATCACTCGGGCAGTTACGATCCGGACCCCTCACGAGACCCCGATCACCGTGACGGCGCCCAAAGGCGGAAAATCGATCGTCATCGGGATCCAGCCAAGCGATCCGGATATCCAAATGGACGTTCTGACGATGCCGGTACTAGTGCGTGTTTTGGAGTCTTTGGGGATGACGACCGAGATCAAGGAGGCCCAACTGCTGGTCGCGATCCAATATATGAACTACCTGCTCCGCCCGGGGAGTCCTTTTGCAGCGGCTTATGCGGATATTTCTCCTTATATCGATGCCATCTCCAAGGATTATGACCTGTCATTGCCGTTGGGGACGTTCCTGGAAACCCTGCTTTCGTATCGGGAAAATACCGGCCTTCGCATGGATACGGCTTCAACGACGGATGTGAAAGTGGATATGCGCAAATTGGGCCTCGTTCTTGTCTATGCCTATCGTTTCCTTGCGAACAATCCGGATGCAGTTCCTGGATTCGATCCTGCGGCTACACCGATGAGCGAACTCGAGAATTCCGCGGCGGTTGAGATGATCCTTTTGAAGTATGCGCTGATGGAAATGAATCCCGACACGCGCAAGAATTCGATGCAGCCGACTCAAGAGGATCTCGAGATCTTGAAAAAATTCAATTTCGGAGCGAACGCTTCGGAATGGCAGTATCAGATGAACTATCCCAAATGGCGTGAGATCCATCCCGGGGGAACGGACGCGGAATATTTCGCGCACTTGATGCGCGTTTTTGTAAAGCAGAATGCGAATAACGTATGGGAGCGCTTGTTCTTCCGGCCGCTCAGCTATGACGACCTGAACAAGAAACTGCAGCAGCTAAGGCCGATCGCGGAAAAAATAAACGGAGGGCAGCCGCTGAATCTCGACCGGCAAAAAAATATCGCTGAGCTCACGATGGCGCTTTTTGAGTCCTACGGCCTCCACTTCTTTCACGAGAATGAATCCCAGCGGCTTAAAGCCTATTCGACCTTCCTTGATATGGTGGCGGCTTTGATGGCTCAAAAAGCCGTTCTTTACGATCCTTTGTATCCGGCGGATCGTTTCAATTATGCGGGAATTCTGCGAGCCCAGGAGTATCGTTTCCTGCTGGCCGATCTGCGGACGGCGAAGGCGCTTCTGCAGCAGGCGGAAGCCGGTTTGGAACAGGCAACGCCTTCCGAGCGGGCTATGTGGAGCGAAAAAGGGCGCAAAGCAAATCTGGAGATCGCCGCGCTCGAAGCCAAAAAATCGGATCTCGAGGAGGAGCTAAGGGCGAGCCATTTCAAAGGAGATTCCAAGGCGTCGATCCAATACGAGATGCTGAATTTGCTGGTCGAACGATATAACCTGGAAAGATCCCCGGAACTGAAGACCCTCGCAGCAAAGTATGGGATCACGGATCCATTCCGGATCATTTCGGACCTGCTTCACACCGTACAGGAGAAACTCGATCAGACGAAAAAGGCAGGACAAGATGCCGCTGCCATCGAACAGGATATGGAACAGGCGCGCAAGATCCTTCGAGAGATGGCCTTGCATCCGGTGAAAAAGATCGAGGAGATCCGCGCTGCCGATATTCTTACGCTAACGGCGGATGAGCAAGGCGAGGTCGTTCTTCGGACCGCAAAATTCCTGAGCCAGGCTCCGACGATCAGGACCATTCTGCTGCAAGAGGGATTGTATGAGGCCCTGGATGTTTATGACCCCAAACACCATGCCGCGATCCGGTCGGCCTATGAAGAGAAGGAACGGATGGGGCTCGATTGGGATGAATTCCGGGTCTATATCCGTATTATGGCGGATGTCCAGAGGAGCAATGAAGCGCGTGCCCGATCGGCAGAGCCGGAAGCGGCTTTCTGGATCAAAACGCCCGATGGACGTTCGGTCCCGACCTTCGGCAGATTTGCGGCGGTGGGTTGGGCGGCCGAGGCCGGACTTTTTGCGCTGGGAGTTTCCCGGCCGAAGCGGGATCCGTTCAGCACGATCGCACAGGCTGAGCTTAGCGCCGCGGCGCGTTTTATTTCGGGGGACGCCGATTCGTGGCGTTATGCAGGGGTCGGGGAAAAAGAGGCCTGGAAAAAACTGACCATTCAGCAGCGTCAGCAGAAATATAGCGAGTGGATGGGGATCGCGGAGAAGCTGCGTGGAGAGGCGGAGCGCTTGTATGGGGAATTGAAATCTTCGGATCCGGATGATATGGGATTGCTTTTGAGTCTTGCCATGTCGGTGGATGGGTTCGTGGGCTGGGCGAATGCCGATCCTTCGGAACGGGAGTATTGGGAATCCCTGAGCCCGGAGCAGAAGATCAAGATCGCTCAATTGATCTTGCGAACGGCCGCACGGATCAAAGAGCCGTTGAGCACTATTCTCGGCGGGCTTGACATCAAATCGCCGGACGGACGCGATAACGGTATTTTACTGACCCTGGCGAAGAATCTTCTCATGGTCTCGGGCCGGGAAAAGCAAAAACTTTCTTCGATCCGCGCGGCCGCATTGCGCATGGGGGTCGATCTTATAAAAGAGGAAACGGAGGGAAGAGGTGGGGTCCGGATCCCTCCCATCTATCCGGATCCTGAAAGTCTGATTACCGTAGATTCTCCAAAGAATGAAGAGAAATTCGACGCTTATGTTGCTGATTATACGAAGCTTCTCGAGAAGACCCAGGATCCCGCTTTCCAGAAGGCGGTCCATGCGGTGCTGGGGATCCTTTTGCCGGGTTCGGACGCCAAAACCATGAATTGGCGGGAACCGGCAAGATTGTCCTTCCTTTTGAGCTTTGCCGAACAATGTGGGCTTCACGGCTGGGATAGTCCTATCGCGAAGAATTATCCGCAGATCATGAAGCTTTTGCTTGACCGAAATGAGGCTTCCAATGCGTTGAATGATTTTCTGGGCAAGTTGCAGATCTCTGCGGATTATCGCGGGGAGATGCAGGCCATGTTCCCTGAAATGCGCGTTTACCTGAATTATCTTGCCGGGGAATGGACGGGCGAAACGCCCAAGGTGGATTATCAGAAGATTGCGCATTATTACGAACTGATGGGGATCATCGATTACTATGCGGGCTTTGTGACTGATCCGGCGAAGCCGGAGGTTTTGGTCAAAAGGATCGAAGAAATGTCCGAGATGTTCGACGCGGTCGCCCAATTATTCCACGTTGACGGAAAATCGGATTTTGATGCGATCCATGACGCACTTCAGCAAATGTATGTGACTTTGACGGTTCCGAAGATCGAGATTGCTATCGGAAGCGAAAAATATGGCATCACGAACCATTATGAATTGCAGCGGGTGATGTTCCTGATGCAGAAACATCAGGAGTACCTCGATATCAATCGCAAGCCGCCGGAGAATTATCAGGATTGGGAGCAGAAAACGACCGCGAAATTCAAATCAAAATTCGTGGAAGGATTTTTGAACGACGTGCAAAAGAAGATCCAGACCCATGGAGGGGATATCCGCGGATGGTTCGCGACCTATAAGGATATTCTGGCCCTGATGTTCGCCGAAGGGCAAAGCATGGTGGATATGGAACTTGGCGAGATCACGGGGAAAAAGGCAGAAAAGGATTTCGGACGAGAGTTGCGGGAAGATCGCGGGGTCGATTTCGGCGAGGACCATTCCAGTATCTCACGACAGTTCTTCAGTATTTATAAACTGGAAGGGATGGCGAGTTGGTGGCTGGATCAGACCGATTCTCGGACCGCCCAGGGCGAGGTCATGACCTTCGACGAGATTGAACAGGCGATCCGGTCTGTTCCTGATCTCCGCCGCCTGATCAGCGAGCACATCCCGGAGGTCGCCTATACCGCAGCCGATATCTACTTTTTGGTTCGAATGAGTCTTCCCAAGAGGATCTATGAGAATTATTTCGCGCAATGCAAAAAAATGCTCGAGTACAGTCGCAAAAGTTTGGGCCGCTCGTTGAGCCTCGCGGAATTGAACGAGCAATTTTTTGCACCCGGCTATTTTCTTTCGGACTGGGTACTCGCTTCCCGAGGCGGTCTTTCGGCGCTGCTGACGGCATTGGGCATCCCCGATGCGGATATCCCGGAATTCCGAATGAGGATGGGGATCACCAATCGAATGCCGGGCCGGAATGGGGCCGCTCTGGATGCGAGACTTCAAAAGATCGACGAGGGATTTGCCCCGAAATTAAAAGCGGCTCAGGCAAAACGGACCGAGCCCGATCAGGTTACTGCAGAAGAAGAAGCCCTCCTCCAGGAAAAAGACGCCGCCAAAGCTCGTATTTTGGGGGATTTCTTAGGGCGATATTTTCGTAGCTTGGGACCGAACGAAGATCAGCGAACGATTCTTGCGTTAGGACCGCAGTTAGGCCGGATCTTGGTCCCGGGTTCCGAGGAGTTCAACTATTGGGTTGCAATTCGTGAACGCCTGGATCAGCAGCATCAGGGAAAACCTGCGAAGGCCGCCGGGGAGCTCGCACAGCTGGCGATCGTCGGCAGTGTGGCGACGGAGGGTATTCGCAATGTCCTTGCAGGAGGGAAACCTGATTATCGAAAAGGCCAGTTCCTGCAAGACGATCAGAATTTGAAGACCTATCTCAAGCATTGGCTTTTTACCCGCGAGCTTGATCCGCAACTGACGGACGAAGACCAAAAAATGCCGTTGAACGACTTTATCCTAAAGTGGAGCCGTCGTTTGTATTGGAATCGCTCCGCCTTCCGGGATCCTCAGGACCTGATACAGTTCATTGTAGAAAGACATCCGCAAGTCAAAACGGACACTCCGGAATTCCGGGAGGTCTTGTTTTTGATCATGCAGGACACCCATGATTTTGTTGCCGAAGCGAGTCGAAGTTTTCAGATCAAGCTGGATCCCGCAGCGATCGCGTCTTTGATCGTAGGGCAGCGTTTTTCGGCGGAGGCCGGTGAGAAGAGTCTCCTGGAAAGGGCGCGGGAACTTGAGATCGCAGTGACTCGGTACTTTGTCGAAAATTTTACGGAAGAAGAAACCCAGGAACAACACGATGACAGCGCAGTGATCGGGGTCGACTGGAAGGCAAGGCGCTTTGTCGATGAGCTTTTGGCGAGCGAGGGCTTCAAGGATGCGCTTCCGTCCAAGGTCCTCGAAAAATTCTATTGGGCCATTACAGACCGCTCTCTGAAAAAGACGGTTGCCCGGCAGATCGTTGCGGATCTCAAGTTCATTCTTCAACAATATCAAGATCACGGTTTTGTCCAACGAAATGCCGGAGCGGCCTTTGATGAGAAATTGATCAATGCCGTGCTTGAATTGATCAGCAAGACCCGTAATCTGGGTTTGCACGAAGCGGGGTTGATCGAGAATCCGGATCTGAAAACGGATCCGGAAATGCAAAAGGAAACTTATCGAAAAACGAAGATTGATTCGGAAAATTCCATGAAGACCTGGCTCTGGCAACAGTCGATGCGGTGGGTGCAAACCATCTATTTGACGACGCCTAGGGAGACGGTAAGGGAAGAGAAAGGCGGGAGATCGGCGTCTGCGGAAACGACGAAGAAAGCGGAGGGGGCGGCGCAGGCCGACCCATGGCTTGATGGGGTCGAGAACTTCCGGAAAAAGCTGCGCGAACGGATTCTGTCAACGGGATTGAAGATAGCGCCTGCGCAAGCTGTGAAAAACGAAGAAGGGGAAACCGCGCAGGAGGTGCAAAGGCCCGAAGAGGTCAAACATGAGGAACCTCTTGCAAGCCACGATCTGGCGCGGCGGGCATGGGAATACGATAAATACGGCAAGGGGGAGGAGAACCGGGGGGCATTCCATGTGGCGGTGGGGAGCATTTTCTTGGGCATTACCGGCGTCATGGCGCTTCTTTCCCTTATTATCCATTGGCTTACCTCTCGTCACCGTCGGTATCGTGAAGGGACCGTTCGAACGACCTCGATCGAGGATCTGAGGCGGGCGTTGCGTAAACTGCGTTTTTCCGGAACGGCAGAAGAGATCGCATCGAAACGCGCACAGATCGAGGAGGTCTTGGATCGCCTCGCCGATCCTAAGTTAACGCGTGTTGCGAGAACCCAGGCCCTTGCCCAACTGAAAGCGCATCTGCAACGTTCCGAGATCCGCGCAGCGCTGGATCCTCTCGAAGCGTTTACGAAAAATGTCGAAGAATATAGCCGGCAAATCGGCGAGAGGCGGCCTTTGGTCAAGAAATTCACTCCCAAGGGGATCGCGCTGTGGATCCTGGGAATGGGCGGTTTGTATGCGCTGTCCTATTATGGAACCGTGCTGTATGCATCGGCGCCTCTTTTGGGATTGCTTTTGACCCTAGGGGCGCCAGTCACCGCCTGGATCTATTATGGGCTGCGGATCCGTCATTACAAGCATTCCGCGGATGAAAGTATCATCAAAGCGAAAATGTCCCTTCACCTTGGGAATATGCTCTATTTCGGGACCATCGCCTTATTGTTGGGGGTCGTCTTCTTCCTGGGGATGATCATTCCTGATTTTAGTTTGATCGCGCCGTGGTATGCCGCGTTTTATGTGGTGCTTTTCGGCTTTCTATCGCATACGGTTATGCAAGTGCCTCTGGACAAAACGGTTTCCGAGAAAAAAATGTCGGCGGTGTTGGGACCGCCTGCGCCGGAATTGGATGCAGATCAAAAGAGGGAATTGGAGGAGTTCGAGAAGTTTATTGCTGGGGATCGTCAGCAATTCCTGCAAGAGACAGCCGCGGCGGCGCAAAGACGATCTGACAGGGCCCCTCCGCCGAGCAACGTGCAGGGTGTGCCGCGCGATAAGCGTGTTCTCATGACCGTGATCACGGGATTGCCGGATATGGATACCTTCCGGAAGACTGTGATGTCAAATATTCAGGCGACCGGTGAAGCGAATCCTGGCCGTAATATCTCGTTGGCGATCTATGAGACTGGCTACCAAGGCCCGGCTCTTTTGATGGATCAGATCATCGATGTGGAAGTGACGAATCAGGCGGAAGTCAAGAAGGGAAGGTTCGCCCGATTCAATCTTTTCCACCGTGGCGCTTTGAAAACGATCAAAAACATTTCCAAGAAATACGGGTCCATGGTCGATCAATTGAGATTCTTGGGAGACGGGTCCAGATACCCTGAGGTCCAAAGCGAAAAATATGTCGGACGCAATCTCGTCGTCAGTGAGACGCGTTTCATGGGGATATCGCTTCCTCCGATGCCGATCCTGGCGGGGATTACGGCATTCTTCGTTGGCCCTGTGGTCTATTGGGCTTTGATGGCTTTGGGAGCGAGCCTGGCGTGGAGTGTCACTTTGACGGTTTTGTTCGCGGCGTTCATCCTTGTCGCCCTCAAGACCTTATTCGAGTCCGGAAGTACGACCTTAATGGTCCAGGATAAAGAGGTGCGCAAGGCGGTTACGAAATATCTTGAAAAATATGCCCAAGAGGCATCCCCGGGAGAGACCTTTGAGGCATTTCTGATTCGGATGCGAGCCGCGGCCCAAGAGACGCTGAAGAAGGCCCAAGAAGCGCTGAAGAAGGCCGAAGAAGCGCTGGGGAAGGCTCAAGAAGCGCCGAGTGCCCAAGAAGCGGCGACGGCATCCCAAGAAGAGTTGGCGAAGGCCCAAGATGCGCTGAAGAAAGCCCAAAAAGCGCTGAAGAAGGCCCAAGAAGAGGCAAACGTTCCGGACAAACTTGATCTTTTATTCGCGCGCGGGATCGAGCTTTCTCCTGCATCGGTCGCGACAAACGCAAGGTTGGATGTCGTTTTCGCCAATTTGGCCGAGCTCGGGTGGGTCCATGTGGATAATCCCGGAGTTGAAGCAGAACACCGGATGACCGATGCCGAATTCAGAGATCGACGGAATATTTTTATCGCGGGAAATCCGAAAAAAGCCGAGCGCTATTTGAACGGAACAGGCACGGACATTTCCATTCCCGAGGTGCAGGATGTTTATGCGTACCGCTATCAGCAAGCTTTTAATAAATTAAAGCAGAAAGCCCAAGAAGCGGCGACGAAAGATCCTAAGGATGCCGCGGCGCGGCAGCGATTGGCTGTGATCGATTCACTGGTCTTGAGATTCGAGTATGAAAAACAGGTGGCGCTGGATACGGATGATCCAAACCGCCTCAAATACGCGTTCACCATGGATGAAAAGAACCAGATCGGCATGGAATGGCGTAAGGCTCTGGACTGGTTCGCGACGAAATACCTGCAGATCCAGAATCCCGATCGGATGTCGATGAGTGATCTGCAGAATGCGATCCAGAGGGAACTGCGCAGTCGCAGGGATGAGTTCGAGATCACCGATGCGCAGATCGGATCGGTCGGGGAGCTGATGATCGAGATGAATGAAGCGGTCTTTTCGATCCAAAAGTCTTTGCATGAAATGCTGCGGCGGCCGGGATATGCGCTTGGCCAGCCGGTCTATTATATGAGCGATCACTTACGGACACTGTTTGCCGATCAGGTCCACAAGGCCGGTATCATCGGTGAGTTTTTCGCCAATGCAAAATGGGTGATCTCGAGCGCCCAAACGGACCCGTCGGGGAAATTCATCGTGGATCTCCATGGATGGTTGCATGGGTACAAGCATGAATATCAAAAGGTGAAAGCGGCTTTCCTTCAAGGCTCGATCCTCGGAGCGCTTTTCGGGTCCAGCTTGGGTATGCTGTTGATCGTAGCGGTCGGCGGAAGCTCTTTATTGTTGGGAGCCGGACTCGGGGCCTTTATGGGCTACGTTTTTGGCGGCGGGATCTTGGGGGCGTATGAGATGCGGCATTATGGGGGTGCTTTTGCGACCTTGTTTTTCAATCAGCTGTCCCACGACTATGAAGAAGGGTTCCAGAGCGGATCGCTGGTGGTCCGCACAGCGATCGTTATCGAGCAGGTCGTCAAAAGCCTTCAAGAAATGGTGGCACGCGCTTCCCAGCGTTGGTTCCGCGGGACCTTGCCCTGGTATGTGATGGTTTTGTTGGGACCGGGGGGAAGCTCGACGGACCGCAACAATATCGCCTTGGGGCTGAAAATGTATCTATCGAGCCTGTTGTTCTTCGCATTCCTTGTCAACGGTTTTATCGGGGTCGGGTCCTTGGGTATTCATGCGAGGCTCGCGGATCTTCCGTCCCTGATGTCGTTCACGAACCGTTCGATCGCGGAACTGATCGTTCAGTATTTTGGTATCCCCGTCGATCCTATCGGGACAGCGATCGTGATCGTCGCAGTCCTTCTCGTGGTTATTTTGTTGAAAAACGCTCGTTACCGGCAGATCAAGGCGGAGGAAAAATATCAAAAATTACTTGCCCGAAAAAAAGCCATGGAGGAGGCGCGTGAAAAGCGGGGCGGGGCCGAAGACGCAGAAACCGCGGAACCGTCTGAACGGGCGGAAGTTCGTCTGTCGTTGGATGAGGAGATCGAAGCGTTGGATGAGGAGATCGAAGAAGCCAGAGCCCAAACCAAATTCCTGAACCATCTGTGGGCCGCTTTAAAATCGGACCTTCCGCATCATGTCATTCCTATGGCGGCGTATGGGGTCGTCTTCGCGCTTTTGTTGGGACTGGCGATCCCTCCTTTCTGGAAACCGGTAGGAGCCGTGGTGGCGGTGTTCTCATTCGTGATCTTCTTTATTTACCGGGCGTTCTCGGGGACCATTCCGTCCATTTCGCTGCGGGACAAGATCGCGCAGTTTTTCATGGACCAGTTGTATTTGAACAACTTCGTGATCGAGGCCAAATTGGCGGTGAATAACTTTCTGCATAACTGGGCGGAAGGTATTCATCCACTCGATGCGACGAAACCCTCTTGGAAAACCACGATTCGCGATACGCTCGCCGACAAAGGCCAGATCGGGAAAGGGTTGCTCGGAGTTGTTATTGCGGTTGCGCCCATCCTTGTTTCGGTCCTTTGGATCAGCGGAGCCTATGCGCCCTATATTTTCATGATTTCCATAGGCATTGCGGTCGTTTTAGCGATAATGACGTTGCATCGGCTGTCGAATCGCTTTGTTGCGGTCGGTTGGTTGGCTTTGACCGTGGCGATTACGGCTTATCTCGCGGCTTTGGGTCTTATCCTCTTCACTCCCGCTTTGGCGCATTTGTGGGCGGTGATACTGCCTGGGCTTCAGCAATTAGGATGGGCCCCTTTAACAGCGTTTCTCACAAGTCATCCCGTCGTGTCCCAATGGCTATTCATGCTCTGGGCCGGATTTACCTTTGGCTCTATGCTGATCAAAAGCGTTGCCTCTTTCGTCAAGATCCGTCCGGAGCCGTCTCCCTGGGGGATCATGACCGCGGTGGGCGGAAATACCTCGTTCCTGACCTTGAAAGCGTCTTTCCATCTAATGACCCCTTCGTACTGGATGGCGCTTGGCACGATCCTTTCGATCCTGCTCTTGTCGCCGCAGGTGGAGGTGATCAACTGGATGATCCTTTTGATCGGGAGTTGGAGTTTTGGACCTATGATGATGTGGTTTTCGGCGAAACCGCGGGATTGGGACATCCATTCGAGGATCGACCTCTCCAAGGCCAAGACCCTCGAGGCAATGGCGGCCCTGGCCAAGAAAGAATTGCCGGAAAGAGAAGCCTCCGAAGCGGCCATGGTCGAAGCGCGTGTGACGGCGATGAAGGGAATGGTAGCGGCCTATGAAACGGCGCTGGGAACGGGGGAGAGGAAGGCGATCGACAAAGCCAGTCTTCCGTATTTCGAGCTTATGCGAAAGCTTCAAGGATCTCCGGTCCGTCCATTCAGCATCAAAAATTTCGCAACCGCCTTGGCGATTCTGGTGGGAGGCTCCGCCATCCTTTCGGCGCCTGTGATTTTCGTGCTTTTCCATTCGATCTTCGGTCTCTCTGCGGGCATGGCGATCGTGGCGACTTTGGGCGGTATTCTATTGATCACGGCGGTAGGGACAGCGCTCTTGACCGGTTTCATGTATTTATGGACCTCCTTCGAACGTAAGGCGAGCTCCATCCAGGAGCCGCGTTATCCGCATTTTTGGCAAAATCTTGGAGCCCCTGCCGTAAAGTGGTGGAATAAGTTCCGCAATTTCCGGATTGGTCCGATCACCAGGAAAGCGAGTTTTTGGGTGTCTTATTGGGAGAGCGTCAAACATGATTTCAGCCAATACCGGCAGGAGCAGATCATTAAGCCGAAAAAGCCGAAGGAGATCGATATTGCAAGGGTATCCTTGCATCGGATCCAGACCGGGTGGCTGCATTTGGGAAGCGCGATCGGCTTTTTCCTGATCGGGGCGGCGTTGATCTCGGGGTCTGTCTATGCGCTGGGGATCATGCAGCAATGGGCCCTTCCCGGCATTGCCGGAGAGGTCGGACGAAGCTTCGGAAATATTTTTGCGTTATTCGTTTCCGGCCTGATCCTGACCAGCATGGCGGGGCGTGTGTTGCATGCGACGACCAAATTCCTGGAAATATTTTTTGAGATCCGCGATTCCTTCAGTTCAAAAAATAAAACGTCCGAATTTATGGATCATTTCGAGCCTAATCTGTTCGAATATGTGAATGATCGGGAACAATTAAAAGGTGTTTTGGCCAGGATCAGCTTCTGGCAAAAAGCGCTTAAGGCCTTAGGGATCGGGCTGGGTGTCGCGGCGTCTGGGGTCGCCTTTGGGTTGCCAATCTTCGCCGCGGGGATACTTTATGTTGTTTCTGCGCATCATTGGATCCCGTTGGTTGCGTTGATCTTCCTTGTGCTTGCCCAGACGGGGAATCTGGTGGCGTTTTACTTGACGTATCAAAAAGACAAGAGGGATTTCCCGAAAGAAGATAAAGAAGATAAAGAAGATAAAAAGTCGCAAATACCGCCAGCCACGGCAACTGGATCCCCGAAATCTTCGGAGGCGCTACAAGGACAGTTGCCAGCCCAACCCCAGAGTTCGGTGGCGCCTGCTACGGGGCAGCGGCCCTCAACGACGGAGGCGAAAAAGGCTTCAGTGCCGGCTCAACAGCCGAAAGGAAAGAAGAAACCGGGCCCGCGTGCGGAACTTCGGGAAGAGATGCCTGCGGGGCTTGGGGATGCCCTTACAAGTACGACTGAGATGCGCGTGGTCCAGATGCTTGCTCAGGCCAATGCGGCCAATGAAGCGTTGCGGCAGGCGGTGGTTGCGAGTGGCGTTGCTCAGGGCGGTGTCACTGTCATTGATTGGCAGACAGGTTGGAGTGTGGATCAGCGCACGGAACTAAATGACCGGCTTGCGAGCCTTGGCGAGAAAGACCGTCTGATCGTTCGCGCGACCAGTGACAAACTGCTTATGCTGCAGGGCGAGATCCGCGATGCGCGTGTTGCCTTTGTCAATATCGCACAGCCGGTCGAAGCGATTCTGGCTGAGGCTCTTGCTGAACAGGGTGCGGTGACCGAACGGCGTGTCTATGCGATGAAAGCGACTGTGGAAAAGAATACCGGACTTCTCTTGACGGCGGCGGTGCCGATCGAAGGCGAGATCATCGTGGTGACCGACGAGGATCTAAGCCTGGGCGGTGCAAATGTGATCCAGTTGACCGTGGAACAAATGATCGCGCAGAAGTTCGAAATGGCCCAAATCGTCGCGCAGTCCGCGTAATCGGGATTCGAGTCGGTTCCTCAAAACCTGTAGGGCAGGTTTAAACCTGCCCTACAGAAGTAGGCGGACTGCATGGCCGCAGTTTTGTTTTTGACGAAAAAGTTTTTCAAACCTTTTTAACGACTACTCAAAAAATTTCTGAAAAATCATGGTTTTTTTGTGTCCGCTTCTTGTAATCACTAAAAAAACGGGTAACTTTTCGGTGGATTCTGTTTTTCACAAAGAACACGAAAAGAGGGGAATATGACCCCTGGAATTCACCGAGCAAAGGTCGTTCGAGGGTTCCGTCCTTCGGTCCGCTTTCCGTTCCAAAAGACGATCGCGGCTTTCGTCCTATTGACCTTTACGGCGCTCGATCCCTCCGGTTACGCATCCCAGGCGCTGTCGGGTTCGCGGACCTCCGCGCAGCCTCCGGCCTCTGAAAACCGCCTTCTTCCGGAAGCTTTGGGGACGCTCGACGAATATGCCGAGGGGACCTCCGGCAAGACGGTCTATTTCATCCAGGACGCCCATGATTCGCTGGAAGCCCAGGAGCATATCGCAGGCCTGATCGACCATTTAGTGCGCGAGAAAGGCATCCGCACGGTCTTTGAGGAAGGGTATCAGGGCCCGGTGCCCACCGAGAAATTTTTCGGATTCATCAAGGATCCGGTCCTGCGCGAGCGGGTTTCCTATTATCTTCTCGACAAACTCCGGATCGGCGGCGCCGAGTACGCGCACATCAATCGGAACAAGCACGAAATCCGAAACCCGAAATTCGAAACAATTTCGAAAAAAGAAAATCCGAAAAACGGAACAATGCATGCTTTGGATCCAGAACATGCGAATTCAGCATTTGTTTCGGAATTAGAATTTAGCGATTCGGATTTGGGCGCCAGCCATTGGCGCCTGATCGGGGTCGACGATCTCAAGCTCTACGGCGAGAACATCGAGCGCTACCGGGATTCCGCTCGTTTTAAAAAGGAGATCGAGGCGGATCTCGGGGACCTGATGACCGAGATACGGGGACTTGTTCACCGCTTCTTTTCGAAAGACCTGAAGGCGTGGATCGGGATGAAAGAGCGGTATGAAGAGGGGAAGATCCCTCTGCTTTCCTATCTTCGGGGTCTTGAAAACGTTTTAATGCGGGGCGAAGACCCCGAGGCTGAGGCCAAGCCGTTCTCGGATCAATATCCGGCCGTGTCGCTTTTGCTTGCGATCGCTGATTCCCGCGAACCCAAACAAGCCGATCGATTGAACGCGCTGGATTCGGCGATGATCTTCCGGGAGACCGCCGAGATGGAGGGAGCAATCGCCCACCGATTTCTCGGGAATGAGCGCGACCGGACGATCTTTCGCTATCACCGGGAATTATCCCTGATCGGCAAATTGAACGATGTCAAGCTCACGCAAGAGGAGTACGGCGCCGTCCGGAAAGCGCTCGAGGCGATCGATACCCGGGCGATCGCTGACTTCATTGTTTCGCTGACCGGGCGCACGGTCGTGCTTTCGCGGGCCTGGGAGCGGAATATCGGACCGGCCTCCCGGTTCTACGAAACGGCCGAAGCGCGCGACGAGGCGCTTGGAGGGCCGATCCGGGAATTCCTGAAAGATCCCGCCGAGAGTTCCGCTATTCTGGTGTTCGGCGGATTCCACGCGAGCCGTATCAAAGCGCTTCTCAGGAAAGAAAAGATCTCCTACGCCGTGATCTCCCCGCGTATCGCGGGGCCGGACAAAGTCCACCAGGCTTATTACCGCGAGATCATGACGCGCGGAGTGTACCGCTTCGAGACGCCTTTCCTTCCGGCGCGGGCCACCCGCCAGCCGTCCGACTTTTTCATGGCGACCCGGGTGGGGGACGGCCCGGTTCAGCGCCACCTGCGTGCGATCGCCGGGCTGACCGAATCTTTGGGGGCGTCCACCGACTATCCCATCCTCGCCCGCCATCTCGATCAAGGACTAGGTGGTTTTAAGGATTATTCTCTTAGCGAAGTTGATTGGATTTCAGGAAGAGGGTCGTTGGTATTGCCGCAGAAACTGGGCAATAAAGCTTTTTCATCGCGTGCCGAAATGAGAGATCGATCTGATTTTAAGCAATCTTCGACAACGGTATTAAAAAATTTCCCGAGGCGAGCCCGTGGGGTTTTTGACAGGATAATTCGGGCTGCAATGATCGGAATAGTGGGTCTTGTTATATCACTGGTAAGTCTCAATGCCCATGATGATCCATCAAATTCTTCTTCTGAAGCTATTCGTGCTTCTAGCACGCAAATCTCTAATTTGATAGAACAGATTCACGCAGAGCCATTTTATCGACATAGATTTTTCACTGACAGTCCCGTATTTGAGCTAGAGCGTATTCATGAGCCCTCTGCGGTTCCTGATCTCGTACAAGCACTGCGCGATCAGGATAGCAGAGTTGCTTCCGCGGCGGCTAAAGCACTGGGAAATTTCGACGATCCGGATGTAATTGTGACACTCTTTGGGATCATCGAAAACGATGATTTCGTGGCGAACGGAGTTAAAGCAGCTATCATAAATTCTTCAAAGGCTATGCGCTCGCCTGAAAACTTTTCGGAACTAACGAAGTTCTCAAAGGCGCCCTACTTAGGAGTTATCCAAGCGGCCGCTGCGGATGCCATTATGCCAAGCTTGCCTTTTAAAGAAAGAATGAAGCTTCGGTTTAAAAAGGCCCCCATTTCCATGGTCGGAGTTCTTTTGGGGAGCGGATTACTGATATTTCTTGGCGGAATTATATTATTTGGTTTAATTGCTGGGGCTGTTTTAAAGATGATAGAAGTAATCAAATGGATAAAAATTTATATTTCCGCATGTTTGCAGCTTGGGCGGTGGTGTGTTGGAAAGGATTTTCGGTTGCTAGCAGCACTGGAAGCGCGGGATTTGCTAACTTTGAAAAAACTTAACCGCAAGGATTCATTAAAATTGATGCTGACAGATCGATGGCTTTTCGCTGGCAATGAAGTTTTGAACACGGAAAAGAACATGGAATCCTTAAGGCGATTTGGGGCTCCGCCCAACATGATTCGCTTGGTGAAACAGCGTGCGATTGTAAAACTGCTCCATGGAAAAGTGATTAACATAAAGAATCAAGATTTTTTGAGACACATAGATCAAATTATGGATTTGATGGTTTTTCTAGATGCCATGGAGAGCGATCGGGCTGTTATGCGAAACAAGCTTTCTGCTATTGCGAAGGAGATTCTAAAAAGGGAGTCGCTCCTTGCTTTTCATGTAGGAGCGCTTCGGGCGATGGCAATGTGCGGGGATGCTTACGCAAAAAAGAAAATCGAGATGGTAGAAAAGCTGTTTGTTGAATTAAAAAAGAAGCATATGCCGGTTGATTATGCGACTGAAAAGGCTATTCCCATTTTGCATATGAGTGCGAGAAGTCTAAGGGAATTCGAGTTTGCGATCGGAATGGGGATGCGATTAGTTAGATCGGGGATCCCGTGCTGTGACATTCTGGAAGTCGGAGTTCCCCCGATATTGAGCAGGCGTGCCAAAGAAATGCAAATTCAATCGCTGTTAAAAAAATTAGAGGTGGGAGAGAGAACATGGACGGCGGAAACAAAGGGGATTCGTTGGCCTGATCTTGCCGAAGAACATCGAGTGCATCGACGGTTTATAAGGGAAATATTATTGCCGGCAATTTTTACGAATAATTCCAACAAGGAATTTAAGTCGATACTAACGCGTGCCTTGTTACAAGCTGAGAAGCACGATGTTTATATTGATGAAGGCTTTTACGACGACGTAAAACAATGCCAAGGTTCTACCGATGTACCTACTGGAGAAACTTATTGGGTGAGCAAGGAAGTATGGCAAGGGGTGACATTGCTTTTTCCTGATTTTGATTCTTTAATCCAAATAGTTAGCAAGACTCGTAAGAAAAACAGACGCTTGCCTCGTTCCGAGCTCCGAAACGCGGGCGAGCAGGCCGCTGTGGAAAGCTTTGCCCGGACAGGCTGGCGAAAACCCGTCGGGCTGTGGACGATTCTGGCCGCGGTGCTGGGCTTTGCGGCTTGGGAGTCAAGCGCCCGGGAATATCCTTGGGTTGTGAACCCTCCGCCTGGCGCAATGCCTCCATCCCTGGAGCAGCCGGCATCTCGTCCCGAACCTGTCCAGGGCCGTGCGGTGAGTTTCGAGGAAGCGGCCAAGATCTTCGGCGAGCCGGTGGACCAAGCGGATCTGAAAAAACAGTCGATCGCCCACGACCTCGCATTGCTTCCGGATACCCGCTACGATTTTTGGAATTGGCCTTCGAATGGAAAATCCGCGAATGAAGCCTTGGCGCGTCTCGTGCAGCATGGAGAAGCCTCGGTGCCGGATATCCTTGACGACATGGCGGCGCGTTATGAAAGATCGGATAAAGCCACGTTAGATGCGTCAGGCATGAAGCGGGAAAGTTCGAACCTCGGATTTCTCGGATGGCATGCAAATGCCTTAAGAGAGATCGGGAAGCCGGCGATCCCACATATCCGTCATTTTCTGGGTCTCTCAGGAAAACGGTCTTATTGCGATCAACTTTTGTTCCAGGTCCTTTCGCAGATCGGAGAGCCGGCTGTACCCGCACTGATCGAACTCGCTGAGAAGCATCCCCGCGCGGAAGGCAAAGAGCTCGCTGTCAAAGTCTTAGGGCAACTTAAATCGTTGGAGAGTGTTGCGATGTTCATCCGTTTGCTGAACGATCCCAAGCTCGGGCTTTTTGCTGAAGAAACCCTGCTTTCGATGGGAGCTCCGACCGTTCCTTCATTGATCGCCTCCCTTCAGGGTGATCCACGCCCCAGAAAAAGGGTCATCGAATTATTAGCAAAGATGCGTGACCCTCGCGCGATCCCCGAGCTCATCCGTATTTATCATGAGGAGAAACCCTACTTTGTGCCAGCGGCTATCGCATTGTCGAAGTTCCAGGACGAAAGAGCGGCGCTTGCCATCGCCGAGCTTGCGAGCTCTTCGAGTTTGCAGAACCGGAAGTTTGCGCTCGAATCCCTGGAGACAATGGGGCAATTTCCGCCCTCGATTCTCGAGGTTCTTATCCAATGTTTGAAGGATGAAAATGAGGAGGTCCGGGCTTTAGCGATACGCGTATGGGAAAAAACTCCCAACCGATATTCCGGGGAATCGTATCAGACCGCCGTTTTGATGAACCAACTCAGCGCCGTGCTGAAACGACTTGAGGCAAAGAAAGAAGGAGGGCTTTCCTATTCTGAGGAAAACGATATTGAAAAGACCTTCGAAACGATAGCGGGACTTCAAAATCCGGCCACCGCGGCGCTCTTTTTGGAAGCTTACGGAAAATTTCTTGAATTGCAGGAAAAAAAGCCATTTCATTCCTGGGAGATAAAAAAATATGTGAATCTCATAAGCAAGGTCGATCATCCCAAAGCCGCAGAATTGTTATGGCGGATCTATCAGCGCCAATGCCTTTCCAATAAGTATCATTACCGAAGTTCTGATGACGAAATCCTGGAGAACGCGCTGATAGCAAAAGGAGAAGCGGCTGCGGCGCCTATCATGGCTTATTTGGAAGATGCGCTGGCTGAGAAAGAAATCCCGCAAGATGCGGTGAGGCGCGTGATCGGTTTATTGGCTGATATCGAAGAAGCCGACACGGAAGCCCTTTTTATCAGGTTTTTGGAATCCACCAACATCGAGGCTAAGGCGGCTGCGATCCTCGCGCTGTCGAAGCGCAAAAATCCTGAACTCGCTACGCGTTTGCGGGAATTTCTGAAGGACTCGGATGGGCGGGTGCGTGGTGCAGCGGTCGAAGCGAGGCATCTTTTTTCGGGCGCCGAATACAACCCGTTTCTAAAACAAGCTTTGGATCTTGAATTCCAGGCTTGGAATGATCGTCCTTCTTGGGGCGGTGCAAAGGATGAATTTTTTGCCGGCCTCGTGAATAAGATTTTCTCGAAGATCGCTGAAAACGATCCGCGGGAGGCGCGTGAGCTTTTGCTCGACAAATTTAAAACGGGGACACCCCGCGAACGTATTTTTGCGGCAACGGAACTTGGAAAATGGGGCACGCCGGATATGGCGCCTTTTTTGTGGAAAGTCTATAAAAAAACCGGTGGGTTTTTTGATCTGGGAGCCTTGGCGCGAGATCCGAATTTGCTGGCGCAATTTCAAAGCCAGGCGGCTGTTGCGCTGAGTATGATGGGGGATCCCCGTAGTAAGCCGGTTTTGATCGCATTTCTGGCGAATGAGAACTCTGCGATCGTGAACTTGGCTAAAGCCGAGCTGATTCGCTCGGGCGATGAAAAGGGAACATTCTATGTCCAATTGATGACAGGGGACCTTGAGCACGCGCGACGGCATCGTGAGTGGCTGTCATGGAGCCGAAAAGCGATTACGCATCCGTCGCCCTCGATCCGAGATCGTGCCTGGCAATTACTCCATGAGGGAAATGAGCTTACGCTTTGGAACAAATACCGCTTCAATATGGCTGCCCATCCCTTTTTAACCTTATTGCTGACGGGTCTGAGCATGTTCCCTCTGTATTTTTTTATCAAGCATTTATTTGCCAATGGGGTCCTTTTTTGGGGAAGGATGAAGAGACCTTCGGCGATCCCTGCATTGCTGTTTTTATTGAAAACCAAATATTCTTTTCCGGAGAACGAACAGATCATCGACTACCGGCACACGGCGGCACGAGTTCTGGGGGGGTACGGTGTTCATGCGCCGCCGGTCGTTGTGAAAACCATGTTGGAAATTCTCAATCAAAAGTCCCAGCATTATTATTATGACGGATCCCGCTCGCAAGTGATCGCGATCGCGACCGCGCTGAGTCATTTCCGCGACCCGGCGATCGAGCCTGCTTTGATCGGCTTGATGATGCAAAGCGCCGCTCCGGATGATGTTCATAATGCGATCGCTTCGACTTTGCAGCGGATCGGTTCCGCCCGAGCCTTGTTCTTTTTCCACCTTTATCATGGTCGCATCGGAGATGCCGCGAAAGTGCCCCAGGCCGATCAATACGCGCGAGAGGCTATCCAAAAAGGATGTGTGACGATCCAGAGGAGCGCGGCCTTGGTCGCTGCAGAGCTTGGGAAGGAGGATGCGACTCCGGTCCTGGTTTCGGCCTTGGCCGATGAGAAGCCTGATTATCGGGACCTTGCGGTCAAGGGACTTGAAAAGATCCCTTCTGATGAGGCGCAGTTTTTTTATCACTTGTATCAAAAGAACATTCAAAAAGCTTCGCAAGTTCCCCATGCCGCTGAATTTATTCCCAAGGCTTTGGAGCATAAAAATATTGCGCTGAAGCGTTACGCGCCACTGGTGGGTGCGGAACTTGCTTTGAAGGACATGGGACCTCTTTTGGTTCCCGCGTTGGCGGATCCCGATCTTGTTTATCGTGAGCTTGTGATCAGGGCGATGAGCAAGATCCCTTCATATGAGGCCAATTTCTACTTTTATCTCTATCACAAGAACATTCAAAAAGCGTTCGAGGTGCCATCGGCCGCCGAGTTCATTGCAGCGGCGCTGGAGCACAAGAACGACACGGTGCGTGAGACGGCTTATTGGGTTGCCCGGGACCTTTTGCTCACCGGCCGATTGCGAAAACAGACCGATCCTTCTTTGATCGCGGAGTCTGTCGAGGCATTGATCTTAAAGCTGAAGGCGGCTGCGGCGCCGCGAACCGCCGATGATCCCGTCCTCGCGAACCGACTGCACCGGACGCACACGGTGAGCTTTTATGCGATACCCTCTCAGCATGCGAAGGCGAGATCGCTTGAAGAGTTCCATGCGTCGGCCTTCGGAAAATTCGGCCCTCTTTTGGCGACCCGCCGTGAAGGGGTCATTCTTCCCTTTATCGGGGATTTCTTCATGGTCGATGAAGCGGTCCGGACTTCAAACGGCCGGATCAAACTCACCGTTCGCAAACTTCCGGACGATCAGATCTATGGCCATTATGGCCTCGTGAAATTGAAAGCCCCATCCGGGGAGCCTTACCAGATGGAATGGCATTCGCTTCGTGATGTGGTCGGTCGGCTTTCGATGCTTCCCGGGCAGTTCGGATGGGTGGCCCGGGAGGGCCAAGGACGTGAAGCCCCTTTGAATGGCTTTGCGGATCTTCTTACGGCCGTGTCGCACAAAGACCCTCTTCGTTTTGAGCCCGCCCGTCTTGAGATGAAAGGATTCGGAACGGTGCGCATTCGCGCGGTCCATAATGTTTTTGATACGGAAACCGGGGAGCCGATCCAACTCATGCCAACGCTTCGTTCCGAGGTTCCGCGAGAGCTTGATTTTACGCTATTGGACAGCGATGGAAAAACCGTCCTGACGAAAGATTTCCGCGCCTTTTTAGAAATGCCGGGAGCTTTGCCGGGGACAAATTATCAGCCGCACTTTCATTCACCACCGGGTCTCGAAGAAGGGGACCAGTCCGGACGGGAAACAGAACACATGGCCAGCGTGATCGGGAACAGTGTTTCCATGCCGAATCATCCTTTTTTTCATTGGAGTTTTAAGGATCGGTTAGCCAAGCAGGACCGAACTTACGGGGTCACGATCCGGATGTCCAAATCGAAAGCGGAAGCGCTGCGTTTGCGTGAGCTTCTTCATGAATATGACCAATTCGGAGCCGACAGCATTTTAGGGGGCTGGGCAAAGCGCGGGCTGGTTTTTGAAAAGCTGAAAGATTTTATGTATCGAACCGGACTCAATGTCCGTGGCATGAATCATAGTGATTTATATCTCTTCCCGAACGGGAATCTCCGGGAAGACGAATATACCGATACATACGGTGGGATCGTCCGCACTGTGTATGGCCGGGCGGTGGGCGGGTTGATGCAAGCGCAGCCGGCCTTTGATATGGTCTTGAATAATTATTCCATGAACGGCGATCTCGCGGATCTGGGGGAATATATCAAAGGATCTGGGACCGGCGATTTCGCCGTGCAGTATTTGCTGCATTTTCTTGGCCGTGGGATCGATGAGTTCGAGAAAAGGGGTCTTCTTACATCCGACGAAGCTCACGGCAGCAAAAGTCATGAGTTGATGGCTCGCTATCTTGATGGAGTTTATGCGATCGGGATCGAAGGGGCGGGGGCTGGCAGTAACGTGACGGCCCAAATATCGGAGACCCCGCTTCCGAAACCAGAGATATTCGAACTGGCTTCAACGGAATTTCCAGAGACGAGCACGAGTTACGACGAGTCAGGATACTCAAGCGAATATGCGACAGGGCATACCCTTAAGAATTTTTCAATTAAGATTAAAGCCCCCTCGGCAGAAGCTGTTCTGAGGAAAGCCGGGAGTGGGACTGCCATTCGCAATGTTTATTCAAACCCCTCCGATTCGGCTGTCGAGAAGGCTTTTCAAACGGCTTCCAAGGAGTTTGAAAAGACGCAGCCCAAAGCGAACCCGGGGAGCTACTCTTATCCGAAAGAACCTCCAAAAGAAAAGGAGCCGATCAGCGTTCAGTTTCAGCATTTGGTCACAGCGTTCGAAACTTCGTGGAAGAACGCTTGGCCCGGCGGGGCTTCGGCGAATCCTCAGGCTTTTGAGGCCAAGGACCTTTTCCTCGGGATCGCCCAAGCCTCTATGAATCACGATTATCAGGTCGCTTACGGGTCGGTGAAAACGGAGTTGCCGAAGGCGATCGAGCGTTTCAACCAACTCGTGGCTGAAATGAAAGAAGGCAAAGCCTCCTGGCTCCGCTCCGAGCTCCGGAGCGCGAGGGAGGAGCCGGCGGGGGTATTGACTCCGCAGCAGGATGCGGTTCGGCGGTTCGATCAAAGCACGCAAAGGGAGATCGCGGACATTCAAAAGCAGGTCCCAAGGGCGGATCTTGTGATCCTTGTGCCTTTTTATGATGAGATCGACGAGGCGGTCGGCCGTGGCGCCCGCGGCACGGACGGAAAGGATCTGGACATTCGCCGGCTGGTTGCGACGATCAAGGATTCGGTGAAGGATCTCCTGGCCCGACATGGCCTGACGCGGGCATTGATCCTGTGCGTGGGCGAAAGCGCGGAAGGTGACGGGCGCAAGACCCTCGAGGCGGTTCGTGGCGTGGAGGACCGTGGGGATCCCGAGATCCCGGTCTGGGTTTACGGGAAAGAGCCTGAGTTCAAGGGGTTGATCGGAAAGAAATGGGCGCAGCGGCTCGGAATGCGGGTGGCGGAAAAGCTGGGAGCGCATTTTGCAGATATCGACGGCGATATGACGGTCGACAATGCCTATGTGACAAAATTGATCGGGCCTGTTTTGAGCGGTTCTTCGGATTATGTTTCGCCGCAGTATCTTCGTTATTACGGATTCGACGATATTCCGATCATCGATCATCTTGTTTATCCTTTCTTCAAAGCGTTATATGGTTCAGAGATCCGCCAGCCCAATACGGGCGAGTTCGCCGTGTCCCGCTCGCTTTTACGGACTTATCTGGAAGATGAGGACATCTGGACCGCGCCGGCTCCTTTTGAAGCGCATTTCGCGGCCCATGCCGTTGTTCTTGGCAAGACGGTCACGGACACGAGAATGGGGGAAAAGATCCATAAGGCCAATCCGCTCCAAAAAAAAGCCGAAGCCGGGAAATCTCCCTCGAGCAATTTCCCGCTCTATTTCAAAGTCGTTTTCGATGCTTATGCTGCGCAATGGAAGCGGGGGCTTGCATTGTCCTCTGAAGGTCCGCTGGAAAATTCAGCGGAGCCGCCGCTCTCTGAGGCTCTGCCAGCCTCGGCTGCGGAGGAGATCTATCAGGGAGCGCGGGGACTCGATGCGGAAGCGTGGCATCGAGAGGCGGTTGCCGAATACCGTCAGCATACGGAGTTCTACCGGGCGCATTTTCCGGAGGAAGTAGTTTCGATCCTGGAGCGGCGGCTTGGGAAGGAGAGGGACGAGGATCTTTGGAAGGCCTCGGAATGGGCCCTCGTGGCGGCTTTCTTCTTGCGCCGTTATATGGACGCGCCGGCGGAGGCGCGGGATGGATTGCTGGAAGCGCTGAGGCCGGTTTTCAAAGCCAGGATCGCGAGCTTCCTCGAAGAAACACAAGGAGCTACGGGAGAGCGGGCGGAGGCGCTTCTGCGGGACCAAGCTGCCGAATTCGCCCGGATCGTCCCGCGGGTTTTGTCCCGACGCTCTGAAGTTAGAAACGCGGAAGCGGATGAAGTTTCAGAAGCGAACCGGAAAATGCGGGAGGTCTATGACGCGGTGTTCGCGAAGATCGCTTCGCGGCCGGATTTCGATCCCGAGCGACTGACCTCCAATGCGGAACATTATGATCGGGATGGAAAGCCTCTCCATGGAGAAGCGGTCGGGCTTCATCTCCTGGTCGGTCAGCAAGAAGGAGGGGAAGCTTTGATGGGCCGAATCCATGAGATCCAGTCCGAGTGGACCGAAACGTTCGGTCTCCAGGGGGACGAGGTGACCTGGATCGCGGATGATTATCTCCACGTGTCGGGCTATATTCCCGTGAAGGTCTTCACTCCGGACTTGCCGGAGGGGATCTTCAGCGAATCGACGGCGGCTGCGGTCCGGGAAGCGGTCTCGACCGTCGAATCTTTCCCGATCGATTGGAAGGGAATTACGATCGATGAGAAAGGTTCAATCTTGCTGCAAGGATTTGTCGAAAGCATGGATGTTTTCCGGCTTCGAGCGGCGTTGGACCGGATCTTCCGCAAGCCCGGGTACGAAAGTCCATTCATGCCAAATATCGTCCATATCACGGTGGGGCGGATCCGAAAGCCGCTTGGTCCGGACCGTTTTGCCTCCCTGAGGAAATGGGCCGAAGCGAACCGGGACACTCCGAGGGGGCGGCTCGGCGCAAAACGCTTGAGCTTTATCCGAGCGACCTTGCGAGAGGGCCAGCGGGTCGGCGAAGAATCCTTCTCGGTTCCTTATCACTTTGATTTTCCGGAAGCGCCTCGCAGTGAACTGCGCTCGGACGGCGTTCCGCCGGATGCAAAAAAGGCTCCAGGCCGGGGCCCGCTTTCAGGCAAGGCCGAAAGCTTTATCCATCAGCGTTTGACGCCGGACAAATTCTCGATCCTCGATGACAATCGCAACCATGCGGCCCACAACATCCTGAAAGTCCTCGCGCAGGGGAAATTACCGGTAGTTTTCCCGTATCAGATTCAGCTCGATCTGACCCAGTTTTGCCCCTTTTGGGATGCGATCCAGCGCACGGGCCGGGGATTCAAGGATTGTATCAACTGTTCGTTCCCGGTCAAAAGCAGGCGTCAGGTCGACCCGAAGGTCCTGACAAAAATCCTTGGAAATTTCGAAATGCATGGAGGCCGCTCCGTTTTTGTGACCGGAGGCGGGGAGCCTGGCGCTTATGAGCATTGGCATGATCTCCTTGTTTTTCTCTCAAACTCGAAACTGGGACTTACGCTGAATACGAACGGTATGTTCGTCCGGCAGCTCGCCAAGGAGGATCCCGAGATTCTTCGAAAAGTTTTTGCCGAAGAAAAAGATCCGAGTGTGATCAGTATTTCCGTGCACGGGACCTATGCTTACCGGCTGGCGGCCCAACTCGACGAGCTTCGCAGAAGACTGGGGCTCAATATCGTGATCCGCAATACCTATATGATCCATCCCGATACGCCCATTGCAGAGCTGACCGAGTTCCTCGAGAAAAGTCAGGAAGCCGGCGTCGATATGGTCTCGTTCAAGCCTGAGCACATTTTGCGAGGGGACCGCCGGGTTTTTGCGACGAACGAGAACGCCTATCAGTATTTGCGGAATCTGCTCTTTCAGCAGGAAGCGATCGACAAAGGGATGCCGGAGCGTGGTCATCCTTATCGATTGGTCATCACGGCCATGCGCCCGAACCGTCTGGGGACGGATTTTGAGCAGGTGAGAAAGCTGTATCAGCGGCAGATCGATTCGGACCACGATCCGCTTTGCCTGGGCCCGTTGTGCAATCTTTACCTCAACACCGCGCTCTTGATGGGGATGTGCTGCGATACCAAGGACACGGGGATCGGAGGCGCTCCGGCCGAGGTCTTTGCCGATTCGATGTTCGTTCTGGACCGTCCTCAGGACTATTTCCTTGCGGCCATGTTCGGCATGATCAAGCTGAATCCCAAGAATTGTATCGTGGGCTGCGGTTTTATGGAGCCGAATTTCACTTACTCCGCAACGCTCGGCCTCACTTATTTGACCGATACTCTGAAAGCATTGCGCGCGGCTTTCCGGCGCGGGGAAATGACCGAGGCGCATATCAAAGAGCATTTGCGAAAAGCTTTTGTCGATACGACCCGCGAGATCGCCGAGGATGGCAAAGGCCCTTCGCGGGCCGAGATGCGCCTGGCGCCGCTTCTGCGAAGTCTTAACGAGGAGGGGCGTGCGGCGGGAAGCTCGTTGCGACAGGGGAGTTTGAAACGCCGCGCGGAAGTTCGGAATTCGTTTTCTCCCGTTTCGGCTCTGCCGATGTGGGACCATATCCGGAATGAGCTGGAATCCTATGACCCGCAGATCCGGCTCAAGACGCAAGGTTATCTTCCGCGGCTTTATCATGCCCTGCGCCGTTTGATCGCGGGGATCCAGGAAAAAGTGGACCGCGGAGAGATCGCGCCCGATGCTTTTTTGAAGATGTATCGCTATCGGGACCGGCAGGACGCGCTTCCGGAACGGAGATTGGATCGGCCGCTGCGGGTGGGATTTTTTCCGGTGGCGAACAATCCGTTCAACTGGGGGCATCTCCTGGTGGCCTTTACGGCGATGGAAAGGCTGAATCTGGATACGGTGATCTTCCGGGTGCATGGAGAGATCAAATACAAGAGGGTCCCCCAATCCGATAAGGTCCCGCCCGAGGAACGGCATCCGCTGTCCGAAAAAGTGATCCGGAATCATTATTTTCCTTTCTTCCGCTACACGGATCTCGGATTGCGGGATGATGTGGACGGTTATACCGCTCTTTTTGAATATGCGGGAGAATTGGAGCCGGACCGCGATATCGATTTTTATTTCATCATGGGATCCGAAACCGAAGGCCGGGTTTCGCAGTTTACGGACGTGTTTTATCAGGGGATCAAAAAATACGGTGTTTCGCCTCATCATAAGATGAATTGGGTTCTGATGCAGCGCGGCGAGTACGGACGCACGCTGACGCAGGAAGCGGCGGACCGGTTCATGATCGAGCGGGCGGAGGCGCTGGGAGTCGAACAGCCGATCCCCGTCCATGTGCTCACCGGGCCGGATGTCGATTTGAACATTTATTCGACCTATTACCGCGAGGGAGGGGACGAGGCGACGGTCCCACGCGAAGTCCATGCGTTCGGGGTTCAACATCAGTATTGGGGGAACCGTTTGGATGAGCATGGGGCTTATGTTGACCGTGTCACTGCGTTTCGCGCCGATCTTCAGCCGATCGTGGGTGAGATCGCGGACCGGATCATCGAAGCACGCGACCGGAAGACGCCCGTGAACCCCTTCGGCCTCTTCGCTTTTGACGGACCTTCCGGGGCAGGAAAAACCACGGTGGTCGAAGAGGTACAGGCGGAACTTCAGCGGAGAGGATATCACGTGGTCCATCTCGGATTGGATGTGCTCCTTCGGACCCCGGGGTGGCGCCGCAAGATCGAAGAATATGTGACGGGAGAAAAAGCAGATCCCCGGGGCAAGATCAAGGCGGGTATTTATTTGAACGAAGCGGCCTTTTTCCGTGCGCGATCCATTCAAAGATTGTTTCGTGAGATCCTGCGGTTTCGCGATTCCGGCGAGGCGCAAAAGGAATTTCATGTTCGGAATGCCTACCGCCGCGTCCGCGAAGACGAGGGCCCGAGCATCGTTCCGTCCTTCGATTTTACCCTGACCCGGGACACGATCCTTTTGGTGGATGGAAAATATGCGCAGTATTATCACGAGCCATCGCTGGCGGGTCTTTATGATCTTTCCTTCCGGATCCAGGATAATCCGGGTCGCAATATTGCACTCTTCCAAAAACGATCCCGACATCTCAAGCCGGCGGAAGAGCTGCGAAAGCTTGTATTTTATGATCGCGCGCTTCAGCCGAGCTATGAACGGTATACGAAGGAAACCGCGGCCCTTTTTGATTACGAGATCGATCTAACAAGGGAGTTTTTCAGTCTGGTCCCGAACGCGAAAAGATCGCCGGCGGGATCGCCCGCGGATCGCCGGGAATCGCAGACGGCACCGAAAGATGAAAAGCCCGGGCCGCGCGCCGAAGTGCGTGACGATCCCCTTCATGAAGTTGTCAGCCAATGGGCCGATATCTTTTCGGGATTGCCGGAAGAAGGCGCGCGGAGACTCTGGCGGCAGGGGCTTCACGATATTCGCGAGGATCTCGGGCGCGGCGACGGCGAAGCAGTCCGGATCGAACGTATCCTGACCGAATTCGATCCGCGGCGTGCGGACCCGGCGAAAGGGATCGTGACCGCTTACGGTTATTCCGCGTCGGCTTTCTTCGACCCTGCAAACCCGGAACAGACGGATCTTGTCCGGTTGCTGAGCGGAAAACAGATGGAGATCGTTCAGGCATTTGGCGCTGACCAGCTGGTTCTTGTTCCGAGCGGTTATGATCCCGTTCGAAAGGTCGTGACGAGTCCCCAAGGTTCTTTGCATATGACCCTGGGGCCGATCGCGCACAATACGGAGAAGGCGGTGCCGCGGGAAGAGCTTCTAGCGTCCGCTGAGAAGATCCGGGCAACGGTCCCCGGGCAAGGAAGGATTCGTGGGCGTTTGATCGGACCGTTCTGGCATAAAGATCTTGCGATCGTGATGGTCTGGGTCCCGGAAGCGGAGCATGACCCGCTCTTGGAATTGAAAGAAGGGATTGGGGAGGCCCTCGGGAATCCCATCACACTCCGGCCGTTCCACGTGACGCTGGCTTATCTCAAGCAGGGGGTTTTTACCGGGAAAGAATTCCGTGAAGCCTACGCGAAAATGGCGGAAATTCCTCTCGATGTGATCCCTGCGGAGATCTCCCGGTTCGAGGTGAACGGCTACGGCGATATTGCGTTCATCGATACGACACGCGATACGGGCGCCGTGATCGATCTCGAGCCGATTGAACAACGAGACACGGAGCTCGCGCCGGTGCCTTTAACTGTTCCGCTTCCGGAGGATTCGAAAAGAGCGGAAGTGCGGGAAGGGATGAGAGTTCTCGAAAGCATGCCGCTTGCGGCCGGGAAAGTGATCCGCCAGGTCAGACAAGGCGCGTTGCCGGCGATGGTGTTCGTGGATGCCGGGGATTTTTCGGCGATGTCGGCCGCCCAGAAGAACGAGTTCTTCTATGCGGTCTCTTCGCGTTCCGAGGTCCGGCTTGTCGTCTATAACGAGAGGGGACAGGTCGAGGACCGTGAGCTTGCGGCATTGCTCAAGATGCCGGGAGTGTTGCGGACGGAGCGCGATCTTGAAGGGGCTTCGATCCGTTTCGGTCGGGCGAATGTGCCGTCAATCCATCTTTCCAGAAATGTCCCGGTCTCGCGCGAACTTCTGGGGCGGTTCGGCCGCAAGGTCGCCTTTTTCAGGACGACCGGCGAAAAAAGCGGCACGCTTGCGACCGCGCTCCTTTGGGCGGTCTCGGGGGGCGAGGAAGCGAGGATCCCCGGGGTGGATCGTTCGAGCGAAGGCTACTGGACCGTCTCGGAATCGCTCTTGAATACGCTCGACCGCCAATACGCGAACGATCTCGTCGTTTCCATCGCCGCCTAAAGGCACCTCTATCAAACACCGGGGGTTTGATAAAAGGTGCTTTGGTGTGTCGTTTTTGCACACTTTTCCGCACCTAATATCACCCCGGAGGTGATCTTGGGTTCCGAGGTCCAGGCTTTGGGGAGTCCGCCGGCTATGTTATACTTTCCGCCATGAAATCCCTTCGAATTTCGATCGCGCAAATGAATCCGACGGTCGGGGATTATACCGGGAATACGGCCAAGATCCTCGACTGGGCCCGCCGGGCCGATGAGGCCCGCTCCGACCTCGTGGTTTTTCCTGAGCTGGCTCTTTCCGGGTATCCGGTCTGGGATCTTGCCAATAAAAAGAGTTTTATCAAAGAGGGGCTTGCCCGGCTTCAGGAGATCGTTCGGGCCTCAAAACGCTGGGACCCTGCAGTGGTGGTCGGGTTCATTGACGCTCCGGCGAACGGGAGCGGCCGGAGCCGGAACGCGGCGGCCTGGATCCACCGGGGGAAGCTTGTGGCTGTCCAGCACAAGCGCCTGCTACCGACCTACGATGTGTTCCTCGAGGATATTTTTTTCGAGCCGGGCGAGAAATCGGTCGTCGTTGCGTATCAGGGGGCCCGATTCGGGATCCTGATCTGCGAAGATCTGTGGGACGATGGCTATGAGCGCAAGCCCCTCCGGGAATTGCGGTCCCGGAAAGCCGATTTTATCCTCAGCATCTCCGCCTCTCCGTATTATTACGGCGTCCAGGAGCGGCGCGAAAAACTCGTCCGGGACCGGGCCGTCAAGGCGCGCGTTCCGATCCTCTATCTGAACCAGGCCGGGAGCCAGGACGACCTCATTTTCGACGGCCGGAGCTTTTTTACGGACGCGAAAGGGCGGCGCGTCTTCCAGGCGCCCGCGTTCCAAGAAGGGCTTTACCATTTCCAGTGGCAGCCGGACGCCAAGCCTCCCGAGACGGGGCACTTGGCCGCGAAGACCGACAAAGCGCGCGAGATCTTCGAGGCGCTTGGGCTCGGGATCCGCGATTATTGCCGCAAGAACGGGTTCCAGAAGGCGGTGGTTGGATTGAGCGGCGGCATCGATTCGGCGGTCGTGGCGGTGCTGGCGGAGCGGGCGCTGGGGCGTGAGAATGTGCTCGGCGTTACGATGCCGGGGAAATTCTCCTCGCGCGGGAGCTGGGAAGATTCGCGGGAACTTGCGGCGCGCCTCGGGATCGAGTTCCGTGAGGTGCCGATCGGCGAGCGATACGAACAGTTTGTCCAGGCCGTGAAAGCGCGGAAAGCCGCCCGCGGGCTCAAACCGCCCGAGGCCAAGGGGATCACGGTGGCCATGGAGAATTTGCAGGCGCGCCTTCGCGGGCTCGAGCTCATGTACATCTCCAATGACGAGGGCAGGCTCTTGCTGACGACCGGGAACAAATCGGAACTGGCGACCGGGTACTGCACGCTTTACGGCGATATGGCCGGAGGGCTTTGCGTGATTGGGGATGTCTATAAGACCGATGTCTACCGCCTCGCGAAATTCATCAACCGGGAAAAAGAGATCATCCCGGGAGCGATCCTCGCCAAGGCGCCTTCGGCCGAATTGAGGCCGGATCAGACGGATCAGGATTCGTTGCCGCCGTACGAGCTTTTGGACGAGGTCCTGTACCTGTATATCGAAAAGAACCTCGGCAGCGAGGAGATCTCGAAAAAGCTGGCCGGTCGGAAAATCCCGCGCGCGACGGTCCAGGAGATCATCCGCAAGGTGGACCATAACGAATACAAAAGACGCCAGACGCCGCCGGTCCTTCGCGTGACGGAAAAATCCTGGTTCGGCCGGCGCATGCCCGTCACCAATCGCTTTCAAAACTGATCGGAAGAAACCCGAACAAGCCCCGGGGGTTTGCGGAAAACGGTTGCTGTGTGTCAAATTGTTGCAGACAACGGCACCTATATCAAACCTCCGGTGTTTGATACGGGTGCATTTAGAGGAGGGATGTTGGGTTGCTGGGACCTTAAAACCCGCTTGGGGACATTCCGTCTGTTTTATTCGGAGCGCGGAATAGACCGTGTCCTTTTTCCGGGGAAGCGATCCGCTCTCCGTGCTTGGGGCTGCTTTGGTCAACGCGCCAAGCCGAAAGTTCCGGCGAAGGTCAAGCGGACCTTCCGCAAAATGCGGGATTATTTCCGGGGCCGCAAAGTCCGGTTCTCGATCACCGAGATCGATCGAACCGGATATTCGCCTTTCGAAAAAAAAGTCCTTCAGACGGCCTTAAAGGTCCCTTACGGGCGCACGGTCTCCTATGGGGAACTCGCCCGCAGATCGGGAAGGGCGAGGGCGGCCCGCGCGGTCGGCGGCGTCATGGCCAAGAACCGAACGCCGATCCTCATCCCTTGCCATCGCGTTGTTCCAAAGTCCGGAGGCATCGGACATTATTCTCAAGGGGATCGCTGGAAGAAGACCCTCTTGAGCCTGGAAAAGGAAGTTCGGGGCTGAAAGTCCCCGGAAGCATGCTATAATACGGCCGATCCGGGAAAAAAGCGTCTTTTTAAAGGAGTGAGTTCACCTTTTGCAGCCTAAAAAAATCGCTCGCCTCGCGGTCGAAGCCGCCGAAGATAAAAAAGCCGAGCATACCGTTATCCTTGACGTCGCCAAGCTGACGAGCGTTGCCCATTATTTCGTCATTACCCAGGGCCGCTCCGACCGGCAGGTCAGGACCATTGCGGACCATATCATCGAGAGCCTCGAGAAGAACGGGGTTCGGGTCCTGCATCGGGAGGGCATGGAAACGGCCAAATGGGTCCTGATCGATGTCGGCGATGTGCTGATCCATGTTTTTTACCATGACACCCGCGAATTCTATGGACTCGAAAGGCTTTGGGGCGAAGCCCCGAAGGTCATCTAGACGCATCCGCTAATGGAACCACGGCTCAAAGCGCTCATCCAGGCCAGCCTCGAAACCCTCGCGAAAGAGAAGCGGACCGAACTGCCCGCCGGCTTCGATTTCGACCTCTCGATCGCCAAAGATCCGGCGCACGGAGACTACTCAACGAACGCGGCGTTCCGTTTTGCGAAGGTGCTGCGCACCAATCCCAAGACCTTGGCGGAGGAATTCCGCAAGGTTCTCGCGGCAGAGACCGCCGCCCGCAAACTTGTTTTTCTCGAACGGACCGAATCGGCCGGCAGCGGTTTCATCAATTTTTTCCTGAAAAAAGGGGCCCTGGCTTCGACCCTGAAGGATCTGCGCCGCCAGGACGAGCGTTTTGGGGCTTCGGACTTCGGCCAGGGGAAAAAAGTCCTGCTCGAGTATGTCAGCGCCAATCCGACCGGCCCGCTCACGGTCGCGCACGGACGACAGGCCGCGATCGGGGACTCGCTGGCCCGGATCCTGGCGTTTACCGGTCATGCGGTCTATCGCGAGTATTATCTGAACGACGCTGGACGGCAGATCCGCATCCTGGGCGAAAGCCTTTGGGCGCGCTACCGGGAGGCCCTCGGCCGCGAGGCCCCCTTGCCGGAGGACGGTTACCGAGGCGCGTATCTTGTCGCGTTGGCGAAAAAACTCGCCGCCGAGAAAAAAGATTCGCTTCTTGCGAACGAAGCGGAAGGACTCCGGTTCTGCACGGCTTATGCCAAAGATGCAATGATGAAGACGATCGAGAGCGATCTGGCCTCTTTTCGCGTCGAATTCGACCGCTATTTCAGCGAGTCCTCGCTTTATCAGAACGGCGAAGTCGAAAAGAGTCTCGAGGCGCTCCGCGGGAACGGGTATTTGTATGAGAGCGAAGGCGCGCTCTGGTTCAAGTCCACGGACTTCGGGGACGACAAGGACCGCGTGCTCCGGAAATCCATCGGGGAATATACGTACCTGAGCCCGGACATCGCCTACCACCGCCATAAGTTCGAGCGCGGGCATCAAATGCTGGTCAATCTCTGGGGGCCGGACCATCACGGTTATATTCCGCGTCTCGTGGCGGCCTGCAAGGCCCTCGGATTCACGGACCGCGCCGTCGTGGTCCGCATCGTCCAGCTGGTGACCCTTTACCGCGACGGGCAACCGGTGCGGATGTCGACCCGGGCGGGGGAGTTCGTCACGCTCCAGGAGCTCATGGAAGAGGTCGGCGTGGATGCGGCCCGCTTTTTTTTCATCATGCGCCGCGTCGAAAGCCCGCTCGATTTCGATCTCGACCTGGCGAAGCAGAAGTCGCAGGACAATCCCGTGTATTATCTCCAATACGCGCATGCGCGCATCGCCAGCCTTCTCAAGTTCGCGAACCGCAAGATCCCCGACGAGGCCGCTTGGGAGCTTCTCTCGGCGCCGGAAGAGACCGCTTTGATCAAGACCCTGACCGATCTGCCCCCGATCCTGGTCCAGGCAAGCCAGATGCTCGAGCCTTACCGTCTGGCGGATTATTTGCGCGAGGTCGCGACCGCCTTCCACAAATTCTACAGCCTGCACCGTATCGTCACGGAGGATGAGGCGAGGACCCAAGCGCGGCTTGTCCTTGCGGACGCGACGCGGATCGTGCTCCGAAACGGCCTCCGGCTCCTGGGCATCTCCCAGCCCGAAAGCATGTGAAGAGCCTTTCGAACCGAAAGCCGGTCTATTTCATCGTGGGGCCGACAGCGGCGGGGAAATCCGCGGTCGCCCTCGCGCTCGCAAAAAAAGTGCGCGGCGAGATCATTTCCGCCGACTCGATGCAGATCTATCGCGGGATGACGATCGGGACCGGTAAGCCTTCGAAGGCCGAGCGCCGCCGCATCCGGCACCATTTGATCGATATTCTTCCGCCCGCGAGAGAATTCTCCGCCCACGCGTTCCGCGTTCGTGCGCTCAAGGCCCTTCGGGAGATCGTCCGGCGGGGCCGGACTCCGATCGTGGCCGGAGGGACCGGACTTTATGTCCGCGCGCTTCTGGAAGGCCTTGCGCCGCCCTTGGGCAAGGTTTCGTCCTTGCGAAAGCGTCTGAGGGCCGAGGCAAGGCGTGACGGCTTGGCCGCCCTCTACGCGGAGCTGAGGCGAGCCGATCCCGCCTATGCCCAAAAGATCAGCCCCACCGACGAGCGGCGCATTGTGCGGGGACTCGAGATCCTCCGCGCATCCGGGAAATGTCCGAGCGAATGGTTCCGGACGAAAACTTCTCTGGACGCTCTCGGCTATGCGCCGAAGGTTTTTGGTCTTCATCTCGATCGCCCCGTGCTTTATGCAAGGATCGACCGGAGGGTGGCCGGGATGTTCCGCCGGGGACTGGTCCGTGAGGTCAGCCGTCTCTTGAGGACGCGGATTTCGAAGACGGCACGCCAGGCCCTCGGCTACAAAGAGCTGACCGAAGTGTTGAAGGAGCCACGATTGACGGCGGGAGTCCGTAAGGAAAAAATACGGGCTGCGATGGAACTCGTCCAGAAAAACACGCGCCACTACGCGAAACGCCAGATCACCTGGTTCAAAAAAGAACCGGGGCTCGTTTGGATCGATGGGGCCCGGGAAAGCTCCGCGAGGGCGTTGGCTGACGCGATCCTGGCCCGATCCGAACCCTCGGCGAAAGGAACGTCCGATGCCGGGTGAGCGGGCCTATCTCGTCGTCGTGAAATTGCCGCGCTACGGTCAGCGGGTCATGGACGAAATGGTCGAAGAGATGACCGAGCTGATCCTGGCCGCGAACGGACGCGTGGTGGGTATGAGCAAGGCGAATCTCGAAAATCCGCATCCGGCGTTTTTGGTGCGAGGCGGGAAGCTGGCCGAGATCCGCTCCCAGGCGCAGGCGGCCGGGGCGCAGGTCATTATTTTCAATTGCGACCTCAATCCCGTCCAGGCGCGCAACATCGAGAGCGAGACGGGGATCCGCGCGGTCGATCGCACGGGCCTGATCCTCGATATTTTCGCGCGGCGGGCCCAATCGCGCGATGGGAAACTGCAGGTCGAACTCGCCCAGCTGGAATACCTGATGCCGCGTCTTGTGGGGCAGGGCGTGATCATGTCGCGCCTGGGCGGAGGGATCGGGACCCGGGGGCCCGGGGAGCAGAAGCTGGAAGTCGATCGGCGGAAGATCCGCGACCGGATCCTTCGCCTTAAAAAAGAAGTCGCCAAGCTGGAACAGCACCGGAGGCTTCTGCGAAGCGGGCGGCAACAAAAAGGGCTGTTCCAGGCCGCGCTGGTCGGGTACACGAACGCCGGAAAATCGACGCTCCTCAACGCGCTCACCGGGGCCGGGACCTTCGTGCAGGACCGTTTGTTCGCGACGCTCGACCCGAAAACGCGGGTCCAGAAAATTTCCGGCGGAGCCGATATTCTTTTCACCGACACGGTCGGTTTTATCCGTGATCTTCCGCACCAATTGATCGATGCCTTTCGGGCCACGCTCGAGGAAACGGCGGAAGCGGATTTGCTTCTCCATGTGCTGGATGCGAGTTCCGAATACCGGGATGAGCATCAGGCCGTGGTCGAAAAAACGCTGGCCGAGATCCATGCCTCCGCCAAGCCGGTGATCACGGTCCTGAACAAGATCGATCAGATCGGCCCGGAGGCGTGCGAGCGTTTGCGGGCCCGGTTTCCGGAGGCGGTGTTGATTTCGGCGCGGGAGGGAACCGGCCTTGAGGTGCTGACAAAAACGATCGCCGGCTTTTGCGCGAAGAAATATTTTTGAGATACATTTTTGTCAGATCGTAGGCCAAGGGTGAATCGGCGGGCGGATATTTCTTAAGTCATTTATTTATAAGCACTTACAAAGAATATGGTTTGGGTTTCATCGGGAAATCGCCATTGACGCAGGAGGCATTCGGTGGTACATTATGTCTACTTGGAGACGCTCAGGTCTCTACTCACCTATAGAGGTTCTCGGTCAACCAGATCCCCACTAGACCGAGAACCTCTTTTTTTTATAAAATATTCGCGGTCAAGCGACGCGCGCCGCGATCCGGGAGCCCATGGATAAAGACATAAGATTCTCCGAAAAAAAAGTCGACGACGGCTGGAAAGAACAGGTTTCCCGCGAGAAAAGTACCGCAAAGCCGGGCGGGCCCGCCGCGGCGAAGGGCTCGGCCGGTCAAGCTTCCGGAGGGAAAAAAGAGACTTCGAAAGCCTTCCTCAATCTCTTGAGCTCCTTGGGCTATCAGGTGATGATGAATCTCGGGGAGATCCCGCATCCGGAGACCGGTGTTCCGGAGCTCAATCTGGAGGCCGCCAAAGAGATCCTGGACCTTTTGACCGCCATGAAGGAAAAGACCGAAGGCAACCTCAGTTCCGAAGAAAGCCAATTCGTCCAGAAGCTCCTTCCGGAACTCCAGATGAAGTACGCGGCGCGGATATGATGCGCCATTTCAAAAGCGCTTTTTTCAGGATCGCCGTCAGCTTCGGGACCTTGGGCGTAGTCGTCTACCTCATGCGCGGCAACATTTCGCGCGCTTACGAGATCCTGCGGACGGACGTGATCTGGGGATGGTTCGCGCTGGCGAACGTCGCATATTTTGTCGCGATCCTGATCCTCTCCACACGGCAGTTCTATATTTACCGGAGCCAGGGGCTTCGCCTTACCTATGCTCGCGCGGTGTATCTTTCCTTCATCGGGCTTTTTTTCAATCTGATGCTCCCGTCCGCGCTCGGGGGCGATGTGGCCAAGATCTATTATGTCGCCAAACATACCGGCAAAAAAATGGAAGCGGTCTCGGCCGTGGTCCAGGACCGGCTGGTCGGTTTCTTTACGATGATCCTCATGGCGATCACCGCGCTGTTTTTTGTGGGGAACCGTTTCCACGAAAGTGTCCACCGCATCGTTTATATTTTTCTGGGCGTATTGGCCGTCGTGGTCCTTCTGATCTTTCACCGGGGGTTCGCCGCCCGCTTCCGCGCGCTGGGTTTCCTGATCCCTTCCGAAAAGCTGCGTTTCAAGATCGGAGAGTTCTACGAAGCGGTTTCTCAACTGCGCCACCACGGGGCCGTCCTGTGGCTTTCGCTTTTGCTTTCCCTGGCCGGGCAGGTGGGGATCATTTTTCTCTATTATTTCCTGGCCCATTGCCTGGGTGCGGATATCGGGCTCGGGATGTTCTTTCTGCTGGTCCCGCTCGTGGCGATCGTCAGCATGGCCCCGTCGATCGGAGGGCTCGGGGTCCGGGAAGCCGGCGTGATCTTTTTTTTCAAGACCTTGATGCCCGCCGAACGCGCCCTGGTGCTTTCCATCCTGATCCTGGCAGTCGTCTACGGATTCAGTTTCGTGTCGGGGATCGTTTATGCGGCGCGGGGCGGCCTGAAGGCGAAGGAACTCCACGAGATCGAAGCGCTGGAAGATGAAACCGAAACCGGAAAGGCGGTATCCCGATGACAAAGATCCTGGTGATCCATGGACCGAACCTCAATCTCCTCGGAGAGCGGGAGGTCGGCATTTACGGCAAGGTCAGCATGAAAGAGATCGACCGCGCGCTGGCGGCGGAAGCCAAGAAGGCGAAGGCCACGATCCAGTGCTTCCAATCGAACCATGAAGGCGAGATCGTCGATGCGATCGGACGGGCCAAGAAGAAATTTGACGGGATCCTGATCAATCCGGCAGCCTACACGCATACGAGCGTCGCGATCCGCGATGCGATCCATGCGGTGCCGATCCCGGTCGTCGAGGTCCATTTGTCGAATATTTACCGGCGGGAAGAATTCCGCCGGCATTCGATGACGGCGCCGGCCTGCGTCGGCCAAGTGGCGGGTTTTGGACCGGAGAGCTATCTGCTGGGCCTGCGAGGGCTTCTTTCGGCGCTTCGGGGAAAGAAGACCCCGGAGTCCTGACGGAGATTCAAGAATTGACAGGAAAGGCCGATTCGGGTTTAATAACTTCTTCACCCAAAAGGGATAGGGGACATCCATGAACCTTAAAGAGATCAAGGAAGTATTGCAGCTCATGAATGAGCATGGGCTGAGCGAGATCGAGATCGAGAAAGACGGTCTCAAGATCAAATTGCGCAAGGGGCCTCACGGCCAGGCGGTGATCGAACAGGTCATGCCGCCGGTCTCCTACGGACTTCCGGCCGCTGCCAAACCGGCCGCGGCGGCTCCCGCGGGATTCGCCGGTCCTGCCGCCGAGGAAGCCGGCATCTCCGTCGTCAAATCTCCGATGGTCGGGACCTTCTATGCGGCGCCTTCACCGGACCAGCCTCCGTATGTGAAGGTTGGGCAGGCGGTCAAACCCGGCGACGTCCTTTGCATTATCGAAGCGATGAAGCTCATGAACGAGCTCAAAGCCGAGGTCGCGGGGACCCTCACCGAGATCCTGATCACCAACGGACAGCCGGTCGAATACGATCAGCCCTTGTTCAAGATCAAGGCCTAACCCGCTGTTGGATCCAACGCATTTATGTTCTCCAAAGTTTTGATCGCTAATCGAGGGGAAGTCGCGGTTCGCATTATCCGGACCTGCCGTGATCTGGGGATCCGCACGGTCGCGATTTTTTCCAAAGCGGACCGGGATTCGCTCCATGTGAAAATGGCCGACGAGGCCATCTGCATCGGCGAAGCTCCTTCGTCCGAAAGTTATCTGAATATCCCGGCCATCATTTCCGCGGCCGAAGTCGCCGATGTCGAAGCGATCCATCCCGGTTGGGGATTTCTGGCGGAGAACGCCCATTTCGCCGAGATCTGCGATTCCTGCCAGATCAAATTCATCGGCCCCAAACCGGAAAGCATCCGGATGGCGGGGGATAAATCCCTTGCGCGCCAGGAGCTCAGAAAAGCCAATGTGCCCATCACGCCGGGAAGCGACGGCGTGATCAAGGACCAGGAAGAAGCCTTGCGGATCGCCAAAAAGATCGGGTATCCGGTCATTTGCAAAGCGGTCGCGGGCGGCGGCGGCAAAGGGATCAAGTACGCGCATAACGATGGCAAACTCATCAGCGCTTTCCTCACCGCGCAGGCGGAGGCGGAAGCGGCTTTCGGGAACCGCGAGGTCTATATCGAAAAAGCGATCAAGGAACCCCGCCACATCGAGGTCCAGATCCTGGCCGACAGTTTCGGGAACATCATCCATCTCGGCGAGCGGGACTGCTCGGTCCAGCGCAATCACCAGAAGCTGATCGAGGAATCGCCGGCGCCGGGGATCGACCGCAAATTGCGCCAGAAGATCGGCGAGGCGGCGGTCCGCGTGGCCAAGGTCCTCAAATACGAGAATGCGGGGACCGTCGAGTTTTTGGTCGATAAAGAAAACAATTTCTACTTCATGGAAGTCAACGCGCGGCTCCAGGTCGAACATCCGGTCACGGAGATGATCACGGGCATCGATCTCGTGAAGCAGCAGCTTTTGATCGCGGCCGGGGAGAAACTGAAGATCACGCAGGCGAAGGTCGAACTCAAGGGGCATGCGATCGAATGCCGGATCAACGCGGAGGACCCCGACCAGAATTACCGGCCCTCGCCCGGCAAGATCGGGACTTGGATCGTTCCCGGCGGGCCGCATGTGCGGGTCGATAGTTTTTGTTACGCCGGCTACAATATCCCGCCATTCTATGATTCCATGCTTGCCAAATTCATCGCCCATGGAAAAGACCGCCAGGACGCGATCAATATCATGTTGCGCGCGCTGAAGGAATCGGAGATCAGTCCGATCAAGACGACGCTCTCTCTCCACGAAAGGATCCTCAACCGTCCCAAGTTCCGGCAGGGCGGAGTGACGACGAGCTTCATCGACGCCTATATCCTCGGCGTGAAGAAAGACGAGCCGAAAGGCAAAAAGGAAGAGGAAGATGAAGGTCGCTAATTTTTTCGCCCAGGTCTTCGCGATTTTTGCATTCCTGACCGTGGGCAGTTTGTTGGTGATCGTCTCCTTGCATATTCTTTCGGCCAGCGATGCGGTCTCGAGTGTCCAGGAATTGTACACCGAACCGTGGAGCTCCCTGAAGACCGGGATCTTGGGCCTTGTTTTCATTACGGTCGGACTGGTTTTTTCCAAGATGCTTTTAAAAACGGGCCGAAGCACGGACGCGATCCTGATCCCGAGCGAAGGCGGCCCGGTCGCCATCCAGGTCCATGCGATCGAAGACCTCATCCGCAAGGTCTTGAAGCGGTTCCAGCTGGTCAAGGACTGTAAGATGAAGGTCTTGGCCCGCGGGCGCGACCTGGAATTAAGGCTTCGTTTCACGATGTGGGCCGGCGGGCATATCCCGGAACTGTTGATGGAGATCCAGGACGCGATTTCCGCCCGCATTCATAAGCTGATGGGTGCGGAGACTAAACTGACGATCCAATGCGACGTGATCAAGATCGAAGATCATCACAACATGGGCGGTACGGCGGATTCCCGGCAGGAGGACTCCGCGGTCTTGTCTCAATAATCCCGAAGGAGGAATGACATGGAAAAGATCGGAATTCTGACCGGCGGTGGCGATTGCCCCGGATTGAATGCGGTGATCCGCGGCGTGGTGCGTGCCGCCTCGCCCCTGGGGTGGGAAATCATTGGTTTCCGCCACGGGTGGAAGGGGATCATCGAGAATGATTATATGGTCGTGGATATGCAGTCGGTTTCGGGGATCCTTCCGCGCGGAGGGACCATCCTCGGGACTTCCCGGACCAATCCCTACAAGGTCGAGGGCGGGGTCGAGAAGGCCAAAGCCACGTTCGCCAAACACAATCTGAAAGCCCTGATCGCGATCGGCGGCGAAGATACGCTCGGGGTCGCGAACAAGCTTTGCAAAGAAGGGCTTCCAGTGGTCGGGGTTCCCAAGACCATCGACAATGACCTGAACGCGACCGACTACACCTTCGGCTATGACACGGCCCTCAATATCGCGATGGATTGCATTGACCGCCTCCATACGACGGCCGAATCCCATAACCGGGTGATCGTGGTGGAGATCATGGGTCGTCACGCGGGATGGATCACGCTGGAGTCGGGAATCGCGGGCGGCGCGGACGTGATCCTGATCCCCGAAATGCCGATCGAAATCGACCGGGTTTGCGAGCTCATTAAAAAACGTCATCAGCGAGGAAAAAGTTTCAGCATTGTGGCGGTTGCGGAGGGGGCCCGGTTGAAAAATGAGGACGTGACGCTGGATTCGAAAAAGGATGCGTTCGGCCATGTCCGTCTGGGCGGGATCGGACAGCGGATCGCCGAAATGATTGAGGAGAAAACGGGTTTTGAGACGCGGGTCACGGTGCTCGGGCATATTCAGCGCGGCGGTTCTCCGACGGCGTTCGACCGGGTGCTCGGGACGCGTTTCGGCGTCAAAGCCGTCGATCTCGTGCGCGATGGAAAATTCGGGCAAATGGCAAGCTTGCGCGGGCGCGATATCGTGGCGGTGCCTCTCGAAGAGGCGGTGGGCGAGCTCAAAACAGTGCCACCGGCTTTTTATAAAATGGCCGAGATCTTTTTCGGCTAACGGGCGTTATGGAGAACGGAACAGAAACCCAGGGGATCCGGGCATCGTTCAAGAACACGGTCGAGGCGCACCGGGCCGTGTTCGATCCGAGCTTTGACGCGCCTCATCTTTCGACGCTGGAGGAGATCACGCGCCAGGTCCTCAAAGCGCTCAAATCGGGACGCAAGATCCTCTTTTGCGGGAACGGGGGAAGCGCGGCTGATGCTCAGCACATTGCCGCCGAGCTGATCGTCCGGTTCAAGCGAAACCGGCCCAGCCTCCCTGCGATCGCGCTTTCGACCGACACGTCGATCCTCACGGCAACGGGCAACGATTTTTCCTTCGAGGAGATCTTTGCGAGGCAGATCGAAGGGCTCGGACAGGCCGGGGACGTTCTTTTCGCGATCTCGACCAGCGGGGAATCGTCCAATGTGCTTTCCGCGGTGGAGCGCGCCAAACAGAAAGGCCTCGTGACCATCGGCTTTACCGGCATGGCCGGCGGCCGCTTGAAAAACCGCGTCGATTTTTGTTATCAAGCACAGGCCGACGAGACCGCGCGGGCCCAGGAAATGCACATCACGGCGTTCCATGCGATCATCGAAGCGGTCGAGATGATCTTTTTTGAGAGTTGACCCATCCGATGAAGACCTGTTCGAAGATCCTTTCCGGGCGGAACTGGATGGCTCCGATCCGCCGTTTGCAGAAGCGGGGACGGAAGGTCGTATTCACGAACGGGACTTTTGACATCCTCCATCTCGGGCATGTGACCTATCTGGAAAAGGCCCGTTCCTTCGGAGATATCCTCGTGGTCGGCGTCAATACCGACCGTTCGGTCAAGACCTACAAGAATCCGGGACGGCCGATCAATCCCGAACGGGACCGGATCCGCGTCCTCGTCGCGCTTGCCTGCGTCGATTTCGCCGTTCTCTTTGAAGAGCCGACGCCGCTGCGCTTGATCCGGGAGCTTAAGCCGGATGTCCTCGTGAAGGGGGCGGATTGGAAGAAATCCGAAATCGCCGGAGCACGGGAGGTCGAAAGTTGGGGGGGCGCCGTCAAGCGGGTCCGCTTGGTACCGGGGCGATCGACGACCGCCGTCATTCGCGGTATCCTGAAGTCCAAGCGATGAGCATATCCCGCGGACCTCTTTTCCGGATCCTGGATGCCAATTTCAACCGGGCCCGCGAAGCCTTGCGCGTTTGCGAAGAGATCTTGCGACTGGGGCTCAATGCGCGCATGCTCAGCGCCCAAATGAAAGCGGCGCGCCACGCGTGCTCGAAGATCTTGATCGCGTTTCCCGTGCCGTACCGCCGGCTGCTCGCCTGCCGGGATTCGGAGCGCGATGTGGGCCGCCGGAGGACTCTGGCCGATGCGGGATGCAAACCGCGGATCCGCGATCTTTTCTTAGCGAACATCAAGAGGGCCCAGGAGGCGCTTCGCGTTTTGGAAGAATTTTCGAAGATCGCCGCACCCGGCGCGGCTTCCCGGTTCCAGGCGCTCCGATTCAAGGTCTATGGACTGGAAAAAAAATCTCTTCCAAAATTTTAAGCTGTATGCGGTCACCGACGTCCGCAGGGACGACCGGACGATCCTTCGGCGGATCGAAGCGGTTTACCGGGGCGGGGCCGAGATCGTGCAGTTGCGCTCCAAAGAGCTTTCGTTCGGGGAACTCTACCGTCTCGGGATAGCGATCCGGGGACTGGCGACACGGCTTCGCAAGCTTTATTTCGTGAACGATCACTTGGATCTTGCGCTTGCGACGGCGGCCGACGGTCTTCATGTGGGCCAGAACGACCTTCCGGTCGCGGCTATCCGAAGCGTCCTTCGCCGCCAGGGACGGTCCTTGATCGTCGGAAAATCGACCCATCGGATCGAGGAAGCGCGCCGGGCAATCCGCGAAGGGGTGGATTATATCGGCGTCGGCCCGGTCTATGCGACCCCGACGAAACCGGGGCGGCCGGGCGTGGGATTGCGTTATGTCCGCCAGGCGGCGCGGGAAGTGAGGATCCCTTTCGTGGCGATCGGAGGGATCGACCTGGGGAATGCCGCCCGGGTGCTTGAAGCCGGAGCGGGACGGCTTGCGGTCGTGCGGGCCCTTTTTAACGCGAAGGCTCCCGAAAAAGCCGCGCGGGATTTTGTGAACTTGATCCAAGCGAAAGCAAGAAAGGAAGGAATATGAAAAAGAATGCACGCGTGCCGCTGGCTGTGATCGGAACCGTGGCGGTCGATTCGGTGGAAACCCCTTACGGGAACCGCGGAGCGGTCATGGGGGGCTCGGCCTCTTATTTTTCGTATGCGGCGAGTTTTTTTACCCCCGTCGCTTTGGTGGCGGTGGTGGGCGATGATTTTCCGGAAGAATACCGGAAAGTCCTGAAAGAGCGTCCGATCGATCTCGGGCATCTGAAAACGGTCCGCGGAAAAACGTTTCACTGGAAAGGCAAATACGAGAACGACATGAACTCCGCGATCACACTCGAGACGCATCTGAACGCGCTTCTCGATTTCGATCCGGAATGGAATCTTCCGAAACCGCCTGAATTCCTTTTTCTTGCGAATATCGATCCGACTCTCCAGGCCAAGGTGCTGGACCGCTTCCGTTCGGAGAAGCCCCGGTATGTGGCTTGCGATACGATGAATTTCTGGATCCAGAGCAAAAAGAAGGATCTGCTTGAGATCCTGAAGCGGGTCGATTGCCTTATCCTGAACGACGGCGAGGCCCGGGCCCTGACCGGTCTTTCCAATCTGGTCCAGGCGGCGGAGACGATCCAGCGCATGGGACCGCGGCACCTCGTGATCAAAAAAGGGGAGCACGGGGTCCTTCTTTTTTACGGACGCGATCAGGCGGCCATGCCGGCTTTGCCGCTCAAGAAGGTGTTCGATCCCACGGGGGCGGGGGACACGTTTGCCGGAGGGATGATCGGGTACTTGGCCTCTCGGAAAAAAGTCGATTTTCAGAACTTCAAGAAGGCCGCGGCTTACGGGACCGTGATGGCTTCATTCACAGTGCAGGATTTCGGGCTGGAGAATTTGCGGAGGATCCGTGCCCGAGACCTGAAGGTAAGGCTTGAAGTTTTCCGGAATTTGGGTAAATTCTAGCTTGTTTTGGACGGTTTTGCCGCGGTGTTGTTCTTTTGTTTTTGTCATTCCGAGCGACCGATTCAAACGAAGGGGTCTTGCCCCGTAGAACGGGGCGAGGAATCTAGATCCCTCGAGTCATCCCGCAAAATGCGGGATTCCCTCGGGATGACATAAGAAATCGGAATAGGGCATGCTTGCCGTGCAAACCAGGTTGAATCCCAGTTCGTTTTGAGCGGGATTAGCATAGTGGTAATGCGTCCCGCCCAGGCGGGATGAGACGGGATGATTTTTACGCGTGTGACATTCAGGACTTTTTTTGAGCGGGATTAGCATAGGGGTCATGCGTCCCGCCCAGGCGGGATGAGACGGGATGATTTTTACGCGCGTGGCATTCAGGGCTTTTTTTGAGCGGGATTAGCATAGTGGTAATGCGTCCCGCCCAGGCGGGATGAGACGGAATGATTTTTACGCGCGTGACATTCAGGACTTTTTTTGAGCGGGATTAGCATAGTGGTAATGCGTCCCGCCCAGGCGGGATGAGACGGAATGATTTTTACGCGCGTGACATTCAGGACTTTTTTTGAGCGGGATTAGCATAGTGGTAATGCGTCAGCTTCCCAAGCTGATGAGACGGGTTCGATTCCCGTATCCCGCTTTTTATCCGCAAATCGTCCGCGGCTCCCGAAGAATTTTCGGATGTCCTTCGGAGGGGAGAGATGAAAGAACCGGTCGTGATCGCGCTCGACCTCGGGACCACGGGGAACCGTGCGATCGCCTTTACGAAAGACGGGCGCCCCGTTGCCCAATCCTACTACGAATTCCCCCAAATCTTCCCGCAAGCCGGATGGGTCGAGCACGACCCCGCCCAGATCCTTTCGACGACCCTTCAGGCCCTGGGCGATGTCCTGAAAACGGTCGGTGCCGATCAGGTCACCTCGATCGGGATCACGAACCAGCGTGAAACCGCTATCTTGTGGGATCGCCGGACGGGCCAACCCGTGCATCATGCGATCGTGTGGCAGGACCGCCGCACGCAGGACATGTGCCGCGCGCTGAAAGCGCATGCCGCCAAGGTCAAAGCCAAGACCGGCCTTTTCCTGGATCCTTATTTTTCCGCGACGAAGATCCGATGGATGCTGGAGCATGTTCCGGATCTTCGGGAAAGAGCCGAGCGGGGCGAGATCCTTTTCGGGACGCCGGAGACCTGGGTGCTCTGGAATCTGTCCGGGCGGCGGATCCATGCGACCGAGCCCAGCAATGCGTCGCGGACCCTGCTCTTCGATCTCAAAACTTGTGCCTTCGATCCCGGCTTGCTGAAACTCTTCGGGATTCCTCCGGCCATCTTGCCTGAAGTCCGCTCTTCCGACAGCTCGTTCGGCACGACCGATCCGGCGATCGCTGGCAGGGAGATCCCGATCCTGGGGATCCTGGGCGACCAGCAGGCCGCTCTTTTTGCGCAAGCGGGATGGGAGCAGGGCGTGATCAAGGCGACTTACGGGACCGGGATCTTTGTTTTGACCGGCACCCAGGAAAAGATGTGCCGCTCGGACCGTCTGATCACGACGATCGGCTGGAAGCTGGGAAAAAAGGTCACCTACGCGCTCGAGGGAAGCGTTTTCATGGGCGGCGCTTCGCTCCAGTGGATGCGCGATCATCTGAAGATCCTTTCGAAGGCTTCCGAGAGCGAAGCGATCGCGGCCCGTCTTCCGGACAATGACGGCGTTTACCTCGTTCCCGCGTTCCAGGGATTGGGTGCGCCGTACTGGGACCCTTCGGCCCGCGCGGTGATCGTCGGGCTCTCCCGCAAGGCGACCTCGGACCATCTCATCCGCGCGGCGGTCGAAGCCATGGCCTACCAGGTCCAGGATGTGATCGGCGCCATGCACAAGGCGCAGGGGACCGCGTATCGGACGCTGCGCGTGGACGGCGGCGCGTCGGCCAACAATTTCCTGATGCAGTTCCAGGCCGATATTTCCCGTGTTTCCATCGAGCGCCCCGCGCTGGTGGAATTGACCGCGTTCGGCGCGGCGGGGATCAGCGGGCTCGCGTCCGGGTTCTGGAAGCTCGAAGACTACAAGGCGCTTTATCGGACCGACCGCGTTTTCCGGCCGGCGATGTCCGAAGCGGCGGCGGCACGGTCTTATTCGAAATGGAAGGAAGCGGTGACGAAAAGTTTTGGCTGGGCCTGACGGCCGGCGCGTTCGGTGGGGCCCCAAAAGGATCGCTTGCGATCCGGGAGGACATCATGAAATCTGCGACAGAAATACGGGCCGGCAATATCCTCCGTCTCGACGGGAAGATCTGCAAGGTCATCGAGCAGGAGATCCGCGGCACCGGAAAATCCGGAAAGACCGTGCATATGAAGATCAAAGGCCTTGAAGACGGACATATCCTTGAACGATCCATCCGCGTAGAGGATAAGGTCGAGGACCTGGACCTTCAACATGCCAAGATGCAATTTTCCTATCGCGACGGCGATCAATTCGTTTTCATGAACATGACGACCTTCGATCAGTTCACTCTCCCCGCCAAAGTCGTCGGACGGCAGGAGGTTTTTTTGAAAGAAAATACCGAGATCAATGTCGAATTGGTCGAAGGCCGCCCGGTCAGTATCGATTTTCCCAAGCAGGTCGAACTTGAGGTCGTTTCGGCTCCGCCCGCGGTCAAAGGCGGGAATGATTCCACCTACAAGGAAGTGGAGCTGGAGAACGGCTTGAAGATCCTGGTTCCCCAGTTCGTGAAGCAGGGGGAGCGGGTCAAGATCAATTCGGAGACCCTGGAATATGTGGAACGGGTGACCACCAAAAGCCTCAAAACCGAAGAATTTACCCAGCCTAAAAGTGACGCCAAGCCTTAGATCCGAGCTGCCACTCTAGAATAGCCCTCGATCGAATTCCATAAAAGTGTATCTTCTTGACACATTGGACTTATCTGGCATACTGATAAGCCAAAACGGAGCCGGTATGGTGTCTCCAGACCTCAAAACATTTAAAAAACTTTTTCGTAAAGGCGATCTGGTCGCCTTGACCCGCTCGATCCCTGCCGATCTTGAAACCCCGGTTTCTTGCTTCATGAAATTAGCTTCCCGAAGTCCGCAGGCCTTTCTCCTGGAATCCGCGGAGCAGGAAGAGAAGATCGGCCGTTATTCCATTATCGGGCTCGATCCGGAAGCGGTCTTGACCGAGGATGCGGAGGGGATCCGGATCGCCCGGGGCGGGAAAAAGACGGTCCGGGTCCGCGGACGTCCCATGCTCGAGCATCTCAAGGACGAAATGGCGGGCTGCCGTGTGGCCAATCCCGAAGTGAGCCAGGGGTTCCTGGGAGGGATGGTCGGTTTTTTTTCGTATGAATGCGTGCAGGATTTCGAGTCGGTCCGGCTCCGGAAAAAGCACGGGGAAAAGATCCCCCGTGCGATCTTCTTTTTGACGCGCCGGTTCGTGATCTTTGACCATTTCCGCAAGCGGATGACGATCGTGAATTTGGTGGCCAAGCCCGAGCGGGGAGAGCCGGGGAAAGCCTATGCGCAAGCCGCACGGTGGATTGACCGGGCCGTCGGCCTTTTGAAAAACCCGGTCCGCGTTTCCCGGTCCGGGTCCGAGAGCCGTGCCCGGCGTTTTCAAAGGCACACAAGCCGGGCGGCCTTCGCGGCCAAAGTCCGCCGCATTCGCGAATATATCAAGGCCGGAGACTGTATCCAAGTCGTTCTGTCGCAGAAATTTTCGACCCGGGCTCCGCGCGAGGATTTCAGCATTTACCGGGCCCTTCGTTCCGTCAATCCCTCGCCCTATATGTTCTACTTCCGGTCGGGACCGGTCCGGCTGATCGGCTCATCGCCCGAACTTCTGGTCAAGGTCCACGGCCGCGACTGTGAGGTCCGTCCGATCGCGGGAACGCGGCCCCGGGGCAAAGATCCCCGCGCGGACGGCGCGTTCGAAGAAAATCTCAAGCGCTCGCCGAAAGAGCTGGCCGAGCATCTGATGCTGGTCGATCTGGGCCGTAATGATCTGGGCCGCGTTTGTGATTTTAAGACGGTCGCAGTCAAAAATTTCGCCCGCGTTGAGCGCTATTCGCATGTCATGCACCTGGTCTCTGATGTGGCCGGCCGTCTGGCCCGCGGCAAAGACCGCTTTGATCTTTTGAAAGCGACTTTCCCGGCCGGGACGGTATCGGGCGCGCCGAAGATCCGGGCTATGCAGATCATCGATGAGCTGGAAGAGGAAACGCGGGGCCCGTACGCGGGCTGTCTCGGTTTTCTCAGTTATGACAATGCCATGGAGATGTGCATCACGATCCGCACCATCATGGTCGCGGGGAGCCGGCTTTGCGTTCAGGTGGGTGCGGGGATCGTCAAGGATTCCAATCCGGCCCGGGAATATCAGGAAACGGTCAACAAGGCCAAGGCCCTTTTCAAGGCGATCGAACAGAGTGGAGCGTTCGCATGCTGATCGTGATCGATAATTACGATTCCTTCACGTACAACCTCGTCCAGTATTTGGGCGAGCTTGGAGCGGACCTCCGCGTCTTCCGCAACGACGAAGTGACCGTCGCGCGGCTCCTGAAAATGAAACCCCGACAGATCGTGATCTCGCCGGGACCCTGCACGCCGAACGAAGCCGGGATCTCGAATGATGTGATCCGGGCGTTTTCGGGCAAGGTTCCGATCCTCGGGGTCTGTCTCGGCCATCAATGCCTGGGGGCGGTGTTCGGCGGGAAGATCGTCCGGGCCAAACGCATCATGCACGGGAAAACCTCCGAGATCCGCCACAACGGAAGAACGATCTTCCGCGGTCTGTCGAACCCTTTCACGGCGACCCGCTACCATTCGCTTCTGATCGAAAAGAAATCGTTCCCCAAGGACCTTTTAGAGATCACGGCCTGGACCCGGGAAGGCGAGATCATGGGGGTCCGGCACCGAAGTCATCCGACCTGGGGGGTCCAATTCCATCCGGAATCCATCCTCACCGCCCAGGGGAAAACCCTGCTCGGGAATTTTCTGGCGTTATCCGAAAAAAAATAAAGGAGGATCCGCGACCGTGAGCGAAACCCCGGAGCAAATTTCGGCGTTATTCTCGAAACTGGCGGGGGGAGCGGTCTTGACCGCGCCCGAAGCCCGCGGGCTTTTCCGTGCGGCGTTCGAAGGAAAGATCGCGCGCCGGGAGATCCGGACCCTGCTTCTCTTGCTCGCGGCCCGGGGAGAGACCGTTCCCGAGATCGATGGCTGCCGTCAGGCGATTCGCGATCTGGAGCCCCCGGAGCCTCTTGCGTGCGCGCATCTGATGGACACCTGCGGGACCGGCGGGGACGGCCGCCGAACCTTCAATATCTCGACGGTCGCGGCCCTGGTCGCGGCGGGGGCGGGAGGCCGGATCGCCAAACACGGGAACCGGGCGATCACGTCCCAGTGCGGCAGTTCCGATCTGATGGAAGCGCTCGGCGTTTCGCTCGGGGCTTCGCGGGAGTGCATGATGCGTTCGATTGAGGAACACGGGATCGGGTATTTTCACGCCCCGAACCATCATCCCGTTTTTATGCGGATGCACGGGATCCGCACCGAGCTCAAACGCCGGACGATCTTCAATCTCCTCGGCCCGCTTTTGAACCCGCTCGAGATCCGGTATCAGCTCATGGGAGTCCCGAAAGAAACACTCGTCCCGGCCTATGCGGCGCTCCTCAGCCGGAGCGGGCTGGAAAAAGCCGTGGTCTGCCATAGCACGGACGGACTGGATGAGATCTCCTCGGGCGCTCCAAGTCGCCTGGCCGTGGTCTTGAAAGGGAAGGTCCGTTATCAGACCCTCGACCCGGCCGCGTATGGGTTCTCCCGATGCAAGCCCGATCGGTACCGCGGAGGCGATGTTTCGGTCAACCGCGGGATCGCTCTCGACCTCCTTGAAGGACGCGGCCGGGGTCCGATCCTGGAGGTCATTCTGCTGAACGCGGCGGTCGCGCTCTGGATCAGCGAAGTGGCCGACACGATCGAGCAGGGGCTGGCAAAAGCCGAGCAGGCGGTCCGTTCGGGCCAAGCCCGGGAAGCGCTCGCGGGGCTGGTGAGGAGTTCGAACAAGCCATGATCCTTTCCGACCTCCTTCAAAAAAAACGGCGGGACATCGAAGAGATGAAGCGCAGGATCCCGCTCCACCGCCTCCGGGACGTGGCGCTCCACGCCAAGCGCTCTTCGGTCCGTTCCTTCGCCAAAGCGGTGAAGAACCCGCACGGTCTCAATCTGATCTGTGAGATCAAAAAAGCGTCCCCCTCGGAGGGCGTGATCCGCGAGGATTTTCAGCCGCTCCGCATTGCGAGCTATTATGAGCTTGGAGGCGCGTCCGCGATCTCGGTCCTGACCGAACCGCATTATTTCCTGGGCCGTCCCAGCTATCTTCGGACCATCCGCCAAGTGACGCGGCTTCCGATCCTCCGGAAAGATTTTATCCTCGAGTCGTTCCAGCTGTACGAGAGCGCGGTGCTCGAGGCCGACGCCAATCTGCTGATTGCTTCGCTTTTGACGGACGAGGAGCTTCGGGGCTTGGTTGGGCTCGGCAAAGAGCTGGGGATGGATTCCCTGGTCGAAGTCCATACCGAAGAGGACCTGAAAAAGGCGATCGACTCGCAGGCGGAGATCCTCGGGATCAATAACCGGAACCTGAAGACACTCGAGGTCGATCCTTCGGCGGCGAAACGTCTGATCCCGCATATCCCGAAAGGGAAAACGATCGTCGTGGAAAGCGGGCTGAAACAATACGAAGAGATCCTCGAATACAAGGGGCTCGGGGCGCACGCGTTCCTGATCGGGACGACCTTGATGCGCGCCGAGAATATCCTGACCAAGCTCGAAGAACTGACCGGCCGCGACCGGAAATGGCGCAAAGCGGAGAACGGATCATGACCCGGGTGAAGATCTGCGGGAATACGAATGCCGAGGATATTGCGGCGGCCATCGATTTTGGGGCCGATTATCTCGGGTTGATCTTCACTGAAAGTCCGAGGCGGATCGATCCGGCGCTCGCCAAACGCTGGATCCCGGAGTTCCCGTATTTCGGCGGGTTCGTGGGCGTTTTTTCGGGGCAATCGGTCCCCGAGATCGGATCGATCGCCCGCGAGGTCGGCCTGCGAACGGTCCAATTGCACGGGGATGAACCGCCGGAGGATTGCCAGTCGCTTGCGGCCCAAGGCTTTCATGTGATCAAAACGCTCCGGATCCGCGACCGCGCGAGTCTCAAGGACGCCCAAAGGTACGGTGTGGAAGCTTTTTTGCTCGATACTTTTGTCGAGGGCAAGATCGGCGGGACCGGTCTTACGTTTGATTGGTCGATCTTTTCCGACGAAGGCTTCGACCGCACCCGGATGGGGATCGCCGGGGGGCTGACCCCTGAGAACGTCGCCCAAGCCGTCCGGAAAGCCCGTCCCTGGCTCGTGGACACGGTAAGCGGGGTGGAAACGTCGCCTGGCAAGAAGGACTTCGGGAAAATGCGAGCGTTCATCGAAGCGGTCCGTAAGGAGAATGCCGGCTATGCCGTCGAGTAAGAACTTTGTCCAAAAGATCATGAGCCGTCTCGACCGCATCGACAAGTCCATGCTCAAGGAGCATCTCGACACGATCGCGGATGAAAATGACATGCTCTGGAGTCTTTTGCTGGGGGCCCCCCTCGGATTTGTGCTGATCCAGAAAGGCGGAAAGATCGTCTGGGCGAACCGCCAGGCGGCGGAGCTTCTCGGGATCCCGGAGCTCCGAGCCGGCGAGATCTTTGATCCCCGGAAATTACCGGACTCCCGGGCGGCGGCTTTCTTTGAGCGCGCGGCCGAAAAACCGGCCGAGTCCCGACGTGAAGACTTGCACCTTTTTCTTCCGTCCGAATCCTTCGTCCGGGTCCATTGGACCCCGATCCCGGGCCCGTCCCGTCACGAAGCCCTGGCCATGATCGAAAACCGTTCCGAGGAGATGATGGACCAGATGGAGATGCGCATGGCCCGGATCGAATCGGTCCTGAAACTTACGGCGGGCATTGCGCATGAGATCGGCAACCCGCTCAATTCGCTCAAGATCCATCTCGAACTGATGAAAAAAGAAGCGGGTAAACTGGACGGCCCCGAGAAGCTCAAGCTCCAGGGGCGGCTCGAGATCATGCGTGCCGAGACCGCTCGCCTGGACCGGATCGTCCGAGATTTTTTGAAGGCCGCCCGCCGTTCGCCGCTCCGTTTCAAGCAGGAGGATATCACGCGGATCGTCGAAGAGGCCCTGGATGTCATGAAGCCCGAGCTGACGAAAGGCCGGATTACGGTTGCGCTGAAAGCCGCGCAGGACATCCCGCTTTTTATGATGGACCGCGACCGCATCTACCAGGCCGTGCTGAACCTGATCAAGAACGCGCGGGAGGCCATGCCCGAAGGAGGGGTCCTGGCGATCCAGATCCTCAAAAAAGAAAAGCTGGTGATCCTCAAGGTCCGTGATCAGGGCGTGGGGATTGCCGAGAACGATCTTCCGTTCATTTTTGACGCTTATTTCACGACGAAAAAAGAAGGCGCCGGACTGGGCCTGATGGCCGTCCAACAGGCGGTCCAGGACCATGCCGGACGCATCGATGTCGCGAGCAAACGCGGACAGGGGAGCACGTTCACGGTGACGCTTCCGATCCGTCAGCCGAAGCTGCAGCTTCCCCGGATCGACCTCGGCTCGCGGAGAAAGAGATCCTGAAGGAGGAAAAACCATGTCATTATTCGCGACCATCCTGATCGTAGAGGACGAGAAGAACGCCCGGGAAGGCCTGGCCCAGTACCTCGAGAACCTGAATTACGAGGTCTTGATGGCTGCCAACGGTACCGAGGGATGGGAGATCTACCAGCGGGAAAAACCCGAGCTGGTGCTCTCCGACATCCGCATGGACGGCATGGACGGGATCGCCCTGCTGGAGAAGATCAAAGGCCTGAATCCGGCGGCCATGGTGATCCTGCTCACGGCCTACGGTTCTGTCGAGGACGCGGTTCGTGCGATGAAAAAGGGCGCGTTCTATTATCTGACCAAGCCGGTCAATTTCGATGAGCTTGATTTCCAGGTCCGCAAGGCGCTGGCGAGCCGGAGCCTGGAGGAGGAGAACAAGGCCCTGCGGCAGGAGCTTTTTAGCGAAAAATTCGAAGCCGGGGTCATCGTCGCGGAATCCCAGAAGATGAAGGACTTGCTGAAAACCGTCGAGAAAGTGGCGCAAACCGATGCGGCGGTCTTGATCGAAGGAGAGAGCGGAACGGGCAAAGAGCTCATTGCCCATAGCCTTCATTCCCACAGCCGCCGCCGCGGAGGCCCCTTTGTTGCCGTCCATTGCGCGGCCCTAACCGAAACGCTTTTGGCCAGCGAACTTTTTGGCCATGAGAAAGGCGCGTTCACCGGCGCGACCGAGCGCAAGATCGGCCGTTTCGAACGGGCGCATCAAGGCACGCTCTTTTTGGACGAAATCGGCGAGATCTCTCCCGAGACCCAGGTCAAATTGCTGCGGGTCCTTCAGGACGGATCATTCGAACGGGTTGGGGGGACCAAGACCTTGAAAGCGGATGTGCGGCTGGTTTGCGCGACGAACAAAGTGCTTTCCGAGGAGATGAGGGCCGGCCGTTTCCGTGAGGATCTCTATTACCGGATCAACGTGATCAATCTGACCGTGCCGCCACTGCGGGACCGCAGGCAGGATATCCCGAAACTGGTCGAGTACTTCGTCAAGCATTTCGCGCTTGCGAACGGAAAAAAGATCCAGAGCATCGATCCTCATGCGATGAAGATGCTGGTGGCCTATGAATGGCCGGGCAATGTCCGGGAAGTGAAGAATATCGTGGAGCGGATGGTCGTTCTGACAAGCGGGCCCGTCTTGAGCGCGGACTATATCCCCGACGATATCCGTTCGGGAATTTGCGGAGAACGGGGCAAGGACCCGGGCCGCAGCTCCTCGACGCTGGATTCGATGGAGCGCGACATGATCCTGAAAGTCCTGAAAGAAGAGGCCGGCAATAAATCCTATGCCGCCAAAAAACTCGGGATCTCCCGCCGGACCCTCTACCGGAAGCTTCGCGATCACAAAATCGCTTCTCTCTGACCCTTCGGTCGTGTGTCATAAAGATACACTTTCAGTGTGTCTTTATCGCACGGAACCCTGATCCTCCAGTTCGCTGAGTCGAGTCTCACCTTTAACTCTTTTAAAATAAAGGACTTACCACAAGCCGATTTTACACCCTGTTTGGCATGGATATTGGTAGGAAGAAGAAAAGAACTCATGGAGGTGACTTATGTCCAAAGTAATCGGTATTGATCTCGGAACGACCAATTCCTGCGTGGCGATCATGGAAGGCGGCGAGCCCAAAGTGATCCCGAATAAGGAAGGCAACCGTACCACCCCGTCGGTGGTGGCCTTCACAAAAACCAAAGAAAGAATTGTCGGACAGGCGGCCAAACGGCAAGCCGTGACAAACCCTGAAAATACCATTTTCAGCGCCAAACGTTTCATCGGCCGGCGCTATGAGGAAGTCAAGCGGGAAAGCGAACTCGTTCCGTTCCGCACGAAGACCGGCAAACACGGCGAGGCCGTGATCCATGTCCCGATCGAAAACCGGGATTTCACGCCGCCGGAGATCTCCGCTATGGTCCTCCAAAAACTGAAAGCGGATGCGGAGGCTTATCTGGGCGAAACGGTGACGCAAGCCGTGATCACGGTCCCCGCGTATTTCAATGACTCCCAGCGTCAAGCCACCAAAGATGCCGGGCAGATCGCGGGACTCGAAGTGCTGCGGATCATCAACGAACCGACTGCGGCATCGCTGGCGTACGGACTCGACAAGAAAAAGAACGAAACCATCGCGGTCTATGACCTGGGCGGCGGAACGTTCGATATTTCCATCCTGGAGATCGGGGACGGCGTTTTCGAGGTCAAGGCCACCAACGGGGACACGCACCTGGGCGGCGACGATTTCGACCAGAAGATCATCGAGTGGCTGGTCGCCGAATTCAAGAAATCCGAGGGGATCGATCTTTCCAAGGACCGCATGGCGCTTCAACGTTTGAAAGAGGCGGCCGAGAAGGCGAAATGCGAATTGTCGACTTCCCAGAACACGGAGATCAACCTGCCGTTCATCACGGCCGACGCCTCGGGGCCGAAACACCTTTTGCTCAATCTTTCGCGCGCCAAGCTGGAACAGCTGGTCGAGGACCTGATCGAGCGGAGCGTGCAGCCGTGCCTGAACGCCTTGAAAGACGCGGGGATCGGGCCCGAGAAGATCGATGAAGTGATCCTCGTTGGCGGTCAGACCCGCATGCCGGCCGTCGTGCAGAAAGTCCGCGAGCTCTTCAAGAAAGAGCCGCATCAGGGCGTGAACCCGGACGAAGTGGTCGCTGTCGGGGCGGCCATCCAGGGCGGGGTGCTGAAAGGCGATGTCAAAGATATCCTGCTCCTCGATGTGACGCCCCTCTCGCTCGGGATCGAGACCCTGGGCGGGGTGATGACCAAACTGATCGAGCGCAACACGACCATTCCGTGCAAGAAGTCCGAGATCTTTTCCACCGCGGCCGACAATCAGACCGCGGTGACCGTGAAGGTGCTCCAGGGCGAACGCGAGATGGCCGAATACAATCGCGTCCTCGGGCTTTTCAACCTGGAGGGGATCCCGCCCGCGCCTCGCGGCGTTCCGCAGATCGAAGTGACCTTCGATATCGACGCAAACGGGATCGTCCACGTGTCCGCCAAGGACCTGGGGACCGGAAAGGAACAGAAGATCCGGATCGAATCCTCTTCGGGGCTTTCCAAAGAGGAGATCGACAAGCTCGTCAAGGAAGCGGGCACGCATGCGGACGAGGATAAAAAGAAACATGAGACCGTGACCGCGCGGAACTATCTCGACAATCTGATCTATCAGACCGAGAAAAGTGTCCGCGAGTACGGCGCCAAGATCTCCGACGAAGAGAAAAAGCGCGTCGAAGAGGCCTTGAAGGAGGCCAAGGAATCCTTGAAATCGGATTCCAAAGAGACGCTGGAGCAGGCGGCGCAGAAACTGACGACGGCCTCGCATACGATCGCGCAGAAGATCTATGAAGAAGCCGCCAAGAAGGCCCAGGCCGGCAAAGGAAAGCCGGGTGCCGAGGGCGCCAAGGGCGGCAAAGAGGACGTGGTCGACGCGGATTATGAGGTCGTCGACGAAGACGAAAAGAAAAAGAAAGACAAGGAATAAGTCATGGCGCCGGGCGCGCAAGCGCCCGGCCGCCCGCCGCGACGCCGGAAAAGGGAATTGAACGCCCCCTGCAGAGCGGCTAGAATAACACCTGTGATCCCTTTCAAGTGTTATTATCCGTGTTTCCTTCTTGCCGCAGGGATGCTGATCGCTTCCGGTCCGCTCCTCGCCAAGCCCGCTTTCAGTTACGAACTTTCCGAACCCCGGATCGCACTCGATACCCCGGTCACGCTTTCCATCACCGCGACTTGGTCCAAGGCCGAGGCCGATTATGTCTTCACCCTGACACCGGCCGCGCTCGACAATCTCGAGCTCGAGGACCAGGGAGAGGGGCTCGAATCCTTTGTGGAAGGCCGTCGCGAGATGCTTCGTAAATTTTTCACGCTGGTCTACCGGCCGCTCAAGGCCGGAAGTGCATCGATCCGAAGCCTGCGGGTCGCCTATGCGGACCCGCTCAAAGAGACGGGCGGAAGCTTTGTCGTACCGGACCTGGCAGTCGAAGTGAGGGGGCGAAAGGATCCGGCCGTGCGGATCGGGCTAGGCCTGGCCCTGACGGCAGCGATCTTGGCGGGGCTGATCGCCCTTGGGGTGCGGGCGCGCTCCAAGAGTCCGGCCTTGCCGGAAGGCCCCGTGACGCTCGAAGCAAAGGCGATCGCGCGGCTCCAGGCCCTGGATGCCGGCTACGATCCGGACCGGAAAGGGGAGTTCGTGAAGGATCTCCATACGATCCTGGTGGATTATTTGGCCGCGCGTTTCGCGATCGATCCCGCCCGCGCGGGAGAGACGGGGATCCTCGAAGACCTTCAGGCGCGCGGATTCGAACGTTCGGAAACCGCTTTCATCCGTTCAGTTTTTGAATCGCTCCACGCCATGCGTTATGCGGGCGAAGCTCCGGTCAAGGCCAAGCTCGACCCTTTGATCGCCGGGATCAAAAAATTCATTCACAGCAAAACCATTGTTGGCAATCTTTAACCCCAAGGAGGTTTTTCATGGACGTTTCAGTCAAAGAAATCAGCGAGCAGGTGAAGAACGCAAGCCCCGTCTTGCAGGACCTCGTGCGGGAGATCGGCAAAGTGATCGTCGGCCAGCAGTACCTGGTCGAACGGCTTTTGATCGCCCTCTTGGCGGACGGACACGTTCTGATCGAAGGCGTTCCCGGCCTTGCGAAGACGATGTCGGTCCGGACCCTCGCCCAGGCGATCGACACCAAATTCCAGCGCATCCAGTTCACGCCGGACCTTTTGCCGGCCGATGTGGTCGGAACGCTGGTCTATAATCCCAAAGACGGCTCCTTCACGACCAAACACGGGCCGATCTTCTCCAACATCATCCTGGCGGATGAGATCAACCGCGCTCCCTCCAAGGTCCAGAGCGCGCTTCTTGAAGCGATGCAGGAACGCCAGGTCACGATCGGGGAAAAGACCTTCCCGCTGCCCCAGCCGTTCCTGGTGCTCGCGACGCAGAATCCCATCGAACAGGAAGGGACCTATCCGTTGCCGGAAGCGCAAGTCGACCGGTTCATGCTGAAGCTGGTGGTTTCCTATCCGAACAAAAAAGAAGAAAAGGAGATCATCGAGCGCATGTCGACCGGCCGTCCGATCCAGGTGCATAAGGTGATGGACCCCGGGAAGATCCTCCATCTGCGCGAGATCATGAGCCGGATCTATGTCGACGAGAAGGTCAAGGACTACGTCCTCGACCTTGTGTTCGCCACGCGCCAGCCCGAGGAGTTCAAGCTGGACAGCCTGAAGCCGCTCGTGGCCTACGGGGCTTCGCCGCGCGCGAGCATCGCGCTGATCGTGGCCGCGAAAGCGCACGCGTTCCTGAGAGGCCGCGGCTATGTGACCCCGGACGATATCAAGCAGATCGGCCTGGACGTCCTCCGCCACCGCGTGCTTGTGACCTATGAAGCCGAAGCCGAGGAAACGACCTCGGATGACATCGTAAAAAAGATCTTTGACCAGATCGAAGTTCCATGATCGAAAAAGAGATCCTGCGTAAAGTCCGTCATATCGAGATCCGGACCACGCGTCTTGTCAACGACCTGTTCGGAGGCGAGTACCACTCTGTCTTCAAAGGGCAGGGGATCGAGTTCGCGGATGTGCGCGAATACGTCCCCGGGGACGATATCCGGACGATCGACTGGAACGTGACCGCCCGCTCCCAGGGCGCTTTCGTCAAGAAATTCGTCGAGGAGCGCGAACTCACGGTCCTTTTCGTGGTCGATATGTCGGGCTCCCAGTATTTCGGCTCCGGCGAGCGCCTCAAGGCCGAAGTGGCGGCCGAGATCACGGCGCTGCTCGCCTTCTCCGCGGTGAAGAACAACGACAAAACGGGCCTGGTGATCGTGACCGACGAGGTCGAAAAGACCGTGCCGGTCAAAAAAGGGAAGATGCATGTCCTGCGGGTCGTGCGCGAGATCCTCTATTACCGTCCCAAGCGCAAACGGACCTGCCTTCGCGCGGCGTTCGAACATTTGAGCCATGTCCTGACGCGGACCGCGGTCGTTTTCGTGATCTCGGATTTCATGGACCGCGGGTACGAAAAATCCCTCAAGATCCTCAGCCGCAAGCACGATGTGATCGCGATCCACCTGAAAGATGCCCGGGAAGAAAAACTGCCTCCTATCGGCTTGGTCGAGGTGCGGGACCCCGAAAGCGGGGAAACCGTGATGGCGGATTTTTCGAGTCCTTTTCTTGCCGCCAAGTTCAAGAAAGAAGCCCAGAAAAGAGACGAAGACCTCGACCGCCTGTTCAAATCGCTCGGGATCGACCGCATCCAGATCTCGGCGGAAAGTTCTTATGTCGAGCCGATCATGAAGTTCTTCAAGATCCGGGAAAAAAGGCTATGAGGTTCCGGACGATCTTTTTTCTCACTCCGCTTCTTTTTCTTGCGGCAGGGATCCCGTCTTCTTTCGCGGCCGACCCGGGGCCGGAGATCTCGGTCAAGGCCGAGGTCGACCGGGCCTTCATTACGATCGGCGATCATGTGACCTACACCGTCACGATCCGGGCCCAGGAGGGGATCCAAGTCGTTTCGACGATCCCGGTTCCCAACCCCGACCTTTTTCGGATCAAGAAGATCGACGAATTCCGCAAGGATGAGAAAGGTTTTCAGGTCCAGGGAAAGAAGTTCGTCCTGACCGCCTATCAGCTGGGAGAGCATATTCTGGACCCCGTTGAGATCCGGTATCTGGGGAAGGGGGGAGAGGCTGGGACCGTCTCGACCCAGAAGATCTACCTGACCATCAAAAGCGTCGCCGAAGGGGTCGAAAAGACCGATATCCGGGATATCAAGGGTGTCCTGGCTTTAGGGAAAAAGGGCCTTTTCTGGGGCCTTTTAGGGGTCCTTTTGGCCCTGTCGCTGGGGGGTTTAGCTCTTTGGCTGAAGCGCCGGGGCCCCCGGGTCCTCGAGCCAGCCCGGCCGCCGATGACGGCCGAGGAGGAGGCCTTTTTCGAGCTCAACCGCCTGTTTGAATCGGACCTCCTGCCACGCGGGAAATTCAGGGATTATTACCTGAAACTCTCCGAGATCCTCCGCCATTATTTCGGCCGCCGCTATGGGATCCAGGCGATCGAATCGACGACCGACGAGGTGATGCGCGACCTTCGCCCCAAGGACCTTCCGCTAGAGCTGGCTCAGAAGATACGGGAAGTCCTCGAAGCGGCTGATCTCGCCAAATTCGCGAAATGGAAACCGGAAGGCTCGCGGGTCCAGACGATCAATCGCGAGTCCAAGGAGATCGTCGAGGCTTGCGCGCCCAAGGAAGCACCGAAGGCCGAGGAGGCTGGCGATGGAGTTTAGAAGCCCCGCGGTCTTTTTGATCCTCCTGCTTTTACCGGTCCTCTATTATCTTTCGAAACGGAGGGAAACGGTCGCGCTCCCGTTCTCGCGCGTCGACGTCGTGCGCAATCCGCTTCTCTCCCTCCGGGCGGTCGGTTACCGGGGGCTTCCGTGGCTCCGGGCGCTGGCGCTTGTCCTTCTGGTCGTCGCGATGGCGCGTCCGGAACGCGTCAACGCGGAACGGGAATACCAGACGAAAGGGGTCGATATCGTCATCGCCTTGGACATCTCCGGCTCGATGTTGGCCGAGGATTTTAAACCGGAGAACCGGATCGCCGTCGCCAAACAGGAGGCGGTGAAGTTCATCCGCGGCCGCGAGAACGACCGGATCGGATTGGTGGTCTTCAGCGGAAAATCCTTCACGCAATGTCCGCTGACTCTTGATTATGAGATCCTAATCCAGCTCCTGAAGGATATCCATGTGGGCATGATCCCGGACGGGACCGCGATCGGGATGGGGATCGCGACGGCCGTGAACCGGCTACGGGACAGCGATGCGAAGAGCAAGGTGATCATCCTGATCACCGACGGCGAGAACAATGCCGGCAATATCGATCCCGTGACCGCGGCCGAATTGGCCCGCACGTTTGGGATCAAGGTCTACACGATCGGCGTCGGGAGGGGCGGGTTGGTGCCATTCCCGGTCGATGACCCGCTTTTCGGGAAGCGCTATGTCCAAGCCGACGTTGAGATCGATGAGTTCACGCTGAAGCGGATCGCCGACATCACCGGCGGGCTGTTCTTCCGTGCGCGCGATACGGCCGCGCTGGCCGAGATCTACGAGAAGATCAATCAGTTGGAAAAAACCGAGGTCAAGGTCAAGGAATACCTGAGCTATGCGCCGCTTTTTCACTGGTTCCTTTTGCCGGCCCTGGTGCTTCTGGTGGCCGAAGCGTGCCTGAGACGGACGATCCTGATGAGGATACCCTAGATGCAATTCTTCGAACCCCGTTACCTGAACCTGCTTTGGCTCCTGCCGGGGCTTCTGCTTCTCTACAGCCTTTCGCGAATGAGCTGGAAACGGAGGCTCAAACGGTTCGGGAACCTTCCCACGGTGATGCAAAAGCTCATTCCCGATTACCGCCCGCAGGAGGATATGCTTAAGCTCCTCGGTCTGGCCCTGGCGCTTTTTTTCGCGGTCCTCGCCCTGGCGCGTCCTCAATGGGGGGAGGAGACGAAAAAAGTGGAGCGCAAGGGGATCGATCTCGTTTTTCTTCTCGATACTTCGCTCAGCATGCTGGCCGAGGATGTGAAACCCAACCGGCTCAAAAAAGCCCGCATGGAGATCAAATCCTTCGTCCAAAACCTGAAAGGCGACCGGGTGGGCATGGTCGCGTTCTCCGGTCACGGATTCCTCCAGACCCCTTTGACGCTCGATTATGCGGCCTTTTTCCTGTTCCTGGATTCCGTGGAGGTCGGGCATGTTCCGTATCCGGGAACTTCGCTCGAGCGTGCCCTTTCGCTGGCCCTGAAATCGTTCTCCGAGCAGGACATGAAACACAAGGCGGTGATTGTCTTCACGGACGGGGAGGATCACGAGGGGAACATCGATCCGGTGATCGAGAACGCGAAAAAAGCCGGGGTGCGGGTCTATACCGTGGGCCTCGGCGCGGAGGAGGGGGCTCCGATCCCTTTGAAAGATGAGAAGGGGAGGCCGGTCGGCTTCAAAAAGGACCGGGCCGGAGCGATGGTCATGACGAAGCTCAACGCGCCGCTCCTTGAAAAGATCGCGAAAGAGACCGGCGGCGTTTATTTTCCCAGCACGCCCGGGGAGACCGAGATCGAGATCATCCAGAAGCATCTGGGGACGCTCGGAAAACGCAGCATCCAGGAGCGAAGCGTAGTCGAACGCGAAGACCATTATCAGCTTTTCCTGGTGCTGGCTTTTCTTTTTCTTGTTTTCGAAATGAGGGTCCGGCGGCGGACCCGGGCCGGGGCGCGTCCGGCGCAGGCGGGGCTGATCCTTTTGCTCGCGCTGGGGCAGTTCGGGTTCATCGATACTTCGGGTTCGCTCGCCAAGAAAGGGAATGCGCTTTTCACCGAGAAGAAATACGAATCGGCCGCGGAAAGCTATCAGAAGGCCAAGGTCAAGGCCCCGGAGGACCGCACGATCCGCTATAACCTGGGCACGGCGCTTTACCGTCTGGACGAGTATCAGGAAGCGCGGGCCGAGCTTGAGAAGAGCCTCCAGGACGCGGAAAAGATCAAAGACCCGGCGCTTGCGGCCAACGCTTATTACAATCTCGGCAATACCTATTACCGTCTCGGCGAATTCGAAAAGGCCATCGAGGCTTATAAAAAAACCCTCGATATCGATCCGGACGACGAGGACGCGAAGTACAATCTCGAGTTTTTGCAGAAGACCAAGGACCGCATGGATAAAAAAGACCAGGAGCAAAAAGAGCAGGACCAGCAGCAACAACAGAATCAACAGCAGAACCAGAACCAACAACAACAGCAACAACAGCA
>JBMONI010000003.1:0-30122 GCA_049324575.1 Candidatus Omnitrophota bacterium | reverse complement strand
ACATGCATTCGGCTGGCGCCAATAACATTTTCAATGACGCGGATGATACCTATATTCTGCAAACAAGGATCGATGCCATGATGGGCCTCGACGTCAATCTGCCGTCCGGGGCCGATCCAGATGCCAAAGTCACTCAGGTCACGAATTATGAAAGCGATTGGTCTACGATCGAGGGGATCTCCTACCAACTCGATGTTTATGGGGATGAGAGCCTGGTCCGCATCAAGTCCGTAGCCTACGAGAACGGTATTCCGGTTGATCTCAATCCTACGCCCGGGGTCACGCAGCCGCTCGAAACCTTTTATGAGCAGGAAGACCGGGGTAACCGCATCACCTATATCCGCGAATACAGGGACGGACAATTCAATTATGTCAAAAAGGCTTATCTCCAGGAGATCGACGCCAATGTCAGCAAGCTGACCCATATTACCAACTATGAAGTGACCGGCGGGGTCGCGACGAACACCGTGACTGGTTATACCGATCAGTACGACATGAAACTCCTGACGGGAACCACCTGCTATAAGGTTTTGAATTACTTTGTGAACGCAAGCGGCGGCAAAGGCGCGATCGATTCCGGATATATTTCGGAAGAAATCCCGAACGCCACGACCGGGAAGATGGAAACCTGGATCCGCACCTACCTTCGGACGAGCATTACAACGGCCGGCGCATTCTTCAACATCAATTTTACGGGGACCTTTACCGCAATCTCGAAACAGAGCTCACGTTGGGCGGACAACAGCACCGATATCACGGAATACGAAGTTCTGGATTCAGGGGCCGCCGGCGAAGCCATCCAGTTCTATAACCAGAAGGAGATCGAGTCCGGCGGCCGTATCGGCACCCGCGTCCGCGTTTATAACGACGAAGCCTCGCGCGACGCTGCGTCAGACTCCGGCCTGCTTCAGGTCAGCGACAGTTTCAGCAAATTCGTCCCGTCCCGCGGAATGGCGACCGACTATACCATCGCTTACAACATGAATAATTTGCCCGCTTTAGTCCCTTCGACAAAAACGGAATATCTCTACAGCCCGAGTGACGGAACCCTGAAAGCGACCATTTCCTGGGAATATAATCCGGCTACGCAGACCTGGCGGCCGCTCCTTTCGTCCAAAACGGTTTATCAAGGGATCCTGGGGAAAGAAGAGGCCTCCTATCAGCTGAATTACGACCCCTACACCGCTTCGTCGGTAGGAGACGACACTCCTGATTTTCCTTACGACACGGGATTGCAGCACGGCAAATTGGTTTCCCGCAACGATTTTACCTATGACACGACCACGGGATATCTCATCCGAAGTTCTTCGAGGAAATATGACCTCAACGAAAATCTCAAGGCGAACATCTCCAGCAATACGTTCTACGAGCGCCACGGGACGCAGGATGTGCAGACCTATACCGTTTCGTTCAAGCCGGACGGAACGATCTCGGGATTAACGCTTTACACTTATTTCGCCTACCGGGTCCTGATCAAATCGGAGACCTACAAGATCTCGGAGTCGGCCGTTTACGACGGCATGGATCCGCTTTCGGCCCAGGACCTCGCCTGGATCCTGGGGGACCTGCAATCCGTAACCTGGCACGACCTGAGCGGCCGATCACTCCTGACGCAGAACTATTCCGGTTCCGGCACTTCGGCCTACGTCAAAACGGTCACGACCTATGCCTACGACGGGACGAACCGCCAGCGCCGGAGCGACTCTCACAAGGGCGATGTTACGCTTTCACTCGACGCCGCCACGGGACGCCTGTTGAGCTATTCCGGCCTGGGGGCATTGAGCGAATCTTCCTATTATGACCTCAACGGGACCTTGATCGGCGGCATGCAATATAAGGACGGCGAAGAGACCTACGCGACCCTTTATACCATGCTCGACCCGACGGAGAACCTGATCAATTACGCCGACACCTACGCAAAACCAAATGCGGCTTTTGCACAAAATCAGTTCTACGACTCCAAAACCGCCTTCCAGAGCGCGGCCCTTGCCACGGAAAGCTGGCTGACTTCGAGGACCCAGTATCAAAGCGACGGCGAACACATTCAATACGTCCTCTCGCTCAAACACGAAAAGGGAACGAGCATCGGGTATGCCGAAATGCTGACCCGCTACCACTACCGCGTCGATAATGACGACAAGATCGACTACACGACGACCGAGCGCGTGGCCGGAACCGTTTCCAGCTGGGTAACGGTTCCGCACTCCGAGGGGACGATCCTGACCACGACCCAATATTTTTATCTCGCAAACGGCGATATCAACTATACGGAAACCAATGGCATTTCCTACAACTTCCTCGAAAACCGGGTCGAGAGCAGGGACCACTCGATCACGACTTATTCGGGGGAAGACCCGGTCTCCGGGACCGGGAGCGGGACCCGCTATGAATACGAAGGCTCGACCAGCATCATCCGGGATACCGCGACCTACACCTCCACCACCGAATATGCCGACGGAGAGATCACAAAAACCACGACCACGTCGGTCTATGCCGACGGAGGGGGAGGATACGCCGAAGAAACTCTGTATGAGGACGGGATCCCCACCCAGAGCGAATCCGTCGGCGCCAATGACGGGAACGGGTTCACCAGTTTCACGACTTACGATGCCTACGGGAACGCGGCCACCGGCTGGAGCAACAGCTATCCCGGCTCGGGCGGAATGACCCATACGGAGAATACCTACAACGAGGACGGATACCTCACCGGCAGCATGGCGACCGGGCATGATCATGACAGTACTTCCTTTACGACCACCTCGGATTACTCGGCAACGCCGGTCTATTACAGCGGAAGTCTTTTAGGCTATAAGACCGTCCAAACCGCCGAAATGACCAGCGGGACAAGATGGTCCGGTTCCAGCACGGCAGGACCTTCCTGGCAGCCGCGCGGGGCGGCAGCGCCGCATTACACGATCACGGTTTCATTCAACAGCGACGGGATCCGCGTCAGTTCCACGGAAACCGGCAATGACGAAGAGGGGGGAACTTATACCACCAATACAACCTACAATGGCGTCACCGGAAAGCCGGTTCACAGCAGGCAGGTCAGCTTATCGAGCCAGGGAGAGATATCGACGACCGAAACAACTTACGGTTCCGCCATTACCACTAGCGTAACCGACACGACCGAATCTACAACGACCATCACCATGGTCGGGACCGATTCACCGAATGCCGGGCAATTTATCAGCGCGAATATCGTCGAAAAGCCCCAGCCCGAATGCGATCCGGAAAGCGAATACTGCGACTATTATTCCCGCGAGATCGAACGCTCAGGGGGCCATTGGGAGATCCGCATCTTCCTTGACGAATTCCAGACGAATAATGACCGCCAGGCCGCCAATATCGTTCTTGTCTATGACAATGAGGAGCTCACTTCGATCGATTTTCAGGCCGCCGGACTGGGCCTGACCGAACGCCAGGCAAGCGATCCCTATTTGACCGCCCCGGTCCCCCAGGCGATCCTCGATCAGATCCAAGATCTTCAGCAAGAGATCGAGGATCTGACCCAATGGGCGACCCGGGCCACCAACGCCCTGAACGCCGTCAAAGACATTATGAAGTCGGCCTATATGTCCGCCGCGGGAAATTTATCGGGGACCATCGCTTCCAATATCGACGCAGAGATCACTCTCATGCAAAGCTACATCAATACGGAAGTCGAATTCCGGAAAAAGGCGATCCTGTACGGGAATCTCCTTAACAGTGACGGGTGCAGCTGCGGGTCAGGGGATGCGGCCAGTTTGCCGATGTCGATCCAAAAAGGGCTTTTGGAAGCCTGGCGGATCGCCGCCGAAAAGGCCGAACAAGGGGATCCTCAAGGCAATAACATCCAAAGCCTCTATACCACGGCCGCGCAGAATATTCTGACGCAGGCGCAAAACGCGGCTAATGCCTACATCCAGGCGAAGCAAGGGCTTTCCGCCGTCGGAAATCCAAGCGATTATTCCAATATGCCTGACAGCTGCGGTTCCGTCAAATCCTCGAATTGGGCCACCTGCGAAACGAACGCGATCAACCAGATCCATCAAGCGCTGACCTCCATGTTCGAGAACATCAAAAGTCGGCTCCAAAGCTATGCGACGCAGGAAAAAGCCAATATCGACACCGAGCTTCAGGACAGTTTGCAGGTGATCGCCGATATCCGGGACGACAAGATCGATCAGGCCAATCAAGCCTACGAGAAGGCCATGGCCAAGATCCGGGCCCAGGCGCGTGAAGCCGAAGCGAACCTGATCAAGCAAGTGCAGCACGCCCAGGCGACTGCTACAGAAACCGAGGGCTACGCGTCTATGTTGGCCGGGCACCGTTTGGCCGGGGGACTGGGCGGAGCTTTTGCGCAGATCTCCAATCTAGCCGCGGGGTGGCTGGACTCGCGCGTCAACATGGCCGCCTTTTTTTATAATTACACCATCGACAAGCTGAACCAAGCCGCGGCGGACGCTGCCAAAGCCAAAAAACAGGCGATCGACGCCGCCAAGAAAGAATATGAAACGGCCAAGCAGCAGCTTGAAGATCGCGCCACGATGTGGAAGCAGGAGATCGATCTGATCGTCAACGGGCCCGTCGCTTACTTTACGGCGCTGAAAAATTATGTGGACGCGGCAAAAACCACCGTGCTGGGGGCGGTGACCCAGGTGACGCAGGCGCTTGCGACGGCCCAGGATCCATGGCGTTTCAGGAATACCCTCAACCAGATCCAGGACGGGATCAATATCGGCGCGACACCTGCGGAAAGCGGTAACCCAATTGACATTTTCAAAAAATGCACGCCTCCAACGCCCTGCGAGATCGATCCGGACTCATGCGAATGCAATAATGCGAACCCCGGATGCCAATGCGATCCGGCAACCGCCGACCCCAGCGATTGCGACTGTTTTCCGGATGCCGAAGGGTGCGGCGGCGATGAGTGCGAGAACGATCCTTGGGCCCCTGGATGTCCGTGCGATGTGGATCCTTGCGCTTGTGGTTCTTGCGACACGGATCCCTGTATGGACGATCCGACCGCTTGCGGATGTCCGGAACAAGGAGATCCTTGTGAAGCTTGCGGCGCGTGTTCTCCTCAATGCCCCGGCTCGTCTTCCAAACCCGAATGCTGGCCCACGGCGAGTATTTGGCCCAAAATGCCCTCAGGCGGTCAGATGACGATTTCTCTTCGAAATGCCTATAACCACATTTTCTACCGGGCCGGGAACAAAGGCGAAGATTACATGTACGGCCGGGCCTCCAAGATCATGGAGGTCATGAACACGGTCGGGACGACCTGGCAATTCTACGGCAATTTCCATAATGCGCTTCGGACCCCTTCGAAGGATGCCGCCATGGGGATCAAGAATGCGCTGCGGTACGGTTTCGGGATGATCCAGGGAGCCTCGGGGAACCAGCTCTATTATTCGACCTACAACAGTTATTGGTCCGCCTTCCCGTTCCGCCGTTTCAACGGCTCGGACCTGACCGGGAAGCTCCGTTATATCGATTTCAAATACACGGTCCGGAGAGGAAATACCAATCCACACACCGGCGTCACGGATATCGATGCGGGGATCACCTTCGCGGACAGCCAGTCACGGCTGAACGCGCTGTCGCCGCGTATGATCCCGGGTTCCAATATCGACGTGACGGACGAAGCCGGCCGGATTACCGACATGCGAGACCTCACCGGGCTTTACCGGGACGCGAACGGGACCGAATACGAATGGTATAACGGCTACATGATCTCGGACGGAAGCCGGGCCTTCGATGCCGGCCTCCATGCCGACGCGACCACCGGGTTCCGCGTCAACGGCGACAGTTCGGTCTTTTACATGGATATGGACAACCTGAGGAATTTTTCGGGCAAAGCCCAGGTCTTCCGCTCCTCCGACGGCGACCGGATCGTCTTCAAACAGCATGACGGGATCAACGGCTGGGTCGCTTCCAGCTATACGGGACATTCCGACAGCGGGGAGCATTTCAACCTCTTTTACACGCGCAACGGCGATACCCAATCCTTCTACCGCGGAGGGACTTCCGCTTCGCCGCTCGACGATAATCTGGGGACCGCTCCGATCGCAGTGGGGATCGAACAGATCCAGATCCTCGGGCAAAACGCAGTGGTGGTCCGCGACCCGGCGACGGGGAAAGTCGTGATCGAGATGGTGGTCAACGGGAAGATCATTCGCAAAGAGGGGACCAGCACCCTGGGCGAAGCGGTCTTGTTCACCGACCAGGGGCCGATCACCTTCCGGGACCTGGCAGCCGCGATCAATGCCGCCAAACAGGGGCTCGGCAACGGGAAAAGCGGGGACCGGTGGGACGCCGCCTACCTGCGCCTGATGGGGATCACCCGGATCGGCGATACCAAGATCACCGAACATTCGGTCGTGCTCATCGCCTTGCGGGGTGCCCTGGTGATCGATCTCGCTACCGGCGCCAGCGGTTCTTCGAGCGAAATGCGCCGGATCGCATCGTCCCTGGGCACGATCGATCTCAGCGATCCGCGCAATTATGGACTGCTGGCGGGCTTGATCGGCGGATTGAGCGGTTCGTTCACATCCCTCAACCTGATGCGAGGCAACGGCGACTCGCTCTTCCGGGTTTCGGTCCAGAACGGAAAAACGAGCATTGAGCTTTCTCCCGATATCAACGCGGGCAAACAGCGTGTTACTTTCACCGGGACCGGCACCGACACGAAAGCCCTGGTCAATGATGCACTCGCCGCGCTTCGCTTTGCCGCCGGAGCGCGCGGGCCTCTTACGCTTCAAAATCTGTTCAACTTTATCGAAACGAGCGGCAGCAATTTGGAAGCCGGTCTTTACAATAAAAAGGAGCGGATCCTTCCGGATGGACGGAAAGTCGAATTTTTCGAGTCCGGGGGCGCGGTGGTGCGAGGAGATGCAACGGACGGTCTCGGGACTCGTCCTTTCCTCGTTCATCCTAACCGGGCCACGACCGCAGTGCCGGCTGGGCAAAACGCCGAATATACGCAAATGACCCGGACCACGCTCCAGGTTTCGGACGGCCACGGGACTCTCGTCAGCGACGGACAACGGACCGCGCTCCTCGCGCAGGTGAAAGGGACACTGCAGAAATTCGGGCTCAGCGAATCGACCACGTTCAAGGACCGGATGGGACGGGAATGGACGACCGGGACGGTGTTGAATAGCGTGGCGGACCTCACGGCGAGCCGCGAATCGGTCGTTCTGGTGCATTTTGTCGGGAGCGCGACCGCTCTCGTCCGGCTTTATGCCGGGAGCGATCTGAAAGGTTATCCGCCTCGAGTGGACTTCCGGCTGGACCTGACCGAGCGGAATCTGACACAGGCCGAAGTGGCGCAGGCGGCCAAGACGATCGGCGACAGCGCGGTCACCTCCGGGCGTCAACAAACCGTCCAATTCACGAGCAGCTCTTTCTCCCTGGACGGAGCGCTTCGCGAGACCGTCATGAAAGTCCTCGGCAGCTACGGGTTCAGCGACAAAACCATCTTTGGGGATGGAGGCGGTCACGATCTTTGGATCTATATGGGCACCGACCTTGCCCGTTTGGGCAACACAAACCTGGATGCGCTCCTGCTCGGAGCCGGAGTCAATCAGGGCCAGCTTCTCTATTTGGCCAGCAAGCAGCGCATCGAAACCGGAAACAACGTTACGCGACAGAACCGAGGAAGCTTCACCGAAGTCGCACGCCTGATGACCGCCGACGATGTGGAGAACGTCAAAAAAGGCGCCGGCCGTTACGAGGGCCTTCGCGATGTCGCGGGCGGTGTGAAGAACATGATCGATCTTTCGGGGAACCTTGTGGCGATGGGCAAGGAAGTCGTCGCGACGGTCAAAGGGCTTCTCGCCGGTTTCGGCTACAATGAATACTCCCTTTTCTGGGATAGCACAGGCGCTCTCCTTTTCCGGTATTCCGGAGTGACTTTCGACGATTTCGGGGATTCCACGAAAAATGTCATGCTCATGGGAATGGGAAGGAATGCCGGGAATTTCTTCCTGCTTACAAGCACCAATGCTCAGGCGAATATTCATGGCCTGGGCTCTTATGTCTCCGGCTCGGTCCGCGAGATTGCGGCCAAACTCGGCTCGCAGGCCGTTGCTCGTTTTGCTCTTTCGAACAACGGAAAAATGTTGCGGGACGTTCGAGGCGCTTATGTCAAAAAACTTGAGGTCTCAGTCAACGGAGGCCTTCCCTTGGGAGGGGCCCTCCGTAATCTGATCATCGAAGGCCTGGGTGCTTACGGATTTTCGGAGGGGATCATCTTTACGGACGCCGAAAGCCGCGGCCTCTGGATGGCCATGACTACGGATATTGACAAGCTTTTCAAGGCGGATGCAGCCACCCTGGTCCGTGGTATCGGCGTGAATGCCGGGAACAGTTTCATTTATGAAGGTCTGGGAACGAGCGCGAGAGGGTCGCCGCTCTCCGGACGGATCGCCGCGGTCTGGGATCAGGAACAGCGGGTCCATAAGACCCTGGACGGCAAAGCGGTTTATCAGCGGATCCAGTTTACGGGAACGGAGGGATATGCCGCCGACCCTTCTGAAACAACAGTGATGATCACCAAAGCCGGTCAGGGCATGAGCGCAGCGGTCCGGGAAGTCCTTCCGCAAGCGGCCGCGATGGCCGGGTATGTGTGGGCTAGCGCCCGCGTCTTTGATGCGGCAGGACAAGCCTTCCGGGTCTCTTTCGAAGGGACCGCGGATCATTTCACGCTGTTACGCGAAGATCCTACCCATCCGACCATGGCCGGAGCCCTCATCCTTTTCAATGAACAGACCCAGGTCATGCAATACGGAAACGGAACGGCCCTGACCCGCTTCGTGTCCTGGAACGAAGCGAAATCCAGATACCAGGGCATCGAGAACGGGCACCGGGTCTTGACCAACCGGGTCGTGATCAGCTCCGCCGGCACTGACAGCAAAGTCGCCCAGAAGATCACCCAGCTGGCCGCCGCCTATTCCGGCGCCGACACCAGCTTCCGGACTTTGAATGCGAAGGGTGAGATTTGCCAGATCGCCGTCTTTGCGGTGAAAGAAGGTCCTGATAGCCTCTTGGGCTGGACTATTTCCACCGCGTTTGATGCGAAAACGAATACCCACACGGCGCTAGTATGGAATACCGAGGCAGGGTCCGTCCGTTTCATGAACGGCGATCAGGATCTGACCGGTACCGTCACGGCTGAAAATGTGCGTCGGTATCTCGGCTTTAGCCAAGGCTCGGTCCGGGGGGCTCCGGAAAAGGATGGGAAGGTAAAGCCGGCGATCGGCTTAACCGTTGCCGGGGCGAGTGAAGGACTCAAACCTTTAAGAACCGCCATCATGAATATCGGGCGAATGTTCTCCGGCCTCTCGGATCAGGTCCATGCTTTTGTGGATGGGGTCGAGAAAACTTTCGTGATCATGCCCGGCTCTATTTCGGAGGGAAGCGCGTTCGGCTGGCATATTACCGAAGGGCTGACCGGCCCTGTGGCATACGATCATGCAACCGACCGGATCATGGAACTCGGCCCGATGCAGCATTCTTATGTGGATTTCAGCGATTCCGGTGACTATGTCTATGCGAACGGGGACAATGCCGGACAAGCCGTCCGCTATGCCCGTTGGGGAGCCGACAGCGGCTTGCTCGCTGAAGCTCAGAAAAGCGAATTTGGCGCCATGGCCCGCTCGCTCCTCGGCGGCAGCGTCTTTGATGTCCGTCATGTCGAAAGCGGCAAACTCGGCACTTTGTCCATTACTTTCGATCTTTTGGTTCCCGGACTGGGAGAAACCCGGGCCGATTTTGCGGTCCGGCTTCCGGGGACCCAACCCGGAGAAACTTATCTGCTTGTTTCCGTCAATGGGCGGATCCACGGCGCTACGGTGAACGAAGCCCGGCAGGCGATCCCGGCAGAACTGCAGAACAGTTTTCAGAAACTTCCGGGGCGTCAGAATGACCGCCTACTCACGCATACGGTTTTCACCATTACGCAGAACAGCAGTCCGGATTTCACGGAAGCGAACCTCCTTTTTATCGGTCAGCAGTCCGGTCTCCTCGGGCCCGACTGGACGATCCAGATCGGCAATGGCGTTTACGGATTCCTCGGGAATGTACGGCTCGGGGAGAACGGGGCGCCAAGCCTTTCGGTGCTCACATGTCAAACACTTCCCGGGGTCACTTTCCTCGTCAAGGGAAACAATGCTGGGGAGATCACCTACGAAAAGCAGGACCTGTCCAGCACCAGGGAAGGCCGGCGAATTGCCGCCGCAACCGACGGACACGCAACGGCAAGCAAAAGGAATATCGCGGGCAATATCGGCTTTACAAACACCGAAATGGTCTGGATCAATTCCCAGCACGCAGAAACCAAATACGCTCTTTCGCAGGGATATGCTCCCAATCTCCAAGAGCTTACTCATCGTCTCCAAGAAGTCGGCTTTACCGATAGCATTTTGGGTCAGCCGAGCATCCAGCTCGAAGGCGCTTTCACCCTTGCTTACAACACAGCCACGGGAGAACACAAGGTCATTCTCAACGGGACCCTGTCTACGGCCGGACTAGCGATCGTAAAGAACACAAACGGGCAAGAACGGGTCGAGCCGGTGCCGGCGGTATTTACCACTTCGGTGCTCGGTTATAACGTGACAATGCAGGTCCGGGATGCCAAGGCCATGCTCGATAATTTGCGGAATACGGAAAAATTCATCGCCACCCATGCGCTGGCCAATATGGATATGTCCGCCGTGCTAAAAGCCGCCAACGGATGGGGCCTCGACACAAGCACCTCGATCCAGGGAACTTTCCAGGTTACCGACCGGCTCAGCGGACCTCTTGCTGTTTCCGGAACGCTTTCTTTCGGAATGAATACGAAGACGCAGGCATTCGAGGCGCAATTTAACGCCGCCTACGGGATATCGGAAAGCGGCTCCTATCTCCTAAACCATCTGGCAGCCGGGATCGTTGGCTTTTATCTGAGTTCCCAGATCAGCGTGACCACCTATTCCGCTAACGCCATGCCGGACGGTCGTGTGATCGTAACGCAAAATTCCGTCTGGTATGACACCGACGCGAGCCGGGTCCGGACGGATTTTCGCTACGGCGTGGATGTCCGCGGCAATACCTATGAAATGGACAAGGGGACCGCTCAAGCCCTCTGGGAAATGCTCGGGAAAAGCAGCTTAAACCTGAGTCGCGTCTTTTTCAAAGAGCCCTGGGCAGGAAGCAATCTCCACGGCTGGCTGGAATTCGGCGAGATTGATTTTCCGGATGGGACGAAAAAATTCGGGATGACGGCCCATATTACGAGTTTTGACCGGAACGGCATGCATGGCGCCATCGATTTCGACTGGTCAAAGATCCTAGTCGGAGGAAAGCAATTCAACTATGTGATCCACGGCGAACAAGCGGTGATCGTCAGCGGCAAGGAGACCCGACTGAGTTTTGTCATGACGAGCCGGCTTTGCATGAACAACACCCCGATGGGCGCCGAGGAATTCTACCAAATCCTGTCGACCCAGCTTGGGACCGACTACAAGGTTATGGCTGACGAGGGGAGGGCCTATCAGACCCAAGACCTTTCCGGGAACCGCTATACCCTGCGGGGCGTCGTGGGAAAATTTTCGACGGAAGGGGCGGTCGCATTCACGGAAAGGCCTTCCGGCCTTACGGGCGAAGCGGGAAATAAATACAAGAAACTTGCAGGCCGTGAGCAGACTTTCCTGGCCGTGATCAAACAATCCAAAGACGGCAAGATCTCCACGGAAACGGCCGCCTTCCAGGCGATGAATGCAGGCCTTGGAGAATTCGCATGGCTCGGGACTGTCAATACATCGCTCGCCCTGCTCGGCTCCGATCACAACTTCCTCCAGGCCATGATCGCGGGCGGTTTACTGCAGGTTTCCATTGAAGGCGCGGGGGGAGTGGAATACAGCCTGCGAAGCCGCGGTACCATCACGGGCCCGGCAGGATGGTTCTTCGGCTTGGGCGAAAAGGTCGGAGAAACCGTTTATAACTTTATTCCCGGGATCGCAAGAGCGCGTGCTACAAAAGATGACCTAGGCCGTATTACCCAGATCCAGACGACGACAACCTGGATGCTCGCGAACGGAAAGACCGAAATTTCGCTTCAGACAGAACGCCGGACGTATTCGGTAGGTCTTGCGCCGGATGGGACCCTGAAGCTCGTCGTGACGATCGATCACACGACAACCGAGAACAAAAAGACCAAGCTCGTCCGCGCCTTGACCGTCCGCTATGATTTTTCGCCGAGCGGCTCTACGGAAAGCCCTCATCTTGCCCTCATCGATTTTCTGACCCAGAACCCGATCGCTCTCGACAATATCAATGCGCTTCGGGATGCGAACCGCTATGAATTCCTCCTCGGCCCGGCCAAAGGCTTGGTCATTTTCCGAAATGAGCAGGGAGTGTATCAAGTCGAGCACGGAGCCGCTTTCAAGCAAGGCGCTGTTTATGACCAGGCATGGATCACCCAGGATGGCCAGATCGCGCTATCTAGTTTCGGCGGAGATGCGATACGCACTTATGCCAGCCGGACCTTGGTCCGCGACACCAATGTGTATTTCAGCGTTCAAACGAAAGCCGCCTTCTGGGAAGTCATGACGGGCCGGGAATGGGGTGCCGCGATCGCGATCGGCATAGGAGCTATAGTGATCGGAGCGGCTGTTGCCATCCTTGCCCTGCCCGCCGTCGTCACAGCGGCTGCCCTTGTTGCGGCGGTCGGAACGGGTTTTACCGTGGCAGGACTCGTCTTTTTTGCGGCGGCCATAGGGGATGCCATCGCAAGCGGCGGCGCAACGCCCCTTACGGAAGCCCTTGAAGCCGGTGGATTTGTCGCGCTCCTGTTGGGAGGCCTGAGCAATTTGGCGGGCAATCTTGCCGGGGTCCTTGCGAAAGGCGCTATCGAAGCCACGGCCGCGGGAGTCCTCGCCCGCCAGACCGCCATGCGGATTATGGGCAAAATAAGCACGACCTGGTTTTACGCTGCCATGGTCGCGGACCTTTACCGGGGTTTCGGCATCGAGGGAACTCCGCTTGCAGGCGTTATCGATGCGGTCGGCACCAACCCCATCCTCACCTTCTTTGCCGTCGGATTCGGGCTGGCCACCGGACTTCTCGGACTTGCTGTCGGGCTCCGCGCGACGATCGCCGGGACGTGGAAACTCCTGGTCCAGGAAAGCACGAAAACGATCATGAAGACGGGCCGCAAGTCGATCGCGAACAGCGGCCGCTCGCTTCTCGGCGGAGAAAGTCTTGTTGCAGCGATCCAGTCGGGAAAACCGCTCACACGCTTCCAGAAATGGGTCGTCTATTTCCGCGGTGCTTCGTTTCTGACCCAAGTAAGGATTTTAGGAGCGCCGGCCGCGATACGCTCTTTCTTGCAAGCGATGTGGAATCCCGTCGCGAATTTCTCCGCCGCGATCTGGCGCGATCCATCACGGCTCCTTATGGCGAAGGTCCTTTATTTCGCGCTCGCTGCGCCGGGGCTTATCAATTTAGTCATTGCGGGTGTTAACAGGATCCGCGGGACGAACTGGGGGCATCTCTTTGATCCGATCCGCGCGATCGGGCACGGCATCGCTTTCCTCTATAACTTTGTCAAAGAAAACTGGGAAGCCATCTGGAAAGGCGGCGTCATCGCAGCCGTTCTGATCATCGGATTTATCATCAGCAAGGGTTCCCTCGTTAAGCTCTTTACACAAGCGGCAAAACAGCGGACAACTGCGACTCTGGCAAGCGGGGCCCTGTTGCGTCAGCGCCTTTTCATGCGGAATAGCCTGGCCGCTGTTCATGGTTTTGCGACCGGCATGGCCATTACCACGGCCCTGTCGTTGAAACTCACCGATATTTTCTTTGGTGAACTTATTGAAAATACTGAGCGAGGGCCAGAGGCCCGGGCCGGCCTCAACGGAATTATGATGAAGATGATTTACTTAGCTGGAGCCCTGATGCTGGCCAAGCTTACTTTCCCGTTCTTTGGGAGTCCTTTCGCCTCCCTGGGGTTTCGCGGTCTTCCGCGATTTTTCTATCATCTTTCCTCCGCGATGATCTGGAGCGGGGCCGTTCTGATCGCCTACGGGACAGCTAAAACGCCGGACATGGAGCAGGATCCCATGAACCTAAAAAGGATCGGCCTTGCGATGGTCATCCTCGGGAGCCTTGTCATCCGGCCGATCCTCGCGATCCAGCTCATCCGGGCCAGGGGAGCCGCCCATCTGCCCATTTCCGCGGTCGGAGAGTTGAGCGAAAACCTTGGGATGAAAATGGGGAAACAGCTTTTTATCGAATGGCGCTCCATCCACCAGTCGGGCTTTGATGTTTGGTTCCTGACCCGGGCCTCCAGTAGCGTCATGATGTTCCGCATGTTCCCCGTGGCGCAGGCCGCTTTCGGCATCGATCATGCGGTCGATCGTATCCTGCTTTTCATCGGGGCCAAGCCCGTCATGACGGTGCTAACGATCAATGGCGTCGAAGTTGCTGAGGACTACAAAACCCACTTGGGACGGGTCCTCGGCGAGAACTGGTCCTGGACCGGCCACGGCAGTCTGACGGATTCGGACCGTGTCGTCCACGATATCCTCTTCGGTCATGTCCTGCATCTCGTGGGAATTTCCTATTCGGCGAAATCGGGCTGGCTCGGCCGCCTGTCCGAACGGCCGCAATTGATCGGCGGGACCCTGCGATTCCTGGCTCCTAACCGGTTTGCGGGATTCTTCAACCCGAACCGGCGGGGACTTTTCATCCAACTCTTCAACTTCTTCGACAACATGCTGCTTTTCAACATGTTCATGGGACCGGCCCAGGCTTTTGCGCGCCAGTTCCAAACCGAGGGCGGTGAGCCTCCGACTTATTTCCAGCAATTGATCGGCATGCCGATGATGGCCCTCAATTTCCTCGCTCTCCCGGCCTCGCTTCTTGGTTTTATGGCCGCAGGCGATTTTGCGCAATTGGCCGGCAGTCTCGCCAATTACGCTCTTTTCCTCGTCCCTCAAATGCGCCATGGGATCGCTCTTGACATCATGCGGGATCAGGTCGAAGCCGATGCCAACAGCCTTATCCATATCCAGCGCGGGGATTCCACCTCCGAGCTTGCTTCGCGAAGCTCGAATGTCCACATCCAGCGTGCTGTAAGTCATTTTGACAAGGCTCGTCAGGCCAAGCCCGAAGATCGCGCAGGTCATATCACGCAGGCGATGCACGAGCTTCAGCTTGCACGAAGAAGCGCGGCGGAGCGCGGCGATACCGCCGGCATGCGGGAGATCCTCATCTTCGAACAGCAGATGGCCCGGGAAGGGAAAGCGGAAGGCCTGAATGTGAGGGCTCCGACCGAAATGGATATCCTGACCCAGCTTTACAGCGCCTACATCCGCAGTTTTTCGGCCCTGTCGCCGGAGATTAGTTTTGAGTTCGAGCAGGCCGGCATCCTGGGCCGCGATCGCGCCGGAGCTCTGAAGCCGATCGATATTGCAACGCTCGTGGGAGGGCAGGCGGAACGCCGTTACGGCGCGCTCCAGAGGGCTTTTGAGAAAGCGCGGGGGGTCATCGGCGAACGGCTCGGGAATTTGCGGGCCGAAGGAAGGCGTCTCAAAGCCGAGATCAAAGCCGAACAGGCCAGAACCCGTCCCGATCAGGGAAAGATCGCCGCCTTACAGCGACAGCGGGCCGAGAACGCCCAAAAATTCGGCCGTTTGCAGGACGGGCTCAACCGCCTTGAGAACCGTCTCTATCAAGCAGAAAAAACGATCGTCAAAGCCGCCGCCGAAGGCTTCGCCAGGGGGGATTTCCGCCTGGAAAGCATGACGGACGCCCTCCTCCTTGTGGTTAAAAAGCACATGGAAAACCGCCTCTTTGCGCTCGACGGCGATGCGTCCTATCGCGGGATCGTCGAACAGTTCTCAAGATCCGCGAAAACCACCCGTGAGCACCGTGCCACGGTCCGGGGCGATTCTGCCGCGGCCGATCTCGCCCTCAGCCTGGAGATCTTCGGGTTCATGGAGCGGGCCGGACGGGCCCATCCCGAATCGCCGAAGAACGCTTTCTCGTTCCTCGCGAAGATCGCCGATCGGACCTTGCCTTCGGAGTTCGTCGAAAGTCTGGCCGGAGAGCTCGCCCGGAACAGTTATTTCAGGATCGTCATCGGCTATTTGTCTCAGATCGATTCGCGGGCAAGCGTAGACTTCCTGGAGTTTCTCCTGAATCTCGGCACGAACCCGGCGCGACGCACGGTCCGGGAGTACGAACTGCGGCCCGAAAGCACGGTCGAGGAACGGGCTGACATGATGGGAGAAAATCTGCATATCCAGCGCGCCGCCGAAAGTTTCCGCAAGGCCAAGGAAGCCCAGGCAAAAGGAGACGCTGCAAAAGTTGGAGATCATCTGCGAGCGGCGAAACGAGAAATAAAAAAAGCTTTCGATCGGGCTGGCCATGAAAAGGATGGCCTGCTCCAGAACGAGATCGTGGCCTTTGCCAGACAGATGGAGATTGAGGCCACGAGTCAGCGGCTTGCGTTGAAGATTGTCAAAGATGGGGACACGACCCATGAAAGCTTCAGCCGCACTCTAATCCAAAGTCCGGCAGCCGACCGTCATGGCGAGGCCATCGGAAGACTCCGCGATTTTCAGGTTACTGCAGAATTCCTTGCGGCGGTGGCCATGTTCATAGCGGAGCGGACCAACTTGCGCGCCCTGGACCGTGCGATCCGCACTTCCGGCGGCGAACCTGCCCGGACGATCGCGGTCCGGACCCGCTTGGGAGAGATCCGCATTGGCTGGAGCGCGATCAACCGGATCGCCGAAGTCGCTTCGAGGATCGGGAATAGCCGTCACTATATCACCTTGAAGATCAATGATGAATTAACGAAACGCCTGAATGCTAAAAAAGACAGTGCCCCACGGACCAAAAACCTTCTGGAGTTCCTCAAAGCCCTGAGGACAGGATCGGTGGAAAGTCGGCAAGAAGCGATGCGGGCCCTGAGGGAAGACGCCGAACTTTATTCATTTTACCTGGCCGAAAGCGCCGAAATGATGCAGGGCATGATCCAAACGGTTCCCGGCGGGCTCTACAGCGGACGGCATTTTGCCGGGATCCTGACCCATGCGGCTTTTTCGATCCTGACCCAGAACATCCAGCATCTCACCGCCGATGCGGCAAAAACCGGCGTTCTGGGTTCGGTGCGCGCGTTGCGGAATCTCGAATCCCAGCGGAGACAGTTGGAGAGCCGTATGGCCCAGCTCCAAGTTGACCTCGCCGGCCATCAGCAAGCCAGATCCCGGCAAGCATGGGTGGCTGTTGCCTCAACCCAAGCCCATATACAGAAAACCCAGGCAAAGATCGACACCATCGATGCGAAGATCGCCGAACTTACGGCAAAGCTTAATTTCAATCCCACGACAAGAGAGATCACCATTCTCGGTCAAAAGGTCAAGGCCGACCATCTCCTCGACCATGTCGAATATGTCCAGGCCTGGAAATCTGAAACGATCAAGGCGGCTGCCGATCAGTACGAAAAGATCGCTACCCGCGCCAACCAGTACGGCCGGGCGCAAACTCAGGCGAGACGCGATGCCATCTTCTCCCTCTTACTGCGTGATCTCGGCCAGGATCCTGCTGCACTTGCGCCAGAACTCCGGGATGCGCTGGTCCGGATCCTGGAGGAAGGTTCGATCTTTTCCCACGTACTCGGGACGGGGATGAGCATCTCGCGGGAACGGCTGGAATCGCATCTTTGGGCGCGGATCCTGGAAGGGGAATCAGATATCGGAAAACTTTCGTCAACGCTGGACGTCATGATCCAGGATATCGAGATCATAAACCGCGTGAAACGGGAATTCGACCGAAAGAAAACCGAGGTCTTTGGAGATTCGCTCAAGGATCAGGCTCTCTATGATCGCCTGGAAGCCTATGTCCGCGACCCATCGCCCGAGCGCCTGGAAGCGATCTTTGTTGAGATCGAGTCTTCCGTCGAAGCTCGCAATCAGGGCCTTCCGGAAGATCAGAAAATGACGAATGCATCCCTTGCGCCGTGGTTTTTCAATATCCTGAAGATCGCGATCGCGAGAAATAACAGACTCGATCTCTTCTTCAAATTGTTCGCCGGAGAAAGATTTGAGCTTTTCGACCCGGGAGATGCGCTGACAAAGGGAGAAATGCAGCAGGGCTGGGACATTCTTTTCATCGCGCATGCGCTCCTGAATTACCGGGATAATGACGGCAAAGCACAGGTCCGCTGGTTCAACATGGAACAGCGTAAAGCCTACCTCGAAGCGCAACAAAAGAACTTCAACGCCGGAATGGGCGTTGGAAAGACGATCATCGGTCTCGCGATCTCGGCCCTCCGCGGGATTAATCTTATCCTTGTTCCCGATGCTGCCATTCTCCGCCAATGGCTTTCCGAGGAATATCGGACTTTTTATAAGGCGCTGACCAATCGCGAGCTCGAAGACGGCATGAAACTGGCCGAAGATGCCAAGTCACCTTCGGAAACAGCGACCGCTTCGTTCGACAAACTCCTTCATGCGATGAAGAACCCTGAAAAATTCACGGTGATCGCCACTCTGGATTCGATGGCCCATCTCATGAACCACCTTAGCGAAAAAGGCGATGCCCGCTACGGAGAGTTCCGGGAGGCCTATGAACGCAGTGCCCGCCTTTTCGACGAGATCCATAAATGCGCGAATCCGACCTATTTCATCGTCGGCGGAACGCCCAAGAATGCGATCGACGCCATGCCGAATTATCACGTGATCGATGCGGTCGCGAAAAACCTGGATCAGAATATCGTCAAATTCGACCGGGATTATGATGCCCTGGTGCGGGATTTCGACCCCGCGAAACACATCCTGGTTACGCGCGATGAAGGCCGGTTCAATCAGCTCAAAGAGCAGGGTTTCGCCGTGATCCTGATCCACCAGGGCAAAGTGCGCTTCTGGTCGTCCTGGGAAGCGGTCCGGGGCCGGGTCATGGCGATCCCCGAAGTCGCCCGCGCCGTGAAAGAATTTGAATCCAAACAAGGAGAAAAAGGAGAAGCGCTCTATGAATCGGAGCTAGCGTCGATCTTCAAAGCCTGTGCGCTGGACCCCCGCGTCGAAAATGTTCAGCAAATCGAGGAAATTCTCCTGGCCGCGGACGGCCTTCAAAAAGGCGAGGACGGCCAATACCACCCGGTGAGCAATACCGGCAATCTCGAGGCGGACCGTATCATTGAAGATACTCCGTGGCTGATGGCCGTCCACTACACCCTGATGCGAGCGGTCGAAAGTGTTCGCGCGGAACGATCGCGGACAGCCGATCCCGACAAACTTGCCGAATTGTCCAAGATCGAGAAAAAACTGCTCGATAACACCCTTGAAACCACGCGAACGATCCACTTGACCGCCACCGAAACGGCAGTCAGCATGTTCGACCTTTTCAGAACCATGGATGGCGTGGACAATCCGCTCGGCATGTCAGGGACCGCCATGGGTGTCCAAATGCCCATCGAGATCCTTACCGGACGCAGGACCGCAGCCATCCGTGACGTCAACGACGAGACCATGGCCTCTGTGGCGGAGCTTCTTTTGGCTTCTAAAAATAAGGCCAATCATATCAATGCGGACCAAGGAAACACCGCCGATATTATCCGGCTTGATTTCGAAGAGAAGGATGAAAATGGTCGGGTTCGTCCACTTAGCGCCGATCAGATCGCCGAAAGGCAGGCCGATATCCTTTACCAAACTGGAATGGGACACACTGATGCGGAGCTCGACGGCCGCCGTTATGTCCGCTTCTCGGAAATCCTCCCGGTTTTGAGCGCTTTCCGCTCCGATACGGCGATCTACCGGGTCCAGGCGAAACTGAAAGCGCGTGCGGCTCAAGACGGCCGCGAGATCAGCTTTCATATTATCGACAGTTCCGCCGATCCGGCCGCGGTCAAAGATGAATTCCAGAAGGAAGTCAAGGCGGAAGCCGACAAATCCCCGGGCGACCGCAAGCTGGTCATTCTCCTTTCGAATCAGAAAGGAATGACCGGGATCGATTATCAAATGAAAGCGAATTTCGTCCTTCTGGATCCGACCTTAACCCAGGAGGCCCTGATGCAGAGCCAGGGCCGTGTCGGCCGCATCATCCCCACGTTGGGCTGGCGGTGGTCGAGCCATGCCGTGATCGCGGTCGACAAGAACTATTTCATGGACCAGACCCGGATCTTCCGCGAGGGCGATTCCAAGACCCTGAAGAACCGCATCAAAGCCTGGGAACGCTATTTCCAGGATAAATTAAGCGACGAGAGCTTGAAATACGGCCTTGTCTTTTGGAGGGGCAATGACGGGCGGATCTATGTCAACGAGAAAGAAGCTCCACCTGATGCGAAATTGAACCCGATCACAGTAATTCAGCTTATCACGAAAGCAGCAGATCCTAAAACGGTCGGCGAAATGAGCGCGGAGGAAATGCTCGTCCTTTCGACCCTGATGAATTCCGCCAAGGCCAACAGCGAAACAGCGAAATCCCTGTTGGAGCAGGTCTGGACCTTCCGCCTGATGATCGATCCTTTGCGGTCGGCGGCACAACTGGCGATCGAAAGCGGCTCACGAAGCGATCTGGCGGTCCTGCACGAATTCGGCATGCTGCTTCACCGCCATTGGAAAGGGCATTCGGGGCTCGATCCGGCCAAGGAAGCCCTGATGGGGGAGGATTATGTCCGCAGTGTGATCCAGGAACGGGTCAAAACGGCCATCGAGCAGTTTGACGCGTTTTTAACCGGGGAGAAGGGGAAATCGCTCAGCGCGGAAGTCCTCGCGCTCCTGCTGGAATCGAAGAAGGTCATGGAAGAGGTCCAGCACAAGCTGACCGACTATTCGCACATCCGGACCCAGGACGGCGAGTTCAGTTCGGCGTTCCAGGGCAATTTGCCGACCGATATCGCGTCGCGCGCCCGCGCGCTGATCGCGATCAGCAAGCGTTTCGCGCAGGATATCATCCCGGCCGAGACCACGCGGACCCCGTCCCGCACGGTGACCCAGCGGATGAGCCAGGCGACGGAGACGCCCCTCTCGGCCGCCGAGCGTCAAAGTCTTTATGAAACGCCGGAAAGCCGGAGAGTGATGGAGCATCTGGTCGAACCCGAAAGACCTGTCAAAGTCGAGCGTGTTTTTGAAGAGGGCGTCTGGAAGTACAAGGCTTTGGGCGGCGAGCTCAATTTCAGCGCGATCGAGGCCGAACATTCATGGATCCGGGCATTCCCGATGCTGAGCCTGACCGTCCAGGCCGACGGACAGGTGACTTTGGCGGTCGATTTCGATTCCCTACTGTCGGGCGATCCGACGAAACTCCAATTGGAGGACCAGGATATTCTCAAGCTTGGACTCCCGCCCGAATTGACAAAATTCCTCGCCGATCCGGAAAGCGCCGGCGATCTCCAGGCGGTCTTGAAGCTCCAGGAATTCCTGGAGCGAGGCCATTTTACCCAAGCGGATATTACCGCCTTTGTGGGGGCTCTCATGACGCCGGGATTGTTGGCCAAGATGGAAAGGGAATTCCGGGATGCCGGGAATTATCAGCGCCGGTCGGAAATGCTCGGAAAATACCTGAGATTGTCCTCCGAGGCGCATGCCTTCCTTGCCGGCCTGTCTCCGGAAGAGCTGTCGGTATTCCAATCCGTGGGGAAATTCGATCTTTTTATGAAAGGCGCCCGGAAGTGGCTGCGATCGCTCAAGATCAATATCTCCGAACGGGAATTGACAGGACTGAATCTCTTTGCCTTCTGGTCGGCGCTCCGCGTGGCCACGAACCTTCCCGCCAAGGAAAGGATGGGGGCGATCGTCAGTGCGATCATCGGATCGCGCAATATCGCCCTTCCGGTCCGGCAGCGGCTTGCGGCGACTTACTTTCGCATCAGCCCGGATCAGCTGCAAGCGATCGCGGACCTTGAGAAAAAGCTCGGGGGAGAATGGCGGGATCTTCTTGCCGTTGTTTTCGAGCGGATGATCGCCGTGCCGGACCCGGCCCGATTCGCAACGGTCTTCCAGGAACTGCTCGGCGACATGAGCGCTTACGAAGCGGCATGCGAGACGCTCAAAATCCCCACCACCGGACTTATTCGGGCACGGATCCGCCTGAACGCGACAGATGCCGAGATCAGGACCGCGATGGCGGTCGCCCAAAAGATCAAAGACCGATCGGGGATCATCAGCGATTTTGAGAACCTGATCCACATCGTGCGCTCGGGCGCGACCTTTGCCGACATTGAAGGGCTCATGGATCCTTTACGCGTTGCCGCCGGTATGGGCCTTCGGTTACGCGACGAGATCGAACTCCTCAATTTCATCCGTGTCATCGGATCGGGTAATCTCCGCCGTTTGAACCAGGTAACCAATCGAACCGCCTTCGAACGATTGATCCACGAGATCGGGCGGGCTCGCTTCACGACAAGGCTTCGCGACGGTCAGCCCGACGCGAACGGGACGGATCTCGGGATCTTGGACCAGCATGGCAGGGTCACGGCGATCGTTCCGAGAACCCAGAACGATCATGTTTACTTTTCTTATCGGAACGGCGTATGGATGATCGACGGTCTTCCAGACCGCGAAAGCGTCGGGTTCCACGCTGAGATCGAAATGGGACGGATGAAATTTGCCGTGCGCTCCGGACCGAATAATACGCTGTTCGCTTTTGAGCGGGAAGGCTCGCAGATCCGCATGCCCGGGATCTCGGACGAGCACGGCCATGTCCTCGAGATCGCAACGCTCACAAGCGATATCCCGGTCGTTGTTTCTTTTGACCGGACGAGAAACGGGCATCTTAAGATCGGCCTGAACCGGGCTCGCGACGGATTCGATTCCGGTAAGGTCGAAGCGATCTATCATGTGGAAAGGCGCGGAGCGGTGCCGCAACTTGCCGCGGTCCAAGTCACTGACATTGCCAGTCCAAGGCGCCTGGAAGCCTCCACCCGGATCTTCCTCGGCCGCAATCAGGTGGTCAACACGGCCGGAACACCTGTTTTGGTCGATAACACGGCAGGGCGTATGGCCACGATCAACGGCAACTCATCCGAACTTCCCGGCCTGGTGGTTTTTGACGAGATCGCAGCTAACGGATCGCTTGCCTTTCATTTTGAGGAAGATCCCGCCATGCAAGGGAATGTTGTCCTTGGGCTCAACGATCCCGCTTACGGCGATATCCGCGGAAGCGATGCCATGCTGCAGGCTCTTCAGGACTTGAACGAGCTTTCGGGGATCCCCGAAGGGTTCCGATCCCGTCCCGAGATGACCGAAGAAGACCATTCCAATCTCCATGCGAGCGCGACAACCCCGCTGAAATTGTCGCTAGCCAAGAGCCTGTATTTCGGTTTACCAGCGGGAGCCGAGCGTCCGCGTTTCGTCGCATGGTTCCTGTCGATGGGCCCCGAGATCTCGGAAGTCGAACTCCTCCAGAGATTCGAGGAAGAATTCCAGGCGTCTCTTGCCGCCACGCGAGCTTTACAGACCGTCCTGCAAGAGCTTAAAGAATTCGCCCGCGATATTGCGGAAGCGCAGAAAGTCCTTGCGCGGATCGGCAGCGAAGACCGCACGGACCAGCAATTATTCGATGCGCTGTTCGAGATCGGGTTGGATTCGGATGCCGGGCTTGCGATCGCCAGAGCAGTCGGGGCCCTGATGCGTAACCAGGTGGGGGAAGACCGTTACCGACAAATGATGTCAACGACACCTTCGCGGCTGCTCCAAAGGGCCATGGAACGCGACCCGAAAAAATTTGGGGAGTACTACAAGGAATGGGCGAAAAATTTCCAGGGCGAGCCGACTGCGGAGATCCTGCTCAAAATGATGAAAGACTCCGGATCCAAGAAGATCAAGGAAGAGATCGCGGTGATGGAGCTTTTCACACAAACGGCTCAATATCTGAAGAATGCCGGAAATCATTCTGCAATCCTTGCCCAAACCAGCGCAGACGGCGTTAGTCTCACGATCGAACAGATCGGGAAATTCGCCCTGCATGCAAAAGATTGGGATATCTTCCAGCTTACTCGTTTCGAATATCAGAAAGCGAACAGCGAGATCCAAAAAGCCTGGGAAGAAGCGCGAGCATCGGCCGGCGAAAAGCGGCGTGCGGCGTGCAACCGTGCTGCTAAACTCTTTGCGTCGCAACTACAGCTCAATCGTGATCCTCAACGGGGCCTTGACAAAAAAGACCGAAAAGCCTTTGTTCGGGATCTGACCGACTTTTTCTTCAACGGTCTCAAGGATCCCGATGATCCGCTGAGGGGGGATTTCGCCGAGTTTGTCTTCGACTACGGCTCTTCGACTTCTCATATCGAAGCGGTCCGGGCTGCCGCCGAACAGAAATACCGGTCTTATCTTGCGAGCAATCCAGCCCCCACCACTGAAAAAGAAGAGCGCGAGATCCGTCAAAGAATGACCGAGGAAGCGAACCGCGAATGGCGCCAGGCGCACGGTTATTCCAATATTCCGATCGTGGTATTCCGCACCGGAGGGAATGCGGCGGAACGGCTCGGCCAATACTGGAGATTCCTCGGCAATAAATGGAAGAACCGTTCGGGTTCCGAGGTTTTTATCGGAAAAGAGTTCAAGACCTCCAAGAAGTTCGGTGATGACCTTTTCGGCTTGACCGGTTTTATCGCCATCGATAAAGCCTGGGAAAAGCAATCGATGTTCCATGAAGAACTGCACCTTGTCTTTCCGCGCCCGGAGATCATGAAACCGGACAGCGAGGCCGAACTCGAGGAAATCATGAACTATTTCGCCCAGATGCTGGCGCGCGAGGTCGACCGCGAAAGCGGACGGGCCTATGATGTGCAAATGATGATGACCAAGATCCTGAGCTACGCACATCACGCGGGTTTTGATGTCGAGACCATGCGAAGTGCGATGAATGCGGTGATCTACCTGACCAACATCGTTCGGGACTTGGGCTATGACACCCGCCTGGTCATTGACATCATCCGCAATGCAAAATCCGTCAAGAACCTGGTCCATTGGCACTTATACAGCGCGGATCAGATCCGCGAAAAGATCCTCCGGATCCAAGAGATCGATCCGATCCGGACGCAAATGATGACCGAACGCCAAAGCGAGACGAAACCGTCCAAAGCCCCGGGTTCCAAGGTCAGCCAAGCGGTTAAGGATTCCATCGAGGCTCAAGTGGACGCGCTCATGGCCGAGCCGACGCCGGGGAAGAGGGCACCTCGCGCCCGACGGCTTCTTGAGACCGCCCACCAGATCATGGATTATGAAGATTTCAACTTGTTCGCGGTCGAATTCATGCGCGCTTTGAATCGCCGAGGCCCCGAGGGCCGATCGGTCAGCCATTTCTTTATCCGTCAATTGCAGCGCATTCTTAACCAAGACCGCGAGCTGGAAAAACTGCAACGGCAGGCACAATTACGGGCTTCTCATGTCAAGAAGATCGACGACAATGAAGCTATCCTTGCGGAATTGCGGAAAAAAACGAAAAATTTTAACCCGCAAAAACTCTCCGATGACATCAAGCAGCAAATCCGAACCGCCCAAACTGAGATCGCAAAAGCCAAAATGGCCTTGGAGGGAATACCGGGGATTCTGGATGGGATTCCGCTAACGCCGCCTCATCGAAAATCGGACCTGGCGCGCCTTAACCGCATCGAAGAATTCGCCGCCAGAGCTCTTGAAGCATTTTCACTCGACGCGACAACCGATCCGGTTATCGCGGCTTTTGTCCGCGACCGCTATGTTCTTAAGGACCGTCGGACCCATCAGCCCGCGCGAGTTGATTTTGCCGATCTGATGAAAAGACCCAACCAATACCTTGATCGCAAACGGGGTGTCTTTTTCGCCGAAGTGGATGAGAGCGCTTTGACGCTTGCGGACCACTATGTCCACGGCCAGCAGACAAAGGAATTTTCCTTGTTCCGGCCGGCCGGAACCGGATTTACGGGGCTTTGGACGGGGATCGGAACCCGCTTTACCGGGACCGAAATGCTAGGCGCCCATATGACATCCCAACAGCACAACCATCCTCCCCATGCCGACGGAGAACTGAACATCACGCCGTCTTTGATGGATCCGAACATGGATGCCTTGGCCCAAGCCGACCGAAATATCATTAAGAGTCAGATCGGGGTCACGCAATATCAAAGCGTTCCGGAAGCCACCGAACGATTTGAGGACGGAACGATGATCAGCATCGACGGGGGTACGTTCGAGAGACTGCCTTTAAGCTATGAAACCCACCAAGACAGGATCAATAAACGGGTCCTGAAAGAAATGGAGCAGGGGCATCGCGTTGTGCTGAAAGTTGCCCTTCGCCATGCAAGCGGTGACCGGATCCAGGCGCGGCTTGATTTTACGCCATGGAGTTTTATCGCCGAGCGGGCAAAACTTGTCCGCCAAGACGAGATGGATCGAACTGCCTTTAGGGCCGAGGTCGATGCGATCTTGCCGGATCTTCCGGCTGCGGCATTTACGGACCCTGGCCTTGATGCGTTCATTGCCCAGGTGGAAGGGAAAGGCGCTGCAGCACCCCAGCCGGCTTCTGTCCCCGGACGGCCGGAATTACGCGAAGCGGCAGAAGAACAACCCGGGATCACGGCCGAAGAGACGGATCGGATCCGTGAATTGGCGGAACGGACCGGCGGGTTGACCGTGGACCAGCAAGCCCGGGTGAAAGCGATCTACACGGAACTCCTGCGGATCGCGAAGGCGGAGCGGGGTTTCGGTGCTCCCGGCATTGAGATCATTCCGGATATGCTCCTGGGAAGGAACCATGTAGCGATCCTTCGGGCGGAGTTGGATGATCGCATGTTCGAACGCAATCCGAACGCCCGCGCTTATGCGGATACCCGGCCCCGGACCCCGATCGTCGGATTCAACATTAAGGGGATGCTAGAAAGCGGCCAGAGCCCGGCAACGGAAGCGTGGAAGCTCTGGCTGTGGCTCCACCATGAAGAAGCCCATATCACGGGGCGAAAGGCGCTCATGAATTATGCGCGGGAATTCGATTTCACGAGGAACCAGGGACTTTATGATACGGTCCATGAAGTCTTTGCCTATGCGGTGTCCTGGGAAGCGATCCAGAGCACGGACCGGACCTTCCTTCCTCCCGAGGTCGGAACTTATTTCGCAAGACTGGAATCGCATCTTGCCGTTCTGTTGCAAGCAGCTTCCGGATTATCGCCCCAGGAGATCCTGACACTCACGCGCAACGGAAAATGGCGCGATCTCATTATGGCCGTTCAGCGGACCATGGATGATCCCGAAAGGGGAGTCCCCAGCGCGATCCAGGCCCTGTTGATCGGCAAACCGGCCGATGAGATCGCGGAACTGGTCAGCGCGTTCAAGGTCGTGATCACCGGGAACCTAGCTACCGAGAAAGGGTTGAAAGCGATCGGAAAGACCTACGGAGATTCGGTCAAATTCCAGCGCCAAATGACGGGGATCGCGCCTGAAGATGCCAAGTTGCGCGAGCACTTGGCCTTGATCCTGAACGAGGACGATCGGCTGACCCAGGGCGCTATCCCCAAAGGGCCCTGGCTCCAGGTTCTTGCCGATGCCATGACCGCGGAAACTTCCGAGGGCGAGCTGCGCAGGATCATCGAACTCAGTATGGTCGCGGCGATGCTCGGAAGTGAGTTCGATGCGATCATGAACCGCGGCGCCGGGGGAGTCGGCGGGGCCGGCTCGCGATCCAGGACCTATGCCTTTGAGCAGGTCGGCGATGCGCTCCGCGATCATTTCCTGGGCCTGGCCGCCGCGCGTTCGGCTTAAGCGATCCGCTCCCGGCCCGTTTTTTCACCCTACATCTTTGGAATAGGCTCGGTTATAATGCCTGCCATGTATTACGAAAAAGTATTCCATACCTTTCGGAAATATGGCGTCCGGTATCTGATCGCGGGCGGCATGGCGGTCAATCTCTATGGCGTTCCTCGTTTCACCAAGGACCTGGATATCCTGATCGATCCTTCCACGGCCAATCTTTCGCGTTTGAAGAAGGCGGTGCTGGCCTTGGGCCTCCGGCCCAAGATCCCCGTCTCGATCGAAGAATTCCTGCTCCCGGCGAACTGGAAGAAATGGAAACAAACGAAGGGCATGGCCGCTTTAACGCTCTTTCATCCGAAAAAACCCTATGAAGAGATCGATCTTCTGGTGAATCTTCCGCTGACCTATGCGAAGGCTCGCAAGAGATCCATCCGCATGAAAGAAGGCGGCCTTACGCTGCCGCTGGTTTCGATCCAGGACCTTATCGGAATGAAGGTCCATGCCGGTCGCATGCAGGACCATTCGGATATCCTTGCCCTGAAACAGGTGATCCGGGAATCGGACGGGGAGCGCTATGCGTAAGACCGCAAAAGGCTATTCTTATCGTGTCACCCGCAAGCAGATCCGGGAATACCGCCAACTGTCCCTTCGGCATAAGCTTGAATGGCTGGCCTCCGCCAATGCGCTTTGCAGGAAGGTGCTCAAGGGAAAGACCCGCAGGATCTGGGAAGCTTTCCGCGCGGGGAAGATATAAAAGCCACTTATCCGATCCGGCCGCGCCTTGCGGATCTATTCTCGTCCAGCCCCAAAGACTAGACCATAGAGATCAGATCCCTCGACTACTTGCTCGGAAATGTTCCGCTCGGGATGACTCGATTCGCTTAGCGGCATGGGAACAAGATAGAAGACGCTTGCTCTATTATTTAACGTCCTATAATGTATCTTATGTTAAATAACTAGATAGGGAAAATTCGGCTCTCCGGACCCGTCATTTGAGGTCTTTCCAAGGAATGGCTCGAAAGGTTGGGCGCCACTTTGGGAAACAATTGACCACTAAGGTAGGTCACGTTTAAACGTGACCTACCAAGCCATGGATCGGGTTTCGCCTCGAGGATCTCATCAGGGGCCGGAGATCAGATCCCTCGAATATTGGCTCGGGAATGTTCCGCTCGGGATGACTTACTCGATAACTACGATCCGTTATCCGTTTCTTTTCAAATCAGGATGACTATCCGTGTCCTTTGAGACCGGGATGACTCGATTCGCTCATTTGAGAATGGTCGCAAGGACTTCGTTGATGCGCTTGCCGTCCGCCTGACCTTTGACTCGCGGCATGAGGATCTTCATGACCTTCCCGGTTTCGGCCTTGGAGACCGCTCCGGCCTCCTTCACGGCGGCCTGAACAAGAACCGCCAGATCCGGATCGCTGAGCTGTTTTGGTAAATAAGCCTCCAGGATGACGAGTTCCCGCTTTTCTTTGGCAAGAAGCTCGACGCGCCCGGCTTTCTCGAACTGGTCGATACTTTCCCGGCGCTGTTTGGCCTGCTTCTGGAGGGTCGCCAGGATCTCCGGATCGGCGAGATCCTGGACCTTTTGCGCGATCGCGGCGTTCAGGATCGCGGCTTTGAGCATCCGGAGCGTATCCGTCCGGTCGCTGTCTCTGGCTTTCATGGCTTCTTTGAGGTCGTGATTGATCTTTTCCATGAGGGACATCGCAAGTTCTCCTTTTTAAAATTGTGAGCGAGGGCTCTTTTGAAATCCTCGATCATGTGTCATTCTGGACAATCTGTTTCTTTCCTTTGTCATCCCGAGCGACTGAGCATAGCGACGGAATCGAGGGATCTCGGATTCCTCCATTTCGCTCACTCAAGAGCTCTTTGTTCGCTTCAGTCGGAATGACATTTTATCAATTTCGAATCGCCTATTCTGAGGATTTCAACAGAGCTGTCTGTGATATGGCCAGCAGTAAGTTCTTTATTTTTAATTCAATTCCCCTCTCGGGATTGAAAGATTTTTTTATCCCTATGGCTTAGCTTTATATCTTGCTCCTTACTCCCTACCACTTACCGCTTACCCCTTATAACTGGCTTTCTACCAGTCCTTCTCGACGATCGGGGGCTCCCCTTCCGAAGAAGGTCGCCGAAGATCCTGAAGTTCTTTTTCGGATTCTTTAAGCGCGTCCAGGACCCTCAGGGCATTCTCGAGGGTCATCTGCCCCTGCAAGGGCTTGGGACGCTGGCCTTGGGGCTGTTGCTCTTCCTGCTGCTCCTGATCCTGCTGATCCTGTTGTTGATCCTGTTCTTTTTCTTGCGGGTCTTGTTGCTCCTGCTGATCCTTCTCGTCCTGCTCCTGATCCTTGGGCTGCTGTTGATCCTGTTGCTGCTCTTGATCCTGTTGTTGCTCTTGATCTTGCTGGTCTTGATC
>JBMONI010000002.1:0-175406 GCA_049324575.1 Candidatus Omnitrophota bacterium | reverse complement strand
TGACGGACTGCGCCTCGCCCGACCCTCGGCGAACACCCCCTTGGAAGGACCCGCGATTTTTACCAAAACAAAGCCAATCACCGCATGGATTGAAGGCGTTTCAATAGGGCAAGGTTCTGGAAGATGAATCTCTGGACGGCTTTTTCATACTTGATGACCTTCTCGGCATTGTCTCCGTGGGGCAGACTGCCCGCCTTGACGCATACTTCCTCGGCGTAGCGGTTCTTTTGCTTCACCTTCTCAAACTCGGCGATCTGTCGCTGATAGCCCTGATTCTGCTTTTTCAGGCACCCGATCAGTTCCTTGGCAATATCGGCATCCGTATAACCAGCTCTGGTAAAGATCGCCCGTAATTCGGGAAAGCCAAGCTCACCTTCCTCGTGTTGCATAAGTTCGTCCTCATTCATGGCCTTTTCTTTGATGGCTTCCGCTACCGTCGAAAGGTCTTCCTCGATGTCGCTTTCCAATCCCTCGCCTTCCCACGTCGGCTTGTCAAACCTCACAACGCCTTTCTTCAAGGCTTTAATGTAACGATTATTCCAGCTGATAAACCCCTTGTGTTCCGCGATTTCGGTGTCCATCTCGGCGTCTGTTTTATGCTCCTTCTTGTCTTCCCAATTAGTCTTTCGGTAATAATCATCGATCACGGTATCGAGATACTGCCGGATGTGGCCTGTCTCGAATCGTAATACCCGTTTAAGACGCCAGAAATCCACCGCGATCTTCTCTACCAAAAGACATTCCATCTGGCCAACGGGATTAAGGCTTTCAACAAGCCCCGCCAGTAATTCCCTATATTCTTTTTCGTCCTCTTTGCCGTCCCCAGCGGCGATGATCAGGTCTTTGGCGAAGATGCCATGCTTAACGGCGTTCTGCGCCACGATAGCCTTGCCTTCCGGCGTCACTGGCCCCGTGGACACAAGTGCGTTTTGTTTATTGGCTTCAATCTGTTTTTCGGTCGTCATATCTCACATCCCCCTTTTGAATAAGTTTCGTCCTGTCTTTGGGTCAACACCCATTTTCCAAAACATGCTGTCAAATTTATGGCTTTCCTTCGAGCTTTCGTAGGTCAGGTTATAGCAATGGCGGCACCCGAAGTATTTTCCGTTTCCAAGATACAAAACGCCCACCCGGCGATTGCAAAACCGGCCATTGACCACCAACGGACAAATGAACCACCACCGCCTGCCCCCGAAATAACAAGACGTCCAGACAAGCCGTGCCTTGTAGTCAAGTTCGGTCTTTTCTTCCGTGTGCCGGTCGGTCTGGGTATACTGAAAGCGGATATATTCGTCACCTTCCAGCGTCGATACCACAAAACCGATACTGCCGGTCTTCTCACCGCCCCGGCTCCAGCTCATCCCGCCCCAGCGGATACCGCCATCGAAGTAATGATGGTCTTTCAGAAACTTCACAGGGACGGATTTACATTCGTCCGTTGTCCACCGGCTTGAATATGACCACCTGCCCATAGAATCTTTTCATCTCCTGAAAATTTCCTAAATCATTAAGGAAAATGCAACATTCCCGCCTTGGTTATACTAAACGGATGATCTTGCCATCAAAGATGTTAAGCGCTGTTCCGATGATTTCGGGCAGTATTCGCATATCAAGAAGCCTTTCGACAAGGATTTTCCGCTTTTCTTCAGTCAACCGGCTCCATCGGGCGTTGAAAATTGCCTTCATTTTTTCAAACTCCGGCTTTCCAGCCTTTTCATCGATCTTGCGGTACAGTTCCACAAGCTCCGAAAACTCCGAATCAACGCCGGGCAAAACCGGCGGGATTTCCCTCTGCCTTCGCGCTTTGAATCGTTGAATAGCATTGAGTAATTCCATCTTTACCATCACCCCCTTATTTTTTGAGACTCTAAGGCACTTGCCTTTAACTCTTTGGATTACCTAGAGTTACGCTGTCTTAAAATCTGTCTTAAAATCATTTCAATCCATCTGCCCAAATTTAAGGCGTTCTAACTCGTTGAAAAATCAAGCGGATAAGGCAGTTTGCCTCAAAGTCTTAAAATTTTTAACCGCTGGTAAAGGAATTAAATTTTGAACCGTTCGCATAGGTCTGCAATGTCCCGGATGTTCAAGATATAAACCCGTTTCTTTTCGCCGTCGATACGCCTTTGCTCGGATATGGCTTTCACCTTCTTCAGCCGCCGGGTAAGGACATTTGTTTTCTCGATCCAATCGAAATCCTCGGTTTTCTTGAAATATTCAAATACCTGTCCGGCATCAAATACCCGGCTGTCGCCGTCTTCACTTACCGGCGTTAGTTCATCCAGCATGATCTTGAGGACATTCAGAATTTTGAAGGTCTCATTCTGCGCTACGCTATCGGACTGTTTTTCTTTGACGGATTCACTGCTCAAAGCCTCCATCATGTCGGTCAGTTCCGTATTCCCGCACTGGGCGTCTACGATGTTGGCCAGAAGAAACACAGGCTCCCAAATATCAAGCTCGCGGTTATTGAGGTGCGCCATCCCCTCAATACCCTCTGCCCCTTCCCGGTGGTAATACTCGGCGATCTCCACAGCATGAACCAGCGCGAAGGTGTAAAGCTCATCACGGATTTGGCGTTGCAATTCGAGGGTTTCGGTCGTTCCTTTGTAACGCTGGACAGCCTCATCGTCCTTTTTCCGAAGAAGCGATATTTTGACGGTTCGATCCTGTAAAACATCGTCGATCTCATTGATTCCGGCAAACATCTTGGGCGAATAGGCGCTATAAGACTTCACTATAAACCCATCCATGCCGGAAGATTCGCAACGCTTCACGACGCCTGACTTATTGAATCCGGCATTAAGGACGCTTATCAGCGATCCGTAGGTATCCTTATCCCTTTTCCGCAACTGCTCCACTTCATCAATAAACATCGTGATAAGGTTATTCGAGATGTCGCGGAAGATGACAGATTCGGTCGGATTGGTGATAAGCTCGCCGTTGAACGCAATCGCTGAAAGAATTTCCATCAATAGTGTTTTCCCGCTTCCTTTTTCGGCGTTGAGCCAAACATAGGGGTAGTAGCGGAAGATCATAAAAAAGTATGTGCCCATGACCCAAAGCGAAAGATAAGCGGGGTAGCTTTTGTCCGGGAAACGGATAAAGCGCGTGATGTAGCCGTAAATTTTTTCGTAAAGGCCGGGAATATCGATATTCGCTTTACCTTCGAGAAAACCGCTTATGCCTTTATACGAAAAACGGGCGGTATCGACGGTGGTATGTTTCAACGAAAACCCTTCGTGCTGGGCATCCTCAAAACTGAAAAAGCGTTTGTTCGATGTAATGAGATAGGGTTTTCCCTTCAACATTGCCGCGAAGGTCATAAGACCGGCGTTAAAATCCTGCGCCGGATGAACAGTTTTATTGCCTTCCTCGGCGCGAAGGATTTGGATAATCTCGTCCTTCGTTAAGGACTTCTTTTCCTCGTTTTCCTCCGGCTCCTTGCGGTAAGACTTCAAAACCTTCTCGTAGCCCTTCAAATCATCATTCGTTAATCCAAAGTGGTCTTTAATGGTGTGTTTTAAAATCGCATCGCCTTGAGCAATGTTAAGACCGGCAATTTCTTTCAGGATCGGATCAAGGAGCTGAGGAAGGCGGACGGGCGCGGTGTCGGCGGGGATTACCCTGATTTTCGATTCAAGGGCGGTCAAACGGTTTTCCGTCAAAATTGTATTGTCTTGCCGGGTTTCGCGCTTGATTTGAAAGCCGTATTTCTCTGCGGCAATCTTTAGCGTCTCGTTGAATTTATCTCCCCGCAAGCTACCCGGCATTGCTTCCCGGCAATCAATGATTCGCTCCAAAACTGCGATAAGAGTTATGGCACCACCCCCCGAACCGCAACGGAAACAATGCCAGACATTCTTTTCAGGATTGACTACGAAATTATTGTTGTTTGTCGAACCGTGGACAGGATGGCCGCCGACAAACTGTCTGCCGATTTGTTTTGTCTCGATTCCCGCCTTTCTGAGAACTTCCATCACGCTTAAATCGCTGACCTCGGTTTCGGTGTCTTTTTGAGGAAGGTCGGCGGGAATGTATTCGATAAGCTCGGAAAAAATTTGTTCGCGGCTGACCGTAGCGATTTCTAGATCACGGATAACTTGATATTCCGTGCCGGTCTCCGGGTGAATCGACCCCGGCCCCACGACCTGCGAACCCACCGAAATGATCTCGCCGAAATGCTCGTCATCTTTTTTGAGAACGATTTTCTTTTTGATCTCGGAGCAGAAATAATAGAAGTGATGCCCGGAACGCGGCGTCTTAACGGTAAACGTTGCGGGCAATTTTGATTGGATAAGCTCACTCATTACGGCGGTATCTGCGTCAATCACGACCAAATCGCCTTGACCACCGAGAACGCCATAATTCGCATCTTGCGTAAGCCATGATTCAATATCTCTGAAAGAATAAGGCCTGTTCTGCCAGTCCTGCTCGAATGGGATTTTTGAGCGGGGTTTCAATTTTACAAATCCAAAACTATCCCTCTGCAACTGAACCGGAATCGTATTTTTCTCCATAGTGCTTTCCATTTTGTTGTTGGCTTTTTAAAAATTCGCGGGCAATGATCCGCGCCAGTATCCGTAAACCGTCTTTTAATTCCTGCGGCTTGACGGTTTGCGCGGTTTCAGTCAAATCAACGTTCATTCCTTGCCCTTGATCACAAAAAGATCGTCAAAGCCGCTTTCGGGGAACTGATTCATGATCCGTTCGCGGAGTTTCGGGGAAGGGCTTCTGGAGCCGTCCATAAGCTGGGACATATACCCGCTACTCACTTCAAGCCGGTAGGCCAGCCAGTTTTGAGATTTGTTCTTTCGGATTAACCGTTTTTTGATGTCTTTGGCTTTAAGCAGGACTTTCATCGTTTTACCGCTCCTATTATTTTGTGAGTGAAATACGCTCACGTTTAAATTATAGTATCTTAGTCGTTAATTCTTGTCAATATTCTGTAAGTAAAAATCACTTGCATTTTCTTGCTGTATCCATTAGGATTATCTCGTCAAAACTAAAGGGAAGGAGCGTGATCTCATGGCCAAGAAAGCCAACACATTTACGCTGGGGAAATTCCTAACAGAACTTAGGGAACGAAAAGGGGTAAGTTTGAAAGATGTCGAGACCGACACTGGCATCCCAAACGCTTATCTTTCACAGCTTGAGACCGGCATACGAAAAAAATTGCCCGACCCCGACCGCCTGCGAAGACTTGCGGATTACTACAACGTTACCGTCCAACAGCTACTTGAGAAGGCCGGTTACTTTCAGGCCGGAGAGGTCGAGGAAACAAAGGAGCAAAAAATCGAGAAGGCCTTTCTTCATGTCGTCAGCGATCCTGCGTTTCAATACGGCACCCGACTCAAAGGGAAATACGACCTCGATGCCAAACGGTTCATCATCGAAATGTATGAAAAACTGACAAACAAAAATCTCCTCCCTGATGGAAACTGACCTCACGTCAAAAACAGAAGCTCGGACAATGGAGAATTTTTATACCAATGTCCTTTTTGAGCATGGTGAAATCGATAACGCCAATGATTGGCTGACTTTTGATTACACCAAAATAACTCCGCGTATTCTTGCCCGTGAGTTCACGAAGTATTTTGAATTGCAGTATCCGGTGGCATTAGAGCAATTACTAAAAATCTGTTATGACTCCGACTTTTCCGTGGAGATATTACCGGATCATCACAAACCACGAGGGGCCAATTTCAGTTACAACGGTGAGACGAAAATCCTTTTTAAAGAAAAAGATTCGCCGCCGGGGCAGATACACACTGTGCTTCACGAACTTTATGAAGTGATCGATAGACACCTCTATTCCCTCAGCGATGTAGATTGCAAGCGGAAAAGAAGCGAGATAGAAGCGAAGGCAGATCAGTTTGCTACCTACGTCCATGTGCCGGATGAAAACGTCGTGAATTGGATCAATTCCAACGGTCTTGAGGTATTCGGATTGACCGATCAATTGACCTGCTCTTATGCGACCGCACTCATAAGATTAAATGAAGTCCTATGTGGTGTTGTGCGCGTTTCTTCGGCAACGCACATTCCGATGATAGCCCTTTTATACGACCGCCCTTATTGGAAAAAGACATCCAGCGGGCGCACTCCTCGTTTACAGCTTCGCGCTTATACGAAAAGCAGGGGCTTCCCATTCAAAATGAGCAGGGCAGAAACTGAAAAACTCCGATTCTTCAGAAAAGACATCGGCCAGATGACCGTCCATTCGCTTATCAGGGCTTTTTCTAAGGATGACAGGGGGTGCAACGTTCTTATTCCGAATGCCGAGATGCACTTCGATGCTGTTGCTTTGACGTCGGATATTCTCATACGAACGGTAAAGTGGCGAAACCACCGCTACACAGCCAAAGTGCTTTTACAAATAGTCCCTTCGGCTGAAAAAGATTTGATGAAGTTGGCACAACGTCAGGGCTTCGATATATATGAAGCCCGAAATGAGAGGTGATTTTATGAACGTCGTCCTTTATGCCAGAGTGTCTTCCGAAAAACAGGCTGAAAATGATTTGTCCATTGCCGCACAATTAAAAGCCCTTCGTGCCTATGCCGGGAAAAACGGCTGGACGGTCGGCAAGGAATATGTGGACGAGGCCGAAAGCGCAAGATCGGCCAATCGCCCGGCATTTCAGGAAATGATTGCTCACGCGAAAGCCAAAACGAAATCCTTTGATGCAATCCTGATCTGGAAACACTCCCGTTTTGCCCGAAACCGCGAAGACGCGATCATTTATAAGTCCCTACTCCGAAAATTCGGCGTCTCGGTCATATCGATGAACGAACAGGTTGACGATTCTCCCGCCGGGAAACTGCTTGAGGGGATCATCGAAGTCATCGATGAGTTTTACTCCCTGAACCTTGCCGAAGACACAATCCGGGGCCTCCGGGAAAATGCCACGCGGGGATTTCAGAACGGCAGTCTTCCTATCGGATACAAAGCGAAAAAAGTGATGGATGGCCACAATGAAAGAACAAAACTCGAACTTGATGAAAACTTCGCGCCGGTGATCAAACGCATTTTTAATATGTGCCTCGAAGGATACGGTTACAAGGAAATTGCAAAGACACTGAACGCAAGTGGAATAAAAACGCTCAAGGGCAAGAAATGGAATACATCAACGGTCGGTTACGTTCTCAAGAACGAAGTTTATACCGGCACACTTGTTTATGGCCGTTCCAGCAAGAATAAATCGAAAACAAAACCCTCTGTGCCTGTCCGCGTGAAGAACAATCACCCCGCTATCATTGACCAAAGCGTCTTTGATACGGCACAAATTCTCATGGCCAAGCGAAGCCCGAAGGTCGTTCATCCGAAGGAGCTATCAAGCGATTATCTTTTGAGCGGACTTTTGTGGTGTGGGCATTGCCGGTCAAAACTGATCGGATGCTCGGCAAAATCAGGGAAGCATTTTTACTATGCCTGCAATAACTATTTGAAACGCGGAAAGGATGCCTGCCCGGCCAAGCTCATCCGAAAAGACGAAATTGAACGTCTTGTGATCGAACGCCTGAAAACGCACATCCTCACCGAAGAAAATCTGACTGAGCTTTTGAATATTGTTCTTGAGGAAATCGATCAAAACAAGAAAGGCCTTGAGGAACAGCTCAAAATCACGGAAGGGCAGATCGATGCCTTAAAAGAACGCCTTGGTAAGCTCTATAATTCGCTTGAGACGGGCAAAATCGAGGTCGAAGACCTTGCCCCCCGTATCAAGGAATTAAAAGGCCAGATTGATGTATTGGACGCCAAGCGGCGTGAAGTGGACGAGGATTTAAAAAGCCCAAAGCACATTCCCTTCGGGATGGAAACGCTCAGGGCTTTTGTCGCGGACTTGGCTAATCTTCTGGCCAACGGCACGATCATCGAACAAAAGACCTTCCTCCGATCCTTCATCAAACGGATCACTGTCACTCACCCCGAAATCAAGGTGGACTACACCATCCCGGTCATAAAAAAACCAAAGGCAGAACCCGGTGTAAACGAAGATACCGAAGTTCTGCCTTTGGTTAGAATTGGCTCCCCCGCCAGGGCTCGAACCTGGGACCCAGCGGTTAACAGCCGCTTGCTCTACCAACTGAGCTACAGGGGAATAAGTTTTCCAAAGAACGATCTATAAGACCTGATGCTGATCTATCCGACGATATCCCGTCTTCGACGGGAACCAACTGCCCGCCACAAAGCGTCAGCGGGTCCGTCCAAAAAGCTCGTCCTACCAACTGCTTGTCCGCCATGCTTTTTGGCGGAAGCTACAGGGGAATAAGTTTTCCAAAGAACGATCTATAAGACCTGATGCTGATCTATCCGACGATTACTTACCAAAACATACCGATAATAAAGCGTAACAACCCAAGCCGCTTGCTCTGTCGCTCTGAGCTTCCGCCTAAAATTGTAAAACAATTTTAGGACGGATCCGTCCTCCGCTTAAGACCACGGCGGAGGCGGAACAGGGGAATGGAAATTCAAAGAGCAAATTCTAAATCTGAAATCCGAAATTCTAAATCAGAGATTCTAAATATTCGACAGAGCCCGGACTCGAAAAAACCGCTTTCTCGCAATTTGAAATTTCAAATTTGCTTCGTGTTTCGCATTTAGCGCTTCGCGATTTTAGGCTGACGAGGGGCTCATTATAAAGAACCCCCTCCCGGGGGTCAACGGGGCTTTTGGGGCCGGTTTCCAGGCCGGGGCCCTGGGCATGGGAGATTGTGATAAACTGGTTATCCCGGACACGAGGAGGGGCGGACAGGCTCCTGGAAACGCAGGCAGATCCGGAATGTCCACGGTCTCGTGAAGACCATGAAAAGAGAAGGAGACGGCGATGAAAAAACAAACGAATCCGGCCACCCATTATTCGAAGCAGGACCTTACCAAGATCCGAAAGCGGGCGGCGGAGATCTGGAAACGCAAATGCCAGGCGTTGAATACCGCGCTCGATGACTGGCTCCAGGCGGAACGTGAGCTAAAAATGCAGACCGGGCTCAAGCATAAAACCGCCGATCAATACACGTCCGAAGAGATCGCCAAGATCAAGTCGCGGGCCCAGGCGATCCGCGACGAGAAGGTCGGCTCCCTGCGCACGGCTTTCGACGATTGGATCGAGGCGGAACAGGAGCTCAAAGAGGAGCTTCTCAAAAAGGGCAAGCGCCACGAGCTTTTTGACATGTGGTTCAACCGCGTTTTGCCCCGGCTCGATGTTCTTCTGGAAGGGGAGGGATCCGTCCGCCCCAGCCATGTCGATCAAGCCTTGGGCCAGGAGTACGTTGAGTTGATGACGGAATGCATGCGCTAAGTCCCGGGCCGGTGCGTGGGCGCCGGCGAGCGGGAAGAGATATTTTTCGAAACGAAAGGAGGCTCCGATGACCTTGTCCATCGTTGTTGCAAAGATCCTGGCGCTGACTTATCTGTCGGCCGGGATCGCCGCTTTGAGCGGAAGGGTTTCGTTCGGGAAGATCATTGAGGACTATGAGCGCTCGCCGGCTTTGACTTTCATGTCGGGTTTCGTGACCCTGATCCTGGGAATGCTCCTGGTGACATATCACAACCTTTGGGTTTGGGGCTGGCCGGTGCTGATCACCTTGATCGGCTGGATCGCGCTTTTCAAAGGCGTGTTCCTGATCGCGTTCCCGCAAATGATCTCCCGCTTCAAACATCGGTATCGTGACACCCGACTTTGGGGGATCCTCATGACCACGATCGGTTTTCTGTTCGGCTATTGGGGGTTTATCGCCGGAGGGCTGTAGGGCCTTCTTGAAAGCGGTCCCTTTTTCAGATGCACCAAACAGAAATAGAACTTTGGCAGCACAGCCACACGTTCGGCCATGATCAAAAAAGAGCGGGCGAGCGAAGAACGATCATGGTGACCCTTTTGACTGCCTCCATGATGGGCGTGGAGATCGTGGCCGGCATTGTTTTTGGCTCCATGGCGCTTCTGGCCGATGGCCTTCATATGGCTTCCCATGCCACGGCGTTGTCCATCAATGCCTTGGCTTATATTTACGCCAGACGCCATGCGCACGATCCCCGTTTCACTTTCGGCACCGGGAAAGTCAATACCCTGGGCGGATTTACGGGGGCGATGCTGCTCGGGATCTTCGCGTTGTGGATGGCCTGGGAAAGCGTCCGAAGGATGATCGCTCCGGTCCCGATCGAGCTCGATCAGGCGATCTTCATTGCCGTGCTCGGCCTGCTCGTCAACGGTGTCTCGGTCTGGATGCTGGATGTCCGGCATGATCATTCCCATGGAAAAGACGGCCCTCACTCCCATAGCCACTCCCATGACCACAATCTTCGCGCGGCCTACCTCCATGTTCTGGCCGATACGCTCACTTCGGCTTTGGCGATTGGGGCGCTTCTGGCCGCGAAATACGGCGGCTGGGTCTGGATGGACCCGTTCATGGGGATCGTCGGGGCGGCTCTTGTGACCCGCTGGGCGGCAGGCCTTTTGCGCGACACCGGCCGTATCCTGCTGGATCAAAGCGGTCCCGAGGCCATTCGAAAAAAGATACAAGCCGAGATCGAGAGCGACGGGGACAGTCGCATCACCGACCTCCATCTGTGGGCGTTAGGGCCTGAACTTTACGGGGTGATCGTTTCGGTGGTGGCCCGGCATCCGCGCGAGCCCGAGGAATACAAAAAGCGGATCGCCTCCGATAGCCGATTGGTCCATATTACGGTGGAAGTATGTCAATGCAAAGAGGACAAGTAAGGAAACCGGCGGGCAGGTAACGGCAAGCGAGGATAAGAGGTAAGGGATAAGTGGGACATTTGATAAACCGTCTACCTGTTTCAAGGGCTGTTTTAAAAGGAGGGTTTAGGATGGAATTAAGGGATGAACTTGCGGTCCGGAGGACGGTCCTGGCCAATCAAAGGACCTTGCTCACTTTTTCGACGGCGTCCCTGGCGCTTGTGATCACGGGCCTGACCCTGATCAAGTTTTTTGAAGGAACGCTGATTTTCTGGGCCGGCCTGGCCTTCTTGCCGGCAGGCGGTTTGCTCCTTTTCTTCGGCGTCAGGAACTATTTCAGCCATCAGCGGATGATCGAAGCCGCCTGCAAAAAATCCCCCCCATAATTCGGCAGCGGCCCGGGACATTCTTCTCGGAGATGGAGGATGCCGTATGGAATCTCTGATCGTATGCGGAACAGCGCTGCTGGTCTCCGGACTGACGTTTTTTTCCGGATTCGGGCTGGGAACCGTTCTCATGCCGGTGCTGGCGTTATTTTTCCCCGTGCCCATCGCTGTCGCAGCGACCGCGCTTGTTCACTTCGCCAATAATTTGTTCAAGCTTGTTCTCGTGGGCCGTTCGGTGAACCGAGCGGTGCTGATCCGGTTCGCTGTCCCGGCCATGCTGGCCGCGTTTCTCGGGGCCTGGGCACTTTCGTATGCGGCTCTTTTGCCGGCCCTGGGTCAGTATGAACTTATGGGCAAGATCCGCGAGATCAACATTCTCCATCTCGTGATCGGATCGGTCATTGTGGGGTTTGCCGTTCTTGAGATGATCCCGGGATTTTCGAAGGCGGCCTTGGACCACAAGCATATGATCTGGGGCGGCTTATTATCCGGATTTTTCGGAGGGCTTTCCGGCCATCAGGGGGCCCTGCGTTCCATGTTTCTGATCAAGGCCGGTCTGAACAAAGAAGAGTTCATCGGAACGGGGGTGGCTTCGGCCGTGCTGGTGGACGCGGCGCGGTTGTCTATTTACGGGACCAGTATTTTTGCTACCCAGCTTTCCGTGATCTCTTCCATGAAAGGGCTTCTTCTGGCGGCTACGCTTTCCGCGTTCGCGGGGGCATCCCTCGGGCGGGAACTTTTGAAAAAAGTCACCCTGAGAACTGTGCAGGTCATGGTGGGTGTAATGCTGATCCTGCTTGGGATTTCTCTGAGCCTGGGACTCATTTGACCTAACCGCACCAACCGCACTTTTCGAAAGTGCTGATCGGGATCTTTTCAGGATTTTTGCTCGGACCCGGGGAAGGGCCGCTGGAGGCCTTTTCGTTTGACGGCAGGCGCGGCTTAGTTTAACCTTTTCGTGTTTTTCGGCCGGGTCAACGGCTCTTCGTTCGTCAGCGCAGGGAGGTCGTCCCGAATGAATTTTGGTTTTGAACTTGCCGTTATCGCTCTAATGCTGCTTTTGAACGCGGTGTTCGCCTCTTACGAAATGGCGCTGGCGTCGATCTCAAGGGCAAGGCTTGCGGCGCTATGCCAGCAGAAGAAAAAAGGCGCCGAGCAGGCGGCCTACATGAAAGACCGGATGGAAGCGAGCCTGGCCGTGGTGCAGCTCGGGATCACCTTTGCCGGCGCAGTGGCGGCCGCGACCGGAGGAGCCGGTGTCCAGGAATCTTTTACCCCCTTTTTGCAAGTGACCCTCGGGATCCCGGACCCTTTTGCGGAGATCCTGGCGGTCATCTGCCTCGTCATCCCCCTCAGCGGTTTCACGATCATTTTTGCGGAGCTTGTGCCCAAGATGTTCGCTCTTCAGAACAAAGAATGGGTTTTCCTCTCGCTGTCGCCGCTCATGAAAGGGGTCGCCGGCATGGCGCATCCGGTGGTCGTTTTCTTTGAGTTCGTTGTCAAAAAGATCATGCGTTGGAGGGCCCGCTCCGAAGCTTCGGCCGAGGACAGACCGGAACTCCAGGAACTGAGATCGGCCGTTGCGTTCGCGAGGTCCTCGCGTCTCATCGGCGCGGCGGAGGAGCGGATCGTTCTTTCGGCGGCGGAGTTCTCGCGAAGGACCGTCGGAGGGATCGCGCTTGCCGCGCCGGATATCGTCATGATCCCGATCACGGATTCGCTTTCGGAGGCCATGATCAAGGCGCATCTCGACATGCACACCCGTTATCCGGTTTGTGAGCGGGAAAAAGACCCACAGACCATCGTGGGTTATGTGAATTTCAAGGACATCATCAATGCGCTGAAGATCAGCCCGGCGAGTCCGGACTTGCGAGGCATCACAAGGCCCATCCCTTTCGTCAGCCGGAGCGCCCGGCTCTCCGATGTGCTGAACCCGATGATCCGGGATAAAACCCATATCGCGCTGGTCCGTGACGAGCAGGGGAAGGTTGCTGGGCTCATTACCCTGGAAGACCTGATCGAGGAACTGGTGGGCGATATCGAAGACGAATATGACCGGCTTCCGGGACACATTCACTCTTTTGGCTCTTCCTGGCTTATGGGGGGCGGCGTTCCTGTTTCCCTTGTTTTTTCCACCTTGGGCGCTGGTCCCGCGCCGGCTGGTTCCGCGGAAAATGAAACCCTGGCCGCCTGGATCCATAAAAAACTCGGACGCGCTCCCGAAGCCGGAGAAGTCATCCGTATGGACGGTTTGACGATCACGGCGAGAAAATTAAGACGCAAAAAAATCTACGAGGCCATCCTCGTTCCCTCGTCGAAAACCGGCCAGTCCTAAGCCGCCGGCCGCGGGCGGTGCGGGCCTGATTCAAGGGGGGCGCGGTTGCCGTTAATAATTTGCGGTAATGGCCGTAATACATAGCGCTGTCCGCATGGCCGGACCCGGGGCCGGGCAAGAGCGGCCCAGCAGGAAGGTCTCCGGGACGAAAGGCGATCGTTCATGAACGTTGTCCGAAAAATATTTTTAGGCTGTCTGGCGGGGCTTCTTGTTGTCCTTCTTTTTTTCTATTCGGGCCAGATCCTGGATTGGGTCGAAAGAACGGGACGCCGTTCTGCGCCTCCCCTTAAGGTCGGCATTCTCCATTCCCTGACCGGGACTATGGCGCTCAGTGAGAAGCCGGTGATGGAGGCGACCTTGCTGGCGTTGGAGGAACTCAATGCCGGCGGGGGGATCCACGGAAGGAAGATCGAGCCGGTTGTCGCGGATGGAAAGTCTGATCCGGATATTTTTCGGCAGGAGGCGGAACGGCTGATCATCCAGGAAAAGGTGGAGGTCCTTTTCGGGTGTTGGACGTCGGCCAGCCGGAAGGCGGTCAGACCGATTGTCGAAAAGTACAATTCGCTTCTCTTTTATCCGGTCCAGTATGAAGGTGCGGAGATCTCCCCGAACATCGTTTATTTGGGAGCGGCTCCCAACCAGCAGCTGATCCCCGCTATCCACTGGGCCCTCAAGCATTTGGGGAAAAGGTTTTTCCTGGTCGGGTCGGATTACGTTTATCCGCGGGTCGCTCATGATATCGCGAAACAGGTCATCCGGTTTTCGGGCGGGGAGGTCGTCGGAGAAGCTTACCGGCCTCTTGGCGCGAAGGATTTTCTGGAAATCGCGAAACAGATCCAGAAAACCCGGCCGGACGTGATCCTGAATACGATCAACGGGGACAGCAACATCCTCTTTTTTGAAGCCTTGGATGAAATCGAGATCTCTTCCCAAAAAGCGGCTATTTTTTCGTTCAGCATGGACGAGAATCTGCTCAAAGCGGTCCGGGAGTATTTTGCGGAAAAACATCCGGAGCAAAAAGAGCATTTTTTCAAGGAGCATATAAAGGGCCTCTATGCCTGCTGGAACTATTTTCAGGCTATTGACACGCCCTTGAACGCTGATTTTATTGCCAAACTGAAGCAAAAGCGTGGCGGCGATATCCTCGTGACCGATCCGATGGAAGCCGCTTATTACGGTGTTCATTTGTGGGGGCGAGCCGCTCGTGAAGGGGACGGCGAGGGGACGACCCAGGATCTTTTGAACCGTTTACGGCATTTGAGCATTCTGGCTCCCGAAGGTCCTCTTGCGATCGCGGATAATCATCACGCACGAAAGACCGTGCGGATCGGACGGGCCAATGAGGCGGGGGTTTTTGAGATCCTTTGGACCTCGGACCGGCCGGTGGCGGCGGCTCCCTATCCTTCTTTCAGACCCAAAGCCTATTGGGAAAAGCTGCTTGAAACGCTTTCCCAAAAATGGGGCGGACGTTGGGAAGCTTCTTCGGGGGCCGGTTTGAACGGGGAGAAACGATGAGAAGCTTGGGGCGATCGAAGCTTTTTTCGAAGATCTTTTGGAGTTTCAGCCTGGGTTCGATCCTTCCCGTGGTCCTTTTGGCCCTCATCACCTATCATCATTTTTCCCAAACGTTGCGGCATCACATCGAGAACAAATTGATCGCGATCAGCGACGGCCGGCAAGCGGAACTAAGAGAAAGGCTGAACGCCATTTCAACCTTCGTGGCGGAAAGGGGCACGGGGCCGACCCCTATCCGCGCCCTTGAGGAGTTGACGGCTTCTCTGAAGGCTTTCGGGGCGCAAAGCGAAGAATACAAGCAACGTGACGCGTCCTATCGAGGGCTTTTCCAGCGTTATCTCGATATGAACCTATCGATGTACGATATGCTTTTGGTTTCCCGGGAAGGGGATGTCGTTTTTTCTTTGAAGCATGAAAGCGATTTCGGAGCGAATCTGAATAGCCCGGCGCTGAAAGATACAAACTTAGCCCGTCTTGTGGATTCCGTTCATACCTTCTTGAATGTCGGGATCTCAGATTACGATTTTTATCCGCCTTCGGGCCGGCATGCTTTATTTGTTGCCGCCCCGGTCTTTGGAGAGAGCCGGCATTTGGGGACGATCGTTTTCCAGATGGAAGCGAAAATGCTTTCTGAGTTCGCCCAGAACTATACGGGCCTTCCGAGTACGGGGGAGATCGTCCTGGGCAAGAGGGTCGGCCATGAGATCGTCTTAACCATGCCGACCCGGTTCAAGGCCGATGCGGCATTCCAGCTGAAAGTAAAGATCGATACCGCTTCATGTCTTCGTTCGTGCGCCAGCCTGCAAAAAGCCGTTCTCGGAGAAACGGGGCTTGGGTTTTCGACGGATTACCGGGGCCAAAAAGTCCTGGCCCGATGGCAATATGTCCCGGAATTGAACTGGGGGATGGTCGTCAAAGTCGATGCCAGCGAAGCGCTGGCGCCGGTCCGCGCCCTGGGGATAATCACGGCGGGCGTCGCCATGCTGATGGCATTTGGGATCGCGTTCATTGCGGCAAGGTTTTCCCGGTTCATTGCTGAACCGATCCTGCGCCTCAAAGAAGGCAGCGAGATCATCGGATCGGGGAATCTGGACCATCGCGTGGGTCTGCGGCTCGACAATGAGATCGGGGACCTTTCCCTGGCCTTTGACCGGATGACCGAAAATCTCAAAAAAACCACCGCGTCCAAGCAAGCGCTTGAACGGGAGGTGACGGAGCGAAAGCGAACGGAAGCGGCCTTGCGGCGGGTCAATCATTTTCAGGCGGCGATCATGGCCCATGCCGGGGCGGCCATCATTGCGACGACGCCGGAGGGGATCATTACGACCTTTAACACGGCGGCCGAAAAAATGCTGGGGTACCGGGCTGAGGAAGTGGTCGGCAAGGTTACTCCGGAACTGATCCACGATCCCGACGAAGTCCGCAAACGGGCCGAGCTTTTTTCCCGGGAATTGAACGCAACGGTACGGCCGGGTTTCGAGGTGATGGTGGCTAAGGCACAAAGGAACCTGCCCAATACCTATGAATGGACGTATCGCCGCAAAGACGGGTCCTCTTTTCCCGTTCTTTTATCCGTGACCGCTTTGAGGAATGAACAGGGGGACATCACGGGCTTTCTTGGCGTCGCGACGGATATGACCGAACGGAAGCAGGATGAGGAAAGAATATCGAAGTTGCTACAGGCGGTCGAACAGAGTTCCGCGACAATCGTGATCACGGACACCAGGGGAGCGATCGAATACGTGAACCCCGCCTTCGAAAAGATCAGCGGCTATACGCTCGAGGAAGCGATCGGACAGAATCCCCGCATTTTGAAGTCAGGGGAACAAACGGTCCAGTTCTACAGGAACCTTTGGGAGACGATTTCCTCGGGGAAGATCTGGTATGGAGAATTCCATAACAGAAAAAAATCCGGCGAGCTTTATTGGGAGTCGGCGTCGATCGCTCCGATCAAGAATCCTGAAGGCAAGATCACGCATTTCGTCGCGGTCAAAGAAGATATCTCCGAACGCAAGAAGCGGGAGGAAGAGCTCCGCCAGCTTTCGTATGAGCTTGAGCGCTCGAACCATGAATTGAATGATTTTGCCTATGTGGTTTCGCACGATCTCAAAGCGCCGCTTCGGGGGATCGCCTCGCTCGCGACGTGGCTCGAAGCGGATTTTGCGGAAAAGCTGGGAGAAGAAGGGCGAAAACAGGTCCGGCTTCTCAAGGAGAGGTCCATCCAGATGGACCAGTTGATCAATGGCATTTTGGAATATTCCAGGATCGGACGGGTCAAAGAGCAGGAAGAAAAGGTCGACCTGAACGATCTGGCCCGGGAAGCTATCGCGCTTCTCGGCGTTCCCTCCCATATCAAAGTGACCTTTGCGAATGCCTTGCCGACGCTCCGCTGCCAGCGGGTTCGGATCCAGCAGGTGTTTCAGAATCTGCTCAGTAATGCCGTCCATTATATGGATAAAGAAGAAGGGCGGATCATCCTTTCATGCTGTGAGCGGGAAAAAGAGTGGGAGTTTTGCGTCGAAGATAACGGCCCGGGGATCGACGAGAAGCATTTCGGGAGGATCTTCAAGCTTTTTCAGACCATCCCGGTCCAGGGGAAAGCGAGCGGGACCGGAATCGGGCTTTCGCTTATCAAGAAAGCGGTGGAACTACACGGAGGCCGGATTTGGCTGGAGTCCCGGGTGGGACAGGGAAGCCGATTTTATTTCACTTTGCCTAAGAGCTTCTAACAAAATGGAGAAGGTAGGTTTGGATAATCAGCACTCTAGCAGGTCACGTTTAAACGTGACCTGCAGCTTTGTCTCGTAACCCAGCCCTGCGGAGAGAGAAGAGAAGCCGCATTTTGTTAAAGGCCCTAAGTCAACGTCAACGAGTGAGAGGAGCGTTATGAGAAGTGATCAAAAAATTCTTTTGGTGGAAGACGATGAAGTGGACGTGATGTCTATCGAGCGGGCCCTGAAAGAGCTGGGGGTTCCGAATGAAGTCAAGGTGGCCGCTAACGGGGAAGAGGCGCTCCGCTGGTTGATGGAGTCGGGACATGCGCTTCCGGGATTGATCCTTCTGGATATCAATATGCCGGTGATGAACGGGATCGAATTCCTTCAGCATCTCAAAAAAGATCCCGAACGAAAAAAGATCCCCGTGGTGATGCTGACCTCTTCGCGCGAAGAGATCGATAAGCACCAGGCGTTCACCCTCGGAGTGGCCGGATATATGGTCAAACCCGTGGACCCTAATAAATATTTTTCCGTCATGAAGACCATTTCGGTCTATTGGAAAACAAGCGAACTGCCTTTCTAGCGGCGCTCGCTCGCTTCGAGGATGCATGGAGAGCCCTGAAAAACTTCCCGGTCCGCCGGCCCGGGTCCTTTTGATCGAAGATGACGAAACGGACGCGATGTGGATCCGGCGATCGCTTGCCCAAGCCCAAGGCAGGACCTTTCAGTTGACCCACGCAAAAACGCTTGAAGAGGGGCTCGCGGTGCTCGACAAGGGAGAGGCGGATCTCATTATTTGCGATCTCGGCCTGCCAGACGCTTCGGGCCTTGAGTCTTATGAGGCGGCTCGTAAGGCGGCGTTCGATCTCCCGATCCTCGTCCTGACCGGAAATATCAGCGATGAGAACCGGGGAAGGGAAGCGGTCCGTCGCGGCGCAGAAGACTATCTGATCAAGGGAGTTGTGACCTCCGACGGGCTTTTGCGTGCGATCGATTATGCGGTCGAACGCCGGAGGATCCTTCTTCTAAAGGACCGGTTCGTGCACATGGTGAGCCATGAGCTGAGGAATCCGCTCGCGGCGCTTCGGGAGGTGACGGCGCAGCTCCTCGAGCTGCACGCCGAGAACCTGACGCCATTGCAAAAAGAACTGATCGAGCTTGCGCAGAGCTGTATTGCGCGTCTGCTGAGGACTACCTCCGACCTGCTCGACGTGGCGAAAATGGAATCCGGCCGTGCGAGCCTTCAGATCACGGCATTTGACCTCGTAGAGCTTGTGAAGGAACTATGCAGGCTTTTCGAAAAGAATGTTTCCCGGAAAGGGCTTGCGCTCGAGCCGCGCTTCCCCGAAAAACCGGTCTTGATCCATGGGGACCGGGATGCGATTGCCCGCTGTATCACGAACCTGCTGAACAATGCGGTCAAATATACGGAAAAGGGCTTCATCAAGGTCGAGATCGCGGAAACGCCGGGGCATGGGCTTTGCCGTGTTTCCGATTCGGGGATCGGGATTGCGGCCGAGCATATCCCGAAGATCTTCAACCGCTATGAACAATTCGGCAAACCGGCCATCAGCGCCGAAAAAGGGGTCGGCCTGGGACTTTCGATCTGCAAAGAGATCGCCGAACGGCATGGCGGTTCGATCCAAGTGGAAAGCGTACTCGGGCAAGGATCGGTTTTTACCGTTCAATTGCCCCAAGAAGGACCCGCAAGAAAAACCGGCCCGTCTCTGGTTTAAAACAAAGCGGCTGGGTCACCGCGGGTCCCCGTAATTGTTTTCCTTTCTTTTGCGGAGCGATCTATAATCTCTCAAAATCCGTCCAAGGCGTGTCTGATTTTTTTAAAATGGAGCATGGAATGGTTTCCGGGATCCCCAACCCCCAATTGATGTTTCGCGCAGCGCAGGTCAGCTTGTTCGGCAATATCCTTCTTTTTGTCCTGAAGGCCACGGCGCTGGTTTTTGTCAATTCGCTCGCGATCGCTGCCGATCTCGGGATCACCGTGGTCGGGCTCATTGTGTCGGGGATCCTTTATTATTCCGTGGAGCTTTCAAGCCGTCCGGCGGATCCGCTCCATAATTACGGCTACGGGAAGGTGGAGCATGTCTGCGAGGCGCTCGAAGGCATGGTGCTGATCGGCATTGCCTTTGCCATGTCGTTTCAGGCGCTCATGCATCTTCTGCATCCCAAGGAGATCGGGATGCCGTGGCTGGGTTTCGGGTTCAGCGTGATCAGCGCGATGGTCAATTTTATCGGAGCGGCCTGGATCCTTGCGCTCGGCCGGGCCAGCGATTCTCCGGCGGTCCGTGCCGAAGGGGTCCATTATCAGCTGGAAGGTTTTATCTCTCTGACCGTTGCGGCGGCCTTTTTGCTGGCTGTCCTCCTTTCACGGACCCCTCTCAGCCCCTGGGCGGTCTACCTTGATCCGGCCGCGACCCTGATCGTGAGTTTTTTGATCTCGCTTCCTTCTTTCGGTCTTGCAAAACGGGCATTTCTCAAATTGCTGGACGCCTCTCTGGAGGAGAAGGGGAAAATGGAGGTTATGAAGCAGCTTGGAAAATATCTCGGCCAATGCTGTGAATTCCGGGATGTCCGGAGCCGCAGTTCAGGACGGCATAACTTTGTCGAGCTCAAATTAGTCCTGCCGAAGGCTCTGCCTTTTGACGAAGCCCATCGGCTGGCGAAGAGCGTCGAGCGGGATCTCCATGAAAATATTCCTGCGTGCGAGGCGACGGTCAGCATTATCCCGTGCGCTGAAGATTGCGCGGTCCTTGCCGCCAAGGAAAAATGCCCTTATCTTCCCAGCGGGAAATAAGGGGGAGGGCGTTTTCCGCTCCTCCGGCCGCGTGCCGTGTTTTAAAAGGGCTTTGGATAGAATCATTTTGGCGCCGGAAGGATTTATTGCTATAATCCCCGCCACGAAAGGCCTAGCCGTAGGCGAAGGACCAGCCGTATTTTCTTAAGATTTGAAAAAGGAGAGACTTGAAATGGCGACACCGCTCGAACAATGGGTCGAAGAACAGGCGAAATTGTGCAAGCCCGACCGTATCCACTGGTGTGACGGTTCCGAGGAAGAAACGCGGAAGTTGCTCGAGATCGGGATGAAAGAGGAGAAGATCGGCAATACGCCGGTCTTCCAGCGGCTCGACCATCATGCCTGGCCCAATGCTTATTTTCACCGCAGTCATCCGACCGACGTTGCCCGCACGGAACATTTGACCTTCGTTTGTCATACCGACAAAGAAACGGCGGGTCCGAATAATAATTGGATGCATCCCGATGAAGCGAAGGAAAAGATGCGTAAGCTTTCCGTCAATTGCATGAAAGGGAGAACGATGTATGTGCTTCCTTACATGATGGGGCATCCCGATTCTCCCTACGCCAAGGCCTGCGTTCAGCTGACCGATATTACCTATGTCGCTGTGAGCATGCGGATCATGACGCGCATGAGCAAAGACGTTATTGCCAAGATCGGTAACAGTACGAACTTCGTCAAAGGGCTTCATTCTGTCGGCGATTTCGATCCCAACAAGCGGTTTATCATGCATTTCCCCGACGAAAATTTTGTCTGGAGCATCGGTTCGGGGTACGGCGGGAACGCGCTTCTCGGGAAAAAATGTTTTTCGTTGAGGATCGCGTCCTGGCAGGGGTACAAGGAGGGCTGGCTTGCGGAGCATATGGTGGTCCTGGGGATCGAGGATCCGAAAGGTTATGTGACCTATGTCACGGCCGCCATGCCTTCGGCCTGCGGGAAGACGAACCTTGCTATGCTGAAGTCGGCTTTGCCAGGCTATAAGATATGGACGTTGGGTGACGATATCGCCTGGTTGAATGTTGGGCCGGATGGGAGGCTGTGGGCGATCAATCCCGAAGCGGGGCTTTTCGGGGTCGCGCCAGGGACTTCGCTCAAGACCAACCCGAACATGATCAAAACGCTTAAAGCCCAAAAGTTCTATCCGACGCTTTTTACGAACACCGCTTTGGATACGGAGAAAAACCATCCGTGGTGGGAGGGACTCGACGGCGAAAGGCCGGAACACTTGCTTGATTGGCAGGGCAAGGCGTGGGATCCCTCGAGCGGGTCGAAAGCGGCTCATCCGAACTCGCGTTTTACGGTTTCGATCCTGAACGCGCCGACCTTGTCGAAAGAGTTCCACAACCCCAAGGGAGTTCCCATCTCAGCGATCATCTTTGGCGGCCGCCGGACCCAGCTTATTCCTCTGGTTTGCGAGTCCTTAAGCTGGCAGCATGGGGTTTTTATGGGGGCACGGACGGGTTCCGAGACGACCGCCGCGGCGATCCACAAGGAAGGGGTGCTGAGGCGCGATCCGATGGCCATGCTTCCTTTCTGCGGTTATCATATGGGCGATTATTTCGCCCATTGGCTGAATGTCGGGAAAAAACTAACGCATCCGCCGAAGATCTTTTCGGTGAACTGGTTCCGCGTCAATGAGGACGGCAAGTTCATCTGGCCGGGGTTTGGCGATAATATCCGCGTGCTGAAGTGGATCATCGAGCGGACGCGGGATCAGGTGGAAGCCCGGGAGACGCCTCTAGGACGCATTCCTCATCTCAAAGACCTGAATCTGGAAGGGCTCCACATTCCCCCAAAAGATCTGGAAAAGCTCTTCGAGATCCATCCCGAAGCTTGGCAGGCCGAGGTCGAAGACACTGAAAAATTCTTCAGCCAGTTCGGGGACCGGCTGCCTCAGGGACTTCGCCAGGAGTTGAGCGCATTGACCGCTAAGGTAGACTGAAAGCGGTTATTTCTCCCTTGACGGGGCTATTTTCCGTGGCTAGAATTCCTTCACGCTCTTTGGGAAATATGAGCGAATAAGAGGTCCGGAAAGGGGGGTGCTTCCGGAGGAAGTAGTAAGCTGATGGTCGGGCCGCCATCTGGTTGCAATAACCGGACGGCGGTTTTTTATTTTTAGGGGGACCGGCTTTTTCGGAAGGACGGATGTCCTTGAATCCTTGCAGTAAGGGGGTTCGGACCTCGCACCGTTTGAATAAAAGGGGCCGTTGGAAGTCCAATTGTCGAGTCACAAAAGGGGGATATCATGAAAAAAACATTAGCGCTTTTGATCTGTGTTTTGCTGTTTTCCGGTTTTAACTGGGGCGGGGAGAACACGGCTTCAACCGGGTCTTCGACTTCCGGTTATCAAGAAACTTCAAGTTATGCGGATTCGTACCAGATCTCCGATCCCGCGCCTTCGAAAAAGTCCATGAACGTCAGATCGCTTGCGACCGCTTCCCAGATGCTGGGCACCGGAACCGCAGAGCAGAAAAAAGCCCGCTTGGCGAGCCTTCGCCGGGTGGCCGCCGCTTTCGGGAAAAAGAACGCCTGATCTTTCCCGGCCCCCAAAGGGAAGATTTTTCGCTGACGAAAACGCGTGGAGGTTTTTGTCCTCATCGCGACCGATCGTTGGAGCGGGGAGGGGCTTGCTTTGCCCCATGTTTTTCCCGGGATCCCGAGAGCAGGGTCCTGGTTTCTTCGCAATGGGTCTTTTTACTGAGCCGAGGCTAGCGTGAAAATAACGCTTCGATTGATCATTTCCTTGTTGATCGCCACCACCTTGGTGGTCGTTGGCTTCACCTATTTCCAGGCGCAAAAAGAAGAGAGCCGTTTGAATGAAGAGCTGAGGCTGCGAACGGCGGTTCTCGCAAAGAGTTTCAAGGAAGCGATCGAATCTTCCCTCGAACGCACCGACCAACCCGAGCGGATCCGGCAATTCATCGGAAAATTCCAGGGCCACAAACGGCTGATCGGGATCATTGTCGATATGAACGAGGGGCCCCGGATCGCGCTTCCTCCCGAATTGACGGAAGGGGACCTTTTTAAGAGGGAATCCGCCAGGGCCGCCGACGAGAATATTTTCGTGGATATCAACGGGGAATGGGAGGGCCGCAAGGTCAATTATTTTGCGGTCCCGCTTAATCAGGGAGAAAAGGCCGTAGGGGCCCTGGGGCTTATTCATGACCGGGGCTTTATCGTCAGCCAGATCCGGGAGTTCTGGAAGAACTCGGCTTTGACCTTCTCTATCCTCGCCGTCATCCTTTCAGTCGTTTCGCTTTGGGTAATCCGCTGGAGCGTAACGGGGCCTATTGCCAGGATCGCCGCCATGGTCCAAAAAGCGCTCGGGGTCGAGCATGCGCCGTCGGTCGCGGAGGGAAAGGCGCAGGGGGAGATCGAAAAGTTGCTCCTTAGCGTTAGCCATATGGCGGCGAGTTTGAAGGTGGCCCGCCTGGATCTCGTTCAACAGTCCCGTTTGGCCAATGTCGAAGGCGCTATCTGGACCAAAGAGCGTCTCAAGGATTATCTGCAGACCAAGCTCAGGGGCAAACAGCTTTTTGTGGTCTCGAACCGCGAGCCGTATATCCATCGGAAAAAGGGAAATGAGATCGAATGCATTGTGCCGGCCAGCGGCGTGGTGACGGCCCTGGACCCTGTTATGCAGGCGACCGGAGGGCTTTGGGTGGCGCACGGAGCGGGGAATGCCGATCGGGAGACCGTCGATAAAAAAAACAAAATCACGGTCCCGCCCTGGAGGCCTTCTTTTACGCTGAAGCGGGTCTGGCTCAGCGAGCAGGAAGAAAAAGGCTATTATTACGGTTTTTCCAATGAAGGTCTCTGGCCGCTTTGCCATATCAGTCATGTCCGGCCTGTTTTCCGGATCGAGGACTGGACCTGCTACAAGGAAGTGAACTGGAAGTTTGCGGCGGCGCTTCTGGAGGAGCTGGATGATGAGCCGCCGCTTATTCTTGTGCAGGATTATCATTTTGCGCTGCTTCCCAAAATGATCAAGGAAGCCCGGCCCGATGCCAAGATCGCGATCTTCTGGCATATCCCGTGGCCGAATCCTGAGGCGTTCGGGATCTGTCCCTGGCAGGACGAGATCCTCGAAGGAATGCTGGGAGCCGATCTGATCGGCTTTCATACGCAATATCACTGTAATAATTTTCTGGATACGGTGGATCGTGCCCTGGAGTCGAGGATCGACTGGACGACTTTCGGCGTGAGCCGAGGGGGAAATACGAGCTATGTAAGGCCTTTTCCGATCAGCATCGCTTTCTCCTCGGAAGACTTGAAGGCTCTTGGGGCCGGGGAAAAAGAGGCCTTGGATAAGATCAAGCGTGACCTTGGTTTGGAAGGGAAAAGGGTGGGGGTGGGAGTTGACCGTATCGATTATACGAAAGGACTTTTGGAACGTTTTCGCTCAATCGAGCGGTTCTTCGAGAAATATCCCGCCTATCAGGGGCAGCTTGTTTTTGTGGAGCTCGGGGCTCCATCGAGGACCCTGATCCCAAGTTATCAGAGCCACTTGAAAGAGGTTGACGATCTGGTCAAGCAGATCAATGAAAAATACGGGTCCGGCAATTATATGCCGATCCAGTTCCTCAAAGAACATCATGGCCAGGACAAGGTCCGTCAATTCTACAAGCTCGCTGATTTTTGTCTTGTAAGCTCGCTTCACGACGGAATGAATCTCGTGGCCAAGGAGTATGCCGCGGCCCGTGGCGATGAGGATGGAGTGCTGATCCTGAGCCGCTTTGCGGGCGCGAGTTATGAATTCGCCAATAGCTCGCTTTTGGTCAATCCGTATGATATCGAAGGCACCGCCGAGACGATCCATCAAGCCTTGACCATGCTTCCGGCAGAAAAGAAAGAACGAATGCATGCGCTTCGCAATATCGTCCAGGAATATAATATTTACCGATGGGCGGCGGATATGATCACCGGTTTGGTGAAATCCTATTGAGCATGACGAAGCCTTCCACGCTTCCCCCGGACCTGGCTCGCCGTCTTGCGGCGGTAACATGTTTGTATTTGATCTGTGATTATGACGGGACCCTGACTCCGATCGTGAGCCGCCCGTCGGAAGCAAAATTGGCATTTCGCGTCAAAGAAACACTTCGCCGGCTTGCCTGCGCTTCGCGAACGAGGGTGGCCATCGTAAGCGGGAGAAATCTTCGGGAACTTGTCCGGCTTGTCGGTCTTCCGAAGATCGATTATGTCGGCAATCACGGGCTCGAGCAAAGAATTCGCTGCCGGAGGCGGGTCGATCCCTGGGCCGCGCGATTGGTTGGGCCTGTTTTGAATCTCGCGCGTGAACTTCGGGCCGCTCTCAGGCCGATTCCGGCAGCCTGGGTCGAAAACAAGATCTATACTTTGAGCGTTCATTACCGTCGAGTTAAGACGTCCGAGGTTGCAAAAGTCCGGCGGATCGTCGAAAGAACATGGAGCCGTTTCTCCGGCTCTTCTTTATTCCGGCTTAAAAAAGGGAAAAAGGTGTGGGAGATTCGCCCAAGACGAGGAAGAACGGACAAAGGAAAAGCGGTCCGGGCGTTGCTGAAGACACTTCCGTCGACATGGCGGAAACGAGCGACGGTGGTCTATCTCGGGGATGATCAAACCGATGAAGATGCTTTTCGGGTCGTGCACAGGTCGGGGATCGGGATCCGGATAGGGGCCGGGAAGCGGACTTCGGCGCATTACCGGCTTCGTTCCCCCGCGGCGGTTCTGAATTTTTTGGAACGGCTTGCTCAAGTTCGGATGACAGGAGATCGTTAGCCATGGCGCAGGACCCTCTTTGGTATAAGGACGCGATCATTTATCAGGTCCATGTCAAAGCTTTTTTGGATTCGAATTCGAACGGGTATGGCGATTTTCCGGGTTTGACGAAAAAACTCGATTATCTCCGGGAGCTTGGGGTCAACTGCCTTTGGCTCCTGCCGTTTTACAAAAGTCCCCTGAAAGATGACGGCTATGATATCTCCGATTTTCGCGAAGTGGCTGCCGAGTACGGGGCCCTCGCGGATTTCAAAGCCTTCGTGAAGGAAGCGCACCACCACGGCATCAAGGTCATTATTGAGCTTGTGCCCAACCACACTTCGGATGAGCATGCCTGGTTCAAAGAAGCCCGTTCGTCCAAGGACTCTCCCAAGAGGGATTACTACGTTTGGACCGAGGACCCCCAAAAATACAAGGAAGCCAGGATTATTTTTTCGGATACGGAAAAATCCAATTGGACCCATGATCCGGTTTCGGGCCAATACTACTGGCACCGGTTTTTCAGCCATCAGCCGGATCTCAATTTTGACAATCCCGAGGTGTGCCGCGAAATGGAAGAGGTTCTCGCTTTTTGGCTCAAGATGGGCGTTGACGGATTCCGGCTCGACGCGGTTCCCTATCTTTTTGAACGGGAAGGCACTTCTTGTGAGAATCTTCCCGAAACGCACGCCTTCCTCAAAAAATTACGCGCCAAATTGGACGCGATCTCCAAGGATGCGATCTTGCTGGCGGAAGCGAATCAGTGGCCGGAGGATGTCCGCCCCTATTACGGGGAGGGTGACGAATGTCACATGGCGTTCCATTTTCCGCTCATGCCGCGTATTTTCATGGCGATCCGAAAAGAAGACCAAACTCCGATCCTTGAGATCATGCAGCGGACGCCGGCGATCCCCGAGAATTGCCAGTGGGCCGTTTTCCTGCGCAATCATGACGAGCTGACCCTGGAAAAGGTCACGGACGAAGAGCGGGACTATATGTACCGCGAATACGCTTCGGATCCGAAGGCCAAATTGAACCTGGGGATCCGGCGCCGGCTGGCTCCGCTCATGAACAACGGGCGGCGTCAGATGGAGCTCTTGAACAGCCTCCTGTTCAGTTTGCCGGGGACGCCGATTATCTATTACGGGGACGAGATCGGCATGGGCGACAATATCCATCTTGGCGATCGCAACGGGGTCCGGACTCCCATGCAATGGAACGGGAACCGGAATGCGGGGTTCTCGGAAGTCAGCTCCGATAAACTTTATGCGCCGGTCATCATCGATCCGGTCTACGGCTATCAGGCGATCAATGTGGAAGCCCAGAACATGACCCAATCCTCTTTCTTGAACTGGACGAAAAGGATGATCCGTGTGCGAAAAAATTTCAAGGCGTTCGGCCGGGGGACCGTTGAATTCCTACGGCATAAAAATCCGAAGATCCTCGCTTATATCCGCGCGTATAAGGACGAGACCTTGCTGATCGTCAATAACCTATCCCGTTATGTCCAGCCGGTCGAGCTGGAACTCCACCGCTATAGCGGATGGGAACCTCTCGAATTGTGGGGGAATACGCGGTTTCCAAAGATCGGCGACTTGCCTTATTTTTTCACCCTGGGGCCGCACACCTTTTACTGGTTCCGTTTACTCCCTCCTTCTGGCTGATTTTTCCCTGCTTCCGTGAGGAGCAGTGTCTTTTCCTTGAACCCAAAGGTCTTTTCCCGGCCTGGAAGACTGGAAATTTTTTATTGAAAATCCACTTTGACAGCGGTAATGTTTGCGCTCGATAGGCCGTTTCGGGGAATCCTTCCGGACTTCTTTCTGAGCGGCAAGGAGAGGGAATGAGCGCTTTTCTATGGTCGATCCTGGCGGCGGTGATCTGGGGTCTGGTTCCCATCTTGGAAAAGGCGGGGCTTGTGAACGTTCGGCCCCTGGCCGGCCTGTTCTATCGGTGTTTTGGGGTTGTGATCGGCGTCATCCTGCTCGGGCTTTTCATGGTCAAACCTGAGGATATCCGTGCGGTCGAAGTGCGTTCGGTCGTATTGCTTATCCTCAGCGGATTTCTGGCGAGCTTTGTAGCACAGATCTGTTTTTATAACGGTCTCAAACTCGGGGATGTCTCCAAGGTCGTTCCGATCTCGGGCAGTTATCCTTTGATCGCCTTCCTGCTCGGCGTGCTTTTTTTGGGGGAATCGCTCAGCGTTTGGAAGATCGCCGGAGCGGTCTTGGTCATCGCGGGGATCTGGCTTCTGAAGATCGGCTGATATTTCGATTATCGCAAACCCGGGTTCCCGGGTATAATCCTCCGTTTAAGGAACTCACGAAAGCCATTCTATGGAGATCATCGAAAATACTCTGAAATTCTCGCGTCTGGAAGAAATGGCCGCGGCGCTTTTTGGCAATATGGTCAAGGCGGTCGTGGATATCGAACGAGGGCTTTTGGCTGTTGACGCGGAACTGCATTCGGATCTCGAGGCCGTACTTCTGGAGGCCGGTTCAAGGCAGCAGGATCTGTGGGGCATCAATCTTTACCCGGAGCTTCCGCCTGGGGAATTCGTGGAGTTTGATTCGATGATCAACATACGTCCCTCGCAGGGGAACCGGAGCCGGGGCGTCGAACGTGCCGATATCCGGGAGCGGATCGTTGCGATCGTCAGGCAGAGGATCGTTCCGTGAACGTTCAGCATCGCGAGGAGGCGTCTGGTCGATGGGCTCAGAGGCCTTTTCTCGAGCAGATGGCCCATATCGGCAGTGAAGTCGAAAGGGCTCTTCTGTGGAAGGATCGGGGGAATGCCGCTTATTCGGTCAAGGCGGCGGAGCGTGCTTTGGAGCTAACCGACCTTACGTTGGCGAATTCCCATACTTCCGCCCGTCGTCGCGAGATCGCTCGTGTCCGAGAAACTTTGGCGGACTATTTTTTGGGGGACAATGAGTACTGCTCAACCTCCGATTCCTGGAAAAAATATTTTTTCGCTTTTGCTTATGCCGCCCGCCGTAACCGCTAAAATTCCGGATCCTTCATGAATTTCCCCGAACTTTTTATTCTGGCATTTGCCCTGGCGATGGATGCTTTTGCCGTCGCGGTCATGAGCGGTTTTATCATCCCCCGTCCCCGGATGACGGACGCGCTAAAGATCGGTCTTTCATTCGGGATCTTCCAAGCGTTCATGCCGGTCTTGGGAGGGTTCGCGGGGAGCGGTTTGCGGGCCCTGATCACGAATGTCGACCACTGGATTGCTTTTGGACTGCTGGGACTGCTCGGCGGGAAGATGATCGCGGAAGGCCTGCGGCCGCCTGGGGCAGGGAGGCTCTTCGATCCGCTCAGGGCGGATGTGCTTTTTGCACTTTCGCTTGCGACCAGTATCGATGCGTTTGTGGCGGGGATCGGATTTGCGTTCCTTGAGGTCCCTATCGGGCTTGCGGCAGTTTTGATCGGAGCCGTGACCTTTTTCCTTTCCTGTATCGGGGTCCAGATCGGAAAAAGATTCGGCCAGGGACTCCAGCAAAAAGTTAAAATTTTAGGGGGGATTATCCTCGCGGGGCTTGGGCTCAAGATCCTTTTGGAGCATCTTGCGGCCTGACGCTTTCTGCGGCCAGGGATAAACAGAGATCCGGCTATGAGAACAGTCGCATTGCTGACGATTTCGAATATTTTTATGACCTTTGCCTGGTACGGCCATCTGCGGTTCAAGCATAAGGCACTCTGGATCGTGGTATTGGTGAGTTGGCTGATCGCGTTCTTCGAGTATTGCTTCCAGGTCCCGGCCAACCGGATCGGATCCATGCATTTTTCGACCGCCCAGCTGAAGACGATCCAAGAGGTCATTACGCTCGTGGTTTTCTGTTTTTTTTCCGTGTTTTATCTTCGGGAAGAACTGAAGTGGAATTATCTCGTCGGTTTCGCATTCCTGATCGGAGCGGTCTTTTTCATTTTCAAAAAATGGTGAATCCGAACCGGCCCCGAAGTTTTGCCGGGGGATCTCGGGCCGGCGGCGGGGAATTCGTTTTGAAATTTTGCGCGGAAGGATATAATACCCGCTGATCGTGCCGAAATCCGGTATCTTGGGTATTTAAGAGACATGCAACAAAGGATTTGAAACGATGCCGCTAGAGTATTTCATCATTCTTCTCTATGTGTTCGCGCTTTCGATCTTCTGCGGGTACCAGATCATTTCGAAAGTTCCGCAGCTTTTGCATACGCCGCTGATGGCTTTCACGAACGCGATCTCGGGGATCTCGCTGGTTGCCTCCCTGGTGATCGCCGGCGAAGGGCGCAATCTCACCAGTTCCATCCTTGGGGCTGTGGCCGTAGGCGCAGCGACGATCAACGTCGTGGGCGGATTTTTGATCACGGACCGCATGCTCAAAATGTTCCGCAAGAAAGAAAAGGCCAAGGCATGATCGCGCTTGCGGTGTTCCCGGGGCAGGAAACGGCTGGGGCGGTCGATCTTCGGCAGATTGTCTACCTTGTTTCGCTCTTCATTTCATCGCTGCTTTTCATTTTCGGTCTGCACGGACTTTCCAAAGCCGATACGGCACGCCGCGGCATGATGATGGCGGTGATCGCAATGCTCATTGCGGTAGCGGGTACCCTGGTCCACCGGGGGATCGTGACCTATGAGTGGATCGCCGGCGGGCTGATCGTGGGGACGCTGATCGGGATCCCGATGGGTCTTTGGATCCCGATGACCAAAATGCCGGAACGGATCGCTCTTTCGCATGCGTTCGGCGGACTCGCGGTCGCGCTCGTCGGGATCGCCAAATACACCAATCACCACGAACACCTGGAGCGTTTCTTTGCGGGCGCGATCGGTTTCGAGGTCCTGCTCGGCGCTCTGACCTTTACCGGGAGCTTGATGGCGTTCGGGAAGCTGCAGGGGATCCTGCCCGGTCGGCCCCAGACTTTCAGGGGGCAAAATGCGCTGAATCTTCTTTTGCTTGCGACCGCGCTAACGATGATGATCCTTCTTGTCATTGAGCCGAATCAGCCGGTCCTCTTCTGGATCCTGACCGCGATCGCTTTCATTCTAGGGATCCTTTTCGTCGTGCGGATCGGAGGCGCGGATATGCCGGTCGTGATCTGTCTTCTGAATTCTTATGCCGGACTGGCCGCGGCCGCAACGGGTTTCGCTCTCAATAATCCCGTGCTGATCGTCTGCGGATCGCTTGACGGCGGTTCGGGGTTCATTCTGGCGGTCATCATGAGCAAAGCGATGAACCGTTCTTTCGGTAACGTGATCTTCGGGGCGTTCGGCAAAGAGGCCAAGGGTGCTGTGGCGGAAGCGAAGGGGGGAGCCGTTCGGGAATGCTCGCCCGAAGAGGCTGCCGAGCTTTTGAAGGTGGCCAATTCCGTCATTATCGTTCCCGGCTACGGGATGGCGGTGGCGCAGGCGCAGCATGCTGTACGCGATGTGGCCGAGCAGCTCGAGAAGAACGGCACCTCGGTCAAATACGCGATCCATCCGGTCGCGGGACGGATGCCCGGGCATATGAATGTGCTTCTTGCCGAGGCGAATGTGCCGTATGACCAGCTTTTCGAGCTCGAGGCGATCAACGATGAATTTCCGCGCACCGATGTTTCGATCGTCGTCGGAGCCAACGACGTGGTGAATCCGGCCGCCAGGAATACGCCCGGCAGCCCGATCTTCGGGATGCCGATTCTCAATGTCGACCAATCGAAGGCGACCCTTGTCCTCAAGCGCAGTATGAACCCTGGTTTTGCGGGGATCGAGAACGAGCTTTTCGTCCATCCGAACACGATGATGGTCTTCGGCGATGCAAAGAAGACTCTTACCCAGATCGTGGCCGCACTTAAGGGCTGATCCTTCTGCCCTCTTGCTCGGGAGATAGCCTTCATGACAGGATCTCAGATCGTTCTCGTGGTCAGCGTGGCCGTGTATATGGCCGTGATGCTTGCGATCGGATTCTGGGCCAGCGGGAAGATCCACAATACAAGGGATTATATCGTCGCGGGAGGAAGGCTTGGGGGATGGCTCAGTCTCGGGACTCTTTTTGCGACTTGGTTCGGGGCCGAGACTTGCATGGGGTCTTCCCGCACAGCCTATGAGCAGGGGATCCTGGGGGTCATCGCCGATCCTTTCGGCGCGGGTCTGTGCCTGATCCTGAGCGGACTTTTTTTTGTTCGTTTTTTCCGCCGGTTCGGGTTTACGACGATCATTCATTTTTTCGAGGCTCGTTATGGAAAAAAAACCGCCTCGATCTTCGGGTTGCTCTATGTCCCCGTTTATCTGGGGTGGGTCGGCGGCCAGCTGCTGGCCTTCGGGCTTATTCTTCATTCCCTGACCGGACTTCCGGTGAGTGTGGCCGTCGCGACGGCGACTGCGGTCGTTCTTTTGTATACGTATTCAGGGGGGATGTGGGCCGTCGCCGCAACGGATCTTGTCCAGATGTTCTTCATTATCCTCGGGCTCGGCATCCTTTTCCCGGTCCTTCTTTCGGATCTCGGTGGATGGCAGACGGCCCGGGCGCAGATCCCCGATCATTTTTTCCATTTTTACCCGCGCGAGGGCGGCGCGCTTGCTTGGCTTTCCTACGCTCAGGCCTGGATGATCGTGGGGATTGGCTCTCTTCCGGCCCAGGATCTTTTTCAGCGCATCATGGCGCCGAGGAATGAGACGATCGCGCGGTGGAGCGCGGTCCTTGCGGGGTTGCTTTACATGATCATCGGCATGATCCCTGTCCTGCTCGGGATCTTGGGAAGGATTGTGCTTCCCGAAAACGCCGGCGATTCGATCCTTCTCGCGCTTTCCGAGAAATATCTCTCGCTTCCGCTTCGGGCGCTGATGGTGGGGGCCCTGCTTTCGGCGATCATGAGCACGGCGGACAGCGCACTTCTGGCCCCGGCCGGGATCATCGGGAACAATCTCGCGGCCTATTTCCATCCTCAGTATGATGATGCGGCCCGGCTGCGCTGGTGCAAAGCGAGCATCCCGATCGTGGGACTCGCGTCCCTTTTTCTGGCGATCTGTTTCAAGAATGTTTATACGCTCTGTACGCAGTCGTGGGGGATCCTTCTCGTCGGCGTTTCTGCGCCAATGATCGCCGGGATGTTCTGGAAACGCGCGAGTACTGCCGGGGCGCTTGCCGCTCTCGTGAGCGGGATCCTCGCCTGGATCGTTTTTTCAAACATCCTCCCATCAACCTATCCCTCCCAGCTCATGGCTTTTGCGGTCTCCTGGATCGCGCTTATGGCTGTGAGCATCGCGGTCCCTCAAAAACAAAAAGCGCTTTCCTATTGATATCCCCGTCATTTTGTTTACGTAGGGCACCCTTAAGGGCGCCCTCCAAGGCGTTGAAAAAATTTTGTCAAGGGCGCTTGAAAATGCCCTACGCTTAGGGAGGGGGCTGAAGGGATATAGGGAACGACCTCAGGGAACCCTGGCAGGGGAAGCGGAGCAGTAAAAGCTCAGACCGAATCCCAGGTTTAGTCGGTTTTCGACAATCCTAAACCAGAGATCCAGGACCCGTGAAAGCGATTTCTGAACGAAGTTCTTTTTACGCTGGGTCCGGAGAGCGACCGAGATCTCCCGCTTCAGGAGTTTTTCCGCGAACCAGTAAGGCCCATATCCCAGCATATTCCAATAGCGGCTTTCGCGGACCTCGTAACCCGTCCGGCGGAGTTTCGAGACGAGATCCGTTTTTTCGTAACGGCGGTAATGGCCAAGCGTCTGGTCCCTTTTTCCGTAAAGGTGTTGGTAGCAGGGGACCAGGATGTGCAGGCGCCCGTTCGCGGCAAGAAGGTTTTTGAGCCGTTTCAGCAATTCCTCGTCTTTTTCGATATGTTCCAGCACATCGATCACGGTGATATTGTTGTAACGCTCGTCGATCGCGCTTAGGTCTTCGACGGCGAGTTTCCGGATATCGAGTTTGCCGTAAAGTTTTTCAGCGAGCGCGATAAGTCCTTCGTTCGGTTCGATCCCCGTGATAGGGTGTCCCGCCTTTTGCGCGAGATGAAGAAAATGCCCGGCGCCGCATCCGATATCGAGGAGCGAACCGGGCTTTAATCGGGCGAGCAGGAATGCGTACAGGTTCTTGTTCCGGAAGTCGTGACGGATATCGCCCAGTTTCTTGAACAAGGCGGCAAGATTTTCCGGCGAGCGGCTATCGGGTCTTTCCATAGCGTTCAGAGTCCCCGGGGGATTATTCCCTCGGATCCTGGGAGGCGGGGGGAAACCCATCTCGGGATCCGCGGGTCCAAAGGCGTTTTGCGGCGAGGAGTATAACAAACCCCCCAAGCCAAGACAAAGCGAAATCGCGCGAATAAGGCTTCTCCGTGCTGCCGCCTTTGCGATACAATGTCTGAGTTTATCCGGTCCCTCAACCCAAAGGAAAAGGCTGGATGGAGGATCTTCCCCGCCATACCAAGATTGTAGCGACGCTCGGCCCCGCGAGCCGAAGCCCGGAGATCTTGCGTCAAATGATCCTGGCGGGCATGAGCGTGGCGCGGATCAATTTTTCCCACGGCGATCATGAGGAACATCGACGCGCGATCGCAGACCTTCGCACCGCGGCCTCCGAGCTTGATCGTCCCGTGACCCTTCTCCAGGACCTTCAGGGACCGAAGATCCGTGTCGGGCGGCTTCCGGGAGATCAGTGCGCTCTCCAGTCCGGAAAAACGGTCACACTGGTTCCGGAAGCGGAATATCGGGACGGGCCGGGCACGATTCCGGTCGATTATCTCCATGCGGCAGCGGATGCGAAGCCGGGAATGACCGTTCTCCTGGCCGATGGCGCATTCGAACTTACGATCGAGAAAGTATCGCTTCCGGCACTTCATTGCCGCGTCGTGGAAGGCGGGATCCTGAAAAGTCGCAAAGGCGTCAATTTTCCGCAAGTTTCCCTGCAACTGCCCGCGTTGACCGAAAAGGACAAACAGGATATCGAATTCGGTTTGACCCAGAAGGTAGATTGGCTCTCTCTCAGTTTTGTCCGTAGCGCTCGGGACATCCGCTCGCTTAAGGAGTTCCTCGCGTCCAAGGGGGCGAGAAAGCCTATCCTGGCCAAGATCGAAAAACCGCAGGCCATCGAGCATCTGGAGGAAATCCTTGACGAAGTCCAGGGCGTGATGGTCGCGCGGGGCGATCTCGGTGTGGAAATGAGTCCTGAGAAAGTCCCGATGCTCCAGAAAAGGATTATCGAGCTTTGCAATCGCCGCGGGCTTCCGGTGATCACGGCAACGCAAATGCTTGAGAGCATGATCGCACAACCGCGTCCGACCCGCGCCGAGGCGAGTGATGTGGCGAATGCGATCATCGACGGGACCGATGCCGTGATGCTTTCGGGGGAATCCGCGGTGGGGGCTTTCCCGGTGCGTGCGGTCGAAATGATGGCCCGTATCGCGACCGATGTCGAAGCAAAGATCGAATTCCGGAATTATCCGCCTGCGGGCACGACCGAGACCCATGCCTTGAGCCAGGCCGTCAATGTACTCGAAAAAGCGGTGCGGCCCCGCTGTATCGTTGTTTTTACCGCCAGCGGGCATACGGCCCGTTTTGTCGCGGCCGAGAGATCCAGGGCTCCGGTGATCGCGCTGACGCCGTCTCCTGACGTGTATCATGCCTTGAATCTTTTTTGGGGGATCCGTCCTTTGCTTGTTTCCGAGACTTCCGATACTTTCGAAGGTTTGACACGTCTCATGGAAAAGACCCTGATCGCGCGAGGATTGGCCTCGGCCGGCGATCGCGTTCTCATGGTCGGCGGGATCCCCGCCCAAAGAGCGGGCGGGACGAATTTCATCAAGATCCACATGTTGGGATCATGAGCTAGGATGAAAAAGAATATGGGAAAAATGCAGACGATCGAAGCTTGGGAATTAAAAGAGGGCGCGGTGTGGCCGCTCGGATCGACCTGGGTCGAATCGGCCCAGGCCTATAATTTCGCACTTTATTCCAAGAACTCAACCGGCGTGAGACTGCTTTTTTACCGGCGCGAGGACCCGTCCAAAGCGGTGTTCGGATTTCGCTTCGATCCGCGGAAGAACCGGTCGGAACATATCTGGCACTGCATGATCCCGTTCAGCAAACTCGCTGGAGCGGAACTTTACGCATATCAAATCGAGGGGCCGTGGGACCCCGAGCGCGGGCATCGCTTTGATGCAGGCAAGCTCCTCCTCGATCCTTTTGCCGAGGAAATATTTTTCCCGCCCCGCTATGACCGTATGGCCGCGGTCGGCCCCGGAATGACGGTCGGCCGTTCCCCTCTCGGCGTGCTGCCCCGGAGGGCGGACGATTTCCCTTGGGGAGAGGATCGCCGCCCCCGTCATACCCATGATACGATCATCTACGAACTCCATGTAAAAGGATTCACCGCGCGCGCGAATTCCGGGATAGCGCCGGAACGTCGGGGGACCTTTTTAGGGCTGATCGACAAAATCCCTTATCTCAAAGATCTCGGAGTTACGGTCGTTGAATTGCTTCCGGTCCATCAGTTCGATCCGCAGGAGGGGGCCTATTGGGGCTATATGACGCTCAACTTCTTCTCTCCTCACCGGCAATATGCGTACGGGAATCCCCGGGACGAATTCCGGCAGATGGTCAAAGCTTTCCATGACGCGGGGATCGAGGTCTGGATGGATGTGGTCTACAACCATACGAGCGAAGGGAACGAAAAAGGGCCGACCCATAGTTTCCGAGGGATCGACAATGCGGAATATTACTTCCTGGATCCGGAGACGAAAGCTTATGTGGACAATACGGGATGCGGCAATACAATGCGTTGCACAAGCCCCGCGGTACGGCTGCTGGTCCTCGAAAGTCTTCGGCGCTGGGCGGATGAGATGCGCATTGACGGATTCCGTTTTGACCTGGCTTCCATCTTTGCGCGCCATGATGACGGGTCCCTCAACACGGTCTCGCCGCCGATCATCTTCGAGATCAGTTATCTTGCTTACCAAAGCGATCTTCGGCTCGTGGCCGAGGCTTGGGACATCGAGGCGAACTTGCTCGGGAAACAATTTCCCGGCTTGGTGTGGCGGCAGTGGAACGGAAAGTACCGCGATGATATCCGCATGTTCGTGAAAGGGGATAAGGGGGTGGTCGGCGCGCTCGCGCAAAGACTTTACGGTAGCGACGATCTTTTTCCCGAGGAAGTCGCGAATGCGTACCGGCCTTATCAAAGCATCAACTACGTGACCTCGCACGACGGTTTTTGTCTTTATGATCTCACCGCTTACAATCAAAAGCATAACCAGGCCAATGGCAATGACAACCAGGACGGATCGGACTGGAATTTCAGCTGGAACTGCGGGATCGAAGGCGACCAAAATGTCCCCCAAGAGGTCGCGGCTCTTCGCCGCCGCCAGGCGAAGAATTTCTTCGCGCTTTTGATGCTTTCCAACGGAACGCCGATGTTCTGTGCCGGGGACGAGTTCCTGAACACACAAAAAGGCAATAACAACCCCTACAATCAAGATAATGAAACGACCTGGCTCGATTGGGACCTCCTCGAAAAGAACCGGCCGATCTTCCGTTTTTTCAAGAATATGATCGCTTTCCGGAAAGCGCACCGTTCGATCGGCCGCAGCGGTTATTGGCGTGATGATGTCCGCTGGTATGGCACCGGTCCGGACCCCGATTTCGGGGAGGAGTCCCATGCGCTGGCTTATTGTCTGCTGGGGAAGGATCTTGGCGACAGCGACCTCTACGTCATGATCAACGGGGATTGGAAAGACCATATTTTTACCTTGCAGGAGGGGACGACCAAGGATTGGAAACGGGTGATCGATACGTCCCTTGAAAGCCCGGAGGATGTTTTGGATCCCGGGCATGAAGCTGCGTTGCGGGGGCCGGATTATCTCGTGAAGGCCCGGTCCATCGTCGTTCTGATCCGCCCTCTGTCATGAGGGCTTGGCGTTGCGCGTCGGGCTTGTTCCGGCGAGGCTCCCCGGCGGGGTTTCTGGAAACAAATTCTTTGGCAAAAAGCCGATTCTGATTATAATACGACACCCCGGAATCCGGCGGTTTCGAACGGTACCGCCTCCAGCGCACTCTCATGAAGCAGGACCCATCGCGCGGAAAATGAGCGGGGACTTTTTTTACCGCTGTATAAAAGGACAAAATCCATGTTCTCGAGAAGACAGCAGGCTTTTTTGTTCTCAAGATCGCTCCTCTTTTCCCTTTCCGTTTTTTTCTTAAATGCTTGTTTTCCTTCCGGGGTCTCGAGCGCCGCCGAAACCGATGCCTCAGCCCCGATCGCGACGCTTTTGGACGCCAAGGAGCGTGGCCTCACGAAGGATGGGGTGCTGAAGGCGGTTTCGACGCCGACTTATGACAGCGCGAGCGGCAAAGACGTTCTCGAGCTCGATTACTCCATTCCGGCGGGAGCGAAAGTGGTTTTTTGGGCGAGATCGTTCCCCGCCTTCCTGAGCGCTGCGGCCGTTTCTGCGGTAAGGATCGGGGCCAAAGCGGCAAGTGCCGAGACCGCAAAGCAGATCTCCCTAACCTTGGAGATCAAGGGATCGGCCGGGACCCAGCAGATCCCCGTGCGGCTTCGTGAGGGATGGAGCGCTTTCCAGGAATCCTTGGATTGGGCGAAGGTGGGGACGCTGGAAGCAGTCGAATTTTCCGTTTCACCGGCCGCTCAAGGAATGAGCGCCGAAGGATCCGTTGCTTTTACCGCGGAATTCATCTCGATGTTACCTCCGCAGACCCCGTCCGTCAAAACCACGGTCAGTTCTCCTCGGGTTGCTGCACCGCCGCCTCCGAAACCGACTCCTGCGGCCGCGGGGGTGTCGTCCATGACGCTGATGAGCGCAGGTAAGCGCGAGGTCGAAAAGGACGGGGATGCCAAGGGGACGCTTACGCCTTCCTTCGATGAGGTTGCGGGAAAAGACGTTCTGGAGTTCGATTACTCGATCGAGGATGAGGGCTCAGTGGAAATGAGGGCCAAGGATTTCCCGGCGGGGATCGAGTCCGGAGCGATGGACACCCTCCGGATGGGGATCCGGGTGCCGGAAGCGGGACAGGTCGAACAGATCACTGCGGAAGTCCTTTTGAAAGGGACCCGAAGCGAAAAAAACTTTCCGCTTGAACTCAAACGGGGATGGAATTCGATCCAGGAATTCCTGGACGGAGCTTCTCTCGGGGACCTCAAAGAACTCCGGCTTCGCATTACGGCGCGGGAGGGGATCGAAAAGGCCCATGGCACCCTTTATTTGGCTTTTGATTTCGTCAAAAGGGCAAGCCCGGTTCCGAAAACTTCCGCTCCGGACCTCTTCACGGCCGTTTTCGGGATGCTCGATGCGGGGGAAAAAGGGGTTTTCAACATCGGGCCTTCGCAGGGGAGTGTGACCGGCGTTTTCGATGAAAGCTTGAAAAGGGACCTTTGGGAGTTCAGTTACACGCTGCCCGAAGGATCGACGGTGGGGATCTGGACTAAATCGTATCCCGAGGATTACGGGGCCGAGGTCGCGGACGCCGTAAAGATCGGCGTCAAGGTCCCCCATGGGGATCAGATCCAGCAGGTGACCGTCAAAGCCGAGATCAAGGGGACCCGCGGGATGCAGAGCATTCCGCTACGGCTGCAGCCCGGATGGAATTATTTCCTTGAGGCGGTGAACTGGAATACGATCGGGAACCTGACGGAGGTCGTTTATGTCGTCAGTCCGATGGCGATAGGACCGATGGCCATCAATCCGATCGGCGTGAGCCCGCTTGAGATCAGCGAAGCCGTCACGGGAAAACTTTTCTTCGATCTCCGCTTCGGACGTTTGACGCCGCTCGAGAAGAATTTTACGCTGATCAAGGTCTCTCTCGTCATCCTGCTGAGCCTCCTGATGGCGGGCGTCGCCGCGTTCTTAAAGCGGATCTTCCGGGGCCGGCGGATGTCCGCTGCTCCTTCTGCGGTCCCGGCCGAGGACCTTTCGGCGTTTCCGAGGTCCTGGCTCTGGCATCTCAAAAAGGATCTTTTTTACGGGGCCGTTGCGGTCACGATCCTTGCGATCGGTTTCATGATCTGCGGGCTCGGCAAGGGGAGCACGCTCGATACCAATTTTCATTTCCTCGGGATCGCCTTGCTCGGAGCCGCGCTTTCTGCCGTTTGCAAGCGGGTGCTTGCCGGGAAAACGCTGACCCCGTCCGAGCTTTTCCAGGACATCCTTTTGACGGGACTTTTGGCCGCGGGTTCGAGCCGGCAGGAGATCCTTCAGGCCCCGGCGACATGGTCGCAGCTCTTCCTTTTAACGAACCATCTCGCAGCGCTGACCTTTGTGATCTACCAGTCCGTGAACGTCCTGTCGATGGCCAACTCCGGAAAGCACCTGCGGCCGATCGCGGGCGGACTGATCGTGCTTACTCCTTATCTTTTAGGCTGGATCCTTCTTCTCGAGAACGCGGCGCTTTTGCAGGACCTGGCCGGCGCCTTGACGCTGAGCGTACTTGCGGCGTGGCCGGTCGTTTTGGGGATCTTGGGCCGTGCCGTGATCGTTTTTGCTTTTAACGAAGTCGTGATCAGCGGGATCAGTCTCGCGACCCAGGGGAAGGTCCTGAACGTCCGCAAAGCGCATCTTTCCATGCTTTTTGTTTCGGTCGCCGTGGCGCTCGCGCCTGAGATCGCGGATTGGGGTTCCACCGCCTGGGTCGGCGCTTTGCCGGCGCTCTTTCGCGGCATGGTGTCGATCCTTGCGACGATCCTTTCTTATGCGGGGCTTTGGGGCGAAGTTTATCTGATCACGGGCGCTATTGTGGACGGGGTGCACCGGAAAGCTCCGAGTTCGGAAACGGTTTCCCAGCATTCCTATACCGGCATGCGCAAGGGGATGGCCTATAGCGGGATCCTGCTTGCGATCCTTTATCTTTTGTATCTGGCGCTCAACCATTCGGCGGTGAGCTCGATCATGGCTTCTTTCCCTCTGGTCGTGGGGCTTATGGCGGGAGCGCTTGTTTTCCCGCTCATCAAGACCATCATCGAATCGTTCGACGGCAGTCTTCCTTTTTTTGAGCGGGCTCATTACAGTTACCGGAATCCGATCCTGTACGTGCGCGGAGCGGTGGTCGGCTTTGGACTGGCTTTCATGATCAGCCGCGGGCTTTTCCAGGAAGCGATGCCGAGCCGGATCCATTTCGGCTGCATGGTCGGTCTGGCGGCCTCGCTGGGGGTCAGTTTGCTGCGGGACGCCCTCTATACGTTCAAAGGCCAGGGGAATATCCAGTCGTGGCGGCTTTATCTGGTGGACGCGGCCCTGGGCGCTTTCGTCGGAAGCGCGGTCGCTTTCTATTTGGATTCGCTTCAGGTCCCCGTGGTTATCGAAAAATTCAAACTTTATACGAGCGCCGGATTTACTCCGGTCGACTACATCACCTATCCGTTGGTCAACAAATGGGGGCGGATCGACCTCGGCAGTTACTCCGGCGGGGCCAAGCTCCTTTTCACCGAATCCCTGGCGGGGGTCATTAACTGGTCGATCGCGGCCTGGCTTTTCGCTGTCAATAAGGTCTTCATGGAGGCGTTCTTCCAGAAGGATACCGCGCCGATCAAATTCTTTTTCTCGAAAGCCGGTTTCATGGAGCTCATCCAGCACATGCTTTACGTCCTCCGTTGGGGACTCTGGATGTCGCCTATTATTTTTACGTTCCTGCGCATGATGCCCGATCCGACCTGGTATAACCAGGATGGCGCGATCCGCACCTTGGTCGCGATCTGGAATAAGCTGACCCTGTCTCCGGAGGCTTTCCGGGACTGGAGCCTTACGGTTTTCGTCTACGTGCTGGCCTTTGATTTCTTTCGTGTCCTGATCTGGATGGACCACATGGGGCTGCGGGTCGCGACGCTCGTGAACCTGAGCTTTATCGGCATGGATAAGCTGGACGAGAAGACCGCGAAGTTCATCGGTCCGGCCGCTGCGCAACGGTGCATTCCCGAAGGGGTCAAGCGGTTCACCACATGGGCGCCGCTTCTCATTCCCTTTTATATCCCGCGCGGCGCGGAATGGGATTATGCGTGGGGGACCTCGCTTGCGATCCAGAACGCAAAGGGCGCGGGACTTGTCGCGTCCCTGCGGGCGCTTCCGGTCCTTCAGCTCTTGGGGGTCGGTCTCGGGGCGGTCTTGTTGGCGACGCTCATTTCCTTTTGTTTCCGCGCGATGGTCCGCCGCGGGGAAAGCCGCCGCGAGAAAAGTTTCGAGATCGGACATCATGAATACAAGACGGTGGTCCTCGAGGGCGGCGAAGGGTACAGCGAAGTGGTGCAAAAAAGCTATGATGTGAGCCGCCGCTGCTACGATAATCTCGAGCCCTGCGGCCGCGCGCTTTTTGTGGTGGATATGGCGGAAAAACCGGGGAGCGCGGCGCGCGCCTGGCCAATCTTCGGGAATTTTCCGCGCGACCGGTTCCCGGCGTCCAGGATCTCCAAGGACGGAAATCGCCTGAAGCTTGTGAACGAGAATCACGGGGTGCGGGCCACGATCGAGATCGGGCTCGTTCCGCATAACGGGACGGCGGAGGTGTGGACGATTTTGCTCGAGAACTTGAGTTCGAAGCCCCGCGCGCTCAAGATCGTCCCGTATCTGGAGTGGGTGTTGAACCGGCCTCTGGATGATCGCTTCCATACGCAGTATGCTCGGCTTTATCCGGAAATGGAATATGTGAGCGAGGCCAATGCCGTGCTTTCCTGGCAGAAGAACACGAAGTCCATGGGGATCCTGGCTTCGGAGGCGGCGCCCGAGGGGTTCCATACCTCCCGCATGGATTTTATCGGCCGCGCCCGGAGTCTTTGGACACCCCGGATCCTTGAGACCATGGGTTTTCTTGAAGCGCGAGACATGGCGCCTTATCCGACCTTCGATCCGATCGGTTGTCTTGTGGTGGACATGGCGCTTGCGCCCGCGGCCCCAAAATCGATGCGGCTGATGATCGGCTGGGCGAAGAACAAGAAGGCGGCGCTCGAGATGATCGAGAAGCATCTGGCCCCGAAGGCCGCCGCGTCCCCCGCGGTCCCCGGTAAGAAAAGACAGCCTTTGATCGGCCACGGCGAGATCCTGCCCGGGACCCCGCAGCCTTATTCGGAATATACGGCCGAAGGGCGGAAGCTTATCGTCCGGACCCCGTTCACGACCCGTCCTTATGATCACGCACTTTCCAATGCCGTGCATTCGGTCATGGTCACGAACCGGGGCCTGCATACTTCCTGCAACGGCAATTCTCAGCAGAACCGCGTGACGCCGGATTGGCCCGATACGGTGACGAAAGAAGTCCCGGCGGAAGCGATCTATCTGTACGATCCGGATCAAAAAGAATGGTTCTCACCGACCTATCATCCCTTGAATGATCTGCGGGCGCGCTATGAATCCGAATTCAGCGTGGACGGGACCGCGGTGTTCCGGATGAGTTCCGGCTCGGTCTCGACCCAGTTGACCGTTTTTGTCCCTCCGGACGAGCCGACCGGGGTTTATCTTCTCACCGTGAAGAACGATTCCGACAGGCTCAAGCGGATGCGGATCGCGCCTTATTTTCAGATCGCGCTCGCGTTCCAGCCTGAGCGGGCCGGAGCTTTGTGCCAAAAACATGACAAGGTCCTCGATGCGCTTCTTTTCGAGAATCCACGCAATCTTTTCCGCACCGGGTGGGCTTTTGCGTCCATGTCGATTCCGGCCGACCGCTGGGTCACGAAACGCGGGGCCTTTTTCGGCCGGGGCCGCGGGGTGACGCACCCCTTTTTGGTGGAAACCGGGGAGCCGGACCTCGGGCATCGGACCGATGACAAGCCGGTCGCGGGATTCCTTGGGACGGTGGAGATCCCGGCCAGGGGCGAGAAAACCATTGCGATCGTCTTGGGACAGACCGACACGCATCCGGAGGCGATCCGGATCGTCCAGAAATACAAAAATCTCGATACCGCCCGAAAGAGCCTGGAAGAAACGCGCGACTGGTGGCTCCGGCTCATGAACACCCTTGAGATCAAGACCGACCTTCCGGAGTTCGATGCATACCAATACTGGCTCAAATATCAGGCCCTTGCGGAACGGATCTGGGCGCGCCGGGGCTTTTATCAGACCAGCGGCGCGTTCGGTTTCCGGGACCAGCTTCAGGATACCGTCAATATGATCTGGGTCGATCCGGCGCTGGCTCGTAAACAGATCCTGCTCCATGCCTCGCATCAATTCGTGGAAGGGGATGTCTTCCACTGGTTCTTCACGCTGACCGACGGACGCACTTCTTTTTCCTGCCGTTCCCATGCCTCGGACAATCTGCTGTGGCTCTCCTGGGGAGTGGCGGAATATCTTCGCCTTGCCGGGGATGAAACGATTCTCGACGAAATGACCTCTTATGTGACCTCGGAATTCCCGTTCGCGCCTCTGCCGAAGAACAAACATGGCTGGGGACATTTTTACCAGCGCTCCACGCGGGCCGATACGGTCTATCGCCATTGCATGAAATCGATCGACGTCGTACTCGAAAAAAGGATGGGGCGTAACGGCATCCCGCTGATCGGGACCGGGGACTGGAACGACGGGCTGGATGAGATCGGGAGCGCGGGGAAGGGGGAAAGTATTTGGCTCGGTTTCTTCCTTTACTATATCCTCAAGGAAATGCTTGGGATCATCGAGAAGCGGGACGGGCTCGCCCGGCGGGAGCACTACGAGAAAAAGATGAAGGCGCTTGCCGAAGCGCTCGAAAGAACATGGCGGACCGACCGGTATCTTCGGGCGATCCATGATGACGGCACCGAGATCGGTATCAAGGGGAGCGGGATCTGGGAGATTGACGCCCTGACCGCGGCGTGGGCGGTCATGGCGGGGATCAATCCCGAGCGCAATGAGATCGTTTTCAATACGGCGCTTCAGGTCCTTGAAAAACCGAACGCCATCCTGCTCGGATGGCCGTCGCTTCGCGAGGATACTAAGCCTTATCTGGGCCGAAGCAGTAAATATCCGGAAGGGGTCCGCGAGAACGGCATGTACTGTCACGGGGTCCAATGGCTTGTGAAAGCCGCCAGGGTCCTGGCCGAACATTATGCCTCGCGGGGGAATGCTTCCAAAGCGGCTTCCTATCGCGAAACCGCGCTTCGGCTATGGTTGAAAATTTCCTCCATTCCGCATGTGACGGCCGGAGAGATCGAGATCTACGGGGGCCAGCCGAACAAACAGGCGGCAGACCTTTTGACCAATTACGACCAGGGCCGCATGATATGGCACGGTTATACCGGGGCGGCGGGATGGATGCTTCGTCAGGCGATCGAAGGCGTGGTCGGGGCTTCCCTGGCGGGGAATCAGCTGGTCCTTCCCAAGGATCTCGGAGAGCCTCGCGGCCGTTTGAAGGTGGGCCGGGTCCGCCGGGATGTGAGCAAGAGCCCGATCGGTGCTGAGGTCTCTTTGCGGGAAGGAAAAAAAGCGTGAACAGGGTCCGAGCGCGCAAGCGACTGGGGGCATTCTTGCTGGCAGGTTTGATGGGGATAACCTTGTCGGGCATGAGCGTGGCCGCGGAAACGAACCAGGAGAACGGCCCGCTTGAGCTTCTCATGACCGCTTTCCGCGCGGAGAGCAATGCCCATGTGAACGCGATGGCGTTCGCCGGGAAGGCTGACCAGGAAGGCTTTGGAGCGGTCGCGGGCTTTTTCCGCGCAATCGCGCGTGCGGCCCAGGTCCATTTTGAACGGCACGCGGAAGTGATCCGCCAGCTCGGCGGCGAGCCGGCGGCGGTGATCGATCCGGCGAAGGTCGAGAGTACCCGCGACAACCTCGAAACGATGCTCAACGAGCGCATGGACGGAGCCACGGCCATGTATCCGGATTTCCTCGAGACCGCCGAGGCGGCGGGGGCCGAAGAGGCTGTCGATTCTTTCAAGGACGCGATGCAGGCCGAGAACGTTCATGCGGACCTTTGCCGCAAGATCCTTGATCATGAGGAAGCCTGGAAAAAGGGGACCAAGAATTTTTTCGTGTGCCCCGTCTGCGGGAATATCAAGGAAGCGGCCTCTTCGGGGACCTGTGCGATCTGCAAGACCGACGCTTCCGCTTTTATCCGTGTCAGTTAAGCGGTCTTTCGGATAAGCGGGACCGGGCGGGCCATGCCGGGAGCTTGGAATGAAAAAATGTCCGTTTTGCGCGGAAGAGATCCAGGACGAAGCCATCAAATGCAAGCATTGCGGTGAATTCCTGGAAGGGCGAAAGACCTCTGTCGGCGCTCCCTGGTATTTCAAACTTTCCACTCTCGTGATCGGCTTTTTCATGGTCGGGCCCCTGATGCTTCCGCTCCTCTGGTTCCACCCGAAATATTCCCGTCCTATGAAATGGCTTTGGACGCTCCTCATCCTCGCCGTGACCTGGGCGCTTTCCCTCCTTTTTATGCGGTCCTTGCGTAATCTGGCAGACTATTACCGGCAGGTCTTTAGCCTTCTCGAAGCCTGAAGTTCGCCCGAGGTTTTTCTTGACATACCCCCATGGGGTATGTTATATTTGTTCTGCCAGGAGGAAAAGACCATGAAGAAAGGAACCCCACATGACGATCAGTTGGTCGCCCTTCGCCGGATTGCCGGACAGGTGCGCGGCATCCAGAGGATGATCGAAACGAGACGGTATTGCGTCGATATCTTGAACGCGATCGCGGCTATTCGCGGCGCGCTTAAAACCGTTGAAGCAAAGATCCTCAAGGATCATTTGAACGCTTGCGCCAAGCAGGCGTTCGAAGGGCGGTCTCAGGCGAAGAAGACGGAGCACTTGAACGAGATCTACCGTCTTTTCGAGAGCCTGAGAAAATAAGATCGGAAGAGCGGCCGATGGCGACCGGAATTACCGGTCTGGAAAGGACGGCTTGGATGAGCGGTTCTAGCGGAAAGCATCTCAGGGTTCTGCTCAGTATTTTGACGGTCCTCTCCCTTCTTTCCCCTGTTTGCAGGGGGGAGGAGACAGGAGCGGTGGTTCTGTCTTCTTCTTCCCTCGATCTGGAAGTCCTCCTCCAAGAAGCCCTTCAACGGAATCCAGAGCTTATTGCGGCGAAAGCTGGATGGGAGGCTTTTCAGAAGGAGATCCTGGCCTCGTGGGCCCTTCCAGATCCAATAGGGGGCTACGACATTATGGGCTCAATGACCGAGACCCGTGTCGGGCCTCAGAAAAACCGTTTTATGGTGGCTCAGGACATTCCCTTTCCGCTTAAGCTCTGGGAGCAAAGGAACGAAGCCAAAGCCGAGGCCAGGGCGGCTTGGGCCCGCTACCAAGCGTTCGAACGTGACATTACGGCCAAACTCAGCAAACTTTATTATGAGCTTTATTTTATTGATGCCTCTCTGGATACGCTTGCTGAAATCAAAGAACTTCTTAAAAAATTCGAGGCGGCTGCGCAGGCCCGCTATTCAAGCCGGGAAGGATCTCAGCGCGATGTCGCGAAGGCCCAGACGGAATTTTCGATGAGCCTCGAAAAACTTTATAGGCTGGAGCAAGAAAGGGAAAGTGTTACGGCCCAGATCAATGCGCTCCTTGACCGGGACCCGATGCAGCCGTTCGGGAAGGCAACGCTTCCGCCCAAACCGGTTTTGGGGAATTCCCTGGTAGAGCTCGTGAACCTTGCGGTCCTTCACCGGCCGGCGATCCAAGAAGCGGAAGCCATGGTTTCCAAAGCTCATTATTCCAAACGTCTTGCGCAATTGGCCTATGTCCCCGATGTGAATGTCGGGTTTGAGTATGTACGGGTCGGCGCCGGGACGACGATGGAACCCTCCGATATGGACGGACGGGACAGCTGGATGTTCCCGCTGAAAGTGAATCTTCCGATCTGGCAGAACCGGATCATCCCGGAGATCCAGAAAGCCGCCAAATTGGAGGAGGCCGAACGCGCCAAGCTTTTGGCTGTGAAAAATCAAGCTTTCTTCGAGGTCAAAGATTCGTATTCCCGCTTTCAAAGCGCCTCCAAGATCGCGGATCTTTATGACGTTGCGATCGTTCCGCAGGCTCAATTAGCGCTTTCTGCGGATCAAGCTGGCTATGAATCCGGGAAAACCGATTTTTTGGATCTGCTCGATAGCGAACGCATTTATCTTAATGCGAAACTTTCTCAGATCCGTTTTTATACGACGGCTTTGCAGGCATACACCGATCTTGCCTGGGCCGCCGGGCTTGATCTGAAAAACGCGGAAAAGGAGAAGCTCCCATGATCAAAATGAACCGCGCATTATGGGTCTTGGCGGTCGCAGCGATCGTTGCGGCGGGAACTCTTTGGGGGGTCCGCTTTCACTCCGCAGCACCGGCCGATATGCAAGCTTCCAAAGAACTCTATTATTGCCCCATGCATCCCAATTATACTTCGAACCGTCCGGGCACATGCCCGATCTGTAACATGTCGCTGGTAAAACGCGAAGCTTCTGCTGATGAGTCGATAGCGTCTGAAGGGCATAACGGCCATGAAAGTTCGCCGGAGACATCGCCGAAGGTCTTTACGGTCGAACAGCTTGTCGCCATGAAGCCGGGGGAGATCTGCCTTCTCCATAAATGCAAGATGGGGCAGTGCATGATCGCCATGACCCCGGAGTTTGCGAGAATGGGCAAATGCCCTCATTGCATGGAAGATCTGGGAGTTATCGTACAAGATGCTTTCCCCGAGGGTTATACGAAGATCCGGTTGGGGACGGAAAAACAGCAGGCCATCGGTGTCAAAATGGCCCCGGTACAGGAACAGAGGCTTGAAAAGACCCTTCGTGTTTCCGGGAGGATCGCTTACGATCCCGAACTCTATCAGGCTGAAGAGGAATATTTGCAAGCGGTCCGGGCTCTGCAAAGAGCGGAAAACGCCGATCCTGAGATGCGAGAGCAAGCCGAAAAGCTTGTGGATTCGGCCCGGATCAAACTGCGCTTGCTGGGTTTGAACGATGCCCTTGTGCAGGAGCTCGAAGAGGCCGGTAAGCCGGATCGTTCGCTCCTTTACTCCGACGCGGGGGGCAAGGTCTGGCTTTATGCGGCCATCTATGAATATGAGATGCCTTTTGTTCATGCCGGAGACCCGGTCGAAGTGGAGGTGCCTGCTATTTCTCAAAAGATATTTCAAGGGACGATCCGTTCGCTGGATCCCGTGGTAGATCCCGTGACGCGCTCGATCCGGGTGCGGGCCCAGCTCGAAAACCCGGCGGGGGAGCTGAAGCCGGAGATGTATGTGAATGTTTCGCTCAGGATCGACCTTGGCGAACATTTGGCGGTGCCCGAAGAGGCCGTGTTCATGACCGGCGAAAAAAACATTGTTTTTGTCGCGAAAGAAAGTTCTCTTTTTGAACCTCGCGCCGTTGCCTTGGGAACGAAAACCGATGGTTTTTATCAGATCCAGGGTGGACTTCAGGAAGGCGAGATCGTTGTTACAAGCGGTAATTTTCTGATCGATTCCGAAAGCCGGCTCAAAGCCGCGCTTGAAGACGCGGGCGGCACAAGCAGCCATGCGCACGGAGGATGAGAAAGAATGGACGCGCCATTGAGGCAGGGCGGTTGGGTTGAACGGATCATCGAATTTTCGGCCCATAATAAGCTTCTTGTTTTTGTTCTCACGGCGGTCGCTGTCGTGGCTTCGGTATGGTCGATCCAGAACATCCCGCTGGATGCGATTCCTGATCTTTCGGATACCCAAGTCATCATTTACTCCAAGTGGGACCGCAGCCCTGACCTCATTGAAGACCAAGTCACTTATCCGATCGTTACCGCGATGCTCGGCGCGCCCCATGTCAAAGCGGTCCGCGGATTCTCGGATTTTGGCTTTTCCTATGTCTATGTGATCTTCAAGGACGGAACGGACCTTTATTGGGCGAGAAGCCGGACACTCGAATATCTGAGTAAGATCATTCCCCGGCTTCCACAAGGAGTGCAGACCGAGCTTGGACCGGATGCGACCGGGGTCGGCTGGGTCTTCCAGTATGTCCTGGTCGATAAGACCGGCAAGCACAGTCTCCAGGAATTGAGAAGCTTCCAGGATTGGTATCTCCGTTATTACCTGCAAAGCGTTCCCGGCGTTGCGGAAGTGGCTTCCCTCGGCGGTTTTGTCAAACAATATCAGATCACGCTCGATCCGAATAAGCTTCTGGCCTATGACATCCCGATCACCCAAGTTTTAGCGGCGGTCCGCAGCGGCAATCAGGAGACCGGAGGCCGGCTTTTAGAATTCAGCGGTGCAGAATATATGGTCCGCGGGCGGGGTTATGCAAGATCAGTCCAGGACCTTGAGAATATTGTCGTAACGACGGATCCGAAGGGAACCCCGGTCTTGATCAAGCATCTGGGCACCGTGGCGATCGGTCCCGACATCCGCCGCGGGCTTGCGGACCTGGATGGTGAGGGCGATGTGGTTTCCGGCACGGTGGTGATGCGTTCGGGCGAAAATGCTTTAAATGTCATCCGGCGGGTTAAAGCGAGGATCGAGGAGCTAAAACCTTCGTTTCCGGCCGGCGTGGAATTGGTTGTGACGTATGACCGTTCAGAGCTGATCCTGCATGCCATCGATACGCTAAAACATCAGTTGATCGAAGAAATGATCATTGTCAGTTTTGTGATTCTCCTTTTTCTCTGGCATTTCCCCTCCGCCATTGTCCCGATCGTGACGATCCCCATTTCGGTCCTGCTCTCCTTTATTCTTCTTCACCGGATGGAGCTCACTTCGAATATCATGTCACTTTCCGGCATTGCGATCTCGATCGGGGTCTTGGTGGATGGAGCTATCGTAGAGGTGGAAAATGCCTACAAACGCCTTGAGCAATGGATCGCAGGGGGGCGCCAGGGGGATTTCCACGCGATCCGTCTTCAAGCGCTGAAAGAGGTCGGACCCGCGGTTTTCTTTTCACTCTTGGTCATTGCGGTTTCGTTCTTGCCGGTGTTCACGCTGATGGACCAGGAGGGCCGTTTATTCCGGCCGCTGGCCTGGGCAAAGAATCTGGCCATGGTCATGGCGGCGCTTTTAGCGGTGACGCTGGATCCCGCGATGCGGATGCTTTTTGCCCGGATGGATCCGATCCGGCTGAAGTTGCCTTTTTTTCCCAAAAAGATCGAAACCGGTCTTTCCAAAGCGGTTACAGGGATTGCGGTCGGAACTTACTATCCGGAAGAAAAACACCCGGTTAGTCGGGTCCTGTTCGGAATTTATGAGCCGGTTTGCCGTTGGGTTCTGAAGCACCGGAAGACCACGATCCTCGCAGCGCTGCTTCTTGTGTTGAGTACGATCCCTGTCTATTTCAAGCTTGGTTCCGAGTTTATGCCGCCTCTATGGGAAGAGAACCTTCTTTATATGCCGACCACTTTGCCCGGGATTTCGGTGACGGAGGCCCAGCGGCTTCTTCAAAAGCAGGATAAGATCCTCAAAGCTTTTCCGGAGGTCGAACGGGTGTTCGGGAAAGCCGGACGGATGGAGAGTTCCACGGATCCGGCGCCTTTTTCCATGATAGAAACCGTTATTCTCCTGAAACCGGAAAGGGAGTGGACAAAAAAGGAACGGTGGTATTCTCGCTGGGTCCCGGAAATGTTCCAGTGGCCGCTCGAGCGTATTTGGCCACAGCATCTCTCTCGGGAGGAGCTGGTGCAAAAATTGGATCAGGCTTTGCAGATCCCCGGAACCACCAACGCTTGGACTCTTCCGATCAAAAACCGGATCGATATGCTTTCGACCGGGGTGCGTACCCCCATCGGGATCAAGGTCTTGGGCGCGGACATCAAAAAGATCGAAGAGATCGGGACACATTTAGAAATGATCCTGAAGGATATTCCCGGGACCCGGAGCATCTATGCGGAACGGGTGGCGGGAGGGTATTTTCTCGATTTTGAACTCAATCGCGAAGCGATGGCGCGCTATGGACTTTCGGTGGAGGATGTTCAAAGCGTGATCACGTCTGCGATTGGCGGAGAAAACATTACGACGACGGTAGAAGGGCGTGAACGCTATCCCGTCAATGTCAGGTATTCGAGGGAATTCCGCGATGACCTTGAAAAGCTCAAACGCGTTCTTGTTCCTACACGAGCAGAGGGGACGGGCTCTGCGGTGAAAGGCCCGATGGAAAGACAAATCCCGATCGCGCAGCTTGCGGAGATCAAAAAAGTCCCCGGCCCTGCGATGATTCGCAATGAGAACGGGCTCTTGGCGGGTTATGTTTACGTCGATATGGCCGGCCGGGATATCGGCAGCTATGTCGCGGAAGCCAAAAAGATCGTAACGCGCGAACTCAAACTTCCGCAAGGTTATTCCCTGATCTGGAGCGGGCAATATGAAAACATGATCCGCGTGAAAGAACGATTAAAGATCGTGGTTCCTTTGACGCTTTTTCTTATCTGTCTCTTACTTTATATCAACACTAAATCCGCGGTTAAAACAGGCATTGTTCTCTTAGCGGTTCCCTTTTCCCTGGTCGGGGCGGTCTGGTTCCTCTGGCTTCTGGATTATCATATTTCGATCGCGGTCTGGGTGGGGATGATCGCTTTGATGGGTCTTGACGCAGAAACAGGGGTTTTTATGCTGCTTTTTCTCGATCTGGCCTATGACGATGCGGTCCGGAATAAAAAGATGCGCACCCAAAGAGACCTGGAAGAAGCGATCATGCACGGCGCCGTCAAACGTGTCCGTCCCAAAATGATGACCGTGATGGCGACCTTCATGGGGCTTTTGCCGATCATGTGGGCAACGGGTGCAGGTTCCGATGCCATGAAGCGTATCGCGGCGCCGATGATCGGAGGGCTTGCCACTTCGTTTATACTTGAATTGCTTGTCTACCCCGTCATTTATTTCATTTGGAAATGGCGTTTTGAAATGAAAGAGGGTAAGGCATCCTGGATTTCGAACATATCACCCTAAAAGGAGGATGGTTATGAAAAAGAAAGTAATAGTTGTGTTCATGCTGGCATTGGCGTTTTTGACTTCGGCCTCGTGGAACCTGGCTTTTGCTATCGAAGAGGTCATGGAAGAGCCTGCGATCGTGGATGTGGGGAACAAACTATGCCCGGTCCTGGGTGGAGAAGTGAACGGAAAGGATTTTGTCGTCTACGAAGGGAAGCGTTATGGTCTTTGCTGCCCTATGTGTAAAGGAGTGTTCGAGAAGGATCCTGTGAAGTATATCGCTGCTTTTGAGGCGAGCCAGGTTGCGGCTGAGCAGGGCGAACCGGCTGCCGGGTAGAAAATACCAAGTTCAAGTCAGTTCGAAAAATAAAAACCCCCCAGCGCCTTGAAGGCTCTGGGGGGTTTTTAGGGTAGAACGGAAATTAATATCCGAAACGCTTCCGCTCGCCACCGCGTCCGCCGCGATCAAAACCACCACGGCTGTTCCCGCGGTTGTCGTCACGCTTGGGGGGTCTAGCTTCCGACACGGTCAGGTTGCGGCCCATGAAAGGATTGCCGTTCTCGGCCAATGCCTTTTCGGCATCTTCCGGTTTCGCCATTTCGACGAAAGCGAATCCCTTGGACTGTCCCGAGTACTTGTCGGTGATAAGGCTGACAGACTTGATCTCCCCGTACTTCTGGAAAAGACCCTGAATATCGGCCTCAGTCGCGTTATAGCTTAGATTACCCACATAGAGTTTTGGTTGCATTGTTCTTAGTTTCCTTATTTTGATTTTAGGTCTCGGCATTAAGGTCCGAATAGACCACAACCCGAAACCTATTTGATTTATCGGGAAAGATATGCGGCGGGAGAAACGAGCACGGAACGTTAACCTAAACGACCAGCCACTGTGTCTGGCCCCCTCAACCTTTCACTGACGGAGGGAGTGTAGCATGTTCCGGGAGGTTGTCAAGGGAGGAAAAGGATCTGATCTTCTCGGGAGAGGCAAAATAGCGCTGGACAAGGGGTTTTTTATGGATTATTTTTCATGTCAGGATTAGATAAAAATGATCAAGAAAGTTATAAGTTTGATTCTTTTTGTTATTGTTTGTCTCGGCCTCGGGGGTATCGGCTCGGTCCTTACTTACCCGAATATCGCAGGCTGGTACCAGGGGCTAAATAAACCTTCTTGGAACCCTCCTGACGGGGTCTTTGGCCCGGTTTGGACCCTTCTCTACATGATGATAGCCATCGCCGGCTGGCGGCTTTGGTTGAAGCGCGGATTTCATGACGCCCCTTTCTCCTGGGGGGCCTATACGATCCAATGGGGGCTTAATCTGGGTTGGTCCTTCCTTTTTTTCGGCTTGAGAAATCCGGGAGCGGCATTGGCAGAGATCCTCCTGCTATGGGCCGCTATTGCTTTGACGATTATCCTTTTCACTAGGCAGGATAAGGGGGCGGGCGCTTTGCTAGTCCCTTACTTCCTATGGGTCTCCTTTGCGGTCTATTTGAATTTTTCGATCTGGAGGCTGAACTAAGGCCCCAGGGCAGGAGGGATTAAATTGCTTGATTCTTTCCCCCCGGCGAATCTAAGATAGTCACGGGCAAAAGCTCTTTAAAAACAATAGGAGGCACTCTTATGGGCGGTATTCTCGGGTTGATCGTATTGGTCCTTGATATTTGGGCCATCGTCGAAGTCGTAAAGAGCTCGCTTACCATGGGGATGAAGATCCTTTGGATCGTGCTGATCCTGGTCCTGCCGGTCCTGGGCCTCATCCTTTACTTCTTCCTTGGGCGGAAGAAGGGATAAAGCGGGGATATCAGAGTTTTTTGAAGAAAAGACTTTTTGCGGTATTCCTCGCTCTTTTTATTGCGTCAGGTCCCGCCTACGCCGGATGGGGAGATTTTCTCCAACGGTTCGGCCTAGGCGGGACGGCGCAGCCCAGCCAGACCAAGATCCTTTCCGGTCTCAAAGAGGCCCTCCAGATCGGTTCTGAAAAAGCCGTGGCGCTTACGGCCTGCGAAAACGGCTATTTTAAGAACGAAGCGATCAAAATCCTGCTTCCCGAGCGATTGCGCAAGGCCGAATCCATGCTTCGCCCGTTAGGGCTTGGTTCTCAATTGGATCAGCTGATCCTAAGCATGAACCGCGCGGCCGAAGCCGCGGCGCCCCAGGCCAAACCCATTTTCCTTCAGGCGATTTCCGGCATGAGCATCCAAGATGTGATGGGGATCTACCGGGGAGGCGATACGGCCGCGACCGATTACTTCAAGAACAAGACCTTTGCGGACCTTGCGAAGCTCTATCGTCCGGTTGTTGCGAAAACGATCGCTGAATATCAGGTCTCCCGGTTCTATCAGACGATCGCAGGCCGGTACAACGTCCTTCCTGTGGCCAAGCAACTGCCTTTGCCGGGGATCGAAGACTACGTCGTCGAGCGATCCCTGGCCGGGTTATTCTATATGCTCGGCGAACAGGAAAAAGCGATCCGCAAAGACCCCGCCGCCCGCGTGACCCAGCTCCTCAAAGACGTTTTCACTCCTAAGAAATAACCCACCTCATTCCACAGTTTCTGCGATTTGGCATCAATATTGCAAAATCATTGAATAGACTATCCGTGGTCCAAGGGGATCCCTTTGAATAAGCTTTAGAGGACTTGGGGGATTGGGCTACAAGAATGTTGACCGCCATGCAATTTTGTAAACTGAGGAGATTTCCATGAAGCGATTTTTCAAAATGCTTGGGCTTAGTGCCCTTCTGCTCCTGATTTCCGGCGGGGTCTCCTGGGCTGAAGGGCCGACCGTCGATACCGGTGATACTGCCTGGGTTCTCATGGCTGCAGCGCTTGTTCTTTTCATGACCCCGGGTCTCGCTTTTTTCTATGGGGGACTGGTCCGTAAAAAGAACATGCTTTCCGTCCTGATGCAATGCTTTGTGATCATTTGCATCATCACGTTGCAGTGGATCCTGTTTGGTTACAGTCTTTCGTTCGGACCCGATATCAAGGGGTGGATCGGGAGCCTGGACTGGTTCGGTTTGAAGGGCGTCGGACTCGAGCCGAACGCCGATTATTCGGCGACCATCCCGCATCAGGCGTTCATGATCTATCAGGCCATGTTCGCGATTATCACTCCGGCCCTGATCCTCGGCGCTTTCGCGGAGCGCATGAAATTCTCGGCGTTCTGCGTCTTTTCGGTTCTTTGGGCGACTTTTGTCTACAATCCCGTTTGCCATTGGGTTTGGGCCGTTGGCGGATTCTTGAGACAGACCGGCGCTTTGGATTTTGCGGGCGGGACCGTGGTCCATATCAATGCCGGGGTCGCTGCTCTCGCGGCCGCCCTTGTCCTGGGGAGGCGAAAAGGATATCCCCACCATATGTCGCCTCCGCATAATCTTCCGTTGGCGGTTCTGGGTGCCGGGATCCTTTGGTTCGGGTGGTTCGGTTTCAACGGCGGGAGTGCTTTAGGGGCCAACGGACTGGCGGTGAACGCTTTTGTGGCGACCCATGTGGCGGCTGCGAGTGCAGGGCTTACGTGGGCTTTGCTTGAATGGAAGATCAATTCCAGGCCGACTATGCTCGGAATGATTACGGGGGCCGTCGCAGGACTTGTGGCCATTACGCCGGCTTCGGGTTTTGTGAGCGCCATGGACGCGATCTGGGTTGGCGCTGGCGTTTCCGTCATTTGTTTCTTTGCGGTGGCTTACCTAAAACCCAAATTCGGATATGACGATTCCCTGGACGCTTTCGGGGTCCATGGGATCGGGGGAATATGGGGCGCGCTTGCGACCGGCCTTTGGGCGTCGAAGGCGGTCAATCCGGCCGGGGCCGACGGTCTTTTTTACGGGAATCCCGGCTTGTTCATGGTCCAGCTCAAAGCGGTCCTGATCACGATCGTTTATTCTTTTACGGTCTCAGTGGTCCTTTTGAAATTGGTCGACGGGGTCCTGAAGCTGAGGGTTTCCGAGCAGGATGAGAGGATCGGCCTGGACCTTACCCAGCATCGCGAAGCGGCTTACACCCTTCTTGACTAAAAGGAGCGAAAAATGAAATACATCATAGCGATCGTTCAGCCGGACCGGCTGGACCAGGTTCTCGAAAGGCTCGAGGCTTATGAGATCCATCTGGTGACCGTCTCCAACGTGTTGGGCCGCGGCCGTCAGAAAGGGATCGCCGAGGTTTACCGGAGTCATAAGGAAGCGGGGAGCCTTCTCAAGAAGGCCAAGCTCGAGATCGCGGTCAACGACGAATTCGTGAAACCGGCGATCGATGCGATCATGGAAGGGGGAAAGACCGGTCATGTGGGAGACGGGAAGATCTTCGTCTTAGACATGGAGGAATGCATCCGTATTCGCACCGGCGAACATAACAAGGTCGCGATCGGTTGATTTGAATCCAGATCCGGGGCTTTCGGCTTTCTCAGGGTCCTTGTTCTCCTAGTAAAAAAGTTTTCCAGTTCGCAAATTCCGGGTATAATCGCGGCCGGTATCCAGGCGATGGAGTTCGCCTTTAAATGCCTTCGGGCTGATGACTCCTGCAAATTCGAAAGAATGGCAGGAGTTTTTTCATTTGAGGGGGATTTTGCGGCATGAAATGGATCTGTCTCATCTTGGGAGGGGTCACGGGGACCCTGGCACGGTATGGCCTCTCCGGGGCCGTTTATGGATTGTTCGGGACCCGTTTTCCCTACGGAACCTTGGCGGTCAACGTCAGCGGCTGTCTTTTCGTCGGTTTTCTCGCGGGACTCGCCGAGGAGAAATTCCTCCTGGGGCCGAATGCGAGGGTGCTTTTGATGGCGGGGTTCTGCGGGGCTTTCACGACTTTTTCGACCTTGATGCTCGAAACCGCGGAACTTTTTAAGAGCGGTGAAACTTTCAGCGCATTCCTTAACATGGCGGTCAGTGTGGCCCTGGGTTTTCTCTTCTTCAGAGCGGGGCTCTGGATCGCCGAGATCCTTTGATCGGAGGGCTTCGATGAAATTACCGGCGGACGGAAAATTGTTGCGGATCTTCCTGGGAGAGCAGGATAAGTGGCAGGGCAGGCCGCTTTATGAGGCGATCATCCATCTGGCCAAGAAAGAAGGGATGGCCGGTGCCACGGCGATCAAGGGATTTATGGGGTTCGGCTGTAAAAGCCGTATGCATACCGCAAAACTTCTTAGACTTTCAGAAGACCTTCCGATCGTGATCGAGATCGTAGACACCGAAGAAAAGATCCAGACCTTTCTTCCGCATTTGGACGCCATGGTCCGCGAAGGGCTGGTGACGCTCGAAAAGGCGAATGTGATCCTCTACCGCGCGGATATAAAATAAGAAGGAAACAGGGAAATAATCTTTTATACTGAGAACTCCCGCCGTTCCCAGATGGCGGAGGCGGTTTTGAACGGGCTCCGGAAAGGCTGCGATGGGATCCGTAAAAATTTAAAAGAGGCTCGGTTGAATAGCTTCTCAAAAAAGAGGAGGTGATTTATGCCCTGCTGCGACCAGCCAAAGAGACTTTCTTTTCTCGATCGATTTCTGACGCTCTGGATCTTTCTTGGCATGGGGGTCGGTGTTGCGGCAGGATATTTCTACCCGCCCATCGTCGGATTTTGGAACAGGTTCCAGGCCGGTACAACGAATATCCCGATCGCGATCGGACTGATCCTCATGATGTACCCGCCGCTTGCCAAAGTGAAATATGAAGAGCTCGGCGATGTGTTCAAGAATGTCAAAATCCTGGTTCTGTCCCTGATCCAGAACTGGGTGATCGGACCTGTCTTGATGTTTGCACTGGCAATCCTCTTTCTCCGGGATTATCCGGAATATATGATCGGACTTATCCTGATCGGTCTCGCGCGCTGTATCGCAATGGTGATCGTTTGGAACGATCTTGCGGAAGGAGACACGGAGTATTGCGCAGGACTGGTGGCGTTCAACTCGATCTTCCAGGTATTGTTCTTTTCTCTCTACGCCTGGGTTTTTATCACGATCCTCCCACGCTGGTTTGGACTTGAGGGGACGGTGGTCGACATTACGATCCGTCAGATCGCAGAAAGTGTTTTTATCTATCTCGGGATCCCGTTCATCGCAGGGTTCCTGACCCGGTTTATCTTGCTTAAGTTCAAGGACAAGGCCTGGTATGAAACAAAATTCATAGCCGTGATCAGCCCCGTCACGCTTATCGCTTTGCTGTTTACCATCGTTGTGATGTTCTCCATGAAGGGGGAGTATATCGTGAAGATCCCGACGGATGTGGTGCGGATCGCGATCCCGCTTCTCATCTATTTCGTTACGATGTTCCTGATCTCGTTTTTCATGAGCAAGAGAATAGGAGCGACTTATAGCCAATCCGCTACGCTTTCTTTTACTGCGGCCAGCAATAATTTCGAGCTTGCTATTGCCGTTGCGGTGGCAGTGTTCGGGATCCATTCCGGTCAGGCATTCGCAGCGGTTGTTGGCCCGCTGGTCGAAGTGCCAGTGCTGATCAGCCTTGTGAATGCCGCTTTTCTCCTCAAGAAAAAGTGGTTTAGCCCCGTGTTACGCTAAAGGCGAGGCCGAAGGCTGGACCTGTTCCTGGATCTTTTGCCGGAGCAGGTCGGTTAGCTCCTGAGCGGTCCTGCGCGCATCCTGCGCATAGGCCGAAGCGAAATCCCCCAGAAGGATCGGTTCTCCGATCCTGACCGCGACCATGCGGTTTGCAAGCGGCTTCGGGCGTTTGGTCCCGTAGAGTTCCCGTTCCAGCTTCATGACCGATTCCGCAAGCCGCTCATCCGAAGGATGGAGATCGACATAGCGCGGCTGCCAGCCTTCCATATGGACGACCCGCTTGAGTTCTTCCAGATCTTCCCGCAGGAGCTTGGCGGTTTCTTTGCTGAAGAATTTTTTCTGGCTCAAACGCTCTCTCAAATGGAAGATGAGTTTCTGCGCCCGGTCTTTAAGCTGTTTGGGGGGGGAGAGGCCTTCGGCGGGGTATTTGGATTCAATGCGCGCCAGGATCGAGCGCCGTGTTTGATGGATCGCTTCTTTCAGGGCGTCAAAAGACGCTGAAGTCGCGTCTTTTTTCTGGAGCAGGTCTTCCCGGCGGAGCCGTTTAGCCCAAAGCCGGAGCAGGCGCTCCTGGAAGGTCGCGTGGGATATTTTTTGAAAAAGTGTCCGTTCCATCTTTTGAATGCGCTTGTCGAGCTCATGGGCCACCGGGTCGCGGTAGCGATATTTCAAAGAGACCGGAAGAATATACACTTGCCACTGGGGATCGGTCTGGCGCATTTCAGTTAGGGCTTCCATGCCGATATGGACGATACCGGATTTGAAGGGCTGGACCGCATCGTTCAGATAATGGATTTCGCCTTCGGGAAAGATCACCAAGGCATCGCGCCCGCTTTTCACCACATCGACCGAGTAATCTTTCGCGCGCACGTCCGTGCCGCCGCGCTCGACCGAAAAACCTCCCAGCCGGCGCAGCCACCAGCCGGCCCAGCCGAGATATTCTTCGAAGGCCTCGGCATTGATCATGTAAAGGAACCGGCGGCCCGAGCGCTTGGAGATCTCCATACAGACCTTGATATCCATTTCGTCGGCATGATTCGACGCGATGATCAGGCCCGCATCCTGGGGGATACGGCCGAGGTTTTCGAGGTCATGACGGCCAAGCTGCACCCGGCTTCGCCAAAGGAGGTCGACAGCGTTCAGCCATTGGGCGCAGTCGATGATCCAGTTCCTGGGTTTGGCGGACCGGAATTTCAGCGCCATAAAGGTTTGGATCCTTCTCTTTTCTAGCATTTCGAAAAGTTCTCTAACGACAGCCTATTATAGCCGGCAAGGGCAATCCGTCGCTTTTTAAAGTTGCCGCACGATAAAACATTTTTCCAAAAGTTGTTTTTTTATGATAAGTTATCATCGCGTTCGCGGACAGGAATTATCTTCGTAGATACGCTTTCATTTTTTCATTTTCCTGCCCCGACCGGTCTGAGGACGGAGTCTTTCCCAACGATGTTAAGACCTAAGCTGCTGACAACGCTCAAAGCCTATTCGTGGACCCAGTTCCAGTCCGATACGATCGCCGGGATCGTGGTCGGCGTCCTGGCGCTTCCTCTCGCCATTGCTTTTGCGATCGCTTCCGGGGTCTCTCCGGAGAGGGGCCTTTTCACTGCGATCGTGGCCGGTTTCGTGATTTCGGCATTCGGGGGGAGCCGGGTGCAGATCGGGGGACCGACCGGGGCTTTTGTTGTGATCGTGTATACCGTGGTCCATCGGTACGGTCTGAATGGCCTGGCCATTGCGACGCTGATGGCGGGTGCGATCCTGATGATCATGGGTTTCCTCGGTTTTGGTTCGGCGGTCAAGTTCATTCCGTATCCGATTATTGTCGGATTTACAAGCGGGATCGCGGTCATTATTTTCTCTTCCCAGGTGAAAGATTTTCTGGGACTTCATATCCTTTCCGTGCCGGCGGATTTCTGGGAGAAGTGGGGCGCTTATTTCAGGAACCTTCACACCTGGAACCCGTCGACGTTCTTTTTAAGTGTTTTTTCCCTCGGGGTGATTTTTTTTTGGGACAAGGTTGCGAAAAAGATGGGACGGTTTCGCATCCCGAGCCCGTTGGTGGCTCTTGTGGCGGGGACTCTCCTTGCGTATTTTCTGGATCTTCCGGTAGAAACGATCGGGAGCCGTTACGGCGCGGTGCCCCACACGCTTCCGAACCCGAGGGTCCCGCATTTCGATCTGGCCACGGTGCGCGAACTTTTCCCGGTCTCGCTGACGATCGCGCTTTTGGCGGGGATCGAGTCCCTCCTGTCGGCCGTGGTTGCTGACGGCATGATCGGAGGAATGCACCGGCCGAATATGGAACTCGTCGCGCAGGGGATCGCGAACATCCTTTCGCCGCTTTTCGGTGGAATCCCGGCAACGGGCGCGATCGCCCGGACGGCTGCGAACATCAAAAGCGGAGGACGGACTCCGGTAGCCGGGCTCGTGCATGTCGCGACCCTTTTTGTCATCATGATGTGCATGAGCCGGTGGATCGCTTTTGTGCCCATTGCCTGTTTGGCGGCGATCCTTGTGATGATCGCCTACCACATGAGCGAATGGAAAACCTTTCGAATGCTGCTGACGAGCCCGAAGAGCGATGTCGCGGTTCTCCTCATTACTTTCTTTCTCACGATTGCGGTTGACCTGACCGTAGCGATCCAGACGGGGGTGCTTTTGTCGGCATTCCTTTTCATCCGCCGGATGGCGATCGTGACGAACGTCGAGGTCGTGACGCGGGAGTTCCGGGATGAAGAGGAAAAAGAAGACCCGAATGCGATCGTTAAGCGGGAAGTCCCGGCGGGTATTGAAGTTTACGAGGTGAACGGACCTTTCTTTTTCGGGGCGTCTTATAAATTCATGGAAGCGATGCGTGTTTTTGGCCGCAAACCCCAGGTCCGGATCGTCCGGATGCGCCATGTGCCGGCAATGGATGCGACCGGGCTCCATGTTCTCCGGCAGGCCTTTCGGGAGTCGGAAAGACAAAAGACAGCTTTCATCCTCTCGGATGTGCATACCCAGCCGCTTTTTGCCCTCGAGCGGTCCGGGCTTTTGGAGCAGATCGGGGAGGATCATGTTTTCGGGAATATCGACGATGCGCTGAACCGGGCACGGGAGATCCTGGGGCTTCCGAAAGTCCCGCGACCGGAGCCTTTCGTTCCGACGGTCAAGCGTGAGCAGTCCTGACCGAGCGCGGAGGGCCTTTTAAAAAGAAAAAGCCCGGGGATTTTCCCCCGGGCTTTTTTATTTTCGAAGAATCGATTACGAACGGGTTTTCAGGATATCCCGGATCTCGGTCAGAAGGATCTGATCCGCCGTCAACGCTGGCGGAGCCGCAGGGGCGGCCTCTTCCTTTTTTTGCAGCGAGATCATTCCTTTGACGATCAGGAACATCGCGAACGCGATGATCACGAAGTTAATGACCGTGTTGATGAAAACGCCGTAATTGATCGTGGCGGCGCCGGCGGCTTGAGCGGCGGCGAGACTGTCGTAAGTTCCTCCGCTTATGTTGAAAAACAAATTCGAGAAATCGACCCCGCCCAGCAGCTTTCCGATCGGGGGCATCAGGACATCGTTGACGAGCGAGTTAATGATCTTGCCGAAGGCCGCGCCGATGATGATACCGATTGCCATATCGACGACGTTGCCCCGCAGCGCGAACTTTTTGAATTCTTCAAGCATGGCCCAAACCTCCTTGAGAACAAAGCCCCGGAAGGGGGGTTAAGTTAGGGCATGATTATAAAGGGGATCGGCTTGTTCGGCCAGATGAATCCGCAGCGGGGAAGTGGGACTGATTCTGAAAAAAAGGGACGTGGCTTGACGAATCTGATAGATTATTATGAGTATATGTGCATAACTCTGGAGGCTTTATGTCCCGGCCTAAAAAAACGCGTTGGATCAGCTGCCGGCCGCATGAGCGGTGCTTCCGGCCTCTTTGCAAAAAAGGGAAAAAGCTCGAAGGGGTCATCCTGACTCTCGACGAGTTCGAGGCGATCCGGCTCTGCGACGGTGAGCGCCGGGACCAGGATGCCGTCGCGAAAAAGATGAAGGTCCACCGCTCGACCGTTTCGAGGATCCTGGCCTCTGCGCACCGGAAAACAGCGGATGCTTTTGTGAATCTGAAAGCGATCCGGATCCGGGGCGGCTGTTGCGAAGTTTCGTCCTTGCGAAAGGAGAGAAAGAAATGACCAACCCAAAACAGGGCGATAAAAAAACCTCCCGCAGCGGATTTTTAAAACGTTTTTTTGACCATCTCGATCAAAAGCTTGAGGCTAAAGCCCAAGAAAAAAAGTGCTGCGGCCCAAAACAAAAAAGAGCGTCCGGTGAGCGATCGGGAGGATCCTCATGCTGCGGATGATCTCGGCATGGATCACGGAAGAGATCTTCAGGCTTCCGGTCGATTCACGTTGGGGAGCGGTTCTCGATTTCTTTATTTATGATAGCGTGAAGATCCTCTTGCTCCTCGTGGGGATGATCACCGCGATCGGTTTTTTGCGTTCGTACCTTCCCCGCCGACGCCTCCGCGATTTTTTATCAAAACGCGCGGCGGCCTCCTACGGGTTCGCGGCCCTGTTCGGGGCGGTCACGCCGTTCTGTTCCTGCTCTTCGATCCCGATCTTCATCGGGCTGCTCAAGGCCGGTATTCCGATTGGCGTGAATTTCGCTTTTTTGATCACCTCCCCCCTGATCAATGAATATCTCGTAGTCCTGATGCTCGGATTCTTCGGATGGAAGATCACCTTGGCCTATATCGCGAGCGGGATCCTGATCGGGGTGGCCTCAGGGGCCCTGCTTCAGCGACTCCGGGTCGAGAAGTATCTGGTCAGCGATTTTACATCGGCGGAAGAGGACGAAGAGGAACCGGGGTTTCGAGGTCTCCGTGACCGCCTTCGGTTTGGCCTCGAAGAGGCTTTTTCGATCGTCCACAAGATCTGGTTATGGGTTCTCGTGGGCGTAGGGCTCGGTTCCCTGATCCATAATCTCGTTCCCGAAGAAGCGGTGCAAGCAATCATCGCCCGCACGGGTTACTTTTCCGTCCCGATCGCCGTGCTCCTGGGAGTCCCGATGTACGGGAGCTGCGCGGCGATACTGCCGATCGCGGTGGTGTTGTTCCAGAAGGGGATCCCCTTGGGGACTGCGCTGGCTTTTATGATGGCGATCGCGGCGCTGAGTCTGCCGGAAGCGGTCATGCTGCGCCGGGCGATGCGGCTGCCCTTGATCGGGATCTTCTTCGCGGTGACGACGCTGGCGATCATCCTGACCGGCTATCTCCTCAATTGGCTGCAAGGATTCCTTGTCCGCTGAAACCCTTTTCGCGGCGAAGCGGGCCAGCGAGGAGATTCCAAAATTCATCCTTCTTTTATTTAACAGTTGGGTATAATAGCGTTTAAAACCGTGCCGGATCCGGAGAGTTGAAGCCATGAGCAGTTTTCAAATATTCGAAAATAAAGTCATCCTGCGCATCAAGACCCGTATTTGTGAAACGGCGGATGAGCTTCTCGAAAGCGAGCTTTTTCGGGTCGTCCTCGATCATGCCGTTCGCCGCCTGGTCGCGCGCCGATCGGTCCTGCTTCGCGTTTTCGATACGTTTGAGCCGGGGGACCAGGATCTCCGGGCTCTCATCGAAACGCTCCGCTTCCTTGCGAAAATGCCGGGCTCCCTGGTGCCGAACGTCGTTCCGGGCGGCGAAAAGTTCTTCCGGGACCCGGGGCTTTTGAACGATTTCGTCGAATATCTTTATAACTATTGGCGGAGCTTTGACCGGTTTATCATTTGCGATTCAACCGGGACGGACCTCCACCGCCGGCCTTCCAAAACGTTCAATAACACGATCGAACAGTTGACGCATTTGGCACGGGGGACTTACCGCGACATCGAGGAAAACATTACGGATCGTCCGCCACGCACCTACCGCCAGGTCCGGGCCGGCGCCGAGGCAGCGGTGATTTCACTCCCGCTCCCGGTACCGCTTCCCGGGGGGAGCTATCAAAAACTGCTCAGCGTGCCGGTGATCCGCCAGATGCTTTTATACCCACCGCTGATCTTGAACCCGCCGCAGAACAAACGCTCCGGAAAATTTGCCCGTGTAATGGAAAATCCGCTGGAGGATCTTCCTGGGCTCGAAGCCACGGAGTGGCTATGTTATCCCGCGAAGGTCGGTGAGCTGACGATCCTGATCTATTTTCATCAAAAATTTTACGAACTGGGTTTTTCCCTGTGCAATCTTTTTGAGATCGCGAATGATGAGGACCTCGAAAAGAAGCCAGACGCAGTTTATGTTTTCGGTGTTCCCGGAGGGGGTTTGAAAAAATTCGGGGATCTTCCTTCGGTCTTTTACGAGGATGAAACGAACGCCATGATGGTCGCGGCGGTCCCGGGAGAGGATCACTTTGGTTATTTCGGCTATTTAAAGAAAATGGTGCTAACGCTCCACAATATCCTCATGATGAAACGGGGCCGTTTGCCGTTCCACGGGGCTTTGGTCCGGCTGATCTTAAAGGGAGATTATGAGAAAACGGTTCTTTTCATCGGGGATACCGGAGCGGGGAAATCCGAGACCCTGGAAGCGCTGAGAACGATTGGCTCCGACCAGATTCAGGATATGACCATTGTGGCGGACGATATGGGTTCTCTCGGACTGGGACCGTCGGGGGAGATCCTTGGGTACGGCACCGAGATCGGGGCTTTTCTTCGGTTGGATGATCTTCAGCCTGGTTACGCTTTCGGGCAAATGGACCGGGCGGTCATTATGAGCCCGAATAAAGTTAATGCACGCATTGTCCTTCCGGTCACAAGCTTCGAGAACGTGGTCCGCGGATTTTCTGTCGATATGGTTCTTTATGCGAATAACTATGAGCAGGTTGACGAAGAGCATCCGATCCTTGAAAAGTTCCATGATCCGGAGAATGCGCTGAAGGTCTTTCGTGCCGGGGCGGTCATGAGCAAAGGAACGACAACTTCGACCGGGATCGTTCATTCCTATTTTGCCAATATCTTCGGGCCTGCCCAGTATAAAGAGCTCCATGACGAATGCGCCCGCCGGTTCTTCGGTATGTTCTTCGAGAAAAAGATCGCGGTTGGTCAGATCCGTACCCGCCTGGGGATCTCAGGCAACGAGCGTTCCGGGCCCGAGGCTGCCGCTCAGGCCCTTTTGGAGGCGTTGCGGGAATGAACCGGAGGCGCTGCGGATCTTTTGGGAGACAGCGCGAATGACGATGTTCCCGAAAAACCAAATGACAACCTCTCCCATCCTCTATGAGGATTCGGATCTTTTGATCGTCGAAAAACCCGAAGGGGTCCTCTCCCATCCAAATCCCGGAAGAGCTTCCGGGCGGTGCGCTTTTGAAGGAAAGTACGATCCTGCGCGAAGAGTTTTCGAGTCGGCCGGAGGACCGCTGTGGTTGATCCACCGCCTTGACCAGGATACTTCCGGTGTTCTTCTGGCGGCTAAGACCCATCGGTCAGCGGAAGTTTGTCGGGAACAGTTTGAAAAAGGGGAGATCAGGAAAATCTACCGGGCGCTTGCCTTGGGGCGGGTCCATCCGCGTGAGGGGGCCTGGCGCGATCATCTGATCAAAAAGATCGGACGAAGCGCGGTACGCTCCTTGATCCTTAAAGGGAAAGCGCCCAATGCGGTCTTGACCTATCGTCTTGAAAAATATTTCCAAGGGATGCATCTTTCCCTCCTCGAGATCCTCCTGGTGACCGGGAAGACCCATCAGATCCGTATTCAAGCGGCCTTCCGGGGCTGGCCGATCGTCGGGGACGAGATCTATGGGGATTTCCGGATGAATAAGAATCTTCGCGGAAAGATCGGGGCCAAGCGGTTGATGCTGCATGCTTCCTCGATCACTTTCCGTCATCCAGAAACCTGCCAGGAGATGACCGTGACGGCCGAACTTCCGCCGGCTTTCGAGGAAATCCTGAAAAATATCGGCTAGGGTCTATTTTTGAAAAGCGGAACCGTTGTTTTTCTAACCCATTGTCTTGAAATAAGTTATGACGCTTCAAGCCCGCGAGGCTAAGCGGGCATCGGGGAGTTTGGCTTTTGTCTTTTGAATAATCGGCCTTCCCAAGCATCTAAATACCCGATTGACAATCAAGGTTTTGATGCTAGTCTGATACGCGTTTTTGCGATCGCCCTGTCATAAGGAGAGAACATAGTCCGAAATATCCCCGTATTGAAGATAAAGGCTTTCCGTATGAAGAAAGCCGGGGTAGCAGAACGGGACCGCAAGTCTCGTTTTGACGGAAGCAAAAGAGTAGCGACCATTTAATTTTGCTGTGATGACCGGCTCAGCGGAGCGGCATGGCAGTTAAAATTAAATGGTTTTTTTTATTCAAAAACGGTTTTTTGAATAAAAATCAGTGATCCGCGCGAACTTTGCGCGGAACGATCCTTTAAAGGAAGGGAGGTGAATTGAATGAAAAAGACACTTCAAGTCGTGGTATTGCTTGTCGTCGCTGTGGTGATGTTGAGCGGCGTGTCGTATGCCGCAACCGTGGAAGGCGCGGTCGTTTCCGTGGATGCGGAGGCGATGGCCCTTGAGGTTGCGACGGTCGATGGTTCGGTCCAGGTGAATTATGTGGATACGACCGTGTGGCCGGAAGGCGTGACGGATCCGACGACCTTGGTGGGGCAGAATGTCGTCGTCGAACAGGACGATGTGACCCTCGAGGCCGTGTCGGTGAGCGTGGAGGAGGTTGTCGCAGCGGAAGCTGCGCCGGCAGCCGAAGAAGTTGCTCCGGTGGCTGAAGAAGCCGCTGCTGTCGCTCCGGAAGTCGCGATGTAATTGCGTTCGCGTATCTTTTACAGGATACGCCGCCAAATCCCGGGTGACCGGGAGCGGGAGAACCTGAACCGGGGTGAACGGTCGCAAGGCCGGGGGCTAATCCGCAGTCCTAATCCCAAGCTAATCTCGCAGGCGTAGCGGATGTTTTTATGACATAGAGCGTCTAACAGAACCTGGAGGGCAGGTTTAAACCTGCCCTCCAGAACAATCGCGAAGTCAGTTTTGTCAGATGCCCCTAGATAAGACAGCAAAAAGAGCCGGTGATGAACCGGCTCTTTTCGTTTATAATCCCATTTCATGACCGAGATGACCTTCCTATGAATTTTGATGCGCTAACTCCGATCCTTTTCTGGCTGGCCCTTCTCACGGGCTTTGGTTTCATTCTTTACCATCCCGCCGATTCTTGCGGGAACCGTCTTTTACGCTATGGGGCCGGCGCTTTTTGCCTCTGGACCGCGGTCCGATGGATCCTGACCGGGATCCTCACAGTCCGTTTTCTCGACGGGGTCCAGATGGCCCTTGTGACGTTCGGCTTCCTCTTGCTCAGCTTTCAAATGCTGTTGGGACTCTGGGGGCGTTTCAGGACGTGGTGGCGGCTCCGCCGCAAATTTGGCTTGCCGGTCTATTTGGCGGAGATCACGCGCGCCCTCGAGGCCATGGCCGCAAAAAAGATGGGCGCTTTGATCGTTCTTGAAAGACGCTCCGACCTTTCACCGTTCCTTTCCAAGGGTTTTTCTTTCGACGGCGAGGTAAAATCGGAGATCCTGCTTTCTCTTTTTTCGCATGAATCGCCGGTCCATGACGGAGCGATCCTCATTCGCAAGGGGAGGATCCGCGCGCTGAAAGTGATCCTGCCTCTGGCCTCTGGTCCGAATGTCCCTCTGGGGGTCGGGACCCGGCACCGTTCGGCGATCGGCATCACGGAAAAGGCAGACGCGCTCAGCCTTGTCGCTTCCGAAGAGCGCGGGGAGATCAGCGTGGCTTTCGGCGGGCAATTGTTCCGCGGTCTTTCCAAAGAAGATCTCGACCGGTTGGTCTATCAGGCGATGCGGTCTAAGAGGATCAAACCCCCCGCGCGTTTTCTTCAGACCAAATGAGATTCACTGCGCCGCTTCGGAGGAGAAAAAGAACATGCCCCGTTTTATTTGTTATCTGATCTCGCCCTTCATCTGGCTGAATTTTTTTGTGACGACCGCCGTGCTAGCCCTCGTGCAGGCGGTGATCGTCCTGCTGACCTTTCCGCTGGATCCCGATCGCCGCCTCGCCCATGCCCAATGCTACTGGTGGTCGGACGTCATGATCCGGCCGAACCCTTTCTGGTCGCTCAAGATCGAGGGCCGGGAGCGTGTCGATCCCAGACGGACCTATGTGATCGTGGCGAATCACCAGAGCCTCGGGGATATCCCCGTGATCTATCAGACCCATCTGCAGTTCAAATGGGTCGTTAAAGACAGTCTTTTCAAGGTCCCGCCCCTCGGTTGGTGCCTCAGCCTTTGCCGGCATATCCGCCTTCGTCGTGGTGAGGCTTCGAGCATCAAACAAGTCTATCGCGAAGCTTCCGATTGGCTGGCCAAGGGGATGTCCGTCCTTTTTTTTCCGGAAGGGACACGCAGCCGCACGGGGGAGGTCCAGGAATTTCAGAACGGGGCTTTCAAACTGGCGATCAAACATAAACTGCCGATCCTGCCGGTCTCGATCGGAGGGACGATCGATGCCTTGCCCAAGCACAGCTGGGTCTTTACGACCAAGGTCTATTGCCGGATCCGCATCCTGGAGCCGGTCGAAACGGCATTGCTGCAGGCGGGTGACTTCGAGAAACTGCGCGAAGAGACCCGCGACCGGATCATCGCCAGCATTCAGTCTTGAGCCCGGGCTTTTGAAAATAGCGCCGGCTCAGCTCCAGTCAAGCGTTCCGCCGGTCTGATATTCCGTCACGCGCGTTTCGAAGAAATTCTTTTCTTTTCTCAGGTCGATGATCTCGCTCATCCAGGGGAAAGGGTTCCCGGCCTTCGGGAACTGGACCGGAAGCCCGAGCCTTTCGAGCCGGCGGTCCGCGATATGCTGGATGTATTCGCGGATCAGGTCCAGGGTCAGGCCCATGAGCCCGTTCGGCAGACAGTCTTTGGCATATTCGACCTCGAGTTCCACGCCTTTCTTGAATTTGTGTACGGTCTCTTCCCGCATAGCCGGGGTCCAGATGGCCGGCTCCTCCCGGATGATCTCGTTGATCAAATGCAGTCCGAAATTGAGGTGCATGCTTTCGTCGCGGAGAATGTACTGGACCTGCTCGCACATGCCGGGCAATTTGTTGTGCCGGCCGAAGGAAAGCAGCATGACAAAGGCCGCGTAGAAAAAGATCCCTTCGGTGACTCCGTAATAACCGATTAAATTGCTCAAAAGCCGCTGGCGGCCTTCAAAAGAGTCGGTTTCGAAGTCCGGTTTCAGGATATCAGCGGTGAGTTCGGCTTCGAACTCTGCTTTGGCATGCATCGACGGGATCTCGCGGTACATGTTGTAGAGCTCGCCTTCGTCAAAGGCAAGTGATTGCGGGATGTACTGGTAAGCGTGGGTGTGAACAGCCTCTTCGAAGGCTTGGCGGAGGAAATACTGGCGGATCTCGGGGGCTGTGACGTAGCGGTAGATCGCCAGGATGATATTGTTCGCGACAAGCGTGTCGGAGGTCGTGAAGAATCCGAGGTTCCGCTTGAACATGAGACGCTCATCGTCAGAGAAGGCTTTCGGGTCTTTCCACTGCTCGATGTCACGTTGCATGGAGATCTCCTGCGGCATCCAGTGGTTCGCGCATCCGTCGAGATAATACTGCCATGCCCATTCATATTTGATCGGGATCAGCTGGTTTACGTCGACGGCCTTGTTATTGATGATCCGCTTGTCCTCGATGCGGATCCGCTCCTTGGTCATCGGAATGATGTAGTCTTTTTTATTCATCACAGCCTCCTTATTTTGATGTTGGCAAATCCGAAATTATAAATAAGAGATTCGAAACAAACGTGAAATCGGAAAATGCAAGGCCCGAAAAACGTCCGGGCTGGACCCTTTCGAATTTAGAGTTTCGCGGTTGTTTCGAATTTTCCGTGTTCGGATTTCTGTTTTTCATTTCAAATTCTTTTACTGACAGGCTTCGCAACTGTCAGGGTTATCGAGGCGGCACTGGGCCGTCTGTTCCGGGGTGAATTTTTTTTTACCGATCGTGTTCTTGTATTTTTTCGCGTCCAGCGTGGATTTCTCGATCCGTGTCGCGCCCAGGGAGCGCAGGTAGTAGGTCGTTTTCAACCCTTTCTGCCAAGCCAGGGTGTACATGCTATGCAGTTTCTTGCCGCTGGCTTCCGCGAGATACAGATTCACGGACTGCCCCATATCGATCCATTTCTGACGCCTGCTCGCGCATTCGATGATCCACTCGTAATCGATCTCGAACGCTGTCGGAAAACGGTTCTTGACGCTTTGCGGGATCCTTGCGATCTCGGCCAAGCACCCGTCGAAATATTTCAGGTCATCGATCATTCCCGTATCCCAGATCCCGAGGGCCTTGAGCTCGGCCACGAGATAAGGATTGATCGCTGTGAATTCGCCCGAGAGGTTGCTTTTGGCGAAAAGATGTTTATAGAGAGGCTCGATCGACTGCGTAATCCCGACGATCTGGGCGATCGTGGCGGTCGGAGCGATCGCCATGGTATTGCAATTGCGCATGCCGTGCTGGCGGATCGCCTCACGGACCGGGGTCCAATCCAGGGTTTGTGACCGGTCGATCTCGAGATAGCCTCCGCGTTCTTTTTCGAGGAGCGCCAGCGTATCGAACGGCAGGATCCCGCGGTCCCATTTCGAACCTTTGAAGGACGCGTAAGGGCCTCGCTCGCGCGCAAGCTCGGTCGAGGCCAGGAGAGCATGATAAGAGATGAATTCCATGCTTTCATCGGCGAAGCGGACGGCCTCGTCGGAAGCGTAACTGACACCCATCCGGTACAGACAATCCTGGAAACCCATCAGGCCGAGGCCCACCGGCCGGTGCTTGAGGTTCGAGTTTCTCGCCTCAGGGGTCGGGTAATAGTTGAGGTCGATGACATTGTCGAGCATGCGCATGGCGATACCGACCGTGTCGGCCAAAAGCGTTCGATCGAAGCCGCCGGAAGTCATGTGGGCGGCCAGGTTGAGCGAACCGAGGTTGCAGACCGCGGTCTCATCGCGGTTCGTATTGAGAAGGATCTCCGTGCAGAGGTTTGAGCTGTGCACGACGCCTTGATGGTCCTGCGGCGAGCGGATATTCGAGGGGTCCTTGAAAGTGACCCAGGGATGGCCGGTTTCGAAAAGCATGGTGAGAATTTTCCGCCAGAGATCAACGGCCGGCATGCGCTTGGATTGGCGGAGTTTTCCCGCGAGTGCCGCGGATTCGTATCCCCGGTACCGCTCCTCGAAGGCGGTTCCCGTAAGATCATGGAGGTCCGGGACTTCGTTCGGGCTGAAAAGGGTCCAGTCGCCGTTGGCCAGGACCCGTTTCATGAAAAGGTCCGGGATCCAGCTGGCCGTGTGCATATCGTGTGTGCGCCGCCGGTCATCGCCGGTGTTTTTTCGCAGTTCGAGGAATTCCTCGAAGTCGAGATGCCAACATTCCAGGTAAGCGCAAACCGCACCCTGGCGTTTTCCGCCCTGATTGACGGCGACCGCGGTATCGTTGGCGACCTTGAGGAACGGGATGATCCCCTGGCTTTTTCCGTTCGTGCCCTTGATTCTTGCGCCCATGGCCCGGACCGAAGTCCAGTCGTTCCCGAGGCCGCCGCTCCACTTCGAGAGCATGGCGTTGTCCTTGATGCTTTTGAAGATATGGTCGAGGTCGTCGGCGACGGTGGTGAGGAAACAGGAGGAAAGCTGGGGATGCAGGGTCCCGGCGTTGAAAAGCGTCGGCGTTGAGCTGACGAACCGAAAGGTCGAAAGGACTTCGTAAAATTCGATCGCCCGGTCATCCTTCGCCTTTCCTTCGTTCAGGGCCAGGCCCATCGCGATCCGCATCCAAAAGATCTGCGGGGTTTCAAAACGGACGCCGTCGTGATGGAGGAAATACCGGTCATAGAGGATCTGCAGGCCCATGAACTGAAAGCTTTCGTCGCGTTCCATCCGGAGGGCTTTGCCGAGCTTCTGCAGGTTGTAATCCTGCATGGCGGGCGAAAGTCGCTCGGCTTCGATCCCGCGCACCACAGCCTTCCGGAAAAGCTCGGGATAGACGCCGCGGATGAGCTCTTTGGAGGCCGGACCGCCGTGAACCTCTTCATAAAGTTTTTTGAGCAGAACGCGCCCGGCGATATACGAATAGGCCGTGTCTTTTTCGATGAGCGGTCGCACGGCGAGGGCCACTGCGTCGATCAGCTTTTCCTCCGGCATAGTATCGACACAATTACGGAGGGCTGCCTTCAAAATGAGCTCAGGCGAGACTTCGTCCTCAAAGCCGAAACAGGCGTCGAGAATGATCCGGCGAAGCAGCGCAAGGTCGAGCGGGAGCACAGTTCCGTTCGCTTTTTTGAGGCGAAGCGAAGGCTGCGAGGTCTCGGCCGCGAGGGAGGAGGGCCCGCTGATGCGCGCCATGCGCCGGTCTTCGCGATAACGGATGTAGCGCTGCGCGATATCGTGGAATCCCTGCTCCATCAGAGCGAGTTCCGCGAGATCCTGGATCTTCTCGATGTCGACCGTGAAAGCATCGGCGCTCAAGGCGCGGACCTTTTGAATGACGGCATCGGAAACTTTCAAGGCGGCTTCGATCGCGGTCTCGGGAAAAAGATCCTCTCCGAGTTCCGCAGCGAAGGCTTTTGCGATCGCGCGTGTGATCTTTTCGGGTTTGAACGATACAGTCCGCCCGTCCCGTTTCCTGACCGTGATGCGCTGGTGCTCGAGGCGTTCGGTCTGCTGAAGATGACGGTAATCTTTATAGCGCTGGGCGATTTCCGGAAAGCCGGATGCAGCGAGTGTCCGGATGACGGTGTCCTGGATGTCTTCGATGAAAAGGACCTTGCGGTCGACGGCTTCGGTCTCGCACCCGGCCACGACTTGGGTGGTGATCTTTTCCACGGAGCGGGCAAGATCTTCGGGAAGGTCGGATTCCTGCGGCAGTCCGCAATGCGCTTTGAAAGCGCTGGCGATGGCGCGCTGGATCCGGACGGCGAAGAATGGGACTTCCTGGCCGTTCCTTTTTTTGACGGCGATCGAGGCGAGATGAGTCGATAGTTCGGTCATGAGAATCTCCTTAAGACTGTTTGCGGAAAGAAGGACGGAAACTGAACTGAAAACATCTGGCAATTTTGAAATCGTATAAATTCATATTCGATATATCGTATGCAGATTACAAGATAATACAACTAATGGTTGTCTGTCAAATAATATCGATTAGATTGTAATTATTCTTTAATTAAGGAAAAAGACTCTTTACGGGCGAGGAGGAACGGGGCGGTCTGGAGCTGGAAAGGGACAGCACGCGCGGGAATATCTCGAGGCGGGCGAAGCCTTATTTCGCTTTGCCTTGATTCGCGACAGCGGCCATGGCGGCTTTTACTTTTTCGGGGTCCCCGAGATAATAATTTTTGATCGGCTTCAGGTCTGAAGAAAGTTCATAGACAAGCGGAAGACCGGTCGGAATGTTCATGCTGACGATCGCTTCGTCGGAAATGTTATCGAGAAATTTGACCATGGCGCGAAGGCTGTTGCCATGCGCGGCGACGATGATCTTTTTCCCGGACCGGATCGCGGGGGCGATCCTTTCTTTCCAGCAGGGGATGACGCGCGCGACCGTGTCCTTCAGGCATTCGGTGAGAGGGACTTCGCCGGGTTTCAGTCCGGCATAGCGCGGGTCTTTGCGAACATTGCGCGGATCGTTCTCTTCGAGAGCGGTGGGGCGGACATCGTAGCTGCGGCGCCAGATCTTGACTTGCTCTTCGCCGTATTTTGCGGCCATGTCGCTTTTATTAAGTCCCTGCAAAGCTCCGTAGTGACGCTCGTTCAACCGCCAGCATTTTTCGACCGGAAGCCACAGGAGGTCCATGGCATCGGTGGTGAGCCAAAGCGTCCGGATTGCCCGTTTCAGGACCGAGGTAAAGGCATAATCAAAAGTAAAACCCTCTTTTTTGAGGGTGAGTCCGGCCTCGCGCGCTTCCTGGCAGCCTTTTTCGGAAAGGTCGACATCGGTCCATCCGGTGAAGAGATTCTCTTTGTTCCAAACGCTTTCGCCGTGACGCAGAAGCACCAATTTATACATGGCAAAACTCCTTTTCTGGGTGAAAAGATACGGTAAAAAAACGGAAGCGGTATTCTACCTAAACTTCCGGAAAATGTCACGGAGCCGGGGAAAGCCGCTATTCGCTGTTAGGATATTGGGTCTGTGAGAGGATCTTCGAGTTTTTTACGCGAAGAAAATGTACGGAAGAGGCAAGAATGCTAGTTTTTGATCGGAACAAGCATGAATTAGGGCCTATTTTACCAAGGGCTAGCCGGTGACTTGAAAATGGGAAAAAACGATCCGGATTTATACTGAAAAAGAGTGCTAAATCGGCAGGGGTGGATTTTTCGTAACAAATTGTATGGCTTATACTTGACAAAGCCATTCATGACGGTTAAATTTCTTGCATCTTTGTCTTTCCTGAGATTTTTTAAAAGTTAAGCGTAAGACAATAGAATAACTTTACCTTAATCGGTAACGCGGGAATTCTTACACAAGGTATGCGCGCTCGACCCTTTAAAGCTGCTGTCGCTGCCCTCACCACCGTTATTTTCATCACAACCAATGTTTCTTATGGTGCGCCAGGATTTCCAGTGACGGAAATCGGTGTTCGCCAAGCTTCGGACCACGCTTCTTGGGGTGCGATCAGCATTCCCACAAAGCACGGGCGCCTCGATCATCTGAAAACGGCGCAAGGGCCGGCGATCGTGCACATTCAGACGGCGCACGGGAATTTCGAAGCGCAGAAAAATATCCAGGCGCTGCTGAATCATCTGACAAAGACGCTCGGGATCAAGACGGTGCTGGTGGAAGGCGCGGTGGCGAAACTCGATCCCGCGATCCTGAATTTCTTTCCGAACGACCCAACGCGCAACCGCAAAGCCAACGACTACCTCACGAAAAAAGCGCTTGTCCACGGCGCGGAGCTTTATCTTCTCGATGAAAAGGCGGCTTCGGCTTACGGCATCGAAGACCTCGCGGCCTACAAAGCGAACGAGCAAGCGTTCATCGAAGTGTTGAAAGCGAAAGAATCGACGGGAAAGTTCCTGAAGGCGATGGACGAATCGATCGCGCGTCTTTCGGGTCATTATCTGAACGACACGCTGAAAGGATTCATGCGAGCGCAGGAATCGTACGCCCTGGAGCGGATGAGCTTCGGCGAATGGACGAAGTTCCTGCGCGCGAAAGCGAAGCGCTACGGCTGGGACCTCGCGGACCCGGGCTATCAGGCCGAGTGGCCGATGCTGGTGAGGCTGTATGTGACGACGGACCTCGCGGAGAAATTCGACGCCGCGAAATTCGAGAGCGAGCGCGCGGCATTCCTCGCCGCGGTGAAGCCGTATCTGACCAGAGCGCAATCGCGGATCCACGGGAAATGGATCTCCGCACGGAACCTTTACGGTTATATCGAGAAAGTGCTCGGGACCCCGATCCACGAGATCCCGCTTTCGGGCGCGGAATCGGAGTCCTTGGTGGAGGACATGGTGAGATATTTGCCGAGGGACTTCGCGCATGGGAAATACCCGCAGGTGAAGAGTTATCTTGGGCAGTGGCTTTTGTCGACGGAGCTTGAGGCGGGGGCGCTGATGGCGGAAGTGGAGCAGTTGAAAGGGAAGCTCTTGGAACGGATGTCGAAGACGGACGAGGAAAAAGCGCTGGTGGCGCTGCTTTCGGATTATCAGTTGCTGGAGAAACTGTTCGAGTTGAAATTGACGGACAGCGAATATAACAGTATGACAGTAAGCAGTACACAGGATGCAGCAAAACCCCATACTCCATACTCCATACTCCATACTGCCATACCGTCCTACTCCCATACGCCTCTGCTTCCTTCGAATATCGCCTCCCGATTCTCGGCGCTCAACAAAGACAATCGCGTCAAAGACGTGGCGTTCGAGAATCTGGCCGAGATCGATGATCTGTTCAATAAGGCAATGTCTTTTTATTCATTCGCGAAGCAGCGCGACACGATCATGATGAGGCGTGTCGAAGAGCGGATCAAGGAACTGGGGACGGACCGGGTAGCGGTGGTGACGGGCGGATTCCACGCGGAACCGTTCCGGGAACATTTTGAATCGAAGGGCTACACGTACGCGAGATTGACGCCGCGAATCACGAAAGCGGACGAGGCGGGCACCAAGGCCTACATACGTTCGATCTTCTCGCAGGCGGGGGAACTTGCGGCCGCGAAAGCGGGCACGATGGAATACGCGAGTCGCGCTGACGCGGTGATCTCGCCGAACGGCCGGGCGGAACTCCGAGCGATCATTCAGCCGTTAGCCGTTGGGCGATTAGGCATTAGCGCAAAACCTCGGGCCGAAGCGCGGGCATATTCTCGGGAACAATTTTTGAAATATGAAGAGCTCTATATTTCGCTGACAAATTTCTGCCCAGTCCAATGTGCATTCTGTTTCATGCATGCCGTTCAAGATCGCAGAAAAGAAGTTTTTTTCAATGAAAAGGACGTGGACAGGATCCTTAAGTATCTGAAAGAAAAACGATTCAGAAAGATCGGGCTGACGGGCGGGGAGCCGCTGACGCGGATGCCGTCCCTTCTGAAATTTATCAGAGAAGCCGACGTCGAAGAGATCGAGATTATCACGAGCGGCATCATGTTCTCGGACGAAACAAGAACGGAAAGGTTGCTTGATGATATCGCCGGAGCTGCGAAGGCCAGGCGCGAACTCGGCAAGAAGCCGCTGAAGAATCTCTTTATTCGCGTGAGCGTGGATAGTTTTCATAAAAAGGTTAAACCTGCGAATTACGGATATATCGTGGAGTTATTCAAACGACACGGTGTGTCGCGTTATCAGGATATGGAACTGAGTTGGCGCGGGACATTGACACCGGACGATCCTATCCCGTCTCTAGCCGCAAGCCTGGGCGGGAAGCTTATGGATGATTTCGCGAAGTCGAGGATATTTCCTGTCAAAAAGATCGACTTCGGGTCAGGACTGGAGATCCCGGTTTACTACGGCGAGTTGAAAATGGAGGAAGGCACTGAGGAATGGGCCTCTCAGAAAGGCAATTTTGCCAGGGTCTATCCCGTCTGGCAGAAAATGGGAGTGACCCCTCAAAGCGGTATTAGCATGGCGTTGGAATATAACGGGAATCTCACAGTCCATCAGTATTTAGCCAACACGCTTGTTCTGGCGAATATCCATGATGAGGATTTTGTGGAAAAGGCGGAACGAAAACTTTGGGAAGATCCTGTGGTCGTTGCCATGAGAGAAGTCGGCATAAGCGCTTTAGTGGAGGTCTTGGAAGGCATCGATTCTGCGCTTCTGGAAAAAGCGAAGCAAGCAAACAACATCTTTTTGCTCATCAAAGGGGTGTACGAAGATTCTGATCTGTATAAGCGGGTCAGCGAAAAACTGAAACAGTTTCAAAATCCTCCCCGCGCTGAACTGCGACAGGCAGAAAAAGCGGGCGTTCTTTCTCCGGCGATGGCGACGCGCGTATCGGAAGATCGTGCGCTTCTTGAGCTTCAAACGATCCAGGAAGAAAGGGAACGCCTCAATCAACAATTCGGAACCGACCCCCGCATGGCCGTGCATCTTGCCCGGCGCCTTGCGGCTTTGGATGAAAGGGAAGCGGAGATTTGGGCCCAGCTTCAGAGCTCTTCTCGCGCGGCCGCCCCTGACAAGGTCGAGCCAGCTTCGACCGAAAAAAAATCCGGCAGGGCCGAAGTGCGACAGGCGTCGGCGGGTGCGATCGCGCTTCGGAACGCGAAGGAGCAGGTCCGTCAGGCGGCCAAAGCGATGGGGCTTGACCGGAAACTTCTCGATTGGCTTTTGTCTTTTTACCGCGTGACGGAAGTTTCTATTCCGGCGCGGATGGATAATGGCTCGACACGGACCTTCAAAGGCTACCGCGTTTATCACAACGCGGCCCTGGGCGCCGGGAAAGGGGGCGTGCGGTACAGTCCGCATGTGGATGTGGAGGATGTCCAGGCGCTTTCGATGTGGATGAGCGTCAAAAACGCGATCGCGGGACTTCCTTACGGCGGTGGAAAAGGCGGCATCGAGATTGATCCGAGCACTCTTTCCGAAGGCGAACTTGCGCGGCTGACCCGGGGCTATGTCCGGGCGCTTATCGAGAAAAATCCCGATACGATCGGGCCTCTGGATGATATTCCCGCTCCCGATATCGGGACCTCCGAAAAGATCATGGGATGGATGGCGGATGAGTATCTGAAGATCAAACATGCGGAGCTTTTTATGACGCCGAGATTCCGCAGATTCCTTGAAAATTCATTCCCCGATACCGGAACGCCTTATCTCGATTTTTATCTGAAAGACCCGGCACATCAAAATCTCAAAATGGTTCAGGGATCTCCGCTTGGCTTTGTTACGTCGAAACCGGTAGACAAGGGAGGCTCGAAAGGCCGGCGCGAGGCTACCGGACGCGGCGTTTATTTCATTACGCGCGAAGCTCTGAAAATCTTTGGAAAAATGCTCGGCATCGGGACCGAGATCAAGGGGCTTCGGTTCGCGGTGGAAGGAGGCGGGAACGTCGGGGGATATGCGACCGGGTTCTACGCCGAGGCCGGGGGAAAGATCATGGCGATCAAGGAAGCCTATGATCCCAAGGAAGCGATGGCGATCGCAAGTGTGGGTCCCGAAGGGCTGGATATTCCCGAGCTCAATGATTTTGTGAACCGTTTTTATTCCGTGGAAGAGAACCTCGGGAAATTCAAAGGACACGCGCTCCGCGCTTATGCCGAAGCGAATCCTGGAAAAGCCAGGATCGTTCCGGTGGCGGAATTCTGGTCAAGCGATGTCGACATCCTGACGCTCGCGGCGGGCGAGAATACCGTGGATGAAAAGATCGCCCCCCTGATCAGGGCGAAAATGATCGTCGAAGGGGCGAATGGGCCGATCAAGAATCGGAAAACTGAAAAGATCCTCGAAAGAAAAGGAGCCCTGATCGTTCCCGATGTCATCGCGAATGCGGGCGGCGTGATCGTCTCTTTCCTCGAATGGCGGCAGAATAACGTCAATGAACAGTGGCCCGAAGTGATGGTCAACGGCATGATGGAAGACCGCATTCTGAAGGCCTTTTACAGCGTGGTCAAACTCGCCCGGGCGAAAAAGACGAACCTTCGCAAGGCCGCTTTTATCACGGCCCTGGCCCGGATCGTGAATGCGGAACTGGCGGATCCTCAATCGGTTTTTTACAAAAAATACAGAAAACCTTTGTCCAAACCGTCCGATCGGTGGGGGCGGCTTGTTCGCGTTCTGACGATCCTTCTGAGGGTCTTTCTTTTTCCTTCCCGGAGATTACCGTATACCATCGAAAAAGAAGCGCTCGATCAAACGCCGGCGACGGTGCATCAGTTGAACGGATTGAACGCAAAAGAGCGGCAAGAGCTGATCGCCGATGTCGATGAAACGCTTCATCGCTCGATCGAAGGAGCGGTGACAGAGATCGCCGATCGAATTCGCTCCCGTCAAGGAGGGAATGTCGTGCTGATGGGCGGGATGCGGTCGTCCGGAAAGCATGTGATCGCCGAAAGAGTTGAAGCGGGGCTTCGCGAGCGTGGTTTCAAAGTCAAGGTTCTGGATATCGAATTTGCGGGGCCCGAGGAAGTCCGGGGGATATTGCAAGGAAATGAAATTTCATTTCGCGATGAAACCGGCAAGCAACAAAAAATGCGTTTGGAAACGGATGAAGTCCTGATCGTAAGCGGGAACGAGGCGCTTTCAGATGCCATGGTCGAAGCGGTGAAACCTTATGGCCCGCATTACGGTCTTTTCACCTATAACAGTCCGGACCTTTTGCTCCAGGGGAACGGTTTGCTCACAGGCTACGATATTCGTCTGATGCTCGATATCCTTTCGACATTGGTGGTCGGACCTGAAAAGACTGTCCAGGAGGTCATCAGCCGGTGGAAGGAACAACGTATCGCCGAAACCCGCCGCGTTTTTGAAACTCGGGCCAATGCCGATCGCGCCATCAATGTTTACCTTCCTTACTCACTCCCGATCCTGAAAAGTCTTTTGGCGCCGCTGGTGGATATCGCTTTGAGCCAGGAAGCGAGAAAACCGCATCGCCAGGAATTTGTTTTCAATGTGCTCGCGCATTTCGAAAGGATCTTTGCCGGGGTCCGGGGCTGGGACGTTTCGCTTCTCAATGAGCGCTCGCTCCTTTGGAATTATCTCAACCGCTATACACCCAGCGTGACCAATGCGGAAGGGGTGATGGGGCCCGTGACTTCGGACGGCGAAGTTTCGCGCCGTCGCCGTGCGTCCGCCCAAGGCGAGACGCCTCGCCTCCAAGGGCGGGCGGAATTGCGAAGTGATGTCGCTCAACCCGTGGTGACGGCCGTTGCCGAAATAACCGCGCTAGCCGCGATCGAAAGAGCGCTTGCGATGGCAAAGGAAGCTGATCCGACCCCGGAAAATCAAGGCGCCATTCGCTTTTTCGAAAAGTTGTTGAAAAAAGAGCGTCGTTTTCTTGAAAGGGCGAGGATCACAAGACCGCCGCAATTTGAAACCTTCCGGAGATGGCTGAATAATCAAGTGGGGTATGATTCGCGCAAGAGCGTCGGGATGCCGGTGGCCGTGAGGAGTTTTTTCCACAATGCGGACCGGGAGTTGCGTCCCAAACATGGCCTTCGCGCCGAGGCCCGTGTTATTTCATTACGGGCCGAGGTGAGGGAAGAAGGAGAGGCCGCCGATCTTGATATCAGTGATCTTGTCGGTCTGATCACGTCCCAGGAGTGGTACCGCTCGGAGGATCCGCTTGAATTGAAATTCAGCGCGGAAAAGAAGAGGGTCACCCTTGAATGGCCGATCCGACCGGATGTGCCCGGCGACGGCGCTAAAAAACTAAAGACCTTGAGAGCTTTTGGAGCCGCGATCTCAAGCGATGCGGGATGGGGCGCTCGTTACCAACTGGCCGAAGAGACTGCCATTAAGATCCTTTCGTCCGAGGCTTCGACTGTGGTCTTGGCTTTTCGTCTTATCGATCTGCCGCCTCGCGCTTCGGATGTGACTACGCCGCCCGCTCCTGAAGAAGGGACTCCCTCTGATGCCGTTAGCGCTGAAGCAGATCCCGATGGATCGGAAGCCTATAAAGCGTTTTTGGAAGGGAACGTCGCTGAATCCGGTCTCCAAGACGCTTATGTTATCAAACGGCCTCGCCAGGGGGCCGACCCTTATCAGTATTATTGGGTCTTTATCGCGGATTATAGCGAACCTAAAGCGCGTGGCCGATTGGGAGAGATGTTCCAATTCAAAACTTATCTTGAATCTCAAACCGGTTTGCGGCTTCAAGCGCCCATGGTCGCGCAGATCCCTGATGATATTCCGATGGCGCAGCGCTGGTCCGTGCGTCTGATAGTCAAAGTTCCTGTCCGTGCGGAGGCGAGGAGCGTAACGAATGTGTTTAATTTCATATTCGGCCTCGAGGATTCGACGGAGTGGTTAGAAGGAGAAGCGCCTGCCAAAGTCGTCATTCCGGGTCTGTCGATCCGGACTGTTGCTTCAAGACTGCGAGATAGATTTCAAGAGGTGGAATATGCTGCCTACAGTTCCGCAGAGGGATGGGACAGGGATACGGCCTTTTTTAGAGTCAGTCTTAATGAAAATAGATTGGTATGGACGGCTGATAGGAAACCGTTGAAAGACCGTGCGTTATGGCAATTCATCCCACAGCTCCGAGAAAGCCTTTCTGGATTTTCAAAGAAGTATGGTCTCGTCTTCATTGACCGAGTGATCGAAGGTTACAGCGATGAAGAACTTTCGGATGCTGTTCTCGAAGCTTTGACCGAAACAGCCACCGGAGTTTGGGGAGCCAAAGCGCCTTCTTTCGATCCTGAGAACATGGGCTGGCAAGAAAGGGATATCGCCTGGGCCGGGTTGAAAACACCGGAAGAAGTGAGAAGAGCAATGATCGATCTTTGGCAGCGGCTTGGCGGCTACGGCACGCCCGCCGAGAAGTTGCAGTTTTATCGCTGGTGGGCTAAGAAACTTGTCCAAGCAAAAATCCTTCCCGCCCGCGCTGAGGTGCGTGGAGAGAATGTCCGATGGGTTCATTTGCGATTGAACGAATCGGCCGATCCGCAGGATTTCGGTTGGATGATCGCCAACAGTCCGCAGCACTTGGCCCTTGTCAGACGTTTTGATCTGGATCCCGATGATGCGGCTTTCTTGGATTATCAGTATCCCGTGCGGCTCGAGATCGTAGAAAGCGTCGAACTTCCTCAAGGGAAAACTCCTCCGGGAGTTTTGCCGGACGAAGTGAAGCCCGAAACCTCGGGCGGGCTGGGCCCGTCCCAGGAAGTTCCGGAAAAAGTCCGGCCGGAGCCGTTTCAAGATCCTCTTGCGGAAGAAGCTTTCCGCGTTTTGCGGGATCTTCAATTTACGATCGATGCGACCGCGGACAACGACGGGGCGACTTGGTCTCGAGCGATCGAGTTCCGTAACTGGATCTCTTCTACAGCGCATTCCGGTCCTGAGATCTGGAACGCGGGGCCGGCCAAAAGAACCGAATTCCAGAATCTGCTCGAGGCCGCCCGCGAATTCCTTCGATCATCCAGCGGATCTCGCGCCGAGGTTCGGACGTCGAAGGACATCCTTGAGGAGATGATCCGCGTGATGGCCAAACGCGAGCCGCTTCCCGAAAAAGCGGATCTCATCATCGTTTTCGGAAGCGGGGACATGAGCGTTCCCGAAGAGGTTGCGCGACTCTATCATGAAGGGCGCGCGCCGAAGATCCTCGTCTCCGGCCGTTATGGAGGACATGTGAAAGATGCCCGAGACGGCAATTACGGCACGACGCCGGATGGTAAACGATGGATCCCGGAGGCGGTCCTTTACCAGGAAGCGCTCATTCGGCTCGGGGTTCCCGAGTCGGCGATCCTGGTCGAGCAAGCGTCGCGTAATATGCAGCAGAATGCGGAAAAAAGTCTTGCGCTTTTGCGAAGTCAGACGACCTTTCCGCGAGAAGCCATTTTTGTGCATGCGCCTTTCCTCCAGCTCCGAGGCGCCGATGATGCGAGAAAGGTTTTAGGACCTGCCGGGATCCGGTTGTACGAACACGCGGCGAGCGTTCCTTCGGTTCCCGCGGATCCGATGGCCCGCTACCGTCTTTTCGAAGATCTCGTGCGACAGTTCCTGCGGATCCCTTCGGAAGTGCCCGAAGTGGCGAAGCTCCGGGCCCTTTATGCGGATCACGAGAGCGCGCTTTTTACGGAAGCTGTGAAGGGATTCGATGAAAGCGGCGCCGCGGCCATCGATAACAACCTTTATTGGGAAGATCTGGCCGTCGGATTCGGACAGGGGAAAACGCGCGACAACGAAGATCCCCAGGCTCGTGAGGCGCTCGACGGATTTTTGAAATTATTGCCCGATCCGAAAGCGGCCATCTTTGATGTGGGGATGGGGCTCGGCGAAAACCTGGGCTATTTCTTCGAGAAGGGCTATGCCAATTTGAACGGGATCGACGTTTCGCCTGATGCGGTAGAGGCTGTGCGGAAGAAATTCGGATTTACCTTTGACGGACAGCAAAGGTTTTTTACGGGGGACTTCAGGTTCTTTACGCCGCCTCGGACCTATCAGGCGGTTTTCGCAAGCGATGTTCTCCTCTATATGTCTCCGCGGGACCAGCTTCGCGCTCTCGATAAGGCCGCCGAGATCCTCCGTAACGACGGCATTCTGTATGTGCGCTGGGCGCCGGGTGCAAATGAGGTCTCGGTTAAAAAGAAAACGGTTGGTGGAAAAGAGATCCGGGGATGGGTCTTCCTTACCGACCCGGTCTATTTGAGGCTCCTTCTCGAAAAAGCAGGATTTGAGCTCGTGGCGCCGGTCCGTCGTATCGAGCCCCAGATCAATGTCGGGACGGCTGGGCAAAAACCGCAGCCTTATTTGATCGCCTATGCCAGAAAACGTGCCGAAGCCCGTGGTGCTGCGCAACGGGCTGAATTGCGGGACAAAACGGGGGAAGAATCCTCCCGTCCTCGCATTCCAAGGGGCGCCGAAGCGGAACTTGAGACCGGCCAGGCATTTTTGAATTTGGCCCCGCAAACTCCGGAGAATGTCGTGGGTTGGCTGCGCGATCTTCTGCTTCTTTATGCCCCCCGCGGAAATATGCCGAACCTTCTGCAAAAGGATGCCGAAGTAAGGGGCGTCGTGGATGCCGATGCGCGGTTCTTTTTCAAAGCGTTCTCTTTCTTGCGTCTTGTCAATTCCTCCGAACAGGAGGTGATCATCCCCGTTCGCGATATCGTAACGCCGGTCAATTGGCCCGAGATCGAAAAGCGGGTCCGGGAGATCCTGGGCGACCCCCAGCGGCATTATTCGCTTTCCCTTGTTCCGTTGGAGGAGGCGGGGGTTTTCGATCTCGTGATCCGTCCGGTGAAAGAACGGGCGAAGGGGACGAAGGATGCTACGCAGGGTTTGACAGCGCCGTTGTCCTTTCCCGACGAGACTAAACCAAGGGCGGAACTTCGAGTCACGGAATCTCCTCGGGCCCCGGTCCTTTCCCGGATCGATCCGACGAAGACGACCGCTTGGACCAGACTGAGCCATCTTGTGAACCTTGTCCGGCAATGGCATTTGAGGGACCTTTTTGCCGGGGATCCCGCCCGAGCCGGTGCTTTTGCGGTGGAGTGGAAAGATCTTTATTTCGATTATTCGAGGAATCTTATTTCGGATGAGATCATGCAAAATCTGTTGGCGCTTGCCGAGGCGACTTCGCTTGAAACGGCGATCGCTCAGATGTTCGCAGGAGAGAAGATCAATGAGGCCGAAGATCGCGCAGTCCTTCATACGGCCCTGCGGAACATCAAGCGGGGGGCTTTGGGGCAACTTGAGTCCGCGGGGCCCGTTTGGGTCGATGGCGAGGATGTGATGCCGGAGGTCCTTGGGGTCCTCGACAAAATGGACCGGTTTGTCCGGGCGATCCACAGCGGAGCATGGCGCGGATTTTCCGGGAAGAAGATCCGGCATATCGTCAATATCGGGATCGGCGGTTCCGATCTCGGCCCTTACATGGCGACGGAAGCGCTTGCGGCTTTCCGAACGGGTGATGTCGAAGTGCATTATGTTTCCAATATCGACGGCGCGGATATCGCGGGGAAGGTGACCGGGCTTGACGGGATCACGGGCAGGATCGATCCCGCGGAAACGCTCTTTATCGTCGCTTCCAAATCTTTTACGACGCAAGAAACCATGCGGAACGCCGAAACCGCGAGAAACTGGATCTTGCATTATTATCAAGGGAACCGGGAGGCCGTCAAAAAGCATTTTGTCGCGGTTTCGACGGCCCGGGATAAGGTCGAGGCATTCGGGATCGACCCCGAGAACATCTTCGAGTTCTGGGATTGGGTCGGCGGCCGGTACTCTTTGTGGTCGGCGATCGGTCTTTCCATCATGGTCTCTATCGGCAGCGGGAGTTTTATTCGTTTGCTCGAAGGGGCCCATGAGATGGACGAGCATTTTCGGACCACTCCTTTCGAAAAAAATATTCCCGTCCTCAAAGCGCTTCTGAATATCTGGAACCGCAACTTCCTCGGATCTCAGACGATGGCGATCGCTCCTTATGCCCAGGAGCTCCATAGCCTTGGCGCCTATCTTCAGCAGCTGGGCATGGAAAGTAACGGAAAAAGCGTTTCGCGAAGCGGGGAAGCCGTTTCCTACGATACCAGTTCCCAGCTGTTCGGACAGGCTGGAACGAACGGACAGCACGCGTATTTCCAGCAGAAGCACCAGGGGGTCGTTCCGATCCCGACCGATTTCATCGGATTCATCCGTCCGAATCACAATGTCCCAGGGCATCACGAGCCGTTCATGGCGAATTTCTTCGCGCAGCCGGAGGCGCTCGCGATCGGCCAGACGTTCGAAGAAGCGCTCGAAGAACTTAAGCGCGATCCGCGGTATCGGGACCGCTCTCTGACGGACCTGGAGTGGCTGGCCCGCCAAAAAACGTTTTCGGGGAACAAGCCGTCCAATTCACTGCTTTTTGACAGGCTGGATCCCCGCTCCCTCGGAAAATTGATCGCGCTCTACGAGCATCAGATCTTCGCTGAGGGGATTATCCTTAACATTTTCAGCTTTGACCAATGGGGAGTAGAACTTGGGAAAGTGTATGCGACAAAAAGGATCCTGCCGATCCTGATGGGGGTATTGCCTTTGGCGGGGGCGGGGCTGACGAGTTCGGCGGAGGCGCTGATGCGAAGATTCTTGGCCCGGCGCGCTCGGGCTGAGACAAGGACTACAGATGATTCTATAGAGCCTTTGATCCAAGAGATCGCCTTCCTTGAAACTTCCCATTTTGGTTTGGACGGTTTGACCCGACTGAGGATTGCCCTAGGGCGAAGAGATTTCAGCGGTGCCAGGGATATCGCCCGGAGTCTTCAACGTTTAAGGGATCCGAGGGATCCTCGTTTCAATGATGTCCTCGATCGCGTCATGGACCTGCGGTCTGAAGTGCGGGCGGATCTGGAGGTTCACAAGCGGGCGGTCGACGATGCGCTTTTCGGGATCGAGGTCCCGGTCCACCGGTTCCTGGTCGAGAAACTTCCAGGGAAAGTCGCAGCGCTGCGAAGCCTTCGCTTGCCCATCGGTCGGAAAGATTTTCAGGCGTGGGTTCGTATGGCCCTCAGGCATCGCGGCGAGGCCGATCCCGAAAAAGCAAACATCTTCACTTTTGATGATGTTGTTGCAGACGCTACGTTGATCCAGGTTAACCATGTCTTGGAGACGGTGATCTTCGGCGCGGCCGGCGAGGATTATCTTCCGCCGGAACTAACGGATGCTTTAGTCGCTCATGTGGGAGCATTTCAGGAGGCCCAGGATGTCCAGAGGCGAAGGGCCGATCCTTCGGTTTCGGCAAGGGCGGGTTCTTACCTGGGGGCCAGCGAGCGTTTCCAACAGCGCCGTTTTGACAGGGCGACTCAAAAACCCAAACCGCGCGCCGAACTCCGCAAAGCACCATTGATCGAGTCGCGCAGCTGGGAAGTCCCGCTCGGTAAAAAGAGATGGGTGCCTTTTACGGTTGCGCCTGACAATGTGAATGCCTCGGTTGAAGAGCAGATCCGCGATGTCATTGCCAAGCTGGACCGTCTACTCGCCGAAAGGAATATCACCAAAGAGGATATCTTCCGGCAGGTTATTTCGTACGGGGATATCAGGGATTCCGAACGCGAAAAGATCAAAAAGGCGCTGATGGAATATTTCGCGAGCGGTCTTGCGCCGCCGATCGCGACTTCGACGCTTGAGCAATCTCCCGCTCATAAAGGGAAGTTCGTTGTCGAGGTCAACGCGGTCGAGGGACCGAAAGCCGAGATCATCCGTGTGAACGAAAATATCGTCGTGGTGGGGGACGAAGATCTTTTTCAGGTCTTTATCGAGGGGATCCGCCCGGACAAGGAGATCTTTGACGCGTACGACCAGACGATGGACATGTTCGACAAAGGTTATGCCGCGCTCAAGGCGGCGGAGGCCAAACTTAAGACGCTCGGGAAGATCCCGCAGGATTATGTCCTCGATTACCGGCAAGTGCTTCGGACCTGGTTCTATCAGAACGATATTCTTAAGCAGGACCCCAAAACGCAATTTGGGGCCCGATTCCTCAAACCTATCCGCATCCTGGAAGTCCTCATCGGTTCCTTGATCAACGGGATCCGCCGGATCTTTGGCATCAAAGAGCTCTATGAATTCCGTCTATTGAACGGCGGCCAACGCTATCAGAAACTCAACGACGCACGTTATGACTATTTCACTTCCTCCATGCCGGGCAATAAAGCGGTCCCGTTCGGGGAAGGGCTGATCGAAGGAGCGAGCCAGGAGAATCCGTTTTGGCCCGCTTCAACGGGGATCGGTATGCTGAGGGGAACGATGACGATGCAGGCCTTGGGGTTCATCCCCCGACATGCGGGGGTCCGCGCGGTACGCCTCGAGAGCGCGACCCAGATGAATCCCTTCGAATACACTCAAAAGGTCCTGCTTGCCGCCGAGAAAGGGCCTTCTTTTTGGACGCGCCTGGTCGCTTTCGTGACGGGGAATCAATTCGGCCCCTATAAAATTTCCGCGCGGGACCTCAAAGGGGATTTTGCCCAAGAGATCCTGGCCGGCGCGGGATTGCGTGAAGGATGGGATCAGGGGATCCTCGATCCGATACGGACGAAGCTCGCGCGAGGCCGCTCGGTTTCAAAGAGAGAATGGGCTAAAGCCCTGAACCGTTTGCTGGCTCAAGCAATGCTACCCGAAGATTACCGGGCCATCCAAGAAGGTTTTGGTTTCGACAAAGAAACCCGGGCTTTGTTCGAAAAAGTCCTTGCGGAAGAAGAGGCCGATCGGTCCCCGCTCGAGAGGGCCCAGCTCAACCGAAGGATCCTGGAAGCGGTTTATCCGCGCAAGATCCGGAAGCTTCATATCAAGAAAAGTCCGCCGCTCTGGTCGCGCGCGATGTCGCTTCTTGTCGGCAGCGATCAGGAGGGGTTGCCGGATTATGAAATGGTCATGATCTCCGGCACGGCGTCGACGCGCGGACAAGAGGTTATGCATGTCGGCGATCCGGTGAAGCAGACCCTGTTCATGATCGAAAGCGTTCTTTTGATGATCACCCAGCGCGGCGGAAGCCTGCGGGATGTTCCCCAGCTTCGGGTTTACATCAAACGTCCCGGGGACTATGAGGAAATCAAAGCGGCGATCGATTCGAAATTCCCGGATATTCCGATCACCTTTTCCTTCTCGGATGTTTGCCGGACGAATTGGCTTGTCGAGATCGAAGCCTTCGCTTTTATTCCTTCGAAGCGCGGAGCCCGTCCGATCGCTCAACGAGGGACCCGCTTTCTGCAGGTGATAGGAAAACGGGCGGCCCGGATCGTCCTGGAAAAAGAGAAAGAAAAGAAAAAAGAAAAGAAAACGGAAGCCATAGCCAAGCTCGAGGAAAGTATCCGCGGATTTAACGCGCTGTGGGCGGCGGTTCGTGCTTCCCGGGAAGTTCAAAAAACGACGATCGGGATCGATCGGGCGCGGGATACGGATGCGTTTGCGAAGGCCGTCTGGGACGCGAGGATCGTTTTTGACCGGGTTCTTCAGGAGCAGAACCAGATTGTTCAGACCCATCCCGACAATGTGCGTTTGGTGCGGCAGGCTTTCGATGTAGCCCTTCACCGGCATATGATCCGGTGGAAGAAGATCCCCGTTGAGCGGGCGGAACTTCGCGCGGAACCACCGACCCTTCCGCGGCGGCTTTCGTCCCCGTCTTCCATGATGAACGGTCTTCGCTTCGGCGTTCTGGCCGGAATTGTTTTTGTGGCCGGGCAAATGCTCGAAGCCGGTTCCTGGATGTTTCCGAGCCTGATCGCGTCCAATCTTTTTGTTTTTGGTTTTGTGGGAGCGTTTTTCGGCGCTTTGATCGATGGTTTTCAAGAGCAGAGAGAATTGGACAAAGGAGGTTCTCGAAAAGAGGAGGACGGACAAGGCCGCGCCGAGGTCCGTATGGAGCCGACTTTGGGCATGCTTGAACTTCGCGACGATATCATCCGCGAATTGGATCTGATCGCCGAGGAGATACCCTCCCTCAGGGGCGCGGCCCATGATCTCGGTAGCGATCAGATCGACACGATCCGCCAGATCGAACGATCGCTCGATCCTCTGACCCCAGAAAATACACAGAAGGCCTGGGAACTTGCGCACGCATCGCCGTTCCTCGGCGGGCTTGTTTCGCAGATCCGGCAACTGGCCAATGTTGTCGAGGAGAGAGCACGGTCTCGGGCGGAGCTTCGTGAGGGCAAAACCCCTTCGGCACTGAGCCGCCCAGCGACGGAAGACGTGTTCTTCACACAATTTTTCGAGGCGCTTGTTCACACGATCAAAGAAGACCGCGGACTGGATGCCCGGCGTCGCGCGCGGATCAAAGAGCTTCTCGTCGAGATCCTTTCGACGAAACGGGGTCTGAAGGGGCGGTTCGCAACGGATGTCCAGCTCCGTGCGGCCGTTTTCCGGGAATATTCCGAGCAGAATACGTTAAAACAGTTCCAAGGATCTTTTTCGGAAGCGGTCGATGCGTTAAAGGTCCCTTCTTATTGGGGGCGGGCGTTCATTTCGACGATGGCAGCCGTGGGCGGAGCGATCCTCGGCCTTATCTGGTCGACGCTCCTGACCCCGGTTTTCGGTCTCGGCCCCGAGGTCTTCGCGAGCCTTGCGGCGGCTTTTGCGATCTCGAGCGTCATTTTTATCTTGAGGGGGACTGCAGGACCGGAGGCCGAATATTTCCTCCAGTTCGATCACAATCGTGATCTGAATTATCTCAAACGGATGTTCCGAAAGACCGCGGACCGCATGATCGCCCGGCCGACGGCCGGAGAGAGCCTCGTGCGGCAGGAGCCGTCAAAGGCCCGAATGCCGTCGAAACCTTTTTTTAGCATTCCGCTTTCGATCATGCTGGCGGCAGCGTTCGGTTTGCTTCTTGTCTATACCGGCCAATGGGCGGCCATGTCGTTTCATCGCGGCGTCTTCACCTTTCTTTCTCAAAGGACTTTCGAGGTTTTTTCCTGTTTTTTTGCTCTCGGGATGCTGCTTTTTTGGCTTTTGCATTTGGATATAAGGATCTTTGGCGGCGAAGGGAAGCGGCTTACTTACGGTGCTAGCGGTTCCCGCGAAGCGGAGATCTCCGGCAGAGCGGGTTTAGGGTCTTCGAGGCCTTCAGGGATTACGGAACCGTTGGAGGCGTCGAAAACACACGGGTTCCCGGTCACGGCTCCGGCGAGAGAGGCGGTCGCCGGCGTTTCCATGACAGAGCCGACGGAACTCATGGGAGAATTTCCTCCGGCGGGAGTCAAACAGACGCGCGGAGTTCAAAAGCTTCCTTCCCGGCCGGCCTTTTGGGAAGCCGCGGAGGTAAGCGTTCAGACGGACCACCCGGGAGTTTTTGATGTCAGTGACAGACCGGAATTCTCCGATCTCAAGAAGATCCATTACCGGGTTTTTCTTCTCGACAGCCTCGATCGGACTATCACAACCCGCCAGCAGCGGGAACAGGTCACCGCCTGGCGAGATGCCGTCCTCGATTTGATCAAGCGTTCTATAAGCCTCAAACTTTCCCCCGAAGCGAAGGTCCTGTTGCGGGAGGGGGTCGAATTTTTCAAACGTTCACCGAGACTTTTGCTCTTTGTCGATTCGACGGATGTTCTTGTCGCCTTTCGCGAAGGGTTGCCGGAAGATCCGGCGAATGCGAATAACGGTTTCGTATTGAGGCCCTCTTTCTTGAACCCGGATTCGCGTTATGTCGTTTCCCGCGACGTCCAAAACGGGATCCGCGATCCCATCGCGCAACAGCTCAGGCATTTCTACATCAACGTTTCTTCGGAGAACGATACGATCGTGCTTTCCGCCGGCCGCGCGGAAGTCCGCAAGTCTTCCCAGCAGTACATGGGAGAGCCGCTTCTGGAGTGGATCAACGAGCGGAAAGACGGGCTGCTGACCGCCGATTGGCAGCGGCTTGCGGTGGTCGGCAAAGTCCTGATGGATCTGACCCCCAAAGAGGGAATCTCTGCGACGGCGGATCAGGTTGCTTCGGAAGCGATCCGGATCCTGAAAGGGCAGGGATTGGCCACATCCGGTGATGCTGTGAGGGGATTTTTGGACCGCTGGCTGCAGTTGGGTTTTGTGGAGAAGATCGAGACCCAGGGAGGAGCTTCCTATCGCGTCGCCGGTTCCCGCCGTGAATTTGCCATTAAAACAGCCCATATCCGATCGATCCGCGGCGAGCTTGCCGAAGCCTTGGACGGACTTTCCCGCACCGGGGATCCGGAACCGCTTGAAGCCCTGATCCAAGAATATACGGAGGCCGTGGACCGTTGGGCCCTTTATCCCGTCGAAGCGCGCTACCCTGTCCTCAAAGCGGTCAGTTTGCTCGACCGAAAGAGGAAAAAAACGCTCGAAACCTTTCTGGCCGGTTCTGAGGCGCTGCAAAGTTCCGCCTTGGCGGATGCGATCCTTTTGATCCTCCAGAAAAAAACGAGTCCGAACTGGCTTGAGCGCCATGCGCCTAATCTCAAGGGGAGGACCGTCTATTATATTTCCCCCGAGACCTGGCTTGCTGCCGGCGGTCTTGGGCGTGTCGGACAATTCCATACCATCGGGGCGAAAAAACTCATGCAGGCGGGCGCCGAGCTTGTGACGATCGAACCCTATTATCCTTATAACGTGAAACGGGATGTGGAAGGACGCGAGACGCTCGAGCGTACGGTGGATTATTCAAAACAGCCGGTCCCGGTCGAGGATCTCCGGGAGGTCGATCAGTTCACGGTCCGCGCTAATCGTAACGGCAGCCGTAAGGATGTCCGGGTCCAGGTGTTGAAAGGAAAGAATAAATTCGGGATCGAGGTTTATTTGATCAAAGATGTTCCGGAGAGCGAAGGCGAGACCGAATATTACACCAAGGCGCTCTATCGGTATGGCCCGCAGCATGGCGCGGCCACGTGGGCGGAATTTACGGAATTCATGTCGAAGGCTTCCCTGAAGTTGGTGAAGCGGCTTGAGAAACAGAGAAAAGAAAAAATGCAACTTACCGGGGAGCGTTTCGAGTCTTCCGTCCTTTGGATCAATGACGGCCAGCTCGGGCCTCTTCCGGTATTCAAACGGATCGCGGATACGATGGAAAAACTTTCCGCCGAAGAACGTCAACGGGTCGTTGAGGATCCGGGACATCCTTTGCATGAGTTGAAAGATCTGCTTTTGGAAGAAGACCGGGAACTTTCTCTGTCCGATGCGTGGATCTGGGCTGTGACGCATACTTATCGTAACCGCGGGATCTTTGATAGGGCAGGCGGAAGGGAATTTCTTTACCGCATGGCGATCCCGGGAGAATGGCAGGGCTATTTTGATCGTATGGAGTGGTATGACTCGACCAGCGGAATGGTCCGGGCCTCGGACGGGGGAAGTGGGGTTGCCGCCGTTCATGCGCAGGAGGTCCAGGAGCTTGATCCGGAAAGCGTTCTTTTCGGGATCACCAACGGCGATGATCGCGACGCAACGAGAAATGTTTTTGAAGGGATTTTCCGCGAATTGTACCCGGAAGGAGATTCGAATGGTCCGGAGCCCGAGCAGCTTATCGCTGTGAAACGAGAGGCGAAGAAGAGGCTTCGTGATAGCGGGTTTTTGCAAAGACTGGATCCCGAATTCGCCCATCTCGATCCCGACAAGATCGTGATCAGCTATTCCGGGAGATTGGTGGATGAAAAAGCCGGCCGCAAAAGGGCGTTTACTGACGAAAATCTTGCCCGGCTTGTCGCTCAAGGCGCTCAAGTCATTATTTTCGGCAATGTCCAGGGAAGCGAAGAATCGCGGGCCATGTATCGGGATCTTAAAGCTCTTCAGGCGCGGATCAATACCCCGGCAGCGCCTGGGCGGCTGATCGTGGCGACGGGTTGGGGGATCCCCGAACAGCGTTCAGTTCTTGCGGCCTCGGATGCAGTGACCTTTGATTCGGACCGTGATGGGGCGCGGGGGACGGAGGCGGCGGGATTTTCAGAGGCAAATGGCGCCGCGACCGGCGCGATTGTGATCACATCGTCCTTTTTGGAAGGGCTTTTTCAACAACAAGGGGAGATTTTGAACTGGGATGAACCGGGTTCGGGGAATACCGTGATCCCCGAAGATGACCGTCCGGAATCTTATCGGCGTGTTTTCATGAAAGCGCTTGAAGTATATCAGACGAACCGTGAAAAATTCGCGTCTTATCAGATCGTTTCCATTCAGGAAAGCCAGGCCTTGGAAGCGTTCCCGACGGCGGCGGAATATCTCCGGCAAATGGATGCCATGATCGCGCGGATGGAAGATCCGATGAAGATTCTTCTCGGCTATTTGGTTGGGAATGGGCGTGATGCTCAGCACCTTCGCTCTGAGTGGGTCCGCCAACGTCTGACGGAGGTTCTAGACGAACTTTCGAGCGATCCCGAAAGCGGAGTGGTCCGTTTCGATTCTTCCAATCCTTCGAAGATCGCTGTTTATCTTTTGCCTTCTGAGACGGGGTATCCGGCAAGGCTTTTGCTGGTCGAGCGAGGCCTGCGTTACGGCTCGGAGAAGATCGCTGCCAAGGCGCAAGGGGATTTCCAGACGGTGGCCGAGCGGCTTCAGATCAAGCGAAAAAGCCTCGTGCGGGTGGAGGACAACTTCACAAGAGAGGTTTACGATACTTATCCGCTTGAGCAGTTGATCCGCGAGGGGCTCGAGGTCGGAGTTCCGGGAGGGCTTCACGCGCAAGTCCTCAATCTCGTTCCGGTAAAAAGGAGAGCGGAGGTCCGTGAGAATGCCCGACAGGAAGACGCGCCCGGTAAAAAGAATCCGTTCATTCTCCATACGATCGTACCGCCGGCATTCCTTTCGAACATTTCCCGCGAGGGATTTTTAGCCTGGATCGAGAGTGTCCGCAGGACCTTGCGGTCGCTTCGGGATAAACCTGCGGATGCGGAAGTCATGCGCGAATTGATCGGGATCCGGAACGCGATGGCGGTCATGCTCCAACTGCGGACGAATATCCCTTCGGAAACGATCATGTCGCATCTCCGTTTTGTTCAGACACCAGCGAATGAAACCGCGCGATTCGCAGGTCTTCTTCTCGAGATCCTCGGCCAACTCCGAGCGGCTTTGTTTGCATCGGGTTCTAGGGTGGAAGACGTGTCAACACCTTCCTCCAAGCCGCCGGCGCGGGCGGAGGTCCGGGCGGGCGATAAGACGCGTCAGCTCGACCCGACGGTCGAATTGATGCTGATCCTCCAGGAGATCGAAGCGATTCCTTTCGGGCCGCTGGGGACCGCGCTTCGCGATCAGACTCTGGAACTTCTGGATCCTCTGACCGAACATGGAGCGACGCTCGAAAGCCGGCATCGCTTATTGATCTCAGGATTCAAACCGCATTCGTTCGTTAATCGTGATTTTGTGGGGGATGAATTCTGGCCGAAGACGGTCGATTATCTGAAAAGTATTTTTGAAAGGCTTCGGGTCAAATATAAAGCCATGGGGATCCTGAACCGGGACGAGACCTATGCCCAAGAGATTTTTCGGAGGCTTTTTGATGCGTGGCTCACTTTCGAAGATGTGCCCGGCGAGAACTATTTCGAAAAACTGGGGGGCGCGGAAAACAACAAGATCGCGACCAGCCTCGCTAATCTTGCGCTTTTAGGCTCCGTCAAGCTTCCGCCAGAGGCCGAGGCTTCTTTTGCCCAGGCCGCCCTGCGGGCGAACCAGATCGTCAGGGAGGCGATCCCGGGGAGCGTTTTCGAGGGGTCTCTGCGAGCGCTTGCTGCTCCGGGATCCCGCGAAGAGAAGATCGAAGCCTTGAGCCGGGCCCTGCGGATCGCGCTTTACGCTTCGGCTCCCAATATCTGGTTCAATGATCCCGGGGTTCAACAGGATCCTGTCGCTTCGGCCCAAAGGACGCGGACGCTGATGAGCGAAGCTTTGACAAAGCCCCTTGCGCTCAATTCGACCGAGGTGTTTTTCGACGAAAATCTAGTCTGGAGGTCGCGACGGCTTGTCTATTTTGTGGATGACAACGGGGATCTGGTCTATCACCTTCATCTGATCCGGACCTTTCTTGAGATGAATCCGTATCTGCGGATCACGGTTGTCGGCAAAGGGATCCGCAGCGAAAGCGATGCGACTCATGCAGATATTGCGAAGGTCCTCGAATGGCCGGAATTCCGCTTGCTGAAAAAAGAACTGGGCGGGCGGTTCGGGATGGTCCGGGAGCCTCCGCTCTATGGAGGGGTCAATCTTCTGAAAGCATCGCAAGAGCTCGTTGATACGATTCTGGAAAGTCACGCCGTCGTCGTCCTCGGGCAGATGATGGGGGAGGAGTTCAACGGTGTTTTCAAGCCGGCCTATTTGATGAGCTATGTCACGGGCAGTTATCATCAGAAGGTGACGGGGCTCAATAAGGGGGAAATGTATTTTGCGCGTACCCCGCCCGGGAAAGCGGCTTTCCATGTTTTTGGATCCGGGCCGGCAAAGTGGACGCTTGCGGACACCTTGGGCGGTCGCGGGGGTTTCGATGCGGCGCTGGGGCCCCGGTTCCCCTTCTCTTCGGATACGACCTTGCGCTATGGAACCACACGCAAAGGTGAGCGGGCCGAGGTCCGGAGTTCGTGGCTTGATCGACTGCTCCCGCGCATGCTGGCCCGCGCGGCCGAGTCCTATATTTATTGGCTTTCGCGCGACGACTCTTTCCGGGGCCTTCCCGACCTTCTTTTTGTGATGGGGAATCCGGATCTCAAGACCTATGACGCCCTTTTCTCACAATGGCATGAGATCAAGAGAAAACACGATAAAGAGATCCCGATCCTTATCGTGGGGGGGCAAGGGCGCGGTTATCCGCCATTGCGGGACCGGATCATGGCTTACTTTCAGAAGCATCATGCGGCGAGTTTTGAAAATAAGCATCGGCCGGCACTCGAAGCCATCACGACCGAAGCCGGGCTTATCAAATATTTCCTCTCGAATTACGGGATCGTGCTCAAGATCCCGGAAGAGGCCATTACGATTGAAGAGGATCCTTCGGTCAATACGCTGGCCAACTTTACGCACAACACAGGCCTCGTGGCGGCGCTTGTCGGCGGGAAAAAACATCCGCAAATTGCTCTGGTAACCGCTCCGCACCTTTTGTTCCGCGTTCAGGCGACGGCGATGAAGGCCTGGAAGGGGCAAGGATGGGAAATCAAGAAATGGCCGACTTATAAGCACCAGATCCGAAAACTTTCCCTGAATGAACTGATCGAGATCGTGGCCTATGTTTCCGGCTATCCTCGCACGATCCTGGAACGTATGCCGGGCGCTGAAAAACTGAACCGCTCCAGCGAACTCAAAGGGAGCATTCCGGGCCCCAGGCCGCTCAATCCGAATGCCGTATTCCGGCCGGGACTTTTAAATCCATTCATCTGGGGTCCGTGGCTTGCGACCAAAATCTTTTTCCACTTGTTGCTTGTGCGGCTTTTTCGGCAGGGCCGTCTTGGTTTAAATGCGAAAGAAGGCCGGCTTTATGTCGTCGATGAACAGCCCATAGAAGCGCGGGCCGAAATACGCAATGCGGATCTTGGCGTTACGCTTCCGGAACCGGGAGAGGATCCTTCGCAGGCTTTTCGTCAGTGGTTTGAGCGGGGAAGGGATGTGCTCTACCTGACGGACCTGTTCTCCCAGGGAGCGGTGCAGAATTATCAATTTACGGTGAATGGGCAGGAGGCCTTCTTTATAAAACTCGATTATGCCGCGCCGAGATTGACCCTGATCCTGCACCCGGTTTTTCAAAGCAAACTTCGTCTGACAGAAGCTCAGTATGTTTACGAAGGGGAGAAGGCAGCCCCTTGGATACGGATGTTGATCCGCTACGGGGAGAAGATCCAGATCGGCGTGAGATCCGGAGGCGTTCCGGTCACTTCTCAAAAGGAAGTTCTGGATGATCTCAAGATCTTCCTGATCAAGGCGTTGCGGGCTGAAGTGCGGCATGAGGGCTCTGAACAGGCCCGGCGCCGCTCGATCGCGGATTGGATCCTCGAAGGCTATCAAGGCGCCTACGAGGAGCGGATCATGCCGCTTCCCGAGGCGGTTGCGGCGGCCGAAGGGCTTGATGAGCGTGTTCTTCTTCTCAAGCCGTCGACGGGGCATTTTTCGCGCGAACTGATCCTGGAGATCCTGGAGCGTCTTTTTGCCTTCGGATATCGCGCAGAGGAAGTCCGCATGCTTTCCGGCGATGCGATCCGGGCGAGGAACATGATGGAAACCCATTACGGGCGTATCGTGGAAGTCGCAAAACGCGGCTATCGGGTCCTCAATGCCGTTGAGCGTGGACAGGTCCAGCGGATCTTCGAAAAAGAATTTCCGGATACCGAATACCGGTCTGTTCATGTTCGCGGGATCTTCGAGCTTCCGTCCGCGGCATGGGAGGCGATCGATGCGCTCTGGTCTTCTCCTGAAACGGCGGCTAAACGGGTCAAGGTCGGGGAAGGGGTTTTTGCGTTGCCGGTCGAATTTCCGGGCCAGGACGATCGGTTCGGGGTCTGGCAGGGAAAGCGGATCGTTCTTCTCAACGGGTTTGCGGACGGACTTGTGTCGAGTTTCGAGGCTCCGGAGAACCGGACCGTGGCGATCCGGATCCGTGGTGTTTTTAACGCGGACCTCAGGCCCAAGTTCGCGGGTGCAACCGATCCTAAACAAGCCGAGCCCGGCAGTATTCGCGGCGATGCCGAGCGGGGAGCGCTTACCGGGTTCAACGGGAAGGTGGACAACCGCGCGAACATCATTCACTTGAGCGACGATGGGCCGGAGAACCGCCGGCAGGAAATCGCCCTCTGGTTCCCTCCGCGTGCGGAAATCAGGGTTTCGCAAAGAAAGCTTTTGACGGATGAGGTTTTCACGGCACTCCAGGGCTTTATGCTTCAAGAAGAACTCGCTCCGCGCCAGAGAGCGTTGAACGAGCATGAACGGCGAGTCTGGAATTTTGTGACCCGGGTCTACTTTCCGGATGAGACAGGGACCTTGAGAACCCATAATGATCTTGAGCCGTTAAAACGTAAATTATCGGAGCGCATGGATCAAATAAGGCAGGAAGCTCAAAATCTCGCCGATACGGATCCGGCAAGAGCCGAAGGAAAAGGCGATTTTGCCGCGGTCTTGAAAAAGCTTCTAGACCGTGTCGGCGAATTTGAAAGAACGGTTTCTCCGGCCCGGCGGCAAAAAGACAGCCGCGCCGAGGTCCGTGAGGAATATTCCAACGTGGATATCGAGGCGTTTTCGAAACTCGCCATGACAGAACTTATCGATGAATTAGCCGGGAGACGCAGGATCGCCCCCCGCCTCGATGAATTCCTGGCCTCCGCGCGCAAACCCTTCCTTGTCTTCAATGAGATGAGGCCGGCGGGCATCCATGCGGGCGTTTCGGTGACCGGTTTGCACTTGCGCAGCGAGTCGGGGCCTGTGGTTGAAATAATCCTTCGGAGAGCGGACGGTTCCGAGGGGACCCTTTCCTTCGGCGGCAATGAGGCCGTTCTGTTCATCGCGAGATTGGCGAAGGCGGTTCAGGAAGCAGAAGATCTTCAGGGCATGGAAGAAACCAGAGAAATGACCTTCGTCTTTTTGTTGACCCTTCTTATCGTGAGCGGTCATTTGAAAGGCCGTTATTCGGTTTTTGAAAAAGGAACCGTGCTGAATCTTCGGCATGAGATCCAGGATCCGAGCGAAGCTCCGCAGAAAAAGAAACTTCCTATTTTTGCTTTAAGTTCAACCGTCAGCGCACAAACCCAAAGCGCCAGTTTTTCATTTCGGGGGACCCCGAACGGGCAAAAGCCCTTGGATTTTTATACGGACATCCTCGATCCCGAGCCGATCCTGACTTATTTGAGGTTCTTGCATGCAAAGATCCATAAGCAACTTTACAGTCTGGAACTCACCGGGCCCGAGATCAATAACCTGTCAGGCATCCTCGGTGACCTAAAGGCCGCGATCCGGGCCGGCCGGGCGGAAGTCAGAGTCAAGGGGGACTACAGTGCGCTTGCGATCGGAGCGGGCATGGCAATGATCATGGCCTATCCTTTTTTCGGGATCGTTGCGGAACAGATCCGCGAAGTCGGGATGAAAGAGTTTTTTACCCGCACGGTCGAGATCGCAGGAGGGATCCCCGTTTTTGTCTGGATGATCGATCCTTCCGTGATCTTTTTGGGCTTGGCCTGGATCTTTCTGATCATCGTCATGATCCTTCCTTGGTTGCCGGACCGGACAAAGCCGAAAGGAATGGGCGAAGAAGCATTGAAAGCGGCTCATGACCAGAGGGTCGAAAAGGCATTGAAGCGCTTTGGAGACAAGCGGGCAGAACTGCGCGCGGCGGTTGCGGCGACCGAACAGAGGACCCCCAGGATCTTCCGAGCGGTCTATGAGGGCACGATGATCGGCATCAATGCCCTGTTTTTCAGCGCGGTCCTTGCGGGGATCGTTCTCGGGTTCATCGTCAAAGGGATCGGGAGGCTTGTGGCGGGCATGCTCAGGCTTATTTTGCACAAACCTGCGCCGGGAGCTTTTTGGAGTTCGGACGATGGGTCTTCCCGCGAGTCGCGCAGTGAGTTGAGGATGCACCGCTGGGTCTGGTGGGTAGCGGGAGGTTCGGCCGCGGTGGCGATAGGCGCTTTGACGGTTACGCCTTCCGAAAAGAAGGAGGGGGCTGAAAAGCTGCCGCCCGAGATCTCTTCCGAAGTTTTGCAGGATCTTTTCTTGAAACGGGCCCTGACGGCTGAAGAGATCGCCCGGATCAGGGAGGCGCTGGATCGGTTAGCGAAACGGCCCTTTTATGTTGAGCGGGGCCGCGTGATCCGTATCCCTTCGCGTCATTATGAAGATTATGCGGGGCATTTACCGGCGATGCTTTCGCTCCTCAAACAAACCGCCATGGCCGAATCGATATCTTCCGCAGACCGGGAAGGCATCTTGGCTTTCCTGGAGGATCTCAAAGAGCGGGATCTGATCTTTTCTTTGACGAGACCGGGGGCCCGGAGAGGGGATTGGAACTGGAGGCGGCTCTATTATCTGGGCCGCGAAGCGGCCGAAGCGATCCAAGAGGTCCGCCGGACGGTGCGCGAAAGAGAAGATGCCGCCGGTCGCGCCGAAGTCCGCAATCAGCGGCTGACCACCATCTTTCACCGGTTTGCCCAGTACCCATGGATGCATTATCTTTGGGAACATTCGAAAAAAACACCGTACAAAGGGGTTTCCATTCACTGGGAAGGACGGGTCGCTGGGAATAAACCGGTGGCCAACAAGATCCAGATCCAGTTCGTGCCGGATCTGAACAGCGAGGCACGCCGCAAAAAGGTGATCGAGATCGCGAACCCCTTGGTCGGCCGTCCCCACATCACGTATACGGATGGGCAGAGCATGGGCCCCGGGAAGATGCGGGTCTGGACAACGGAAACGGTCATGCTTGAAGCCCTTCATTTCGAAAAGATGGAGATCAACTCGCTTCGACCGATCACGGTCATGATCTCGCGGGACGAAGATGGGAAGATCGGCCTCAAGCGGCAGGCGATGAATGAAAGGCTTGTGATCCTTGTTTCTTCCGAGGCGTTCTACCGGATGATCACAGCATGGGAGCTTCCCATGGAGAGGGGAGGCGCCAATACCGTTTTTATCGACTTCGGTCCTGTGGTCGTGATGCCGCGTTTCGGATCGGAACCGCATGCCGTGGAAGGGGCGCAGCCAGGGATTGCTTATCATGAACAAGTTCGCAACGATCTCAAGGGTTTCTTGGCCAAAGAAGCTGTGGCAGGCGCGGTGACGCTGGCGTTGCGGGTGGAAGATATTTTGAACGCCGGTGCCCGGATCTTAGAGGCCGGCCAAGAGATCGAGTTTGTGCTGGATCCGTTCCGGCGTTTGGTGAATGTCCGCGCTCGTCGCTCGGAGCTTCGTGCCGGGACAGTGCCGGAAAATTCTGAAGAGCCCAAGCGGCCGCGGACGGATTATGCGCATCCGATCCCGGTCCTTCTGGGTTCGATGAACGCCCATATGTATACGGAGGTCGGAGGGAAATTTGATCCGCGCTCTCTCGGTGGACAAGGACGGGCGACCTTTTTTGTGATTGCCGAAAATGCAACGACGGAAAAGATCGAAACCGCTTTGCAGGACTTTTTTGCCCGTATCGAAGGTGGCCTTGCGGCGTTGGCGGAAGGGGTGGAAGGAACGCGATTTTTCCTGATGGTTTCCGCCGGAACGATGCAAACGCCGCCGATCCCTGCTCAGGAACTTGTTTCGAAGGGTGCGGCGGAGGTGATGTCGAAGTTTCAAAAAGCCAAGGATGCGCCACTCAGGGCTGAGACGCGGATCTCGGAGATCCCCACGATCCTCGGACTTGCTCCGAACGGTGCGGCGAGCATCAAGGAACACAGGTTCTTCGAATGGCTTCTTGAACAAACGAGGTTGTCCGGACCTGAACTCGAGAACGTCAGCATGACCCTGATCATGCGCGAAGGATTTGAGCCTAAAACGATCGAGATCGAAACGCTCAGGATGCCGCGCGAAACCTTGGATGATCTGCTTCCGAACGTGATCCTGGGTTCGGATTTCGATTACAACGCGATCCAGGTCCTTGAGATCGTCCGCCGGGCCGAGACGCGGGATGTTCCAACGGTGGTCCCGCTTTCTGAGCAGGAGAGTGGGCCGGAGAGGCTTCGAGAAACCGTATGGACGGTGATCCGTGAGTATCGCGCCGGGATCCTGACCTTGGAAGAGGCGAAAAGGATCCTTGCCCAGAAGGTTATGGACCTCGAACAGGTTTTGAGAGAGCTCGGGATCGAACTTCGCTCAGTCGAAGGCGCGGAACCTTCTCTTCTTGCGGTCAAAGAGGATCTGTCTTATTACCTTCAATACCTGCCTGTGGATGCAGATCTGCCTTCCCGAAAGGATTTTGAGCAAGCCCGCGCGCTTTTAGAGCAGGGTCTGAGCCGTCTCGATACGGACCGCGTGATGCGGTATATGGCACTCGGGGAAATGGCTCCGGAGGATGCGGCGGCCGTGCTTTCGCTCATCCTGGGTTTGGCGGTCCTGAACAAGCATCTTCACTTCGAGATCAATTCGACATCGATCCCCGGTTTTGAGAAATTGTTCGCGGAACAAATGAAACGGGCCGGGATCCGGCGCGGGATGCTTGCGGCGGGTCAGGTCAATTCCCGTGCGGCGGCTTTCGCCTCGGCGGATCTCATTGTGACGCCTTCGACGACTGGGATGGAGGATACGCCTTCCGTGGTCCTGGACCGGGCGGGAGGGCGCGTTTTCTCGATCGGAAGGGCCCGCGACCAGGTCAGGCCCGAATCGACGGTCATCGATCCGTTGATGTTGCTTTTCGAGAGCGTTGTGAACGATATTTTTTCGAAACAGGGGAATCAATACCGCTTCCGGAGCATCGATGCGGCCAACCAGGGCCTCGCCCTGGCCTTCCAGCTTATGGTCCAGGACGCGGCCCGCCAAGCGCTTCAGTCCGCAGCGTAAAGCCCCGCTTTTGCTATAATGAGGTCATGTTCGATAAGATCCTGGCTTTTCCTTTTGTGGTCCTGATCCGTTTTTATCAAGCGGTCCTTTCGCCCGTCCTGGGCCACGGCTGCCGCCATGTGCCTTCCTGTTCGGAGTATCTCCTGGAAGCGATACGGGTCCATGGGGTCGTGAAAGGGAACTGGCTTGGGCTCAGGCGGCTCTTGCGATGTCATCCCTGGGGAACGGCCGGCTATGATCCGGTCCCGCCGCGGCGGGATCCTTAAGAAGCTCGATAAAAAAACCGTGACAAAGCCACGGATACCGAGGCCGGGAAACCGTAGGGCAGGTTTAAACCTGCCCTGCGGGATACTTCAAAATAAATACTCTTAGGCCTTGGCGGAAGATTTGAGAAGAAGCGTTACGGCCTGGAGAAGATGGTCCGCGCGGATATCGGGCACGTTCTTTCCGAGGAGTTTTTTTTCATCGTTCTTTCCGTGACCGGTTTTCACAAAAACCGTTTTGAGGCCGAACCTCTTTCCTGCTTCGACGTCGGTGGCTTTGTCGCCGATAAAGTAAGTGACCTTCGGATCGAAGCGGATCTCCCGGGCGGCTTGTTCAAAAAGCCCGGTTTCGGGTTTCCGGCATTTGCACCCGGCTTCTTTTCCGTGCAAACAGAAATAGGACCGATGGACGGTTACGCCCTGTTTTTCGAGTTCGGCGAGCATTTTACGATGGATATCCCAGAACGCATCTTCGGTGAAAATCCCGTCGCCGATCCCGGCCTGATTGGAGATAATGACGAGCTTATAGCCGGCCCGGCAAAGTTTTTTCAGGCCCAGAACGGCGCCTTCTTCGAATCGGAATTCCTCCCAGGCCTTGATATAGTCACCGATCAGGTCGACGTTGATGACGCCGTCCCGGTCGACGAAAATGACTTTTTCCAAAGGGGCCTTCCTCATAGGGGCTTCATTATAATTCAATTTCATAAAATTGCCAAAAAGACGATATATAAGAAGAACAGCAGGGAGATCCTGGGACGGGATCCCTACGTTTTAATTTCATCCAACAAGGAACACTCAGAGGGGGTTCTTATGCTGCTTGTGGTCAAACTCATCGGGATTCTGATGACCGTTTTCGGGGTCTGTTTGATCCTGAAACCGGAATGGATACGCAGGATCGCCGAATATGTGAAAGAAGGAAAGAGGATCTACGGAGCTGGGGTGGTCCGTATCGTGTGCGGGACTCTCCTTTTTCTGGGGGCCGGGGCCTGCCGGTGGCCCAAATTTGTTGTCTTGATCGGGATCCTTTTTGTGCTCAGCGGAGCGGTTATCTTTTTCATCAAGCCGGAGCGTCAGCAGGCGCTTTTTCAGTGGTGGCTGGACCGTCCGATGGAGGTCCTCCGCTACATGGCGATCGTGCCGCTCAGCCTCGGGGTCCTGGTCCTTCTCGCGGCCTGAGAGAGTCCCTATTCCTGCAGCGGGGATCCGGCACGCAGCATGGGCCGAAGAGCGCATCATCCCGTTCGCCTTTTCGTCCGGGGATTTTGTATAATAACGAGCCATGGGCCTGCGCCTCTACAACACGATTTCCAGGAAGATAGAGGAATTCATTTCGGTCGAGCCCGGTCACGTGAAGCTCTATGTGTGCGGGCCGACGGTCTATGATCTCCTCCATGTCGGCAATTTCCGCGGGGCCGTCTTCTTCAATTTTGTGCGGCATTGGCTCGAGCATCTGGGATACCGCGTCACGTTCCTTTATAACTACACGGACGTCGATGACAAGATCATCCGTCGCGCGCGCGAAGAAGGCGTTCCCGCTTCCGAAATCAGCACCCGGTATATCACCGAATTCAAGAAGGATTTCAAACGCCTGCATTTGAGGTCCCATGAGCACAATCCCAAGGTCACCGACCATATGGGGGATATCATCGCCCTTATCGAACGGCTGGCCGAGCGGGGGGTGGCCTATGTCTCCGAGGGGGAGGTCATTTTTTCGATCGACAAGTTCCCGCTCTATGGAAAATTAAGCGGAAAAAAAATCGAAGAACTCGAAGCGGGCGCCCGCGTCGAGGTGAACGCAAAAAAAAGGAATCCGCTTGATTTCGTATTGTGGAAACCTTCCAAGCCCGACGAGCCATCCTGGGATTCGCCATGGGGGCCGGGCCGGCCGGGCTGGCATATCGAGTGCACGGCGATGATCTTCAAACTGCTCGGGGAGAGGATCGATATTCACGGCGGAGGGATCGATCTGATCTTCCCGCATCATGAGAACGAGATCGCCCAGGCGGAGGCGGCTTCCGGGACGCCGTATGTCAAATACTGGATGCATAACAATTTTATCCACTTTGACGACGAGAAGATGTCAAAGTCAAAAGGCAATGTTGTGACGGCCCGTGTTTTCTTCCAGGATTATCACCCTGAGGTCATGAAATACATGATGCTTTCCGTCCACTACCGGAGCATGCTGAACTTTTCAAAAACACAGATTTATCAGGCGATCGGGTCCCTGGCCAGGATCTACGAAGCGATCCGCGCGGGAGAAGAGATCCTGGAGTCTTCCGGCGGAGCTCGGGGAGACGATCCTGCGCCGTTTGCCGGGGCCTTGGACGCCCTGAAGCGGGACATCACGGAAGCCGTGAACGAGGATTTCAACACGCCCGTTCTTTTTGCAAAACTCTTTGAAGCAGTGCGTCTTTTTAATGCGGAGATCCTGAATACGAAAGATCCCGGCGTGAAAAAAGCGGTGGCGGCCCTGTTCATGAAATGGGTCGCTTTCTTCGGAGGGATGATGTCTCTTTTTCTTGAACCGCCTTCGGAATTCCTAAGAGCGCTGGATGATATTCTGCTCCGCGAAAAGCAGCTCGACCGGGCCGTGATCGATCAAAAGGTCCAGGCAAGGGTCGAGGCGCGCGCGCGGAAGGATTTCAAGAAAGCGGATGCGATCCGCGATGAATTGGCCGGTCTGGGGGTCGAGATCCGCGATACCCCGGCCGGAACTTCATGGGAAGTGCGCAAAGGGGAATAAGCGACCCATGACGGGCCTGATCGACACGCATCTTCAGCTTGATTTCCCCGAATTCGATCCCGACCGTGACGCCGTTGTTGCGCGCGCTCAGGCGGCCGGGGTTTCGGCCCTGATCACGATCGGCACGGACCTCGAGGGGACGCGCCGGGCGCTTGAATTGACGCGGCGCTATCCGCAGGTCTACGCTGCGGGCGGGATCCATCCGCATGAAGCGGGCAAGGCGGTTTCGGAGGACATTCCTGAGATTGCCAGGATCCTGGCCGAAAAAAAATTCGTAGCGGTCGGCGAGGTCGGCCTCGATTTTTACCGGGATGAAACGCCGCGAGCGGTCCAAGAGGCCGTGTTTGTCCGCTTCCTGGCCGTACAGCAGGAGGTCGCCAAGCCGCTTGTCATCCATTGCAGGGAGGCGTTCGAAAGGACCGAAGAACTTCTGCGCGCGCATCGGACGCCGCCTTGGGAGGGGGTCATGCATTGTTTTACGGGAACGGCCGAACACATGAAGCGTTTTCTTGACCTTGGCTTCTACATTTCCTTTGCGGGGATGATCACCTATCCAAGAAGCAATGCTTTGCGCGAGGCTTGCCGGACCTGTCCAGCGGGCCGTCTGCTTTTGGAGACCGACGCTCCCTATCTAGCTCCGCAATCTGTGCGGGGAAAGCGCAATGAGCCGGCCTTCGTTCTCGAGACTGCCCGGGAAGTCGCTCGCGTGCGGGGAGTAGAGTTCGAAACATTGGCGGCGGAGACCACCGCGAACGCGTGCCGTCTGTTCAGGATCCCGGAAGGAGGGCTCCAGTGAACGGATGGCTCGAGGCTTGGCAGCATCTTCCCTCCAAGATCGATCCGGTCTTGTTCCGCTGGGGCGGATTCGAGATCCGTTATTATGGGCTTTGTTTTTTTCTTTCGATCCTGACCGTTTATTTGCTCTCGATCCGGCGGCAAGCGCGGGAGTCCTGCGCTTTTACTCGCCTCCAGATCGAGAATTATTTTGTATGGGTGGTCCTGGGAGTGCTTCTGGGCGGGCGTGTCGGGTATGTGCTTTTTTATGACCTCGAGTATTTCTTGCGGGAACCGTGGGCGATCTTCCTTCCTTTTAGCGCTGAAGGCGGCCTTCGCTACACGGGGATCTCGGGGATGTCTTTTCACGGCGGGCTTTGCGGGGCGTTCCTTGCGACCTGGCTTTACAGCTGGCGTCAGAAAATTCCGGCGATGCGGTTCGTCGATTTCATCACGGCGAGCGTTCCTTTCGGCTACCTCTTCGGCCGACTCGGGAATTTTTTGAACGGGGAGCTCTATGGCCGTTCGACCGGGGTCCCGTGGGGGATGTTCTTTCCTTCCGATCCTGAAGGACTCTTGCGGCACCCTTCCCAGCTTTACGAAGCGCTGGGCGAGGGCGTGCTTCTTTTTCTGCTTCTTTGGCCCCTGCGGCGGCGAATCCCTTTTGACGGGTTCCTTTTCGGCCTTTATCTTATCGGATACGGAGCTGTGCGGTTCGGGATCGAGTTCTTCCGTGAACCGGATGTCCAGGTGGGACTTTTCTTCGGATGGATGTCGATGGGCCAGATCCTCTGTCTTGCAATGATCGCGGCCGGTATCCTGGTCTGGGTCATTTTCGGCGGGGTTTTACGTAAACCTTCCTCGCGGGAACGCTGACGATACGCCTTTCTGGGAGGATCAGGGCGACCAGCGAGCCGCCGTAAACACAGCCGGTATCCAGCCCGATCACGTTCTTGCGCACCACGAGCTCCTGGCGGGCCCAATGCCCGTGAACGATCAGTTTCCTGCCCTTGTAAAATTCATACCACGGCCGGTTTCCCGGTGCGATCGTTCTTAGGGTCAAAAGGTCCCAAAAGGCCTGCTTGCGTATCGGGATCCTTGGCCGGAGCCCTCCGTGAACGAGAATGAATCCACGTGTTTTGATATAAAGAGGCCAGGATTCCATGAAGCGGATGTATTTTTCCCTGCGTTTCCCGAGCTCCCGGAGCGCTGTTTTGTGATAGGTTTTTTTGGGGGCCGTGTGCCGCGGGTTCCGATAGATTTCGATCAGTGCCTGATCGTGGTTTCCCCGGACGGTCCGGAAGTTCCTCATGGCCATGGCCATGTCGAGCGTTTTTCGCGTCGATGGGCCTTTGCAGGTGAGATCCCCGACGCAGTAAAGGCGGTCCCGCGAGGTCACTCGGAGTTTTTTGATCAGCGCTTTCCACTCCTTCCAGCAGCCGTGGATATCTCCGAAAATGATCGTTCGGCGCATGGGATCAGTCTCCCAAAAGTTGAGCAGCCGCTTTGGCAAAATAAGTGAAGATAAGATCGGCTCCGGCCCGCTTGATGGCGGTCAGGGACTCGAGGATCACTGCTTTTTCATCGAAAGCGCCGTTGTGTGCGGCCGCGCGGATCATGGCGAATTCTCCGCTGACCTGATAAGCGGCGACCGGGATGTCTACGCGCTCGCGGATTTTGGCGATCACATCGAGACAAGGGAGCGCGGGCTTGATCATCACGATATCCGCACCTTCCTCTACATCCAGAACGGTTTCCCGCAGCGCCTCACGGATATTCGCCGGGTCCATTTGATAGGTCTTTTTATCGCCGGCGCGCGGGGCCGAATCCAGGGCTCCGCGGAACGGTCCGTAAAGTGCCGAGCAGTATTTTACCGCATAGGACAAAATCCCTGTTTGCATGAAACCCTTTTTGTCGAGGGCCCGGCGGATGAATCCGATACGTCCGTCCATCATATCAGAAGGGGCCACATAATCGGCTCCCGCCTGGGCCTGAACGATCGCCATCTCGGCAAGGGCCGGAAGCGTTTCGTCGTTGAGAACCTCGCCTTTTTCGTAGATCCCGTCATGGCCATCGCTCGAATAAGGGTCCATGGCAACGTCGGTGATCACGGTAAGTTTCGGAAAGGATTGTTTTAAAAGCCGGACGGTCGAGGGAATGAGTCCTTTGGGATTTTTTGATTCCGAAGCGAGTTTATCTTTCAGCCATTCCGAAATGCAGGGGAAAAGAGCAATCGCCTGGATCCCGAGATCCGCGGCCTGGCGAACTTCCTTCAAAAGCAGGTCGGGACTCAGGCGGGAGCATCCCGGCATCGACGCGATCGGGGTCGCCAAATTTTTTCCCTCCTGGACGAAGAGCGGGAGGACCAAGTGATGCGGAGCCAATAGCGTCTCCCGGAGCATGGTGCGGATGCTTTCTGAGCGCCGGTTCCTCCGGGGACGTTTCGGAAGCTCCATCATCTTAAAAATGGCCCCGTATCTTTTCGGCGAGAGCGGCCAGGGCGGCGGGCTCTTCGGGACGGGCTTTGGCGAAATTGAGATCCAGCACACTTTGGATGGGGACGAGATGGACATGGGCATGCGGTACTTCCAGACCCGCGACCATGATCCCGATCCGTTTGCAGGGGACGGTGAGCTGGATGGCGTGGGCGACTTTTTTTGCGAAGGGAAGAATGTCTTCGAGGAGATCCGGGTCCAGGTCGAAAAGATAATCGATCTCTTTCTTGGGAATGACGAGCGCATGTCCCGGGGCAATAGGGCGGATATCGAGAAAAGCGAGAAAACGGTCGTCTTCCCAAAGCTTATGGCAGGGGATCTCTTTCCGGATGATCTTTGTAAATAAGGACGCCATGGAGAAACTCCTTTGCTGTGCGATGAGGTTATTCTAGGATTTTCCCGCGGGCCGCGCAACCATGGACTCGCGCGAAAAAAAGATTTTACGCGTCTCGGCAAAGCGACTTGACAGCTCCGGTAGAATATCCCTAACTCGTTAATTTGAAAGGAGTTACAGTGAGCAGCGTTATCCTTTCGACTCTGTGCTATATCCGCCGGCACGGAAAAACGCTGATGCTTTTTCGCGGCAAGAGACGCGGCGATGTCCACCGGGGGAAATGGAATGGACTCGGCGGAAAATTTCGCCGCGGCGAAACGCCTGAGGCGTGTGTAATGCGGGAAGTCTTTGAGGAATCAGGGCTTAGGATAAAAGCGCCCAAACTTCGAGGGGTAATGACCTTTCCTTCCTTCCAAGCGGGCCAGGACTGGATTGTTTTTCTTTTTACGACAGGTCGATTCTCAGGTAGAATGCGCCCTTGTCCTGAGGGCGAGCTTGCCTGGGTCCCGGACCGGCGGCTTTTCCGCCTTCCGCTATGGGAAGGAGACCGCTACTTCCTCGCGTGGATCAGAAAACCGGTCTTTTTTTCGGCGAAATTCGTTTATCGCCGGGGGAAACTGAAAAGCCATCAAGTGGCCTTCTACAGGACCGACGAGGTGTTTTAATGTCCGACATGAATATTTTTTCCAAGGAAGACCTTTTCGATTTCAATCAGCTGGATGAGAACGGCTTGACGGACATCCACAAGATCGAAAACCGCATGGGGATCGCGATCGACAAGGTCGGGATCAATCGCTTTCGTGTTCCGGTTCAGTACCGCTACAAGGACGGTTCGATCCGGGGGCATGACGCCGAGGCCAGCCTCTATATCCACTGCCCTCCGGGGAAAAGCGGCATCAACATGAGCCGTCTTTGCGAGATCCTTACCCAGGAGCTTTCCCAGGACTCGGTCAGCGTGGCCTTGTTCAAAAAAACGCTTGGCCGCCTGCGCCGTGAAATGCGCGACCACGAGGATGAGCCCCTGTTCGAGGATTCTTATTTCAAACTCCGGTTCAAGGTCGCTTTGAAACAGCCGTCCCTGAAAAGTGAGAATTGGGGATGGCAATATTACGATTGTGAAATGGAAGGACGCGAGAACCGGGAAGGAAAGGTCCGGATGTTCCTGACGCTTCACTACGAATACGGTTCGACCTGCCCCTGCAGCCTTTCAATGGCGAAGCAATATGAGCAGGAATACGCGCGCGGGTTGACCGAAGAGGGCAACGGGATCGCGTCGCCGCACAGCCAGCGTTCCCGCGCGAGGGTCACGGTCGAATATGATCCCTCCCGTGATTTTTTCATCGAGGAGCTGGTGGCGATCATGCGGCATGCAGTCCCGACGGAAACCCAGAGCCTCGTGAAGCGCATGGATGAACAGGCCTTTGCGATCCTGAGCGGGAAAAACCCCATTTTCGTCGAACATGCGGCTCGCCGTTTTTGTCACGCGCTCAATGCCGAACCCCGGATCCTCGACTGGGTCGTTTCGATCGAGCATTGGGAATCGCTTCACAGCCATAACGCTTCTGCCGTGATCCGCAAAGGCAGGGCGGGCGGCCTGCTTTGAGCCTCTGATGGCGCTGGGATCCCTCACCCTCGAAAAAATGTTCCAGAATTTCGAGGTCTTCCCGGAATGGGAAGACCGCTTTCGCTATTTGATCGATCTCGGCCGCCAACTGCCGCCCATGGACGAAGCCCTGAAAACCGAGGTCAACCGGGTCCATGGCTGCATGAGCCAGGTCTGGTTCGTGATCAAACCCGCGGAAGAAGGTTCCGGAAAGATCGATTTTCTTGCCTCGAGCGATGCGCATATTGTGAAAGGACTGATCGCGGTCTTGTGGATCGCCTGCGCCGGGAAGACGGCCGAGGAGATCCAGACCCTGGATCTGGAAGGCGTGTTCGGGCGGCTGGGTCTTGAAAGCCAGCTCAGCATCAACCGCCGCAACGGTTTTTATGCGATGGTGAAGCGACTACGCGAGCTCGCGCGCGAAACCGCCGGCGGGAAAAAATAGAACGCATAAAAAACCCGCTTTGCCCGACAGGGACTCGATTCGTTTTGTGAGAGGCTCTTAAAGTGTTTTTGAAAAATTTTCGAGATGACGGCGGATGAGATCACGGGCGTGACCGAAGGCGCGTAGTTTTTTTTCATCGCTTCCCTGGACGAGCGAAGGGTCTTCGATGGGCCAGTGGATTTTTTTTACGGTCGAAGGGACATGCGGGCAAACGGCTTCTCGGCAAAGAGTGATGATGAGGTCGATCTTGGAAAGATCAATGCTTTTCAGGGATTTGGAATGCTGGTGCGAGATATCGATCCCGATCTCCTGCATGGCGAGGATCGCGAGGGGATGCACCCTGCCGGGGAGACTCCCGGCGCTTTGAACGTGGGCCCGGTTCCCGAAAAGATGCCGCGCGAGGCCTTCCGCCAGCTGGCTCCTCGCTGAATTCCCGACACAGACGAAAAGGATGTTTTTCATCGAAAAAGGTTCCGTTTACGAATGAGTTCGATCCCCGGTATAATAGCCCAATTTGCAAGGAGATACTACCCATGTTGACAGAACAAGACCAGAAGCGTTACGGACGGCAGATCATGATGGACGGCTGGGGTGAAGCCGGCCAGGAGAAACTCAAGACCGCCACGGTATTTGTGGCCGGAGCCGGCGGGCTCGGATCACCGGTCAGCATTTACCTTGCGGTCGCCGGCATCGGACATATCCGCCTTTGCGATTTCGATTCGCCGGACCTGACGAATCTCAACCGTCAGATCCTTCACGACGACAGCCGTCTCGGGATCAATAAAGCGAGATCCGGGCAAATGACCCTCGAACGGATCAATCCCGATATCCGGATCACGGCCGTGGAAGAGAAGATCACGGAAGAGAGTGTCGACCGTTTGGTAGGGGATGCGGCCGTGATCGTCGATTGCATGGATAATTTCGATACCCGTTTTGTGTTAAACCGGTGCGCGATCCGAAAAAAGATTCCGCTTGTCCACGGAAGTGTCTGGGGGATGGATGGACGGATGACCTTTATCCGGGTCCCGGAAACCCCCTGTTTGCAATGCCTTTATACGGAAGGCCCGCCGAAACAGGTTTTTCCTGTCCTCGGCGCGACGCCTGCGGTCATTGGTTCGATGGAGGCGCTGGAAGTCGTGAAGTACCTGACCGGCGTCGGCAAGAACTTGAAAAACGAGCTTCTTGTCTGGGAAGGCTCGACCGTGTCTTTCCGCAAGTTCAAGATCCGCAAAGATCCTGCCTGTCCGGCTTGCGGGGCTTTCTCGCAGACGAGGCCATGAAAAAGATCCTCCGTGGCGTCTTCGAGCGGCTCGAATCCGGGGTCGTGGCGGTATGTATAGGGATGACCCACTGGATCGACCCTTGGATCGCTTGCAAGATCGCCGAGGCGTTCGGCGCGCTTGCTTTTTTCTTCATGCGCAAACGACGCCGGATCGCGCTTGAGAACATCGGGAGGGCGTTCGGCGAGCGTCTTTCCGATCCCGAAAAAGTCATTTTAGCGAGAAAATCCTTTGAATCCGTAGCGCTGTCAATCCTCGAACTTTTTTTTGTTCGCAGGACCCGCCTGAATTATCAGCATATTTTCCATATCAACGGGCTCGAGTATATGGATCAAGCATTGCAGGAAGGCCAAGGGGTCGTGCTCGTGATATCGCATCTAGGTTCCTGGGAGTATAGCGGATTTCTCGGCCTCTTTACGAAAGCCGACCGTTATGTGATCGTAAAAAATTTTCGTAATCCCCGCGTAACCCGACAGATCAACGAACTCCGCCTTGTGATCCCGACCCATCCCATCCCCAAGGATGATCCCGGGGCGCTTCGGGAGGTCCTGCGGCAACTACGACGAAACAATATCGTCGCTGTGTTGATCGATCAGTGGAGTGGGCCGAGCGGATTATGGGTGCCGTTTTTTGGTCAAGAAACCTCGACGACCTCCCTTCCTGCTAAGATCGCGGCGAGAAGCAACAGCCCAATCGTTTTTGCCTCCTGTATCCGGGCCTCCTTCGGGCGGTATGAGATTTATTTTGAACCCGCGTTCCACGTGGATCTGCAGGATCCGAATTGGGAATATAATACGACGTTGGCGCTGAACAAAACCCTTGAGCGGAAAGTGCGCGAAGTCCCTTCCCAGTGGATCTGGGGGCACCGGCGGTGGAAAGCAAAACCGGCGGGGATGAAATAAGAAGCGGGCAGAGAATATTTTCTGCCCGCTCGGTAAATCGGATCCAGCTACTGGATCTTGATCTTGTTTGCCTGCGCTGACTCTTGTTTTGATTTCGGCAAAGTGACGGTCAGCACTCCGTTCGTATAATCCGCAGTGATCTTGCCCTCATCGACCGGGCCCGGTAAGGGGACCGTCCTTGCGAAGGAGCCGACTTGCCGTTCTTGCGAGTAGAAGGCTCCGTCCTTGGCATCGGACTTGGATTCCGTCCGGCTCTCCCGGATGCCTTGAAGGGTCAAAAGGTCGCCTTGCACGGTGATATCGATCTTGTCTTTCTCGAGGCCCGGAATGTCAGATCGGAGCACATAGGCCGCTTCCGTCTCCTGCAGATCGACGGTCGGCGCAAAAGCGAAACCTCCGCTCGCAGCCGTTTCTTCGAACAGGTTCTGCATGCTTTCCGTCAGCCGGCCCAGCGAGGTAAAGGCGTCCTGGAAAAAGGGATCGTCCCAGAACGATGGCGGGTAAACGGAAGACCGGGCCCGGTGCCCGAGCGCGCCGGGGTCATAAGCCCTTCGGGCATAGGTCCGGGCCGGGGAAAAGGCCTCGGCTGAGCGTTGGATCTTTTTCCTTTCGGGCAACGCTTTGACGGTGTCTTTTTTCGTGGCCAGATGGATCAAGAGCCCCGTTTGGACCAAGAGCAAAAGCACCAGAAGCGCGATCAGGGTGTATAAAAGCGTGTTCTTTTTGTTTTCAGAAGGCGTATCCATGGTTTGTTCCTCCGCGAAAGAGCGGCGGAACGGAAGCGCTTCGAAGTTCCCGCGAACCCCGGCTCCGTTCCGTCCGCTCAAGAGTTGGGCGCCGGATCATTTGATCTCGACGCTGATCTGTTTCGGCTTGGCATTCTCTGACTTCGGCAGGATCACTTCGAGGACGCCGTCCTTGAAGGAGGCTTTTGCCTTTTCCGCCTGGAGTTCGGTCGGGAACTCGATCGTCCTCGCAAAGGTCCCGCAGATGCGTTCCGAATACCAGTAGCCTTTTTCTTTATGCTCTTTTTCCCGTTTGCGCTCTCCTTTGAGGGTCAGGTGATTCCCTTCCACCGACAGACTGAAATCTTCCCGTTTTAATCCCGGGAGATCGGCGCTCAGGACATAGTGATCGTTCTCTTCCCGAAGGTCGATCTCAGGATGGAAAACGGAAGCGGAAGGACGCCCCGTGAGAGAGCGGTTGAAAACACGGTTCATTTCGCTTTGGAGATCGGTCAGCATATCGAATGGATCCCAAAGATCGTTTCTCCGTTGTATGAGATTCATGGGACACCTCCTTGATGCTTTGATCACAAATCTTCCGGGGCAAACGGCGTGCCATTTTCCAGGGCAGAGAGGTTATCGTAAGTTATTTATTTTAAATGGGTTATAGAAAAACAGCATCGGAGCAAAGAGAGCGGACTGTTACTCTTTTTCAAGGTTGTGTCATGATGACTCAGGGCCTTGGCAAGGCCCAAAGGAAAAGGGAAATTCAGATCTGGAGGAGCTTGTGGATCTCTTTCAACAGCACTTCAACGTCGAAAGGTTTGGTGACATAACTGTTGGCACCGATCGAGCGGCCGATGATCTGGTCCACTTCGCTGTCTTTGGCGGTGACCATGATGATCGGCGTGCGTGCGAAAACCTCATCCATGTCCTCGCGGATCGCTTTGCAGACTTCTTCTCCCGGAAGCTCGGGCAGCATCAGGTCCAAGATGATGAGGTCCGGCCGGTTGCTTCGGGCCATCTCGAGGCCCTGGGCGCCGGTCCTTGCTTCAAGGACCGTAAAACCGATCTTCGATAACCGAAAGGCCAGAATGGTGGTGATATCCGCTTCGTCTTCGACTAAAAGTATTTTTTTTCCGTCAGAAGCCATGGTAGGTGAAGTATTAAGTTCCCACTATACTCATTTTTTATCATTCTTCAAGCAGATTCGACATTTGAAACATCATTCCAGCCTCGAAGGCTCATGGATTTTTAAGAAAAATTTTCCAGCAGGACTTTTTTAAAAAATGTTCCTGCCCCCCGTGATCTCTGCACATTATTGTAGGGTCGGGGGCAAGTTTTTTCCCACAATTATGTAGGGAGGAGGACTCTTGGTTCGGAAATGAAAATTCCTATCTTGTTGCGAGAGACAGGGTTGTGAGGAAGGACTCCTCTTTGGCATGGTCATTGCATATCCTAGGAAGAAGCCGGATCGATCCGGAGCGGCTTCCTTTTGAAATTTTGATTCCTGTGGCGGGGTGCCGCGTGTTTCTCCTGTGCTTCCTTCTTGGTGACAGCCATGTGGAGCAGAAGCCCAACCGCGGCATCCCGTTTTATTTTTTCGAAAGTTTTTAGCTTCTGATACAATTCTCCGCGATGGAGAACAAGATCGACCGCCTTCCCAAAGCTTTTCTCGAACGGCTTGAAAAGATTCTGCCCGCGGATCAATTAGCTTCGGCCCTTGTGACGTTCTCGCTTCCCAAACCCGCCTCCTTCCGTGTGAATCTTCTCAAGATCCCTGAAGAAGCGCTCGTCGAAAAACTGGCCCGGCAGGGTTTCCTTCTCGAAAAGGCGCCTCAGATTCCGCATGCGTTTATCCTGAAGGACCGTTATCTTCGCGAGCTGCAGGAAACCTCCAGTTACCGTGAAGGGGAGATCTATGTCCAAAGCCTTTCGAGCATGATCCCGCCGCAGGTCCTGGATCCGCGGCCGGGCGAGCGGATCCTCGATATGACCGCCGCGCCGGGGAGTAAGACGACCCAGATGGCGGTCCTGATGGAAGGCCGGGGCCAAATCCTCGCGAATGACAACAGCCGGGTGCGGTTCTTTAAAATGAAAGCTAATATCGAACAGCAAGGAGCCCCGAATATCGAGCTTTCCCTGCGTCCCGGCGAAAGTTTTGGCCGGCATTCTCCCGGCCGTTTCGATAAAGTGCTCCTCGACGCTCCTTGCAGCACTGAGGGGAAATTCTATACTGCAAAGCCGTCTTCGTTCGCTTACTGGAGCCCGGCGAAGGTCCGGGAGATGGTCTCGAAGCAGAAACGGCTTTTTTTCTCCGCGGTCCATGCGCTCCGCGCGGGGGGACTTCTGGTCTATTCCACCTGCACTTTTGCGCCCGAGGAGAATGAAGGCGTGATCGACTGGGCGCTTGAAAAATTCGGCGAGTCACTTTCGGTGGAACCGATCGAGCTTTCGCTCCCGAATCGGATGGACGGGATCACGGACTGGGAACGGGGCCATTATGCGCCTGCCGTACGGGAGACTTGCCGTATCCTGCCTACGGAGACCATGGAAGGGTTTTTTGTCGCTAAACTGAGGAAAAAGCGGGAGGCCTAAAGCTTTCCGCGCGGGACTTTTCAGACGGAAAAAACGCGGTATCCGAGACCGGACACCGCGTTTTTTGTCTTCAAAGAGATTTAGCTGATATTGCCGGCGTAAGAGGAAAGATTCTTCTTTTCCTGCTTTTCCTCTTTGTCTTTTTTCTTCTCGCTGATCGCGCATTCCGTCGTGATGAAAAGCCCGGCAATGCTGGAGGCGTTCTCGACAGCGGTGCGGACCACCTTGGTCGGATCGATGACGCCGTTTTCGACCAGGTCCTGGTATTCGCCGGCTTGGGCGTTGAAACCGTAATTGCCCTTGCCTTCAAGGACGGCCTTGACCACGACCGAACCGTCAAATCCCGCGTTCTCGGCGATCTTCCGGCAGGGCTCTTCGAGCGCCCGGCGCACGATCTGGGCTCCCGTGGCTTCGTCGCCTTTGAGCTTGAGATCGTCCAAGGCACCGACGGAACGGAGCAATGCGACGGCGCCGCCCGGCACGATGCCTTCCTCGACCGCCGCGCGGGTCGCGTGCAGCGCATCTTCCATCCGCGCTTTCTTTTCCTTCATTTCGACTTCCGTTGCGGCCCCGACCCGGATCACGGCCACTCCGCCCGAAAGTTTCGCGAGCCGTTCCTGGAGCTTTTCGCGGTCATAATCGGAATCCGATTTATCGGCCTGGGACTTGATCTGATCGCAACGCGCCTTGATATCCTTTTGGGAACCCGCGCCGCCGATGATCGTGGTGTTCTCTTTGTCGATCACGACCCGCTGGGCCTTCCCGAGCACGTCGGTTTCGAGATTCTCAAGTTTGATCCCGAGGTCTTCGGAGATGAACTTCCCCTTGGTCAGGATGGCGATGTCTTCCATCATCGCTTTTCGACGGTCCCCGAATCCCGGCGCCTTGATCGCGGCCACGTTGAGGACGCCCCGGATCTTGTTGACGACCAGGGTCGCAAGGGCTTCCCCTTCGAGATCTTCGGCAATGATCAAAAGCGGTTTTCCGAGCCGCGCGACTTTTTCAAGAAGCGGGACCATCTCGCGCACCGCCGTCAGCTTTTTCTCGTAGAGAAGGATGAAAGGCTCTTTGAGCACGCATTCCATCCGCTCGGCATCGGTCGCGAAGTACGGAGAGATATAACCGCGGTCGAACTGCATACCCTCCACGAGCTCCAGCTCGGTCTTCATCGTGTTCGATTCCTCGACCGTGATCACGCCGTCCTTGCCGACCTTTTCGAGGGCTTCGGCCAGAAGCTCGCCGATCTTCTCGTCGCCATTGGCGCTGATCGTGCCGACGGCCTTGATGTCGTCCTTGCCTTTCACTTTCTTGGAAAGGCCCTTGACCGATTCGACGACCCGTTGGGCCGCTTTGTCGATCCCGCGCTTCAGGGCCATCGGGTTCGCCCCGGCCGTCACGTTCTTGAGGCCTTCGGTGATCATGGCATGCGCAAGCACGGTTGCGGTGGTGGTGCCGTCGCCGGCCTGGTCCGAGGTCTTCTCGGCCACTTCACGGACCATCTGCGCGCCCATGTTCTCATAATGATCTTTTAATTCCACTTCCTTGGCGACCGAGACACCGTCTTTGGTGATGGTCGGTGCGCCGAACTTCTTGTCGATGATGACGTTGCGCCCCTTCGGACCGAGCGTCACGCTCACCGCGCGGGCAAGGACATCCACGCCGCGTTTCAAACGGCGCCTTGCCTCTTCGGAATAGGACATTTGTTTAGCCATAACCGCTCCTTTGCTTGGATGAAAAGATTAGTCTTCGAAGATCGCGAGGATCTCGCTCTCTTTGAGGATCTTGTGCTTCTTGCCGTCGATCAGGATCTCGTCTCCGGCGTATTTTCCGAAAAGAACGCGGTCGCCCTTCTTGACCTCCATCGGCTGGACCTTCCCGGATTCCAGGGTCTTGCCGGGGCCGGCGGCCACGACCTTGCCTTCGGTCTTTTCTTCCTTCGCGGTATCGGGAAGGATGATGCCGCCCTTCGTTCTTTCCTCGGCTTCAAGGACTTCCACCAGGATCTTGTCGCTTAACGGTCTGACTTTCATGATCTTTTCCTCCTTCGATTGATGATACGGTTCAAGTTGATCTCAGGGATTAATAATCCATATCTCCCATGCCACCCATACCGCCCATGCCCCCCATTCCGCCCGGAGGCATCGGAGGCATTTTCTCCTCTTCGGGGATCTCCGTGATGAGGGCTTCGGTGGTGAGAAGCAGTCCGGCCACGCTGGCGGCGTTCTGCAACGCGCTGCGGGTGACTTTTTTCGGATCGACGATCCCGGCGTCCACGAGGTCCTCGAACTCGCCGGTGGCCGCGTTGTAGCCGATATTGCCCTTCTCGCTCTTGACCCGCTGGACGACGACCGAGCCTTCGTCCCCGGCGTTCGCGGCCAGCTGACGAAGCGGTTCCTCGAGCGCGCGTTTCACGATTTGCGCGCCGATGGTCTCGTCGCCCTTGAGTTTCAGGGCATCGATCGCGCCGAGTGCGCGGATCAAAGCGACCCCGCCGCCGGCGACAATGCCTTCTTCGACCGCGGCCCGCGTGGCGTGAAGCGCGTCCTCGACCCGGGCCTTCTTCTCTTTCATTTCCGTCTCGGTCGCGGCGCCCACATGGACGACCGCCACTCCGCCGGAAAGTTTTGCGAGACGCTCCTGGAGCTTCTCGCGGTCATAATCGGAATCCGTATCGTCGATCTGCTTGCGGATCTGTCCGATCCGGCCGTTGATATCGGCGCTTTTCCCGGCGCCTTCGATGATCGTGGTGTTCTCTTTGTCCACCGTCACGCGTTTGGCGCGTCCGAGATCTTTCAAGACCACGTTCTCGAGCTTGATCCCAAGGTCTTCGGTGACGGCTTTCCCGCCCGTGAGGATCGCGATATCCTCGAGCATGGCTTTGCGGCGATCGCCGAAACCCGGGGCTTTGACCGCGCAAACGCTCAGGGTCCCGCGCACTTTGTTGACCACGAGGGTCGCGAGGGCTTCGCCGTCCACTTCTTCGGCGATCACCAAAAGAGGTTTCCCCGTTTTGGCGACGGCTTCGAGGACCGGAAGCAGGTCCTTCATGGAGGAGATCTTCTTTTCGTTGATGAGGATATAGGGCTCTTCCAGGACGGCTTCCATGCGGTCGCTATCGGTCACGAAATAAGGGGACAGGTACCCCTGATCGAACTGCATTCCCTCGACCACATCGAGCGTGGTTGCGATCGTTTTGGATTCCTCGACGGTGATCACGCCGTCTTTGCCGACCTTTTCCATGGCTTCGGCGATGATGTTGCCGATCTCGGTGTCGGCGTTCGCCGCGATGGTGGCGACCTGCGCGATCTCTTTCTTGTCCTTGATGGATTTTGAAAGGCCGCTCAACTTTTCCCCGACCGCTTCGACCGCTTTGTCGATCCCGCGCTTGATCTCCATCGGGTTCGCGCCGGCCGTGACGTTCTTCAGCCCTTCGCGGTAGATCGATTGGGCGAGCACTGTGGCGGTGGTGGTCCCGTCTCCGGCCACATCGGAGGTTTTGGAAGCGACTTCGCGGATCATCTGGGCGCCCATATTCTCATAAGGCTCGTCCAGATCGATCTCTTTGGCGACGGTGACGCCGTCTTTGGTAATGGTGGGGGCTCCGTATTTCTTTTCGATCACGACATTGCGTCCTTTCGGACCCAAGGTCACTTTCACGGCATCCGCAAGCTGGTCGACGCCGCGAAGAATGGCGCGCCGTGCGGAATCATCAAAAAGCAATTGTTTTGCCATAATGTCCTCCTGAGTTTTTGAGTAAGCCTGATTGGATAACTCTTCGGAAAAACCACCCGACGCTGCTTTCGGGCAATCGCCATGCCAGAATTAGCACTCGATGGATCGGAGTGCCAAGGAGTGTGGATTCTAGCCGTAACTTGCTAAAAATCAAGCTATTTATGGCATTTCGGAGACGAAATTCTTACCAGGTTTCCCGGGGATGGTAAAGAGGGAATGGAGCCCTGAAAGGCACAGTAGTGTATCCTTATGGCACAAGATAGGCTATAGAATTGGCGATTTGTCCAAGGGACTTCAGAGTGTGAAGCGGGTCATAGCGGTCGATGCCCAGGATATAGGGCTTTAAGGCCAGGATATTTCCCCCCATTGCGATCACTTTCAGCTTTGGACATCGGCTTTTAAAATCGAGGATAAGTCCGCTGATCATCGCTCCGTATCCCTTCAGAATGCCTGCGGTTAGGCAGTCTTCGGTCGAATGTCCTGGAAAAGTCTTGATCTTTTCGGGGAACCGAAGCTTCTTCGGGAGAAGGGCCGCTTGATTCAGCAGAGAACGAAAAGAGGTCTCGGCGCCTGGAATAATGAGGCCGCCTTCAAAAACACCCCTGGCGGATACAAGATCGAAGGTGAGAGCGGTTCCTGAGCTGATCAAAAGGGAGGGGGCATACCCCATTTTAATTGCCCCATAAATGTTAATGAGCCTGTCTTTACCTAACTTATTTATATTACGGTAGTTATGATAAATATCGATACCTATTTCATGGCCAATAAATAAGGGCTTCAGACGAGTAATTTTGAAAACGACTTTTTTTATAATATTGCTTATTTTTGGGTTATTTGAGCATATTATTATATTATTCAAATTCAGCTTTATCCCACTTTGGCTTATATAACGCTTAAATAATGGGATATCGACTATTCTGAATGATCTGAACATGGAAAGATTTCCATCGGAATATAATGCGGATTTTAATGAGGAATTTCCGATATCAATAAGTAGTGATTTTTTATTCATAAAAGGGATATATATCTATATTATAATGATAAGTTAATAAATTCATCCCACAAAGGCTATAATTTAATGCTTAAAATGGGATAACATATTTTTTGAGTATAAGTCTGAAAAATTGGATAAAAAAGCATCCAAAATGTAGCCGAGATCCGTAATCCTTCCCGTTTCAGCCAAAACCGATGTCGCATTCTTGCACAGGTTAACGGGTTCGGAGTTGACATTCAAGCCAATTCCGACGACCGCAAAGTCAATGGTTCGTGCTGAACTCGTTGACTCGGATTCTACAAGGATCCCGCAGATCTTTTTTCCGCCGACCATGACATCATTCGGCTTTTTGACAGTCGATCGGATCCCGAAAAGCCGGTCCAAAGTATAAACCACGGCCTGACAGGTCTGTTGAGTAAGGAGAGGCGCTTTCGAGGCCGGGAAGGGCGGTCTCAAAAGAAATGAGAACAGGAGGTTCTCGCCGCGGGGCGAAGTCCATTTCCGGTCTAGGCGGCCGCGTCCGTTGCTTTGATATTCGGCCGTGATCACCAAGCCCTCGGGTTCGCCGCGGCGGGCCAGGCCCAGCAGATAGGAATTCGTGGAGTCAATGTGTTCAAAGTGCTGGATCCGGAATTCCATGGGAGTCAGCGGACGAGCCTGGGAAGAAAGGGCGACAGGCGGGTTACGATCTCATAGGGAATGGTCCCCGCCCAGACCGCAAGGTCCTCGGCGGTGATCGCCTCGGGACCGTCCTCCCCGATCAGGGTAACCGTGTCGCCAGCCTCGGGCAGGAGAGCGCCGAAGTCCACGGCTAGATAATCCATCGAAACCCTGCCGACGACCGGATATTTCTTCCCGTGATAAAGGACAAAAGCACGGTTCGAGGCGCTGACCGGATAGCCGTGGCTGTAGCCGATGGGAAGAATGCCGAGATGGCAGGGCTTCTCGGCGATAAAAGTTCTTCCATAGCCCGAGGTTTCACCGGCTTCAAGAGGTTTTACAAAGGCGATGCGGCTTTTGAGCGCCAAGACCGGCCGGGCTCCCAAGGAATGCTTCATTCCGGAACCGGGATCGATCCCGTAAAGCATCAGTCCCGGGCGAATGGTGTTGAAGGCGGGGCTCTCGGTACGGAGAATGCCCGCGCTGTTGGCGATATGACGGTATTTAAAGCGGATTCCCTCGGTTTCCAGCCGTGCGATCAAAAGCGCTAGATTTTGGAGTTGCCGCTCGGCGAACCCATCCTGCGCTTCGGCGGTCGGAAAATGGGAATAGATCCCTTCGCATTGCAGGTTCGGGAGTTTCGAGATCCTGAGGATCTCCGGGTGAGCGTCCCGGAGCGGGAGTCCCATGCGTCCCATACCGGTGTCGACCTTGATATGGATCCGGGGACGGAACGTGAAAGCTTCTGCGGCGACAGCGATCGCACGGGCTTCGTCGAAACTCGAAACGCTCAAGGTCGCGCCTAGCTCGAGGGCCCGGATGAGTTCCTGTCCGAAGAATCGTCCGAAAAGAAAGATCGAGGAGGAAAACCCTTCCTGCCGCAGGACCTCGGCTTCGCGGATCGACGACACTCCGAGAAAGTCCACAAGGCCGGAAAGCGGGCGGGCGCATTCGTGGAGTCCGTGCCCATAGGCATTGGCTTTGACGACGGCGATCGTGTGAAGGGCGGCGGGGGAGGCCGCGCGTAAAAGGGCAAGGTTTTCGATCAAGCGGTCTCGATGGATCTCGATCCAGACCGAGTGGGCGGAGCGGGGCCGGGTCTCAACGGCGGTCGTCATGGCGCTTTCTTCTTTCTTCGGCTTCCGAGCGGCGGAAATAAAGAGGTAAAAGCTCTTTCGGCTTTGCGAGCTTTTTCAGAAAAGGGCTTTTTTCGAAATGCCACCGGACTAGAACCGAGGCCTTAGGATACCACGAATCTTTGCGGAGAAACCGGACTTTTTTCCCGGCGGCTTCCGCCATTTTCTGAAGATTGTCACGGTAACGCTCAAGGGCATCGCCGGCGATCGCGGCGGTCTCCGGGAGGGCGCGGATGAAAGATTCCGGGGTTTCGATCCGGGCTTTTCCGAGCGGTCTCCAGCCGCCTCGGGCGTTGTGGTAATGGCGAACATAAAATTGTCCGCGATAAGCATCCAGACATATAGCCAGGCAGCTCGGGCGGGGGAGCCGAATGCCGGCGGCAATGACATCGAGACTCAGCGCTCCGTAGCAGGGGATCTTTTTGACCGCAAGAAGTCCTTTCAGGGTCGAAAAACCGATACGAAGTCCCGTGAAAGATCCCGGGCCGCGGTTGATGAGGATCGCTCCGAGAGCATCGAGGCGGACCTTCTTTTTTCGCAAAAGCCGGACCAGGACCGGCAGGAGATTTTCCGCGTGCCGAAAAAGACCGGGGACATGCAGATCGCGGATCTTTTTTCCATCGGAGGAAACGGCTACGCTGAGGATCGATGAAGAAGTGTCGAGGGCCAGGCAAGGATTCATCCGCGTATTCTAAATTTCATGCACCGGGGAGACCACCTCTTTTTGTGGTTTTTTGCAAATCAAATTGAACGGGACAAAAACGGCGGCGAAATTTTCGTCGGGATTGGCGTTGATGGTGGATTCCAGGATTTGTCGTGTTGGATCGCGGTTGAAAGATATTCGACGGCGAAAAACATACAGAACATATTTGCTTTTAAATGTTATATCATGCTATATGAAAAGATTTAATGGATTAATATAGATTTCAATAAAATATCTAGAGTTACTTTAATTTAATTAATCATAAAATTAATCTCAAAATTTTATTTCGCTATTTGACATTGTGGACTTTATAAGATATTTTTAAAAGTAGATAAGCTATTGAGCGGATTTGTACATATTTCGAAAGGAATAAAAATGGATCTGAGCGGTTCGATGAAAATTTCTCCCAGGAGAACAAAAATGAAAAACTCAACCACCAACAAAATCATGGCCGGAGCCTTGTCGGTTCTGATGTGTCTTTTCCAGATGCCGGGGATCCCACAGGCTGTTTATGCCGATCCGATCGGGCTTATGAACGAAGCCGATCGGATCGAGCCGGGAGGGGTGTCTCCAGATTCTGTGGTGGTTGAAGAAAGTCCCGCTGTGCCGCCGGGCTCGGTGCAAGAGGGCCCCGCGCTTTCGAAAGGCGGAGAACTCCAGGACAAAACGGCGTCGGATGCTCCGGCACGCGTTATCCAGGTCACGGCGCGGATTTCCCCCACGCAAACGATCACTATCGAAGTGACGGACTTTGTTTGCATCAAAGCGCCCTGCAATCAGAAAGCTTCGTTTTCGTGGAAGGGTGAAAACTATGTCATCGAGCTTGGGGATAACGGCGACGGGATCCTGAAAGGCACCGGGGTTGGAGCGACTTCAGGGGCGAGAGTCACGATCGGATTGAAAGGGAGCGCTGATCAACAGACCCTTGCTTTGGTTTCTTTGGATGAAACCGTCTTCCGGAAAAGCGACACCGTTTCGAAGACTATCGAAACCAATTATGCCTTCGATCAAGGACGGCTGATCTCTAAAAAAGAGGTCATTTACAGGATCGAAAGACAAAACAGCAATGGAGATCACCGTTACCTGCTGACGGTGACGAAAAAACGCTGGACCCTGACTTGGGACACAAAGAAGAACACCGTGAAGAATAAAACTTTAGCGGGTTCCCTTACCGAAGAATTCCGGATTTTGGCTGGAAAGAATGATTTGATCTATATTGAAAAGAAGGAAAATGGCCGGTGGCTCAGGATCTTAAAACCCCAACTCGATCCCGAAAGACATGAAGCTTCTGTCTGGTTATCCGGTAAAGAATTTCATCTTTTCCGGGTTCCTCAAGGGAAGTTGGTCATGCGGGCGGTCGCGTTTAAGGCCGAGACGCGCGGTGTTTTTTTTGAAGGGACCGAGGCGAAGATAGGAGAGGATTCCAGGATCGTGGTCTTTGAGGACGGCACGGCGATCGTGGAATATAACGGCGTCATTTACGGCCAGGACGGAGCGCTTCGCTACGACCCTGCGACCCAGAGCGTTCGGATCGCGATCTCTTCCTCCCATGTCCTGTTGATCTATTTCCAGGGAAGTCGTCTTAAAGCTACTGAGCATATTGAAGGCGAAGGGCCCTTTGCGACGCATTACCGGCGGTATTATGACGAAAAGGGACGAATGGTCGCGTGCGACTATGAATACCCGGGGCCCGAGCGAAGGATCCACGGAAGCTTTCAGTATTTTTATAACGACCGCGGTCAGCTCGTTGCGGCGGAAGGGGATAGCGAATGGTTCACGGTCCGTAGCGACGGCAGCGAGGTCCGTGTTTGGATCCAGCACATCTCTTTCAGTGTTTCCTATGACGAAGCCGGGAACATCGTCCGGATGTCGTGGATCAAAGATACCGATTATGCCGATGGCCGCACGAGCCATAGCGAGGAGATTAAGGAATACCGTTATGAACGGATCAACGGAAAGTGGAAGAAGATCTCGGAATCTCGCGACTATCGCGACGGCAATAATATCGCGGGTTATGTTGAGTTCTGGATTCATGATGCGCAAGGCGAGCAAATCGGTCATCTTCGGATTACTCGGCTTGGGAAAAGGACCCGGGTATTTGGAGAAATTCCGACGGCGGAAGTCGACGGGGACGGGAATCCGGTCGTAAGAAGCATTGCCGGATGGATCGATGGGGATGCGATTCCGCTTATGGGGCGAACCTGGCAGGAGGCGGTTCGGCAATTAGACGGCATCTTGGTCGAAAGCGAAGGAAAAAACTATTTGGTTCGGGTGGATGATAATGGACGGGTGACTTTGGAGCCGCCGGTATTCGCACTTTTAGTTCAGCGGGCTTTCGGGCAACCGTTGGCGAGCGCTAGACCGATTATTTTTGATACACCTGTTGAAGTTTTCAAGAATGGGGCAGTGCGTATTACCTGGCTGGGAAAGGTTTATGAGGCCTGGATGGATTGGCAAACGTCCACAGCACGAGGCGGAGGATTGACCCTTGTTTTTGAAGGACAGGCGCTTGTGGAAGTCCGCCAAGAAAATAAGATCTATCGTTTCAACGATGGCGGACTTTGGACCGAATATCACAACAGTTCAGAATCGGCGAAGACAGACAGTTTTTATGAATATAGCCGGATCGGAGGGAACTGGTATTTAACGAGGATCAGCCATGATTTTGCGATGAACGCCTACGGCTGGCGCTATTCGAGGAATATTCACACCGCCACTTATGATGAGGACGCAAGACTGATCTCTTTGCGCCACGAGTCCCAGGCCCGTTTGCAGTTGGGGGCGGCTCCTTACCAGATCCAGATCAGTGAAACGGTTTATATCGACGGCCTAGGTAAAAATATTCTTTCTTACATTTATTCCCACCCGGATCCAAATGCACAACCGACCGCGAGGCTCCTTCTTTTTTCTTATGATGAGCAGGGCAATCGGACGGGCCAGACCGAGATCAAGCAGATCCCTTACAAGGGAGTTGTCGAGATCAACGGCAAAGGCTATGCGGTCGAGATCCGGAATGACGGCGAGCTTATTTTGAAAGAACTTCCACCCCAAGTCTATGATTTTGCTAAGTATCTCCAGGACAATCTTCCGAATATGGAGATCGTGGTCGAAGAAGTGATCGATCCTATTACGCATGGCGTGGCCTATCGCGTGAGTATCAATGGTTGCCCGGCCGGACCCTGTACGAATCTTTTGGGGGGATTCGGTTCGATGAGCTTTGGACTGACGGCCGAAGGAAAAGTGATCCCCGATTCCTTTTCTGTCTTCTATAAAGGGATGGAGGATGAAAAAATTAACGGCCAGCTTCTTTACGAAGGGGTTTTGGGACACCTTTGCCCGACGAATTCCCAGGCCTGTGCCGATGTTTATTATCCGCCGGAACAAGCGATCGCGGATATGACCAGGGTGATCATTGCGGCGGTGGATCCGGACGGGGCGATCCATTTCCGGCTTGGGCGTCTGTCTTATAAGGTTTACCGCACGGCTGAAATGAAACTTGTGATCGAGGTCGAACCGCCTCCGGTCCCGGAAGGATGGACGCGCGCGGAATCGAATGAGAATTTTGCGTACACGGTGGTGGAATCCAGGATCCAGCGCGGGGGCTCGACTTTTCTCCAAAGAAATCTGCTGGTCCAGGATCTGCGGACGGGAAAGATCGACACTTTCTACAGCACGGAATTCCCGGATTCCTATCAGGCCGTCGATGTTTCGTCGGACGGGAAGCTGGCGTATGCCGTGATCCGGAATGATTACATGGGCGGAGGCCTCATCGTCGGGCATTTCGGAGCGGATGATACGAAAAAGATCGACGGGAATGTCGAAAAGGTCCGTTTTGACCGCAACGGCGATATCGAACTGATCTCGGTCGCCGTTACGTACCGGAACGGGACGAAGATCGGCCTTTCGATGATAATCGATGCGGAGACCCTGGATACCGTTATGAGAGACGGATATCTGCTTCTCGAGCAGGCCGATGCGGTCCTCGAAAATGGTTATTTGGTTATTCCGACGGTTAATACCTACAGCAACACTTACGAAGTGTTTTTTTACGATGCGAAAAATGGAACGGAAAATCTCCATCTGTTGAGCGTGAAGATCTTCCATCACGCCTGTCAGTCTGCGGGCGGATGCAGCGGTTCGGGCGCATATACTTTAAATGCGGATGATATTGTTTATACGACGCCGGGTGGCAGGACTGTTGTTTCGATCGGGATCTCGGCCCACGGGAATCAGGATGCCGATTACAGCATTACTTATGTGATCGATCCCGCGACCGGCGAACAGCTTACTTTGGGCGGCGCGGCGACGGCGGTCGAATATGACGGCCAATATGCCGGATATACGATCGGTGGGGACGAAATATGGGTGGATCTTTCGACGCTCAGTCAGGTTGAACCCAAAAAGTCCTTACAGTTGAGGCTCCTCGGAATACTGGATGGCGTGATCGCAACGATCGAGAACGCGATCGCGGGATTCCGGCAAGAGATCGACCGTATTGGAATAGCTGCTGAAGAGATCCGGGGTTTGAAAGACGGGGAGCTTCGCGAGATCGCCGATCTCCTCCATCTCTACAAGAGCGAGCCTGCTGTTCAGGATCTTCTGGAGCAGCTCATGAGCCTGCTCGAGGATGTCGGGACCTATCTCGACCAAAGCGAAGTGATCATTCAGAACCTTCAAGAAAGTATTTTGCAATCCGAAAAGGACTTGGCGATGTTCCGGGCCTTCCGCGTGGAGATCGAGGCGGCTTCGTCTTACAGTGAACTAAAAAAGCTGGAAGCGGAAATGCCGGTTTTAATGAGCAAAGAAAAAATCTACACGTTTTTACCGGGCGATCTTCAGCTCCGCATCGAGCAAATGATCAATGAAGCCAGGCTTTTGATCCAAGAGCAGGCGGTCAGGGAAATGGTGATCCTGGATCTCGTCTGGTCTTTCGGGATGAACGAGACTTGGCTGCGGAACGCTTTCCGGACGGGCAAGGCAGAACTTGTGATCGATCTGAAAGGACACGTTGCGGATGTGCTCTTTCACGAGGCGGCTCCGATCGATATGACGGCGAATCTTGCGCATTTGCTGGGGCCCACAGTGACGCCCTCCAAACTTCGATATTTCTTTGAGGGGGATAAAAAGGCGGTTCCCCTTGGCGGAGAATTTGCTCCGTCAGGTTTCCAGATCTATCATGCCGAGTTCGAGATCGAAGATGCGATAGGGAGCGCTGATTATATCGAAGGAGTCCTTCGGGGGGTCGATATCGTTTTCGCTCGCGAGACGGGTATCCAACATCGCACGATCGTTTATCAGACGGTAAGTCCCGATAAAATGATCGCGAATATCGTCACATCTTATTGGACTCCGGAACGGGGGTCTTACCGGGTCACATCAACGGCTGAGATCGAATTGGGACATTTGAGGGTTCTCCGTGAAACGAGTGATGCCGATGTGAATTTGGCGCGTGATATCTTTCTGGATTACAAACAGGTGAACATTGTTTGTATTCCGGAGGCTACGGCCTGCTCTCCCGGGATCCAATGGGTCCTTGAAAGGGTCCGGATCATTCGGTTTTCTGACGGCAAGGAGATCTCTGTGGATCATATCGAGCAGGATTTTCTTGGGGCAAGCCGGGGCTTCGTGATCAGCGAAAATGAAGAGCCGTGGGAGATCACTTTCCTCGGCGTCGACGACCTGCTTCGCCAGATCGATGAAAAGACCCTCCCAAAAGAGAGGCAAGAGATTTTGAATTCGATCCAGCATTACGCGAGCGGGGAGTATTGCGAGGGGCGGGAATATATGTGCGGATCTTATCTCATGGAACAAATGGAGGCCGAGCTTCAGGGGATCCATGAGGAACTTTCGGAGCGGTGGTCGGAGGAGGTCGCTCAGCGGGCGAATGAATTGATGGCCGAGCTCGAGCGCTTGGCGACCGAGGTCGGGCCGATCGACCTCGAAACGACAGTTCGCGGGTGGCTGTCGAGGGCGAGTATGACGCATGCGGAGTTTGATGCGATCAAGCTTCAGGACGGTTATTCGTTCAGGATGATGCAGGATATGACCTACGAAGAATTTCTTGCGGGCGAGGCCTATGCGCAAAGCTTTGTTCCCTCTATTGTGGCGGCGCTTGAGGCCGGGACGGCGGAAGATCGTGAGCGGTTCCTCGGGCTCATGTCCCATGTCCGGCATCTTGTGTTCCTTCCGAACATTTACACGCCCGAACCGGAGGGATGGATCACTCCTTCTTTTGCGAATGGCGATACGGGGACCGTCGTGACGAGTTTCAGTTTTGATGTCGCCCAGTGGGCATCGATCGGAGTTCCGGAAGAGGCGCTGCCGTTCTATTTCCTGGGGCTTTTGGCACATGAAATCAAACACCTTCAGGATATGGTCGAACGGCCGGACCTTTTTGACGGGAACCATTGGGCGGAGGCCGAATACCGGGCCTGGTCGGAAGATTATCATTTCATGAAGAACTATCTCAAGAGCCATTTGCCTCTTTTTTACAATGTGCGGGGTTTTATCGATGTTCATGGGCCGGATCAGGATTATGAGGGGCCGGTGGGACGGATCTTTTTGCTTCATGAGCTTGAAACGGGGCAGGAGATCTTCAACCAGGCCGTTGCTCCGCTCATGACGGCGATCGATTATTTGAAAGATGCTCTGGATTTGACCGAGGAGCAGATCCCGTATTATGTCAGCAGTGCGGTCCAAAGCCGGCCTAATCCGGAAGGCGGAGCGGATATCGAAGGGTACGACTTTGTTTTTGAAGTCGATGGGCAGGAGCGGTCGGTTTTCGTCGATCTCGCGGGGGGAATGGTTTTCTATAATGGGCAGTGGATCTTAAGGGGGACAGTCGCAGTTTAATTCCGGCCTGGTGACGGTCAAGAGCATAGAATAAGGGACAGATTGCTTTTCGCAATATTTCCAGGGCAAGGCCCCCCTTCATGTAGAGCACGTTTAAACGTGCTCTACACCTGCCAATAGAGGAAACGAACAGGGCCTAAAAGCGAGGCCAAACAGGCGGGGGCCTCTTTATCAGCAGCGAACACACCAGATATGGGCCGCCCTCAAAATCAAATAAATATCCCGGATGAAGGAGGGCGTGGTGTTTTTCGAGAAAGTGCAGCGCCCATTCCTCATCGGTTTTCTCTTCCGGCATTTTCAGCACCACATTCCATCCGCCTTCAGCTTGGCGGCGCCCGCTGGACATACCGGGTATGCACAACGGGCTTCTCTCTAAGCCGGCATAATTGTTCCGGATCCTTTCGAGGATTTCTTTTTGGATCCTGTCCTTGATTTCAAACCAGGTTCCCAGGGCATTTTGTATCGGCGTTCCGGCCGATAAATAAGTGTCCGAAAGGATCTCAAGACGCCGGATCGTTTCTTTTCTTTCCTTTTCCGGCCCTGTGATGATGATCCAGGAAAGCTTCATTTGCGGGAGGCCCAGGAATTTTGAAATGCCTCCGAGCGTGAAGGTCAAAACCTCTTCATTGTGAAGCCCGCGCCGCTTCGGCGGAAAGCCTTTCTCGAGCGGAAACTCAAAAAAGACTTCGTCCGAAAGGACCGCCGCGCCGTTCTTTGCGCAGAAATCATTCGCCCTTCGCCACTCGTCCTCCGTCACATAATTTCCGGTCGGATTGTTCGGATTGACGAGAAGAAGAATTTTAGGGACGGTTCTCGCTATTTCCTTGGGTATCAGCGGGCTTTGCAAGATCTGTCCCCACCCTCCATTTTCGTAAGTGATCGGATATCTCAGCGTTTCGAGGTCGTTGATCCCGGCCAGGTATTCCAGGATCGGATATCCGGGCTGCGGGGCAAGCACGGCATCCCCGGGCTCGCAAAGGAGGCGGTAGATAAAAGTGTAAGCCTCGCTGGTGTTGGCCGTGAGAAAGATCTGCTCGGGCGAGAGCCTGACGCCTTCTTTCATGAAATGCCGGCACAGGGCCTCGCGAGCGCGAAGCAGTCCATGCGGATCGGGATCGTAGTGAAGGTTCTTCGGGTCAAGGAACGGGCGAAGAAGATCCTCCTTGAGATAATCGAATCCGCATAGTGTCGGATTGGAGATCGTGAGATCGGTGAGCGGGACGCCCCGGGTTTTGAGCTCGGCGATCTTTTCGGCGAGCCGGTTCGGAGCGGTCTGCCAGTGGGTGCGCTTGGAGAAGTTGAGCATAAATTAGACGCTGCGATTAAAATTCATCCTTCGTTGTATTAAAAATTCCCCCTCGTTGTAGGGCACACTTAAGTGTGCCCTACACAAGTGACCTACTAGCTGTTGGTAAAACAAGAACTGGTCTCATAAGCCCATGTAAGCCTTTGGACCATCGCGTCATTCCGACTGACGGAGTCCTTTCGTTGATGGGACGACGGAGTGGAGGAATGACAATTGTCAATTACCAGGGATTATACTGTTTAGAATTTAGGTTCTCTAATTTAAAGATTCTTTACCTCTCGCTTCTTTGCCGCTTAGAGAAGTTCACCAGGTTTGTCTTGTTTTTAACACCTCGGAGGTTTGCAATATTCGATGCGTCGCAAACCTCCGGGGTGTTCTTAGGTTCGCGTGATCGAAATGATCGGCTCCACCAGGTCAAAGATCTCCCCGGCATCCTCCAGGCGCCCCCGTTTCAGGGCGCCGTTGACGAAGATCTGCGCCTTCTCCTTTAACGTGTGAAGCGCCGCTTCTTTTTTCTCTTCGTCCAGCCTGCCTGAGCCCAGCAGTTTCACAAGCGAGCGAATGCGGTATTGGTCCATCTCGGTGATAACCCGGGACTGCTGATCCGCATGACCGCCGTATTTTTTGATGTAAGGGGTTTCGATAAGACCGATCGGATGCCGGGCTGCGATCCTTAGCCACAGATCATAATCTTCGCAAGCGGGAAGCGTTTCATCGAAGAACCCGACTTCATCAAGGAGTTTCTTGTGGAGCATAGTCGCCGAGGGGCTCACGATGCAAAGCGGCAGGCATTTTTCAAAGATCTCCCCGCCGAACTTTTGATGCTTTTTCATCGGATTGACGCGCAGGCCGTTCCGGATCCAGATCTCCTCGGTCTGGCAGATCAGGTATTGCGGATTTTTTTCGAAGAACTCGAACTGCGCGCTTAATTTTCCGGGCAGCCATTCGTCGTCGGAATCGAGGAAAGCGATCCAATCGTGGCGGGCATGCTTAATTCCCGTATTCCGGGCCGCGGCCGGACCCCGGCGTTCGGCGGTGAAGAGACGGAGCTCAGAATATTTTTGACGAAGCCAGTCTGAGGTGCCGTCCGTCGAGCCGTCATCAACGACGATGATCTCAACGGTCCCAGGCACCCTTTTGGGTTTGCTGGTACCTGTTGCCGTTAACAGGACCGAATCCAACGCCCGTCCTAATGTCTGCCTGCGGTTATAGGTCGGAATGATCACAGATACTTTTTGCATAGGCCGGTAATATAGCATTCAACCGTATCTCCGGCACCCTTTTGTATTTCAGGCAGGACAAAAACGGGATTTTATACTACAATCTCTGATCTTTCGGCGCGTGTCTCATCCTGAAAAAAAGGCGTGTAACTTATGACGGATAAATCATTTACGAATTTGACCCTCCGAGATTATCTCAACGCGCTCGCCAGCGACGAACCGGTGCCCGGCGGCGGGAGTGTTTCGGCTTACGCGGCCGCGCTTGCGATGGGCCTTACCCAGATGGTGGCCCGGATCGCGCTCAAAAGGAAAAAGAAGGCCGGTCTCAGCGCCGCGGACGAAAAGAAAGAGGACGAAAAACGAAAAACTGTGACCGGGATCCTTGAGACGCTCGAAAAAACGAAAAAAGACGCTTTCCAGATCGTGGACCTCGATCCCAAGGTCTACGGCGAAGTGATGACCGTTTGGAACGACGAAGCGAAACGCGAAGATGCTCTTCGGAATTCTTACCGTCTTCAGGCGGATCTCGCTCTTCTGGTCGTCATGGCCAGTGAATGGAACCAAAATCTTGCGCATCTTGTTTCGGGATCGATCAAGAACGATCTTCTCGTGAGCGCCGGATTGCTTGAGGGCGCGTTCAAAGGCGCGTACCACACAGCCATGATCAACGTGGTTTGCATGAAAGAAGGCGGGGAGCGGACCAAGGCGGAAAAAGCACTGGAAGAATTGAAAACGCGCTTTGCGAAAGGAGGCAAGCTCGATGGCTGAGGCGAAACTCCTTCAAGGGAAATTGCTTGCTGCCGAGATCCAGCAGAAGATCCGCGCCAAGCTCGAGGTTTTTCGCGCGAAACAACTCGAGACGCCTTCGCTTATGGCCGTGCAGGCCGGAGAGGGCTCAGCCTCCGATTGGTATATCGGACAACAGGAAAAATTGGCGGCACAGCTCGGGATCCGTTTCGAAAAAGCAGGGCCGGACAAAGTCCGAACCCAGGACGAACTTTTACGAACGATCGGTGCGGCGGCGCGCGGCGGTTTTCACGGAATTTTTCTGGCGATGCCTTTTCCCGCCGGGTTCAACGCGGACGAGATCCTTTTTCATCTCGATCCCAGAAAAGATGTCGAAGGGGTCCACCCCGCGAGCCTCGGGCAGATCGTTCTCCGCAAAGCGAAACTGATTCCTCCTACCGCCTACGCCGCGTATGCGCTCATCCAGTCGACCGGTCTCCAGCTTCGAGGCAAAAGAGCGGCGATCGTGGGACAGAGCCCGATCGTAGGCCGTCCGCTCAATATGCTTCTCGGGGATGAGCGCGTGACGACGACCGTTTGCCATACCGGGACTTCCGAAACGGATCTCGCGAAGATCCTTAGCGAGAGCGATATCGTTGTGGCTTGTGCCGGCAAGCCGGGGATCGTCAAGGGGGCCTGGATCAAACCCGGCGCGGTGGTGATCGATGTGGGGACGACCGAAATGGATGGGAAACTGACCGGCGATGTGGAATTCGAGGCGGCCAAGGTCCGCGCGGCCTTTATCACGCCGGTTCCGGGCGGCGTGGGTCCTTTGACCGTGACCATGCTTATGCAGAACTTGATCCATGCGTATCAGTGGCAAAAAGGGATCCCGGACTAGCCATGCGTATTTCTCCGCAAACGATCCGTCTCAAGAAGAAAAAAGAAAAGATCACCGTGCTTACTGCCTACGATTTTCCGACCGGCAGGATCCTCGACGAAGCCGGTCTCGATATCCTCCTTGTCGGCGATACGCTCGGCATGGTGATCCTGGGATACGAGTCCACCGTCCCTGTGACGATGGCGGAGATGATCCATCACACCAAAGCGGTTTCGAGGGCGGTCCGTCGGGCGCTGCTGGTTGCGGATATGCCTTATGGGTCTTATGCCTCGCCCGAACTGGCGGTCCGGAACGCGAAGCGTTTCATTGAAGAATGCGGCGCCAGCGCGATCAAGCTTGAGGGGGGAACTCGGGTCGCTGCGTCGGTCAAAGCCATCCTCAAAAGCGGGATCCCCGTCATGGGCCATATCGGCATGACGCCGCAGACGGCCGACGAACTCGGGGGATACAAGGTCCAGGGAAGGACCCGGGCGGGGGCGGAAGCCATCCTGCGCGATGCAAAATGCCTGGATAAGCTCGGGGTTTTTGCGATCGTGCTCGAATGCATCCCGGCGGCCTTGGCCCAACGGATCACGCGCGCGGTCTCTTGCCCGACGATCGGGATCGGCGCCGGACCGCATACGGACGGGCAGGTCCTGGTTACGCCTGATCTTTTGGGATTCGAGAGCAAAGTCCATCCGCGTTTTGTGCGGCGGTATGCGTTTGTTGAAAAAATGATCCGGAAAGCGGCGGCCGCCTATCGAAACGACGTACTGCGCGGCCGTTTTCCGTCCGCTGCGGAAAGCTACTGAACCGTGAGCCGGCCCTTGCCGGCCGGCATGAGGTGTTTGTGCAGGTCCTGGTTGCCGATAAAGACCCATCGGTCCTTTCCCTTGTTTCGACCCGCCTGAAAATGCGCGGCTACCGCGTTGTGGCCTGTCCGGCGAGTGAAGCGGTCTGGAAAGAACTTCGCGCCCGGCCGTTCGATTTGCTTCTCTTGGGGGCGAACCTGGAGCGGATCGGCGAAAAAACCCTGGTCGAGAAAATCCGCGCCGAATACCAGTGGCGCGCGGTCCCGGTCATCATGATGGCGACCGAGAGTCAGATTGCAGCCCTGCTTTCGAGCCACGAGCGCGGTTTCGACGATTTCCTGATCAAGCCTTTCTCGGCCCTTGCGCTGCAGCTGCGCGTCCGGCTCAACCTTTCCCGTCTCAAAGAGCGGACCGAAGCGAACGCCCTGACGCATTTACCCGGCAATATCGCGATCGAAAGGATCATCCGCGGGAAGATCAAGGCCGGCGAGAAATTCTCGGTCCTTTACATCGACATCAACCATTTCAAGTCTTTCAACGACCGCTACGGCTTCGACAAGGGGGACGCTGTGCTTCGCCAGACCGGAAAGATCCTGACCGAAGCCAAAAAGACCGCAGGCGGGAAAGACTGTTTCATCGGGCATGTCGGCGGGGACGATTTTGTGGCGGTGCTCGATCCCGATCATGAAGCGTCTTTCGCCGGGGCGTTCATTGCCGAATTCGACCGCATCATCCCAACTTATTACGGCAAGGCCGAGCAGGAGCGCGGCTCGATCCGGGTTACGAACCGCAAGGGCGAGCCGGAGGTATTCCCGCTCATGTCCTGCTCGGTGGCCGGGTGCACGAACCTTTACCGCGACTATAAAAGCCTGGGGGAAATCGCTCAGGACGCGGCCGAACTCAAATCTTTCCTCAAATCCCAGCCAGGCAGCCGGTACTTGCGGGACCGCCGTTCGGCGCCGATCGAACATCTTGACCAGGCGGTCGAGATCCTGGGAGACGGGACCGCGGAGACCCGGGCGCAGCCTTCGATGGCGGAACCGCTCGGGAAGATCCTCGTGAACGCGGGCTTGATCTCCGAGGAAGACCTCGCCGAAGCGATGAAACGCCATCTGGAGACCGGCCGGCGGCTTGGGCAGACCCTGATCGCGATGAACCTCGTCCGAAGCCAGGATGTGGGACGCATGCTCGAGAAAAAACTGAACGTGCCTTATGTGAGCTTGCGCGGGTTCCGTCCCGCGAAGGAACTTTTGAGGGTCTTCACGCGCGAGTTCCTGAAAGCCCACCGGGTCGTGCCGCTCGAGATCTCGGGCCGGGAATTCCGGCTGGCGATGTGCGATCCCTTCGACCTGAAAACACTGGATGCGATCGAACGGATCACCGGGCTTCGGCCGGTCCCCGTGCTTGCTCTCGAGGACGAATTCGAGGATTTCCTCGAAACTGTTACGGAGGAAAAAGAGCCTTCGCCCTTTGATCGCTTTCGTTCCTCGGAGGCGCTACGGTGAATTATTTTACGGTCGGAGTGAATCACAAAAGCTGCCCGCTCGAGGTCCGAGAGAAGCTTTTTCTGGGCGGGGCGAGGCTGGAGCGCGTGCTCGCCCAATGCGCCTCCGCTTTTCCGGACGCTGAATGGCTGGTCCTCTCGACCTGCAACCGGACCGAGATCTACGGCGCCTTTCCCGCCGCCGACCGGGCCGTCGAGGCCGCGGTTCGGGTCCTCGAGGATGAATGCATGCTGGAGCGGGACGTCTTCGAACCGTACCTTTTCTTTTTCCGCGGCTGGGAGACCGTCCGGCATCTTTTCCGGGTCGCGGCGGGCCTCGATTCGCTCGTGGTCGGGGAGAACGAGATTCTCGGACAACTGCGGAAAGCGCTTCAGAGCGCCCGCGAGGCCGGCACGGTCCGCATGTTCCTCACTCGGATGGGTGAGAAAGCGCTCAAGGCCGGCAAAGAGATCCGCAGCCGGACGCGTCTGAACCGCGGGGCCGTGAGCGTCCCTTCGGTTGCGGTCGCGCTTGCGAAAAAGATTTTCGGCAAGCTCGCGGGGGAAAAGGTCATGGTGCTTGGCACGGGCGAGATGAGCGTTGCGACGCTTAAATGCTTGCAGGAGGCCGGAGCCAAGGTGGTGACGGTCGTGAGCCGGCTCCAGGAGCGCGGGGAGGCGGTCGCGGGCCAATTCGGCGCCGAGTGGATCCCGTTGTGTGCGTGGGAATCGCGGGCCCGGACCGTGGACATCCTCATTGCGGCGACGGGGGCGCCTCATACGCTGATCCATGAACAACAGGTGCGCGAGATCATGGAAGCCCGGGATTTTCGTCCGCTTTTTTTGATCGATATCGCCGTTCCGCGCAATATCAATCCCTCAGTCCAGGGGATCCAGGAAGTTTACCTCTACAACATCGACGATCTCAAAGGGATTGCGGCGGCCAATCTCAGGGCCCGCCACGCAGAGATCGAAAAGGCCGAAAAACAGATCCAGGACGCGGTCACTGTGTTCGAACAAGGATTCCGGAGACGGGCCCTTGCCGATTTCGATCCCCCCGGTTTTTCTCAGGCGCCGGACCGCGTCCAGGACCCTCTCCTCTCATGAAAGCGCTTCGTCTCGGGACCCGCGGGAGTCCGCTCGCTCTTTACCAGGCTGAACGGGTCCGGGCCGCGCTCTCCGAAAAATATCCCGGACTTGCCGTTGAGATCGTGGCGATCAAAGTTTCCGGGGATCTCAAGCGCCGGGGGGACCCCGGGGACGATGAAACGAAAAGCGTTTTTACGCGGGAGATCGAAGAGGCCCTTTTGGCGGGGACGGTCGATGGGGCGGTTCACAGCGCCAAAGACCTTGCCGCCGACATGCCGGCGGGGCTTGTGCTCGGGGCTGCGCTGGAGCGAGAAGACCCGCGCGATTGCCTGATCAGTCGTGGCCGGATGCGGATGGAAGAGCTTCCTCGGGGAGCTTTGATCGGGACGAGTTCACTCCGACGCGCTTCCCAGATACGCCGTCATTTTCCGCACGTCCTGATCACGGATCTTCACGGGAATATTGGCACGCGGCTCCGTAAGATCGCCGAAGGAAAAATCGATGCGGTGATCCTCGCTTATGCGGGCTTGAAGCGGCTCGGTCTTGCGGCCGAGACTTCCGAGATCTTTTGCGAGAACAAGATCTATCCGGCGCCGGGCCAGGGGGTGATCGCGGTCCAGGCGCGTGAAGGGGATCCCGGGGTCCTCGACAAGCTTGGGAGGATCCACCACGGACCGACCGGACAACGTCTTGATTGCGAACGGAGTTTCCTGAAAACGCTGGAGGGCGGATGCCGGCTTCCTTGCGGGATCTCGACCGGGATCGAAGGGACGGAAATTTGCGCGCGCGGGATCTTGCTTTCTCCGGACGGCGTCCGGTGGGCGGAGGCGGAAATTCGCGGGGCGGTCGAGCAAGCCGGGGAGACGGGAACGCGGCTTGCATTCGAAGTCCTCGGCCGGGGGGGGCAGGCGATCCTGGACCGGATACGGGGGAGAAAGGGCGCGTTATGAAAAAATCCAAAGGCAAAGTCTGGCTGGTCGGGGCCGGTCCCGGTGATCCGGGACTGATCACGGTCAAAGGGTTTGAGGTTCTGCGGGAGGCCGACGTCGTGATCCATGACCGGCTCGTACCGCCGGCCTTGCTTGCGGGACGTCCCGGTGTCCGGATCGTCTATGCGGGAAAAAAAGCCTATACCGTTCCCGGTCACAATGACCGGCGGCAGGCGAGGATCCATCGATTAATGGAAAAATACGCCAAAGCCGGCCTCAAAGTCGTGCGCTTGAAAGGCGGCGATCCGTTCGTTTTCGGCCGCGGCGGCGAGGAAATGGATTTTCTCGAGTCCCGTAAAATTTCTTATGAGATCGTTCCGGGCATTACGGCCGGCGTCGGAGTGCCGGCTTATGCGGGGATCCCGGTCACCGACCGGCGTTTTGCCTCGGCGGTGACCTTCGTGACCGCGCGCGGCGGAAAACTCGGCGGCGGAAAGATCGATTGGAAAGCGCTGGCCTCCGATCGGCACACGCTGGTCATTTTTATGGGGGCCCGTGAATGCGCCAAGGTCATGCGTGAACTGAAGGCGGCGGGACTTCCCGAAGATCTTCCGGTCGTTTTTATCGAGCAGGGGACTTTATCCGCGCAGCGCGAAAGTTTCTGCACGCTCGGCACTTTCGAAAAAAAGATCGGGCACCGGGGGCTTCGGCCTCCGGTCCTTGCGGTCGCGGGAGCGGTGCTCGGGCTTCGGAAAAAGAAAAGCTGGTTCTGCCGGAAGCCGCTTCATGGAAGAACGGTCTTGATCACGCGGCCCGAAAAACAGGCCGGGACCCTGGCGTCACTTTTGAGGGAACAAGGCGCTCGGGTCCTGGAATATGCGGCGATTCGTATTGCGCCTTCGCGGGATTTCCGGGATCTGGACCGGGCGATCGGCCGGCTTTCGTCTTATGATTGGCTGATCTTCACAAGCGCGAACGGTGTGCATGCTTTCTTCGAGCGGTTGAGAAAGTGCGGCCGGGATGCCCGTGCTTTAGCGGGATCGCGGATCGCCGTGATCGGCAAAGCGACCGCGGTGTGCTTGCGAAATTATGGCCTTGAAGCCGACCTTTTGCCCGAGACCGCGACGAGCGAAGGATTGTTAAAGTCATTCCGGAAGGGGATTTGTGTCCCGCGCCCAAGGATCCTTCTTCTGCAATCGGAACAGGCCCCCAGCGCGCTTGGGCGTGAGCTCCGGGCTTTGGGCGCGAAAGCGGATCGTGTCGATGCCTACCGGACTTTGATCGACACTTCCCAAGCGGGAAAACTCCGCGAATGGATTCGCGCCGAACCGATCGATGCCGTTGTCTTTACGAGCGCCTCGACCGTGGAAAGTTTCTTCCGCATCGTGAGCCCCGCTGAGGTCCGGCGCAAAAAGATCCGTCTGATCTCGATCGGCCCTCGGACTTCAAAAGCGGTTCGCCGCCGACGCGCGAGGGTTTGGCGCGAAGCCCGGCGCCAGGACCTGATCGACCTGTGCAAAGACCTTTGTCGAAGATTGGGCGCGCGCGAAGGATGAAGGCCCGGGCATGATATTCAACTCCGCGGTTTTTGCTCAGTTTTTCTTCGTGGTCTATGTCCTTTACCTCGCCCTTCAGCGGCATCTCAAGATCCAGAATTGGCTCCTTTTGATCGCGAGCGCTGTTTTTTACGGAGCCTGGGACTGGCGGTTCTTGTTCCTGATCTTTTTCACGATCACGGTGGATTTTACCGTTGCGAAAGCGCTCGACCGGACGGCGTCCCCGACGTGGCGCCGATGGCTTCTGGGTCTCGCGGTCGGCGTCAATATGGGGGTGTTGGGTTTTTTCAAATATTTCGATTTTTTTGTGCAGAGTTTCGAGCGCCTCCTCGGGGCCTTCGGATTTTTGGTCACTGGTCCGTCTCTCGGCATCCTCCTGCCGGTCGGGATCTCCTTTTATACATTCCAGTCCATGAGCTATGTGATCGATGTTTACCGGAAGCGGCTCGAGCCGGCCCGGCATTGGGTCGATTACGCCGCGTATGTCAGCTATTTCCCGCAGCTGGTCGCGGGCCCGATCGAACGAGCGACCCATCTCCTGCCGCAAATATTGAAACCGCGCGTAATCCGTTCCGACGACCTTTATGAAGGGAGCTACCTGATCCTCTGGGGGTTGTATAAAAAAATGTTCGTGGCGGACAATCTGGCGCGTCTCGTGGACCCTGTTTTTGCCGCGCAGGGGGATTACAACGGGATCGTCGTGCTTCTGGCTTTGTATGCTTTTGCGTTCCAGATCTACTGTGACTTTTCGGGATATTCGGATATCGCCCGGGGCCTCGGAAAATGCATGGGTTTTGATATCATGAACAATTTTAACCTTCCGTATTTCGCGACGAATCCGAGGGATTTCTGGCGGCGATGGCATATCAGTCTTTCGACCTGGCTGCGGGATTATCTTTATATCCCGCTCGGGGGCAATGCCAAAGGGCCATGGCGGACATACCGCAATCTGATGATCACGATGCTTTTGGGCGGGCTGTGGCACGGTGCTCAGTGGACCTTTGTGTTCTGGGGCGCTTATCACGCGGTCCTTTTGGTCGGCTACCGGATGATGGAGCCGTTCTGGAGCCGGCGTTCTTCGGCGGGACCGGGGACCGGGGCCCGGTGGCTCCATGTTGTGAAAATCGTTTTCTTTTTTCATCTGGTCTGCTTGGGCTGGGTCTTTTTCAGGGCCCAATCCATGCACCAGGCGGTCCGGATGCTCGGCGCTTTGGGCACCCAATTCCATGCGGTTCCCGGTCTCGGGATCGGCGGCATGGCGCTCAGTTTGATCGCGCTCACCCTTTTTCTGGGATGGGCCCAGGGCCTGCAGTATGTCCGGAGGGATCCTTTTGCGATCCTGAAGCTTCGGGCGCCGATCCAGGGCATTGCCTATCTTTATATGTTTTACGCCATTCTTCTGTATGGAGTTCTTAGCAATGAAGAGTTCATTTATTTTCAATTTTGAACGGACCGGAAAATACCGGCTGCGTCCAGGTCCTGTGATCGTCTTCGGGCTGATCGGCCTGGCGATCTTCGTTTCGCTGGAGATCGCAAACCGGCGGTTCGTCGAAAAAAAGTCCTTTAACTTTTCGTCGATCCGGAAGTGGGAGAAGGTCAAAGACCGGATCGAGCTGCTCTTTCTCGGGGATTCTCATTTTATCGCCTCGGTGGGCGTGTACAGTGCGATGACGGACACCCGGGCGGGAGTCTATGACCTTTCGATGCCGGGCAATAACTATGTCCAGTCTTACTATCTGCTCAAAAAGCACCTCGCCGAAATGCCCCGGCTCAAGGCCGTTGTCCTGCCTCTGGACCTTCACAGCTTCAGCGCGTTCCGGAGCGAACGGTTTATTTTCAAGTATTTTTGGGACCGGTATATGGATTACAAAGAGTACCGGGCGCTTGGCGGCCGGAAGATCCGGACGAGTTTTTTTGCTCTGACTTTGTTGGAAGAAGAGACAAGGCAATTCCGGTTTCCCGGGGAAGGCGTGCTCGGGAGGGAAGATATGCTGAAGCGGTCCCGCTGGAAAAAGGATCCTGGGGAGAAATACCTGCGGGCGAAGCATCCGCGCACCCCCGCGCAGCGGCGCGCCGAATTTCATTTCAAGAAAGAAACTTTGTTCGACCCTGTCATGATGCGGTATTTTCTCAAGACGCTCCAGATGCTTAAAGAACGGGGCCTGATCGCGCTCACCCTGCAGATGCCCGTGACGCGCGCTTATGCGGAAGCGGCCGCCGTTTATGTGACCCCTGAGACGCTCCGGCAAAAGGTCCTGGAAACGCCGGAGGTGGCGGGACTTGTCACCCAGGCCTATGATTATTTTGATGCCTTCTTCGACCGGGACGACATGTTCAAGGACCCCGACCACCTGAGCTTGAGCGGGAGCGCGATCTTCGCGGACGATTTTTTTTCCCGCCTCGCCCGGGATCACGGATTGGAATTTCCATCGGCCTGAGATTTTTTTTCTGAGATCGTTGGCAGGGGAGGCCTGCGTGCCCCCAAGGCCTGGATTTCCCGTGGATTTTTTTAAAAAGGGGAAGAAATCCTGAATTTTCGTAACTTATTATATATAAATAAGTTACAAGATAAAATATAGCTATATAAAATTTCATGGAAAGCGCTATTGAATTCTATAGATTAAAATGTTATTATTGTTGTTGTTAAATGCTATTAATCTTTATTTAAAAATTTATTAAGGCTGAGGCATGGAAAATTCGCATCCCAAATTGAATTTTCTGGTGATCGAGAGAGAAGCCAAGACCGATAGCTCGGTGACCGAGCAGATTCGGAGAAACCCAACGCTCGAGATGACGGCAGAATCGGTTTCTTCCGTTGAAGAAGCGCTCCGGGTCCTGAAAGAAAAACCGTTCGATATGCTGGTCATGGACCTCGATCAACCTTCCGAAAAAGGGCTCGAAGTTTACCGCCGCCTGAATGAAGCCAACGTGCATTTGCCGTTCGTCCTCCTGACCTCGGTCCAGGATGACGCGCTTGTGCGGGAAGCGATCCGGCTCGGGATCGCTGATGTCCTCGTGAAAAATCAGAATCAGTTCGACCGCATGGCCGCGCTGCTCCGAGGGGCCTGTGAGAAGTTCAACGCGCCGGCCGGCGGGACGTCCCTGGAACCGCAGCCGATGAGCCCCGGTCCGGCAGGGCCTTTATCGAACGAAAGACCGGCCGAACCGCCGGATCTTTCTTCTCATGTCCGCGATGAATTGACCGGACTTTATGCTCACAGCTATATGCATGAACGGATCGCGGTCGAGTTCTCGAGCGCTCAGCGCTACCGCTACCCGCTCTCCTGTATCATGATCGATGTGGACCATTTCAAGCTCATCAACGAAGAAGAAGGCTATCCGGTCGGCGATCAGCTCCTCAAGGAGATCGGCGGCTTTTTATTCGAGAATTGCCGCCTGAGCGATCTGGTCTCCCGGAACGGCGGGGAAGAATTCTTGGTCGTTCTGCCGCATATCGATTACGAGCACGCGTTCCAGCTCGCCAAGCGGCTGAGGATCCTTTTTTCCGAAAAGACCTTCCTTGCCGAGAGCCGGCGCCTCCATTTGACGGTCAGCATCGGGGTCACGTGTTTTCCCGACGATGCGATGGGGAGGCGTTCGGACCTGGTCCAGTTCGCGAGGGAAGCGCTCCTGAACGCCAAAGTGAACGGCCGCAACCGTTGTGTCCTGTACCGTGAGATCAAAAAGGAGATGAACCCCCATCTCCCGAAGTTTCAGATGAGCGAAAAAAAGATCGTCGAATTCCAGCGGCGCATCTCGGAACTGGCGGCAGCCACAAGACGCCATTACCTGCAGGGGTCCCGCGATCTTCTGGACGCCCTGGAAAGCCGCGACCGTTTTACGGCCGGTCACGGGGCGAGCTGTGCCAAGTACGCCAAACAGATCGCCAATGCGCTCGGGATGTCGGCCGAGGAGGCCGAGATCGTCGAGAACGGAGCGCTTCTGCATGACATCGGAAAAATTTGCATCCCCGATGAGGTCCTTCTGAAACCCGGCCGGCTCGACGAACACGAATACGAGATTATCAAGGAACACACCTATTTCGGCTACCAGATCCTGCGGCCCATCAAATTTTTGCGGGAAGAAGCCTTGATCGTGCTTCACCATCACGAACATTTCAACGGCAACGGTTATCCGAGCCGGCTCAAGGGGGAAGAGATCCCGCTCGGCGCGCGGATCGTTTCGATCGTGGACGCTTTCGATACGATCCGGATGGCCGGCGGCCGCTACAAGAAGACGATGCCCATCGAAAACGCGGTGCAGGAGCTGATCCGCGTGGCCGGGGCGCAATTCGATCCCAAGATTGTCAAGGTCTTCATTCAAGTCCTCATCAACCGGGGAGAGGTTGCGGCTTCCGCGGTCGATCTGGACCGCCTTGAGAACAAGGTCAAATCGACGGATCTCCTTGGGCCCCAGTCCGGGGGCTACTTCGATTAAAGCTTGAGATTTTCCCGTCCACGTGCATAATAAACGGCCCCGGCGTTTTCGCCGGTCGCATACACAATCATTAACCGGATGCCGGTTCGACATGGGTCTTGAGACATTTCCCGAGATCGAAAGTTTTCAAAAACTTCCCCGCCGTGTGATCGTCAAGGGGGGGAGCTCGAGCTACAGCGCCCGGGACGGCGCCGAACTTCGCGGGATCGTGATCAACAACATCGGCCACGCGATCCGTAATCTCAAAATCAACCTGGTGGTCTTCGATGAACAAAAGATCCCGGCGTTCAGCACGAGCGTAGTGCCGGCCCCCGCATCGCTTCCCCAGGGCGGGATGAGCCCCTTTATTTTCCAGATCAAGGATTACTCCAAGCCGATCGCCGATTATCATCTTTACGCTGATTGGAATTTTGAAGATTGAGCCGCGGTCCCGCTGGGTCATGAAACGAAGAACCTCCGAGCGTTCCCTTTATCAAAAAGCCTTGGCGCGTATCCCTTCCGGGGTCAATTCCCCGGTCCGTGCTTTTAAAGCGGTAGGCGGGGATCCTCTCTTTGTTGCCCGCGGCCAAGGGCCCTGGATCTGGGATGAAGCGGGGAAGCGCTATCTCGATTTCTGCATGTCCTGGGGCGCTCTCCTCTTTGGACACGCCCCGGACGGTTTGGTCCAAACCGTACAACGAGTTATGGCGGACGGCACCAGTTTCGGCATCGCTACGGCGCGGGAGGTAGAGCTTGCAGGGAGGATCCGCGAATTTTTCCCCTCGATCGAAAAAAGCCGCCTCGTCAATTCCGGAACGGAAGCGGTCATGAGCGCGATCCGCCTCGCGCGCGGATTCACGGGGCGAAAAAAGATCCTCAAGATCGACGGAGGCTATCACGGACATGTCGATAGCCTTCTGGTCAAAGCCGGATCCGGCGCGGCGACTTTCGGCGTTCCGGACTCGGCGGGGGTTCCCGAAGAACTGGCGCGCCTTACACAAACCGTTCCCTTTAACGATTTCCGGGCTCTCGAAGCCGTGTTCATGCGGGAGGGAAAAAACATGGCGGCTTTCATTCTCGAACCGGTCCCGGCGAATATGGGCGTGATCCTCCCCGCGCCGGGATATTTAGAACTTGCGCGGAACCTCACAAAAAAATACGGTGCTCTCCTTATTTTTGATGAAGTGATCACGGGATTTCGGCTTGCTCCGGGTGGCGCGCAGGAGCGGTTCGGAATTCATCCGGATCTGACCTGTTTGGGGAAGATCCTTGGCGGGGGATTCCCTCTGGCGGCTTTCGGAGGAAAGGCAGAGATCATGGACGAGCTTGCGCCGGAAGGGCCCGTGTATCAGGCGGGAACTCTTTCGGGAAATCCGGTCGCGGTTGCCGCCGCGCTTTGGATGCTGTCCCCGAAAAACAAGCCCGGGGAGCCTGCAGAATTAGAGGGGCGGACCGAAAAATTCTGCGGGGCGTTGGAGGAAATTTTCCGAAAAAAGAAAACATCCGTTCAAATTAATCGGATCGCTTCGATGTTCACGATCTTCTTCAATAAATATCCCGTCACGGACTACGCGACGGCAAAGGCCTCCGAGACCACCCAATTTGCAAAATTCCACCAATCCGCCATGAAAAAAGGCCTCTATTTTTCACCCTCCCAGTTCGAAGCGAATTTCCTTTCGGCCGTGCATACGGATAAGATCCTCTCGAAAACGGCTCCAAAGATTTTGAAAGCCCTCTGAGGAAAGGCTCGGGAATTTTATGAAGATCCGGTTCGGGCTGGGCGGTATAACGAAAGAGGGGAAAGAAAAAAGCTTTTTCAGATCTCCGGAATCTCTTGCGCAGTATCGGGATTATCTCGGGAGGATTACACGGTTTGTTCCTGTCGAATCGGCGGGCCGGATAACGGAGCCGGCCCAAGGGCTGACTTGGATCTGCGATCGGGAAAAGGGCAAAGCCGTTTCCTCAGAAGAGCTTGCGAAAAAACTTCAGACGGTGATGAATTCCGGGGTTAAAGAACTGACGATCGCGATCGGCGGGCCGGACGGGTTTTCGCGCGATGAGATCAAAAAACTGGCGCCCGGCTTTGTGTGGAGTTTCGGTCCGCTCACGCTCCCGCACGAACTTGCGGCGGTCCTTGCCGCCGAGCAGATCTATCGCGCGTTCACGATCCTCCATCATCATCCCTACCATCGTCAGCATTGAGTTTTTTCGAAAGAAGACCGGTCCGGAGAGAGCCGCTCCTTTTTTAAAAACCGCTAAGCCCTTTCCCAGATTTTTTTCATAGTTCCAAACACATTGTTATCAATAAAATAACTAGCAATAGATAGCATTATGAAATCCAACTCAGAGGTCTATTTGTACCTCTTGGAGCCTTAATAATGCCTTATGATTGAATTTGATAGAAATAGATCGTTTTTGAATGGATTATTTAAGTGGAAAGACAGGAGGAGGGAGCATATGGATATATGGCAGGAGGAAAAAATAAGCTCGGACCTGAAGGATCGTTTCAGTAAATTAGGGGAAGTCGGAAGTCTTTTTGTCGCGACAAACGATGAGGAATCATCGACCTCTTTGTGGGCGGTAAGGGCCTCTTCGGACCCGTCACAGGAACTGCGGGTTCCTGCCGGGCATCGGACCGAGGGCTAGTTCCGCGCGGCAAAGACCGCCTTGGGGGCCGTGAAGTGAGTTGTGTTATAATGCCCCTTTCATGAAAACAGAAGAGACCATCCAGGCAATTTACGGTCCTATCGCGGACGATCTCCGGAAAGTTCCCGAAGCGATCCTGAGCATTCTCGATTCTTCCAATCCTCTGATCGGCGATGTGGTCCGGCATTTCTTCGCCGGGCAGGGAAAATTGCTTCGTCCCGCGCTGACTTTTTTGGGGGCGCGAATGGCGGGCGGCAGCGTAGACGGCAAACTGGTCGCGATGGCCTCGGCGGTAGAGATCTTTCACGTCGCGACGCTTATTCATGACGATATCATCGATGATTCGAAAGTGAGACGGAATCTGCCTACGGTCCATACGAAATGGGATGCGAAGACGGCGGTCATGATCGGCGATTTTTTTCAGGACCGCGCTGTTATTACCCTGTACGAGAACAGCGGTCCTGAGATCCACCGCCGTTTTTGGAAGGTCGCGGAAACCGTTTGTGAGGGAGAAATCCACGAGTGGAGAGAGAAAAACAATCTTTGCCTGAGCGAAGAGGATTATCTGGAGATCATCCGAAAAAAAACTGCGGTGTTGCTGGCCTATTGCCTGGAATCGGGGGCGGTCGCTTGCGGCGCGGAGCGCGCGGCCTCTGAGAAACTCCTTCAATTTGGCCTGAAGCTCGGGATGGCTTTTCAGATCGTGGATGACTGCCTGGATTTCGAGGGTGACGCCGAGGCGTTCGGAAAAAACCCGGGGACGGACTTTTTGGGCGGGGTCATGACCTTGCCGGTGATCGAACTTCTGCATTCCCTCGACGGAACGCGAAAAGCCGGGATCGGAAGGCTTTGGCGTTCCGGGACGTCCGATCCCCACGGACTGCGCACCTTAATCGGGCTTATGCGCGAGCACGGGGCCCTCGAACGCGCCTATGGAAAAGCGCGGGCTTTTGGTGAAGAGGCGCGGGCCCTTTTGAAAGGATTTCCGGAAAGTCCTTACCGGTCGAGCTTATTCCGCCTCCTTGACCATGTGATCGAGAGAAAGCGGTAACAAAGAACGGCGCGTTGAAAATTAAGAATTAAGAATTAAGAATTAAAAATTAAAAATTAAAAATTAAAAATGGAAAGAGAAAAGCTTCGGGAAAATTTTTTCAATTCTCAACTTTGAGTTATCAATTAATAGGTTTGCCATGCTTTCCATCGTTCCTACTCCCATCGGACATTTGAAAGACATCACGCTCCGCGCGCTTGAGACGTTGCGTGAGGCCGACTGTATCGTCTGCGAGGACACGCGCCGGACGCAAACCCTTCTGACGCATTATGAGATCAAAAAACCCCTCGTCAGTTTTCATGATCACAGCCCCAAGGGGAAAGAGAACGAGATCCTGGCGCGTCTTGAGACTGGTGAAAAAGTGGCGCTTGTGACCGATAGCGGGACGCCGCTTCTTTCCGACCCGGGGTTTCCGCTTGTGCGCGAAGTCATTCGCCGGGGGCTTGCGCTCGAGGTCCTGCCGGGGGCTTTTGCCGCCGCGACGGCGCTTGTGGCAAGCGGACTTCCTGCCGAGAGTTTTTCATTCCTGGGATTTCTTCCTCCCAAAACGGCCGCACGCCAAAACAAGCTCCGCGCATGCGAAGCTCGGGAGGAAACGTTAATTTTTTACGAATCGCCGTTCCGTTTGGTAAAATTGCTGCAAGATATGCTGGCCGTACTTGAAGACCGCGAGGCTTGCGTGGCGCGCGAACTGACGAAAAAATTCGAAGAAGTGAAACGCGGCCGGTTATCGGACCTGATCGCGTATTTTTCCGCCAAGGAGGTCAAGGGCGAGATCGTCGTCCTGGTGGCGGGGAAGGGGAGGAAGAGCGTCCTAAATGGAGTATGACAGCATGCAAGGGATGCAGTATGGAGAAAGTCGTTGTTCGGCGATACTCTCATGCTGCCATACTGCCATACTGACATACTGACATACTGACATACTATCGATCCATTTATGTTACCCAAACTCGCTATTTTCGTTTCCGGTTCCGGCACCAACATGGAGAATATTCTCCGGGCGATCCGTGCCGGGAAGATCCCTGCTGAAGCGGCGCTCGTCGTCTGTGACAAGCCCGGTGCCCCGGCTATTGCCAAAGCGGAAAAATACGGGGTGCGCGTGGCTTTGGTTGACCGGAAAACCTTTCCGTCGAAAGAGGCCTTCGAGGCCGAGATGACCCGCCAGGTCCGGGAGTCCGGGGCCGATTGGCTGATCCTCGCCGGGTTCATGCGTATCTTGAGCCCCGAATTCGTGAACCGTTTCCCGGGGCGTATCCTGAACGTCCATCCTTCCATGCTTCCCGCGTTCCCGGGGGCGCACGCGATCCGCGATGCGTTCGAAGCCCGCGTCCAAGAAACCGGCGTGACCACGCATTTTGTGACCGCGGAGGTCGATGCCGGGCCGGTGATCCTTCAGAAAAAAGTCCCCATCCTGCCCGGCGATACGCTCGAGGCGCTCGAAGCCCGCGTTCATGCCGCTGAATACGAGCTCTATCCGGAAGCGATCCGGCGCGTGATCGCAAATAAAAAGAGTTGCGGATAGGCTCTTCGGGGCGCGTAAAATCCGAAAATTCGGATTCCGCCAATCGAAACAAATTCGAAAATGAGAAATTTGAAACAACCCGCTAGCCTCGGATGCGTTAAGGTTTTCCCGTGTTTCTGGTTTCGGACTTCTGATTTGTTTAGGATTTCTGTATTCGAATTTCTGATTTTCGCCTGAGGCTGTATTCGATACGAGATTTGCCTTCCTCGATCCTTGCGCACGTTTATACCGTGTATGCTTTCCTAGACAAACCTATCCTGTTCCACTATAATTCACAATTCGTTTTGCAATTTTGAATAACCTTTTTAAAGAGTATTAACGGAAAGGGAAAATACCATGAATCCATTCAAGATCCATCAAGTCAAGGGCCGCGAAATCCTCGATTCCAGAGGCAACCCGACCGTCGAAGTGGACGTCATTTTAGAAGACGAAACGCTCGGCCGCGCGGCGGTCCCGAGTGGGGCCTCGACCGGCGAACACGAAGCGGTGGAGCTCCGCGACGGCGATAAAAAGCGCTACCTCGGCAAAGGGGTCCTGAAGGCCGTCGAGAACGTGAACACCAAGATCGCCAAAGCACTTGTCGGCAAAGATGCGAGCGACCAGAAGGCGATTGACGATATTATGATCAAGCTTGACGGAACCCCCAACAAAGCCAAGCTCGGCGCGAACGCGATCCTGGGTGTTTCGCTGGCGACCGCGCGGGCCATGGCCAATTCCGAAGGCATTCCCCTTTACGAATATCTCGGCGGGGATGAGGCCGTGCTGCTTCCCGTTCCGATGATGAACATCATCAACGGCGGCGTGCATGCCGACAACAATGTCGACCTCCAGGAGTTCATGATCATGCCCTTCGGCGGAAAAAATTTCACGACGGCGATCCGCATGGGCGCCGAGGTCTTCCACACGCTCAAGAAGATCCTGAAGAAAAAAGGACTTAACACCAACGTTGGCGACGAAGGCGGTTTCGCGCCGGACCTCAAGTCGAACGCCGAAGCGCTCGATGTCATCATGGAAGCGATCGCAGCCGCGGGCTACAAACCCGGTGAGGACGTGAAGATCGCGCTCGATCCGGCGAGTTCGAGCTTTTTCGGCAAGGACAAGACCGGCGGGAACGAGAACCCCGGCAAATACGTGCTGAAGGCTGACGCCAATCCTGTCAAGACCTCGGAGGAAATGATCGCTTTCTACGAAGACCTTTGCGCGAAATATCCGATCTTTTCGATCGAGGACGGTCTCGCCGAGGACGACTGGGACGGCTGGAAACTGTTGACGGAACGCCTGGGCGGAAAGATCCAGTTGGTGGGGGACGACCTTTTCGTGACCAACACCCAGCGCCTTCAGCGCGGGATCGACAACAAGACGGCCAATTCGATCCTGATCAAAGTGAACCAGATCGGGTCCCTGACCGAGACGATCGATGCCGTCAAGCTTGCACATGCGAACGGTTACACGGCGGTTATGAGCCACCGCAGCGGCGAGACCGAGGATTCGACGATCGCCGACCTTGCGGTCGCGCTTTCCACGGGACAGATCAAGACCGGCTCGGCTTCCCGCTCGGACCGCATCGCGAAATATAATCAGCTGCTGCGAATCGAAGAGCGGCTCGGCGATCGCGCGGTCTACGCCGGGACCAAACCGATCGGTCCCGTCCGCTCGTGAAACGATTTCTTTTCTTTTTCGCGATCGTCGGGGTCCTGATCGCGCTCGTGATCTGGGTCTATTTGCCCCCCCTGACGCGCTACCGCGACCTCAAACAGGAGGAAGAGCGGATCCTGCGCCAGATCGCGGCCCTCGACAAAAAGATCGAATCGCTCGAAGAAGAGCGCGATCTTCTCAAGAACGACGTCCACTACATTGAAAAAGTAATCCGCGAAGAACTCGGTCTCGTGAAACCGGGGGAGATCGTCTACCGGTTCGTGACGCAAAAGCCCGGGGAGATCGCGGACGGCGCGTCCTCTTCGGTCCCGGCGGCCGGTCCGGCCCCGGAAACTAATCCGCCCCCGGAAGACAAGGCTTCCGAGCTGAAGTCCTCCGCGCCCGTGTCCTGAGCACGCTTTTGGTGTGAAAGGAACTTATGCTTTGGTTTGCCGATGAACGGCCGTCTTTGTTCGAGCGTCTCAAGCGCGCCCTCGTCCGCGTCCTCTTCCTGATCACGTTCCTTTTGATCGTCTATTATGTCTACTGGGGCTCCCATCTCTACAAGATCACGGCCTATTGCGACTGTCCGATCTGTGTCGACATCCCCGAATTCCGTGACGGGCGCTTCGCGAGCGGGAAGAAGGCCTACTGGGGCGGAGTGGCCGCCGATCCGTCGGTCCGTTTCGGGAGTCGCGTCGAATTGATGCCGCTTTGGCCTTCGGACTGGATGGCGGTCTTTTCACATCTTAAGGGCCGGAAGCGCTTCACGGTCGAAGACCGGGGGGGGAAGATCAAGGGGAAAGACCTCGATATTTACTTTCCCCAATCCAAAGGCGGGCACAAAGCCGCAAAACGCTGGGGCGTGCGCTATATGCGCCTCAAGATCAACGGCAAGTTTGCGCCGTAAGAGGGAGGGGAGCGGTGCCCCTATCCCACTGCGGAGGCATAGGGTGTTCTGAACCGCAGCGCACCTTCGGGGTGGGATCACTAGTGCCCCTTACCGCTTAATTCTCAATTTTTCATTTCCTTTCTGCTGTCATCCCGAGCGAAGTCGAGGGATCTTTCTCGTGATATTTGGGGTTCTTAGATTCCTCGGCTCCCTTGTTCTGTTCCGTCGCTCGGAATGACAGAGACAGAATTTCTAGCGGCCCAATCCCACTGCGGAGGCATAGGGTGTTCTGAACCGCAGCGCACCTCCGGGGTTGGATCCCAAGCGACTGCTCTTGAGCGCTTTTTTTTGTGCCGTTCCGGTGGTAAACTAAAATCAAAGCGGGTTCCGGCTTCTCAAAACAAGGAGGCATCCTTCCATGGACGAAGACATGTTCCAGCGCAAGCACAAACATTCTCTCCAGGATTTCTGGGTTGAGCAGAACGTGAATCCGCCCCTCGATCATCCCACGAGCCGCTTCCCGTTCGTGACGATCTCAAGGCAGGCGGGCGCGGGGGCTTACACCCTGGCGCTGGCGGTCCTTGAGGAGATGAAGCAAAGGGGAGGGCCTCTGTTCCAGGGCTGGCACATCTTCAATCATGAGCTTTGCGAAAGGATCGTCGAAGATGCCCAGCTTCGCGTTTCGCTCGGCAATCTGATCACGGAAAAATACCGTTCCGAGATCGAGGACATGGTTTGCCAGCTTGTTTCCGGGGAAAGCCCTCAGATGCGCGTCGTCAAAAAGATTTTCCACTGCATCAAGACGGTCGCAGCGGTCGGCAAGGCCATTATCATCGGCCGCGGAGGGGTTTGCCTGACACGCGGGCTCGAACGCGGCGTGCATCTCCGGCTGGTGGCGCCCGAGGCGGTGCGCATCGAGAACCGCATGAAATATCTCGGCATTTCGGCGGACGAGGCGAAAAAGAGGATACGCCAGGAAGACCATGACCGCGCGAAACTGATCAAAACGTTCTTTCAGCGGGACCCTGCCGATCCGCTCCTCTACGACATGGTCTGGAACACGGGGACGGTGCCGGCGGAGGCGATCGCCAAGGCCGTCGTGGACCGGATCGAATTTGTCCGCGCCCGCACGAAAGGTCTTCCGGCCTGAGTTTTTTCGGTCGGCGTCCGGGTTCCGCCGCATTGGATCAATCGATGACGACGTCCTCATAACGGGCGTTCCACAGGTCATCCTCTTTCTTGCTGTAGAAGATCGCAAGCCCGAGCGACAGCGGTCCGATACGTCCAAGCATCATAAGACCGATCACCACCCATTTTCCAAGGAAGCTCAGGGAACTTGTAATGCCGGTGCTGAGCCCGACGGTCCCGATCGCCGAGGTCGCTTCGAAAATGATGTCAAAGATGAAAAGCTTCCCTTCGGTCAGCGTGAGCAAATAGATCCCGAAGGTCAAAAGCAGGATATAAAAGTTGAAACTGGCGCTGGCTTGTTGAAGACGGTAATCGGGAATCACGCGGCCGAAAAACATCACGACCCTTTTTCCCCGTAACGTGGCCAAAGTTTCGGCCAGGACCGCCGTGATCGTGGTGGATTTGATTCCGCCGCCGGTCCCCGCGGGCGAAGCGCCGACGATCATCAAAAGCGTTAGCAGGTATTGTGAACCGTGGGAAAGGCCTGAGATCGGCACGGTATTGAAGCCGACCGTTGTCATGGCGGACATCGATTGAAAAAGGGACGGCAGCCATTGGTTGGTGAGGGGGCCCGAGAATGTCGGTTCCGTCAAAAGTAAAAGCAGCCACCCGCCGCCGATCATCAAAAAGGAAAACCCGAGAATGATCTTGGAAGTCAGGGTCAGGGCCTTTCCGGGGGTCCGCAAACTGTTCCAGAAATCGGCGACGAGGATAAAACCCACGGCGCCCAGAAAACTCAGCGCGGTGATGATGAGATTGACGCCGAGATGGTCCCGGAACCCTTCGAAGCTGTTGTTGAACAGGCTGAATCCGGCTGTGCAGAACGCGGAAACGCTGTGAAAAACGGCGGCCCAGAGAGGTTGCGGCGTTCCGCTTTCTTTGAAAAAAACATAAAGGGCGGCAGCGCCGAGCGCTTCGACGATGCAAGAGAAAAGCAGGACCACTTTGACGAACTCCTTTACGTGGAAGGAAGGAGGGAGGCCGAAATCACTCTGGATCAGTTTTTCATGGAATTCCGAGAATGGTTTTCTGCGGATCAGGACGGCCAGTGAACCGAAGGTCATGAAGCCAAGGCCGCCCACTTGGATCAGCGTCAGGACCGCGATCTCTCCGAAAAAGCTGTAATGATCGGACACGCTGACGGACACAAGACCGGTCGTCGAAATGGCCGATGCGGCGATAAACAGATTGTCGAGCCAGGGAGTGGCAAGCGTCTGGGCCCAGGGAAGACAGAGGATCGTAAAACCCGCAAGGGTCAGGAACATATACCCGCGGATGAGCACCGTGATGGGATTTCTCATCGTTTCTCTCCTTTGCCTACGGGGTTAGCTGACGGGCTCAGGCTGAGAAACTTGCCTGTTACCTGGCGGTAATTCGCCCCTTTTTGTTCTTGGGTCCCCCGTTCCGCGGCTGCGGATTCGGCATATAAGCGGGGGATTCTACGCTGAAATGCCGGGAAGTCAAGGGATGTCGGAAGAATTTTCCCAAGGGTTTTGACGCAAGGCCGGATCCTCTTTTCCTGGGATTTTCAGGAAGGAAGCGGCCCGGTTCTTTGACGGAGAACCGCTTTTCCCCGACAAAAGCGTGAGACAAAAAGAATGGGCCCGGAACGATTCAAAAAAAGTAAGAAATTTTGATAAAAATATCTTACGCGCTTGAACAGCCCCGCGATTGCCCTGCGTATGGGAAAAAGTCCAAAAAAAAAGGAGACAGCCCATTGCCCGGTTCCCGCCCCGGAGTACGATAGAAAGAAAGCGGGGAGTCCGCGTTCAGGACTTTCGCCGTCTTCCGGTCCAGACGGACGGCTTCCCGAAAACGCACGAGTCCGGGATCTTTCCCGGCCCTAAGGAAAGGGGAACACCATGAAGAACAAGATCGCGATCCTCGCTTTGATCGGCGCCCTCTGCTGTCTGGGCCCGGTTTCGAGCGCCTACGCCGAGATGTGCCCTTTTTGCGATAAGAAAGGCATGGGGGCAGGCGACTGCGGAAAGAAAATAGAGCAAATGGATTTTGAGGACTTGCTGTACTGGAAAGCCAAGTTTATGTTGTCCAACAGCTCCCGGGTCGGCCTGAGTACGGATCAGGAGGACCAGATCGTCGCGGTCAAAATGGCCACCAAGAAAAGCATGGCCATGAAGAACGCGGAGATCGAAGTGCTCAAACTCAACCTTATGGAGGAGCTGAAAAAGGACCCGGCGAACTTGGAAACCATCAACGGTCTCATCGACCAAAAATATGAACTGAAAAAGGCCAAGGCCAAGGAACTGGCGGCGGCCTTCGTCGACCTCTGCACGATCCCATCCAAGGAGCAGAAGGCCGAGCTGAAGAAAAAGTGGATGTCCGGCATGGCGGACCAAGAGTAAAAGCCCGAGGAAGGGGGGGCCTTTGGTTCCGAAGGACATTATTCCGAGCGAATTCCCGCGGTTCTGCGGGATGGGCCGGGAGTCCTCAGACAGCGCGTTTGAGGGTCCCGGCTCCCTCCCTCGCTCGGAGCAAGAGGCCTACACCTGGCCGATCTGCTGGCTGATCCCGCCGAACATATAGTCGTAGCGTTTCACGTCCTTGAATCCCATCGCTTCGAAGATCGTCACCAGTTCGGATTGGGACGGAAAATACTTGCTGGAAGTCGGCAGATAACGGAAGGAATTGAACTCGCCGCGGTGAAAGACCGTTTTCCCCAGGAAGGGGATCAGGTGATGGAAAAAAAGCCGGTGACCCCAGCGGAAAAAACCGGCCGGCGGCTGTCCCAGATCGAGGTTCACGACGAACCCGCCCGGTTTGGCCACGCGTTTCATCTCAAGAAGCCCCGCCTTCAGATCGTCGAGGTTCCGAAGACCGAAACTGATCAACACCAGGTCGAAAGTCCGGTCGGGAAAGCGGAGCGACATCGTATCTTCGTTGACAAAACGGACATTCGGAAGCCCTTTGCCGCGCCTTCGTGCGATCTCGAGCATTTTTTCGGAGACATCGGCCCCGAGGATCTCGCAATCCGGGTAGCGGCGGCCCAGGAAGATCGCCATGTCGCCGCTTCCGGTGCAGAGGTCCAGGATCTTCCAGCCCGAGCGGATGCCGATCCGTGAAAGCGCTTTCTGCTTCACGCGCCGGTGTTGACCCAGGCTCAGGACTTCGTTCAAACGATCGTATTTTGGGGCCAGGCCGTCGAAGAACTGGCGGTTGTAATCCTGCCAGCGGTCCGCCTTGAAATGATCTTTGAAGCCGACCTCTTCGATCAATCGGTATTTAAGGGTCTTGTCGTAGGAGGCCGGCATGACGGATCTTCCTTTCAGCGGGGATGAACCGCTTTCGAAGCGGAGGGTTTGAATTCGAGCGAAACGCCGAAAGCGGAGAAACCGGCTCCGAACGCGAACAAAAGGATCGGGTGCCCCGGCGCGAGAAGCCCCTGGGCGAGGATCTCCTTCAGCACGAAAAAGATACTTGGCGACGACATATTCCCGTACCGGCGAAGGACCTCGCGCGAAGGGCCGAGCTTTCCTTGAAGACGCGGCACTCGCGACTCGATCTCGTCGAGGACTTTACGTCCGCCGGGATGCACGCCCGCGAGAAATCCGTTGCTTTGGGCGGCCGGGGCCAGTTGCTCGAGCAATTCGTTCACGGCCCGTGCGGCCAGGATCGGAACGCGCGGACTGATCGTGTTCATCAGACGCGTATCGCGGTTCTTGAAGCGCAGTTCTTCGCGGTACTTCGGCCAGAGCCGCGAGGCGAATTCCCGGATCTCGAGGCCTTCGCGGAACGGGTCATCCGAGAGGATCACGCAGGCCGCGCCGTCCCCGAAGATCGAATTGGAAAGGATCAAATCGACCTCTTTTCCCCAGGAGATCGCCGCGGAGGAGATCTCGACGCAGAGTACGGCCACGCGTGCGCCGGGATGCTCGGCGAGGAAATGGATCCCCGAGCGGAGGGCCGGGATCGCGGCTCCGCATCCGATCCCCGAAAGGTCGAGCGCGAAAACATCCGCGCGCAGACCGGCGGCCTCGGCGATATACGAGGTGAGTCCCGGGCAAAGATAACCGGTACAGGTCGCGACCACGAGGGCATCGATCGAATGCGGTTCCATATCAAGGGCGGCCAGGGCTTTGGAAAGGGCCTCGGCCCCGATCTTCGTGGCTTCTTTCTGAAAGCGCACGATGGCCTGGTCGCCGTTCTCGTGGAAAGTAAGATCGATGGAAGGCAGGCCGAAATAGCGCGTCTCGATCCCTTTGTCGCCGAGAAAGCGCTCGTACCAGGAAAATTCTTCGGGGGTCATTCCCGGCTTGAGGCGCGCGAATTCGATCGCCTCGGTCTGGGTCAGACAAAGCGGAGGATTGCGGGTCTCCACGGCCAGGATCTTCGGCCGGACCTTCATGACAGGACCTCGGCCTCGGTGCGCGGAGAGGAAGAGGGTTTCATGCCGCGGGCTGTCGAGCGGCTGTGATACCACTCGAATATGCCAAGCATGAGACCGCGGTTCGCGGCGAGGCCCCGCAGGACGGGATTCGCCCAGAACGAATGATGGCCGAGGTAAGCGAACAGGCCCGAGAGTTTTGTTTTCATCCAGAAATTCTTTTTCCAGATCTTCGCATAATCTGAGGCGACCCGGGCTTCGGGAACGGCATTGGGCGCATAAGCGGCCAGCAGGGAGGCCAGGAGATGTCCGCAGGCGAGGGCGATCGAAACGCCGCCGCCCACGATCGGATTCACCGTGGAAACGGCGTCGCCCGCAAAGAAAGAAGTTCCGTCGAAGAAATGGGGCCTCGTTTTCTTTTGAACCGCGATCGCTTTCCATTCGCTCGTCCGCTCTGCCGATTCCATATAACGAGCGATCCAGGGATTGTGCCCCATGAAATAGCGGAGCAATTTCGCGCCGCTTCCTCCGAAGGAGCGCGCCAAAGCCGGGGTGACGATAAAACAGATATTATAAAGGCCGTGCCCGACCGGATTGATGCCGAAATGGCCTCCGGGGACAAAATGCAGCTGCACCGCATCGCGGCCCTGCGCGAGTTTTTCGAAAAGGGCGGCAAACCCGAGACCCGAGGTCCGTGTCGGGTGACGGCGCGAAGCCAATGCCCCGCGTGCGTCGATGACATGCCTCGCGGTTATTGTGCGGATCCGGCCCGGATCCTGAGAGGTGATGCGAAGAACGCGTAAATGGGTGGCGTTGGTCGAGATCTCCTGACAAAGGCCGGGCGCGAGAACCTCGATCCCGCGGCGCTCGGCTTCGGCCGCCAGGGCGCCGTCGAGGTGCACCCTGCGGATCCCGTAACCGGACTCGTGCTTTCCGAGAGCGGTGACGGGGAAGGTGAGCCGGGTGCCGGCCGGCGATGTGAATTCGATCGCTCGGATCGTCTGGGCCTCGCGGGCCATCGTGGGCTCGATCCCGAAGGCTCGGATAAGTTCGTTGTTCTCGGGACCGATAAAGCCGCCGCAGACCTTGTCGCGGGGAAGGGCGCATTTTTCGACGACGAGCACATCCCAGCCCGCTTGCCGGAGCGTCATGGCGGCCGTGAGTCCTGCGGGTCCGGCGCCGAGAATGACGGCGTCGTAAAACGCGGGTTGGCTCATGCCGAGGCTTCTTTCCACCGGGTGTTGATATGGAGCGTCACTTCGTCATGGACCTTGATCATCCCCAGGACCGAAGGCGGATGAAGATCGAGCGCCTTCAGGCTGAGCGTCCCGGTGCCTTGGACAACGGCCTCTCCCTTCTCACGGCGGATCTTGAAACGTAGATCAACGGGGTTCGATTTCCCGCGCACTTCCAGCGTCCCACGGCCCAGACAGGCGAACTGTTCCGCCGATTCGCTCGTGCAGGCCAAATCCTCGGTGCGCCAGAGGATCTCCGGATGCTTTTTCTCGTCGAACATTTTCCACATCGAACGGTCGCGCATTTTGTTGGCAGTGTCGAGCGCCCGGACCGGGACGCGGATCTCGACCGGCGCCTTCAGGATCCCCGTTTCGAAATCAAAGGGAACGACCGGGGACTTGAAATCCTTGACCTTGCCGTGCACTTCATGAAGGGTCGAGCCGACCTCGAACTCGATACAACAGGCGGGTGAGGGGAGCGAGTAGTTTTTCACGGCGGCGAGTCCGGGGAAGGAGGGGAAAAAGGCCAGCGCTAAAACGGCGGCCACAAAAAGAGATCTTTTCATGAAGCAAAGGCGTTGGAGAGTTTTACAAAGGGTTGTTGTCATATTCTTCTTTGGGCTTAAGCCGTTCGTAAGAAAGGGGCCGTGACGCCTTGGCGTCACAGCCCCTTGATCAATTCAGGACGGATCGTTTGCGATCAGAGTCCCAGCTTCTTTTGCATGCCCTTGCCGGCGGCCTTGGCCTCTTTGCCGGCTTTTTGGGCTTCTTTCTCGGCTTTCTTCTGCGCCTGTTTCGCTTTTTTCTCGAGATGCCGTTTCTGCCGTTCGGCTTTCCGCTCGGCGACGATCTTGTCGCGCTCGGTCTTGTCTTTGCCGAGAGTGGCGGCCCAATCGCTCATTTTATCGCCGACATTGTCCTGGTAGACCACGTCTTCGGCGTAAGAGACCGGAGCGGGAAGGACGGGGATGAGGAAAAGACCGATCAGCAATGCAAAAAGGATCTTTCTCATAAGGCACTCCTTTGCGCTTATCGTTTTTGTGTCGTTTTCAGGTGACGGGTATCTTACTCTTTTCCCGTCTAAAATACCATCCCGGGCAAATTTTTGTATCCGCGCCGCGCGTTTCTGCCTTGGCGAACCTTGGGGGCGGGATGGACCGCAGGACGGTTGACGGAAAAGATCACTCGCGGCTTTCGATTAAAGAAGGCCGGTTGGCGGGGAGGCCGTCGTCGCGCTCTTCCGCGCGCTCGTGGGCGAACGGCGGCGTTTTCGGGTCCATGCCTTCGGGAACTCCTTGGGTCTCGATCACGTATTCGCGGAAGGCCCGGTGCGTCGCGATCCAGCGGAAGAACTCGAGCCATTTGCCCACCGAAAAAGGCCCGCTCCGGGCGACGCGCCAGAAAGTCCCGAGAAAAAAGCGCATGCGCGGGAAGTCCAACGTGAGCAGGTAATAGGCGAGGACCTTGGTGAGGGAGGCGAGAAAGCTTTTGTCGAAATGCGCGCGCTTGTGCTCGCGGTTCCGGTTCCGGAAGCGGCTCAGGGCTGTCACGAGCCGGTCTGAAAAACTGTCGTAACGGTACAGCGCGCGGCTGAGCCAGTTGTAACCCCGGCGCAATTCCTCGGGGGTCATCTGTTTCGGGACGAAATTGCAGTCGGCCGAGCCGTGCCCGGTCATGTCGATCCAGGCGTGGTCGAGCAGCCGCCCCTCGGCCTCGAGGCGCCGGTAAAGCGGGGTGTGCGGAAGCGCCATCAGGGTGCCGCAGGTCGTGAACGGGATGCCGAGCTCCTGGAGGAAGTCGTAGGTCTCCTTAAAAATGGCCTTGTCGTCGGCGTCGAAGCCGACGATCATGCCCGCGACCACGGAAATATGATAGGAATGGATGCGTTTGATGTCTTCCAGGATATCCTTGCGCGTGTTCTGGAGCTTGCCGGCCTCGGTCAGGCTCTGCGGCCGGGGGGATTCGATCCCGACAAAGACGGAATAGAAGTTCGCGGCTTGGAGGAGCTCGAGCAGGTCGGGGTGATGCGCTACGTTGATGGTCAGTTCGCAGGAGAATTCGATCGGGTAATCGTTCTTTTTCGAATAATCGGCCAGCGCTTGCAGGAGCTCGCGCGCGAAGGGGATATTGGCGATGAAATTGGCGTCGCCGAAAACGATATAATGCGCGCCTTGCTGGGCGCAATGGTCCACCTCGGCGATCACCTGCGAAACGGTCTTCGAGCGCGGCCGCCGCCCGTCCATGACGATGATATCGCAGAACTCGCAATTGAAAGGGCATCCGCGCGTCGTCTGCAGGGAGAACATGTTGTAGCGGCCGCCCTCGATAAGGTCATAGCGGGGGACCGGGCTCTTGCGGACATCGACGCTCGCTTTTTCGGCCACGTAAAGCTCGCGGGCCTTGCCTTCCTCGAGATCGCGGAGAAAAAGCGGCCAGACGTCCTCGGCCTCGCCGACGATCCGGTGATCGCCTTTGCCTTCGAAGGTCTCCGGGAAGAGACTGCAATAGGGGCCGCCGAAGACCACGCGCCGCCCGCGCCGTCTGAATTCGCGCGCGATCTCGAGGGCGCGTTCGTACTGCACATTGAACGCCGTGATGGCGACCAGGTCCGCCGGCCGGTCAAAATCGATCGCTTCCACGTTCTCGTCGAGGATCTCGGGCTGCCAGGGCGGGGGCGTCAGCGCGGCCACGGTCGCGAGCCCGAGCGGCGTCGTCGAAAAACGCGTTCCCGTGAACGGCTGGAGGCCTTCGAAAGACCAGATCGTCGGGGGAAATTTGGGATTGATCAGAAGGACCTTCATAGGCGGAAAAGTATACCACCTTCGTCCATAACGTACTATTTACAAAAACAGAGGGCCGATGTTGTCAAAATCCGAAATTCTGAGTCCGAACCGCTAAACAAAATCGAAGTGCGAAAGGCGAAACAGAAACGATCCTTCTCTTCGGGTCGTTTCGGATTTCAGATTTAGGATTTGTTTAGGCTTTCGGATTTAGGATTTTCCCGTGTCATCCATCCTTTGTCTTTTTCTTCCCGAGCTAACCGGATTTCTCCTTAGGCGTGTGCTTCCTTGTGGTACAATACGCGCCCAAAAAGGAGCGTTATGTCCCAGATATTGGCCAGTGAGCTGGAAAAGAAGCTTTATATCGAAGTGAACGGCCAGCCCTTCTACGTGCTGGACGTCAAATTCGCCGCCCCCTCGGCGCGCGGAGCTTCCACCATGGTCAAGGTGCGCGTCCGCAATATCCTTACCGGCGCGGTGCTCGACAAGAATTTCAAAACGGGGGAGAAGTTCGAGATCGCGGACGTCGAAAAAGTCCCCGCGGTCTTCCAGTATGCCGACGGCTCCACCTGTCACTTCATGGACAACGCCACCTACGAAGCGTTCGCGCTTTCCGCCGAAAAGCTGGGCGACCAGAGGGCCTACCTGAAAGAGAACCAGGACGTGATCGCGCTCAAGCTCAACGGCGCGGTCGTCTCGCTCGAGCTCCCGGTCTACGTCGAGCTTGCCATCGTCGAGACCGATCCAGTCGTGAAGGGGATCTCCGCCTCGGGCCGCTCGCTCAAACGCGCCAAACTCGAGACCGGCCTCGAGGTCCAGGCGCCCCTTTACGCCGAACCCGGAACCGTTGTCCGCGTCAACACCGAGACCGGCGAAGTTTCCGGAAGGGCGTAAGAAGCAACCGCTTTAGAAAGGTACCTAAGAAAGGTACACCTGGTACCTCCGTAGAACGGGGTAAACAAAGGGACAGGTAAGATCATTGACAGGGAAGAGTGAAAGGGATTAAATACGCGGAGCAATTCAACAGGGTTGTGAAAATCGCATAAAGATCCGAGCCTGGATTTACCCTCCTAAACCAAGGAGGGTTTTTTTATGCCACGAGCAGGCCGCAAGGGAACCGTTTTAGACCTTGTAAATATCACTTTAAAGTGATATATTTAAGCAGGAGGGTAAGGCAATGCGAGGATATCCCGAAAGGCTCAAGTCCGTTCATGAACTTCCGGATTGGCTCAAGCCCGTTTCCCTGGGGATGCAGGTCCGTCAACTCCGGGAAGCCTTGGGCATGACCCAGCTTCAACTTGCCGACCGGTGCGGGTTCCGGCAAAGCGTTGTCGCAGAGATCGAAAGCGGCAAAAGGACGGGTCTTTGTCTTACGACCCTGGCGAGGTTAGCGGAAGGTTTGAACTGCGAGCCTCTGGTCCAGATGGTGCCCCGGAAAAGGATCGCGGACCTGATCGACGAAAAAAGCACGGAACTTGCCCGAAAGATCGTGGCCGCATCGTCCGGGTCGGCCGCGATCGAACTCCAGAAGCCGTCTGCGGGTGTGATCAATGACGAGATCCGTGAGGTTAAAAAAGCCATCTTGGAAAAACACAGGTCCAGCCTATGGCGAAAAATTTAGGGCGCGGCTTTCGGGAGGGGCAGACCCCGCTTGAGGATGTGTCGGGACTTCGCATGAACGTCAAAAGCAGGAGGGATCTCAACGAGCTTGAATTCAGGAACAACAGCGCGGCCGCCAGGAAATATCTTCTCAAGGACCTTACCGACCGGTCCGCCCCTTTTACTTATGAATGGCTGCGGAAAGTTCATAAGGATATGTTCGGGAAAGTCTGGAGGTGGGCGGGGGCTCCCCGAAGTACCGACCTGAACATCGGGGTTCCAAAGGAAAAGATCGGGACCGAGATCCATAGGCTTTTTTACGACCTGGGGCAATGGGAGCGTGAAAAGGAAGATCCGATGGAGATCGCGGTGAAGATCCACCACCGGCTTGCCTGGATCCATCCTTTCCCTAACGGGAACGGTCGCTGGGCCAGGATGGTCGCGAACCTCTATCTCCACAAGAAAAAACTTCCTATTGTCCGGTGGCCAGTCGAGCAGAAGATCTTCCGGCCCAAGTATCTGAAAGCGCTCAAGGCCGCTGACGGCGGGGAGTTCGCGTCACTTTTGAAGCTCCATCAGGAATTCTGGAAACCCGCCTGATCTTTTTCGAAAGGAACCTGTTACAAATCCTCTCCCCAAAAAAGGAAGGGCCAGGTCTTTTGGACCTGGCCCTTTATTATAGCGGGGAGAGGATTTGAACCTCTGACCTTTGGGTTATGAGCCCAACGAGCTACCGAGCTGCTCCACCCCGCGTCGTAAATAAGCTATCAAAGACGACGACTCGATCCATGAGCCGCTGACATTGTTCAAGGCGGCTCGTCGTCAATAAAGGCTCCCATGTTGTAAGTAAACTGCATGGGAAGGGGCGCATTATAGCACTCTTGCCCGAGGATAGAAAGGGATAAGGGGGAGCGAGCGATTAGGCTATTAGGCGGTTAGCGATTAGGCCAGAAGGAAGCTATTAGGGGGATAGGCAATTCGCAGTTAGGAAAAACAAACCTAGTTGCCTAAAGCCTAACGCCCTAATGCCTGTTTGTAAGCGATTGGGCAAGAAGGACAGAGGCGCCTTGCCCCGTGAGACGGGGTAAACCCCGTGGAATAGGATAAACCCCATTGGACGGGGTAAAGGGATAAGAGGGAAGAATTCCATAAAAACAGTAAATATACAAAAATGTATCATTTTTTAGTATACAAAATTGTATTATCCGAGCCTATTCAAGAGATTTCAGGAGGGATTTCGTCCCTGAAAAGATTTTTTCAAGGGAGAACGCCCCCAGGAGGAGGAGTTGGCATACCCGTTGCGAAAGCAATCCCGGCGGTTGGGTTTTTCGCTGTCACAAGAGTTCCGTGAAAGGAGAAATGTTTATGGAATTGAAAGTCATGGTCGATACGCTTTGGGTGCTGATCACGGCGATGCTCGTGTTCTTCATGAACCTGGGCTTCGCGGCGGTGGAAGCGGGATTCCAGCAAAGCAAGAACTGCGTCAATATCCTGTCGAAGAATTTCGTGGTCTTCGCCTGTTCGACCGTAGCGTTCTGGCTCGTCGGGTGGGGGCTCATGTTCGGCGACGGCAATCCCTGGTTCGGGCTCCAGGGGCTCTTCGCGCTCGGCGGCGCGGACAACAGCCCGGCGACCGGAGACGCCTACCAGGGCGTCTACCGTTCGATCGCCTGGACGGGCATTCCGCTGTCGGCGAAATTCTTTTTCCAGCTCGTGTTTGCCGGGACCGCAGCCACCATCGTTTCGGGGGCCGTCGGCGGGCGCATCAAATACCTGTCCTTCATCGTCTTTTCGTTCCTGATGGTCGGGGTCCTGTATCCGATCACCGGGCACTGGATCTGGGGCGGAGGATGGCTGGCCCAACTCGGCTTCTGGGATTTCGCCGGTTCGACGGTCGTTCACTCGGTGGGCGGCTGGGCGGCTTTGACCGGGGTGATGATCCTGGGACCGCGCTTCGGGAAATTCGGGCCGAACGGGAAGATCAATGTCATTCCCGGGCACAACCTGTCGCTGGCCCTGATCGGCACCTTTGTGCTGTGGCTCGGGTGGTTCGGTTTCAATCCGGGGAGCACGATGGCCGCCGACCCGCGGCTCATTTCGCATATTTGCAACACGACCAACATGGCCGCCGTAGCGGGCGTTCTCGGCGCCACCCTGGTGTCGTGGATCTTCCTTAAAAAGCCGGACCTCGGCATGACCCTGAACGGGTGCCTGGCCGGGCTCGTGGCGATCACGGCCGGCTGCGCTTTCGTCAGCATCCAGAGTTCGCTTGTGATCGGGTTCATCGCGGGTATCCTGGTTGTCGGAGCGGTCATCTTCTTCGACCGCATGCATATCGACGATCCGGTCGGGGCGACGTCGGTCCACCTGGTGAACGGCGTTTTCGGGACCTTGGCCGTCGGCCTTTTTGCCGAGGAGTGGGTGAGCCCGGGGACGACCGGCAACGGCCTGTTGTTCGGCGGGGGAATGAAGCTCCTCAGCGCTCAGTTCACCGGGGTGGTCGCGGTGGCGGCTTACACCTTTATCCTTTCGCTCGTGATCTGGGGGCTCCTGAAAAAGACCCTGGGGATCCGCGTCACGCTGCAGGAAGAGGTCGAGGGGCTCGATATCGGCGAGCATGGGAACATGGCCTATCCCGATTTTCTGGTCCGCAAGCCCTATCAGACCTATGCGGGGGTGTCCCATGAAGACTGAGCACGGCTGCGGTACGATCCTATTCTCAAAAATTCGAAATGAGGTGATGTCATGAAAAAGATCGAAGCGATCATCAGGCCCGAGCGAGTCATCCATGTGAGGAATGCGCTCGAGAAGGCCGGTTATCCCGGGATGACCATTACGGAGGTCGAGGGCCACGGTCATCAGAAGGGCAAGGTCCAGCAGTGGCGCGGGGAGAAGTTCAAGGTGGACTTCATTCCCAAGGTCAAGCTCGAGATCATCACGCTGGACCAGGACGCCGAACGGCTGATCAAGACCATCATCGAGTCAGCCGCGACCGGGAATGTCGGGGACGGAAAGATCTTCGTCAGCGAGGTCTCGGAAGTGATCCGTATCCGCACCCGCGAACGGGGCGAAAAGGCGGTGATGAGGCCGAGCGATTCCTGAGCGCATGAGGCTACTTCCGCGGTAGGGCAGGTTGAAACCTGCCCTACCGTTACGACACCGCTTTGAACGGGGCAATCCCCGTCAAACGGGGCAAGCCAAGCCCCGTTCTACGGGGCAAGGGAGGGGAAACCCGGATCTTCGGATCCGGGTTTTTTCTCTCAGGCGTGCGGCGCAAGATGCCGAAGCAATAAGGATGAAAAACCGGCGGTCCTTTCATGACTGAAACTTTCCGGCCCGGCCCCCGGCACCGCTTACCCTCCGCTTCCACAGTGCTTTTGGCGTCGGTCTTTGCCGGGATGGCGGCCGGACTTTTCTGGCGAGAGAAGATCCTGTGGGTCAAGCCCGCTGGGGACCTTTTCCTCGCTGTTCTTTTTGCCGTGCTGGCGCCGCTCGTTTTTTTCTCCCTGGCCTCCGCCATGCTGGCTCCCGAAGGCGCGGGGGCCGCCCGTTCGCCGGGAAAGATCTTTCTTGCGATGCTCGCGGTGTTCGTGCTGACCGGCGTCGCGTCCTCGGTGCTGATGATCGCCATCCTCCATCTGATGCCGGGCGTGGTGAGTCTTCCGCAAGCAGCGCTCGCGGCGCCGGCGGCGGAGGCGAGTTCTCCGGGGCGGGGGTTCGCGCATCTGGCCGCGGTCCTGGGATTTTTTCAAGGCGTGACGCGCCGACACATGCTGGCCCTGATCCTGATCGGCATCCTCACGGGGATCGGCGTTCAGGCCTCAGGCGCGCGCGGAACGGCCCTCGCGCGTTCTTTACGGTCGGGCAATAAGTTCATGATGCGCCTTGTGGCGCTGATCATGCGATTCGCCCCGGTCGGGCTCGGGGCGTATTTTGCCTGCCTGGCCGCCCGGCTGGGCGGGGCGCTCGCGGGGACTTACTGGAACATCCTTTGCCTTTATTATCCGGTCGCGCTCGGCTATTTTTTTCTGGCCTCCAGCGCGTATGCCTTTTGGGGAGGCGGGGGCGCGGGGGTGCGCCGTTTCTGGAAGCATATCGGGCCGCCGGCCCTGACGGCGTTCGCAAGTTCAAGCAGTCTGGCGGCCGTGCCGGCCAGCCTGGAGGCCTGCGAGCGGATCGGCGTACGGAGCGAGGTGAGCCGGGTCGTGATCCCGATCGGCGCGACCCTCCACATGGACGGGTCGTGCCTGGCGGCGGTGTTGAAGATCGCGGTGCTTTTCGGTTTTTACGGAATGCCCTTCGAAGGAGCCGCGGTCTTCGCCGGGGCTATCGGGGCCTCGATCCTCGCGGCGATGGTCATGAGCGGTATCCCGGGCGGAGGGTTCCTTGGGGAAATGATGATCCTTCATCTTTACGGATTTCCCGCGGAAGCGCTTCCGCTGGCCTCTTTGGTCGGGATCCTGGTCGATCCTCCGGCGACGATGGTGAATGCGGCGGGCGATACCTCAGCGGCGATGATGGTGGAGAGGATGGTTGTAAGAGGGAAGGGATAAGGGGTAAGAGGCAAGAGGGAAAGAGGTAAGGGGTAAGAGCACAAACGGTTTTCGGGCGCTGGAACTTTTTCCCTTGTCATTCCGAGCGACTGACCCGGACAAAGGAGCCGAGCCCGCTACAAAGCTCAAGCGGGTCCGCCGAAGAGAATGTGGCGGAGAATCTTCATCCAGATTCCTCGACTCGTCCCGCCGTTGGCGGGACTCACTCGGGATGACCATGGGCGCAGAAGCGCAGGGAATAAAAACAAGACAAAACATGATCCCAACGAGCGCATTGAAAAAACGATTTTCCTGATTCGGGGACAAAAGGTCATGCTGGACCGGGACCTGGCGGCTCTCTACGGTGTCACAACGGGGGCTCTGAACCAGGCGGTCAAGCGCAACCGGGAACGTTTTCCCGAGGATTTCTTGTTCCAGATGCGTTCGAACGAGAAGAAAAAATGGATATCACAAATTGTGATATCCAATCGGGAAAAAAAAGGAATCCGTCGTTTGCCATTTGCCTTTACGGAGAATGGCGTTGCCATGCTTTCCAGTGTATTGAGGAGCCGGAAAGCTATTTTTGTGAACATCGAGATCATGCGCGCTTTTACCCGTCTTCGTGAAATGATCCGTTCCCATCAAAAAATATGGGAAAAGATCGAAGAAATGGAAAAAAGATATGACGGGCAATTCAAGGTTGTTTTTGAGGCGCTCCGCCAAATGCTGACTCCTTCGGAGAAGCCTAGGGGCCGGATCGGCTTTCATCCGTGAGAAAAGGGAGGGGCGTGAGAGGGAAGGTGAAAAATTCGAAATTTTAAATCCGAAATCCTAAACAGATCTGAAATCCGAAATGCTAAACCCGAAATCCTAAACAAATTCGAAAATAGAAATTCGAAACATAAAACCAGCCTTGTTGATGATTTCAGATTTAGGATTTGTTTCGGATTTCGAGTTTCGGATTTAGCATTTGTTTCAGATTTGGGGGTTTTATTTAGAATTTCGATATTCGGATTTAGGATTTTGAGCCATCGTCTGGCCTGTCATCTTCCTGATTCCTAACGGCCTAAAAGCTAATGGCCTAAGGGCTAATAGCCAAGGGCGGCTCTTCTCTATCCGCTGATCAAGAGACGGCAATCGGCAGGCAGGTTCCTTGCGAGGTTCCTCAGTACGTCGCCTCGAATTAAATTCTCGAGGGCGCTTCGGCGTGTAGCACCGATCATGACGGCGGAAACCCCCAGCTCGGTGGCCGCGTCGGCGATCAATCGTCCGGGATCTTCTCCCAGTCTCCAGATCGGGATGGCCGTGATCCCCTGGGCTTCCAGGTGGCGCTGGATCTTGGCGAGCGTTTCGATGGAGCGCGCGGACGGTTCCATCTCTTCTGGCAGTTCGAAAGCGGGCGGGCTTTCTTCGACATAGGCCAGGTAGACGGATTGCTCGTGCTGCGCCTTGGTCCGAAGGACCACTTCGTCAAGCAGGCGTTCGTTCATCGATTTCAATGCGACCAGGCAGGAGCTCGGATAAAGGGGCGCGATCTCCTTGGCCTCCGAGACGGTCAGCACGTTCATGCTGGGCACGATCTCGGGCGTAATGGCCGGGGCGACGATGATCTTGGCGAGCTGGCGGAGCGTAAGGCCGGTCGCCAGGATGATCGTGGCGAAGACCAAAGCGTTGAATTTCTGGAACGCGATTGTGATCTCGATCGCCAGCATGATGAACCCGCCTACGAAAAGCAGGGCGCGTTCGGCTTTCCGGAGCGGGAGTTTGAAGTCGGTGGCGGTCGCGTTTAAATTGATCGTGATAGCGCCCGCGACGCCGATGGCATAAAGGGCCGCAAGATGGACCAGGTCCTGTTCGAAGATCAAAACGAGGATGGGCGCTGCGATCGAAACGACCAGCGAAAGCCAGGGCATTCCGTAGCGGTTCAGTTTGGCGAACGGGGCCGGCAATTCCTTGTCTTTGGCCATGAGGAATTGGATGCTGACGAGTCCCGTCACGGCCGTGTTCGCGGCCGACAGGAGCAGGAATCCGAACACGATGGAGATCAGGGTGCCATACCAGAGGCCGATGTAGTGATTGCCGAGCGCGCGCAGCATGTCTTCGGTGTGGTTAGTGAGCCCCGGGATCGCGTTCATGGAAAGGCCGAGAAGGAACGTCAAGACCGCGACTTCGATCAGCACGGGAAGGATGGCCCGGCGTGAGGTCTTGGATACGGGCCGTTCCATGATCCCGGTCATATTAGCGACCGCTTCGACGCCCGAAAGCGCGAGGATGATCCCGACAAAAGAGGTCCAATTCTGCATCCACCCGCCGGCCGGGCGCGTGAGCTCCACATGGGGCAAATGGGGGATGGCGGCTCCAAAAAGGACCACGGCGGAAAGAGAGGCCAGAAGGCCGATCGCGAGCGCGATGCTCCCGGATTTGGTCGGGCCGAACCAGTTGAGCGCGCCGATCACGAGGATGGACCCGATGGCCCAGATCTCGGGCCGGGTGAAACCGAAATAATGGAAAGCCTCGATGGAGCTCAACGAAGCCGTGACCACATAGTCGGCGACCATGAGCAGGGCGCCGATCACGGCGACGAATTGGGAGCGTTTTTTGACCGAAGAGTAGACGCCGCCGCCGTCGGGGTACACGCGGCAGATGATTGTGTAGCAAAAGCCGACGAGGACGGTCAAAAGCGACATCAGGCCCAACAGGAGCCAGGAGCCGTGGCCGGAAAGGGCGAAGGCGATGCCGAGCACATAGGCTTTGCTCGTGCCCCAGTCGCCGTAAAGCATGGCGGCGGCCTGGTACCATTTCAGGTCGCGGGGACGTTCGACTTTTTTCAGCAAAAGCGCCATCGGAACGAAAATTCCTCTAAAAAAGAATATCCCGGCTCCAGGATATTGATCCGGAACTGGGATCTTGAATTTCGTAAAGGACCATGTTGGTAAGCCCCTTGGGATCTCGGCCCGGGCCTGCAGGAACCACCTACCGATCCCTCAAGGGCGCCTCATTATATAGGGTCGGCTTTGCCTCGACAAGGAAGGAAAACGGGTCCCCGAACCTCCCGTCGGAGCTCGGCTGGCGCAGAGGCGTTCGTGTCAACTTTATCACGGGATGGTCGATGGAATAATCATTGCATCGGAACTTGAGCGTATTAGAATAACTCAGGAAAAAGCATTCCTTACCCCAGGAGGCGCTATGAAGAGATTCATCCTTTCATCCCTTGCGGTGTTCGCGACTTTTGCTTCGCTGGATATGTATATCCACACTTACAGTCTGAAGGCGCTTTATGTGCAGACCGCCCATCTTTGGCGCTCCGGGGCGGATATCGGCGGGTACCTTTGGCTGCTCTGGGCGGGCTACGGCGTTCTGGCGCCTCTTTTTGTCTTCATCTTCAGCAAAGGTTACGAAGCCGGGAAAAGTACGCTGGAACAGGGGATGCGTTACGGTTTCTGGATCGGACTGCTGCTTGCGGCTCCTGGGTCGATCTTCGCTTATGTCGTCATGCCGATCCCGGATATTCTCGCCGTGGCCTGGTTCGTGACCGGGCTTTTCGAGGCCCTCGTGGCGGGGCTTGTGCTTGGGATCGTTTACCGTCCGAAAGAAGCCTGAACCCACCTTCTATCACCTCCGGGGTGATATTGGGTTGTTCCAAGGGAAAGGCTTCCCTCGCTATGGCTTGGGGGCTCATTAGAAGTCTAAGCTCGAAATTAAAAACTCGAAATCCGAAACAAATCCCAAATCCGAAACCATAAACAAGACCGGTTTTGTGTTTCGAATTTCTAATTTCGAATTTGTTTAGGCTTTCAGATTTAGTATTTCGGATCTATTTAGGATTTCGGATTTAGTATTTCGAATTTCAAATCTTTGGCCCTTTTTGCCCTTAAAAGCGTCTGTTAGCGAACATGCCTCTATCAATTCAACACGATCGGTCCTGCTATAAATCCATCCTTTTTTTCATGGATTCTTATTGCCGCTCATGGACTCCTTTCTTCCTTTTGACGGAATTTAATAGGAATTAAATAAGGATTGTGCGAATACTTCCTTCAGAAGCGTGAGATGTTCCGAAGGAGGGACCCTATGAAGAACTCGGTTTCGGTCAAAGTCGTAGCCGGACTTTTGTCGGTCCTGTTGAGCTTTTTTTCGATCCCGGTGAGCGGGACCGAAGCGCTTGCCGTCCCTCCTTCTCTTTTTTCGTCAGACCGAACGCCGTCGCAGCCGGGAGAGATCCCGGTAGAACAGGCGGTCGTGCAGCCGAGCCCTTCCGTTCCTTCCGGCAGTGTGACGCCGCCTTCTCCGCTTTCCATTGCTCAACCGGAGCCTATCGGCTCTTCGGAAACTCCCGAGGCGGAGGATCTTCCGAGCCTCGAAGCAAGTTTGCAGAGCACGGTTCTCAGTTCCGGCGATCTTCAGGTCGAAATCTACCGTGACCATACCGCGAGCATCCGTTGGCAGGGAAAGACTTTGACCGGGACCTATGATCCGGCCACGCGACTTGTCACGGCGACCCAAGTCTATTTTTCGTCCTACCAGGAACGTTACGATGTCTTTTTGAGCGAGGACGGCGAGCGGGTCGTCAGTTTCGTAAAAATTCAGACCGATTCGGCGCTCCACCAGGTGATTACCAACGGCTATACCCTGGGGGAGAACGGCGAACTTGTGAGTCAGAGAACGGAGAACGTACGGACGGTTGATGGAGTTACCAAGACGCTTTCAAGGACCACGGATTACATTTGGATCAACGGGAAACGATACCCGGTTTCGGAAGAGATCCTCCGGCAGGAAGTCGATTCCGAGGGACGGGTCCTTCTTCAGGTCGCTACGACCAAGACTTTTGAGTGGTATGCGAACGGGAGGATCCAGAATGAATCAACGGTGATCCGGACCGATTGGTTGGCCGGGGACGGGACGCCGCTTTGGCGGGTCGAAAAAACTTATGCTTATT
>JBMONI010000001.1:0-34082 GCA_049324575.1 Candidatus Omnitrophota bacterium | reverse complement strand
ATCGCGGAAGAAAAAGTGGTCGGCTGGTTCCAGGGCCGAATGGAGTTTGGCCCGCGGGCGCTCGGAGGCCGTTCGATCCTCGGTGATGCCCGTTCGCCGCGTATGCAGGAAGTGATGAACCTCAAGATCAAATTCCGCGAAAGTTTCAGGCCGTTTGCGCCGACCGTCCTGGAAGAACGGGTCGCAGAATATTTTGAAATGAAGCCCGGCCAAAAAAGCCCCTACATGCTTTTGGTGGCGCCTGTCCAGAAAAACAAACGCAGGGATCTGACCGAAGCGGAAAAAAAACTTCAAGGGATTGAACTCCTCAAAACCATCCGCTCGAGCGTTCCGGCGATCACCCATGTGGATTATTCGGCCCGGGTCCAAACGGTCGAGGCTCGCGAGCATGGCCTTTACTACAAAATGCTCCGCGCTTTTGAAGAGAAAAGCGGGTGCCCGGTCATCATCAACACCTCTTTCAATGTCCGGGGGGAGCCGATGGTCTGTACGCCGGAAGATGCGTTCCGTTGTTTCATGCGCACCCACATGGATTATCTGGTCCTGGGGAATTTTCTGCTGGATAAAACGGCGCAGGAACCCTTGGTCCGGGATGTGGATTGGCGGAAAGAATTCGAGCTCGACTAAAATGATTTGGAAAGAAATAAAAAATATTGATTCGAGTCGCAAGAAATTGAAGGAGTTCGGACTTCTGGTCGGCGGAATCTCGGGGCTCCTTGGGCTTTTTCTCCTTTGGAAGGGGCGGATGGCCTATCCTTACTTTCTGATCCCGGCTTCTTTGCTGCTTGCGGGCGGGATCTTCTGCCCTGCGATCTTGAGACCCCTTCACAAGGCGTGGATGACCTTAGCCTTGATCTTGGGTTGGATCGTCTCCCATATTCTTCTGACCTTGCTTTTTTATCTGGGGGTGGCCCCGATCGGCCTTTTGACGAGACTTGCCGGAAAAGATTTGCTATCCTTGAAGATCGAGAAGGGGCGAAGCAGTTATTGGATCCCGAGAGATCCTGCGCAGAACCAACGCGAACGCTGTGAAAGGCAATTTTAAACTCAAAGGAGTTTTATGGGTAAACTTGGCATCATGAAAGAATTCTGGGATTTTCTCAAGGTCCGCAAAAAATGGTGGTTGACCCCGATCATCCTCGTGTTGGTCCTGCTGGGCTTTTTGATCGTCTTCGCGCAGGGCTCGGCGCTTTCCCCATTCATTTATACTCTTTTTTAAGCCCTCGTATTAGAATATTCCCATGCCGTGGCTCAAGCCCAGATATCGCTATCGCCGGCTGTGGAAGCGCTTGGCCGCTTTCGGACTGGATTTGTTCGGCGGGATCCTTTTCGGCCTGATCCGGAGGCTGCGTCCCTGTAGCCGTCCCCAGAATCCCGAGCGGATCCTTGTGGTCCGGATCGACCAGATCGGCGATGTGGTTATGATCCGTCCCGCATTGAGCGCCTTGCATCGGCGTTATCCGCATGCCCGAATCGACCTTCTGCTGACAAGCGAGACCCTTCCGCTTTTCCGGGACACTTATCCATGGGGGGATGTCCTTGCTTGTGAGCGTTCATGGTTCAAGCGGGGCCAAGGAGGGTGGCGCCTGTTTCGGGAATATTTCCGGCTGGTGAAACTGCTCCGGTCCCGGCAGTACGATATTGGTATTGATTTCCGCGGGGACCTCCGCACTATTCGTCTTTTGCGTTGTGCAAAGATCCCGTGGCGTATCGGATATGCCAATACCGGCGGCGGATTCTGGCTTTCCGAAGCGCTTTGGGATAATGGGCGCACTCATCAAGTAACGTTGAATCTGCTTTTGACCCAACGACTCGGCGCCGATACCTGTTCCGAACTGGAGTCTTTCACTTATACTGCTGCGCGGCGCGGCGAGATCGAAAAAGAGCTTGGCTTCTATCTCCATTCCGATAGCCGCCCGCGCGTGATCATTCATGGCGAAGCGGGATATCCTTCGAAGCGATGGCCATGGACGCGCTATGAAGAGCTGATCCGAATGCTGCTTGATCGTCGCGAAGCGCATGTGATCCTGATCGGGCAAGGCGGAGCGGGGTCCGAAGGAAGGGCTTTGCCTGCCCATCCCGATTTACGGGACCTTCGTGGGAAAACGCGATTGGAAGATCTCCCGGTGATCATGGACCTTTGCGATCTCTATGTGGGGAACGATTCCGGGCCGGCCCATCTCGCGGCCGCGCAGAAGCTGGAATCCATTATCTTGTTCAGCGGGACGAATGATGAGAATGTTTGGCATCCTTGGAACCCGAAACTGCATTTGATCCGCTATGCGGTCCCATGCTCGCCTTGCGAATCTCCGCGTTGCCGATATGCGCATCATGACTGCCTCATGAAGATCTCGGTCCGTGAGGTTCATGATTGCATCCGCCTCGTGCTAGCGCAAAGGACGGAGAAACCGCCGAGATGAAGCTTTTTGATGTGGGCCTCGATGTGCGGATGTTTCGCCATACCGGGATCGGGACTTACCTTCGCGGTCTGGTCGGGGGAATGGGAACGGGGGATCGCGGCAACGGTCTTCGCCTAGGATTGTTCGGGGATCCAGGACATTTCGGAGCGCATTCGCAATTTCCGCTTGAGCGTTTTACGACAAAGATCTATTCGGTCGCCGAACAATGGCGGTATCCAGGGTGTTTACGCAAATGCCGGCTTTGGCATTCTCCGCATTACAATATCCCGGTCCTTCCTTCGAAGACCAAGCTGGTCGTTACGATCCACGACTTGATCCATTTCATTTTCCAGGCGGAACTAAGATCGCCTGCGAAAGCCGCTTATGCCCGCTTCATGCTTCGCCGGGCGGTCCGCCGGGCTCACCATATCATCGCGGTCTCCCGGCATACGCGTGATGATTGCGTCCGCCTTCTGGGGGCCGACCCGGAAAAGATCACCGTGATCTATGAGGCCGTGGCGGGTGATCTTTACTCCCGCGGATACGGGCTGTCAGGTTCGCGGAAGCAGGACGGACCACCGTATTTTCTCTACGTCGGGCTTCTCAAACCCCATAAACAGGTCCACCGGCTTCTTCGCAATTTTCGTCAACTTCGGGCGGAAGGAAAGATCCGTGCGGAACTTGTGATCGTCGGGCGCAAAGACCGTGCCTATGCATCCGAATATCGAGAGCTGGCGCAACTTCAAGATGGGAAGGAAGGGGTCCGCTATTTTTCCCATCTTCCAGACGAAGAACTCCTGCGCTATTATCAGGGGGCCCTTGCGCTCATCCATCCGTCCCGTTACGAGGGGTTCGGTTTGACCTTGCTCGAAGGCATGGCTGCTCATATCCCGGTGTTGTGCAGCCGGGCGGCTTCGCTTCCCGAAGTCGCGGGGGATGCGGCGCTTTGGTTCTCTCCGGATTCCGATCCGGAAATGCAAGCGGCTATGGTCCGCATCGAGCGGGATGGTGCGCTTCGCCAGGAACTGATCGCCAAGGGGGCGGAGCGGGTGAAACAGTTCGACTGGGAGAGTGCGGCGCAAAAGACTTTGACGGTTTATCGAAAGGTATTGGAGTCCTGATGAGAGTTGCTTTGGTCCATGATTGGCTTATCCATATGCGAGGCGGGGAAAAAGTCCTCGAGGCCTTGGCGGAAATGTATCCGGACGCCAAGATCTATACGCTTTTTTGTGACCGGTCCAAGCTAAGCCCGGGATTGCAGAAGATGGAGATGCGGACCTCTTTCCTGCAATATCTTCCGGGAATCAAAAGATATTACCGGTGGCTTCTGCCATGGCTGCCTTCTGTGATATCGACTTTGAAATTAGAGCCTGCGGACCTCGTCATTTCCAGCTCGCACTGTGTGGCCAAGGGGATCTATGTCCCGGCCGGCGTACCCCATCTGACCTACTGCCATACGCCGATGCGGTATTTGTGGGGCTTTGAAGACGAATATTTCGGGGCGTATCCTTTGTGGGTCAAATGGCTTATTCGGCGGATCTTGGAGCGGCTTCGGGCATGGGACCTGGAAACGAATAGCGGGATCCTTCATTTCATTTGCAATTCGGAGAACGTTCTGAACCGTGTGAGGAAGTATTATGGCCGGGAGGGGAGCGTGGTGTATCCGCCCCTGGATACCGAGCAATTTTCTCCGGATTTGGCGACAGGAGAAATGCGGGGTGAATATTATCTTGCGGTTTCGGCCTTTGTCCCCTATAAAAGATTGGATATTGTGATCGAAGCGTTCAATCAGTTGGACCGTCAACTTTTGGTGGTGGGTTCGGGTCCATTGGAGCGTGCGTACCGGAAAATGAGGAAGAGCAACAAGATATCTTTTTTGGGCGCCGTTCCCAGCAGTGAACTTCGCCGATTTTATGCAGGGGCCAAGGCCCTGATCTTTCCAGCCGAAGAAGATTTCGGGATCGTTCCGTTAGAAGCGCAGGCTTGCGGGACTCCGGTGATCGCCTATGGGAAAGGCGGGGCGTTGGAAGGGGTAAAAACGGGCGTTTTTTTTGATGCCCAGACACCGCAGGCGGTGATCGAAGCGGTGTATGCGTTCGAAAGAATGTCCTTTGAACGCATGGCCGTAGCGCAAAAAGTGGCCGGTTTTAGTAAAGAACATTTCAAAAAAAACATGCAGCAGTGTCTGAAAGACGTTTTGAAGGACTGATCATGCCGGGGCGTGCCGCACGTAAACGCGCAGTCGTTTCTCTGATCTTGATCGGCGATATCCTGGCAACGGTTGTCGCTGTGATCGCGGCCTATTGGCTCCGGTTCAGGACCGGGTGGTTTCCTTTCGAAGGGTCGCCGCCGGTGTGGAGCGCCTATGGGAATGCCCTGCTTGTGGTCGTTCCCTGCTATTTGTATTTTTTCCGCGAATACGGGCTCTATCAAACGACCCGCTATGTCCGGCGCATCGAGGAGATCTTCCTGGTCGCGAAAGCGGCCACGGCTTCCGTGGTTTTATTAATGGCGCTTACCTTTTTTTACCGGAACTTCACCTATTCGCGCATCTACTTGGCGGTCCTTTGGGGGGTTTCCATTATCGTTTTGAGCGCCTTTCGCTATTGTATGATCCAGTTAGAGTATGCCCGGAAAAGCCAAAAGCATGAAATGCAGCGCGTGCTTTTGATCGGGGCCAATCGGCATTCCCGCAATCTGATCGCGTGGGCCCGATCGAACCGTCACTATGGACGGGAGATCATCGGGATCCTTGCCCGGGACCCGGCCCTCGAAGGCAAGTTATACGAAGGGGTGCGAGTTCTTGGGCTTGAACGGGAGTATGAGAAAAAGATCGACGAGATCCGTCCCGACGAGGTCATCCTCCTCGATTCAGGGTTCCGTCGAGAAGAGATCGCGAATCTGGTCGCTTTATGTGAGGATCGTTTTGTCGAATTTCGCATTGTCGCGGATTTTTTCGGTTTGTTAACGCGTAATGTGGCGGTCGAGAATATCAGCTCGGTTCCGCTGCTGGGATTCCGGGCATTGCCGCTGGACGATCCTCTGAACCGGTTTCTCAAGAGAACGTTTGACCTCGGGGTAGCTCTTGCGCTGTTGGTATTGACGTTTCCCGTCTGGTTGGCGCTTATGATCGTGATTAAACTCGAAGATAGGGGGCCGGTTTTGTATAAGCAGGAGAGGATGGGCCGTGATGGCAGGACCTTCAAGCTCCTCAAGTTCCGGACCATGAAAGTGGATGCCGAAAAAACGACCGGTCCGGTCTGGGCCCGGCAGAATGACCGTCGGCGGACCCGGAGCGGAAATCTTCTGAGGCGTTTTAATCTTGATGAATTGCCGCAGCTTTGGAATGTCCTGAAGGGCGATATGAGCCTCGTTGGCCCTCGTCCGGAACGGCCGCATTTCATCGAGCAATTTCGCGGGGCCATTCCCCGTTATATGGCGCGGCATCGGATCCGGGCGGGAATCACGGGCTGGGCGCAGGTCAATGGCTTGCGCGGGAACACGTCCATTGAAGAGCGTATCAAATATGATCTTTATTATATGGAGAACTGGTCGCTTTTATTCGATATCGAGATCCTGTTCATGACGCTGACGAACCGGGGGTTTAAGAACGCGTATTAGCGAGAGCGGGCCGGGGTGGCGGGCAGACCATGCAAGAGATCTAAGCATCAACAAAAGAACATAGAGGAGTTTTTATGGGGGATGTGCCGGTTTCCGTTATGATCATTGCCAAGAATGAGGAGTCGAGGATTGAGGACTGTCTCCAAAGCGTCGCGTTCGCCAAAGAGATCCTTCTGATCGACGATATGAGTACGGACCGCACCGTAGAGATCGCAAAAAGATATTCGGCGAAGATTTTCCAAAGGAAGATGGACAATGAAGGTCGCCAGCGGAATTTCGGCTATGAAAAAGCGACCCAGCCTTGGATCTTGAGTCTGGACGCCGATGAACGGGTGACGCCGGAACTCGAGAAAGAGATCGCGTCGGTCTGCGCCGATCCGGACGATCCCCATACCTGCTATGCGGTCCCGGTCAAAACCTTTATCGGAAGGACCTGGATCAGCGGGGCCGGGTATTATCCTTCGGCCCGCGCAAAGTTTTTTCGCGCCGGCCGATTTCGCTATGAAGAAGCGGGGGTCCACCCGCGCGCGATCTACCAAGGTTCGTCGGGGCGTTTCCGGGGGGATCTCCTGCATTATTCCGCAAAGGATTTCGGACATTGGCTGTCCAAATTCAATCGCGAAACCACGCTCGAAGCGGAAAAATGGGTCACGGACGGGCGGAAAGTCTCCTTGGGGAATAGCCTTCGCAAGACCGCCGATCGCTTTTTAAAAAACTACTTTTTGAAGCAGGGGATCAAAACCGGCTTCCCGGGTTTCTTAATGTCGGTTTTTCACGGGATGTACCAATTGGTCACTTATGCCAAATACCGTGAGGCAAAGCGCCCCGGCTTATGAGGGAGCGGAGCGACCGGCGATGAAGATCCACATTTATCACGCCAATGCGGGGTATGGGCACCGGAAGATCGCGGAGGTGATCGCGGCGGCGATCCAGAAAAAAGGCGGTCAGGAGGCTCAGGTGCTTCTGCGGGATGCCCTCGAGGACACGCCGGCTATTTTTCGAAAGTCTTATCCGGAAACCTATTTTTTTCTGGTCAAGAACATGCCTGCCTTATGGGGGAGATCCTATGAATTCCTCGATCGTTCGCAAGTTGCCGCCAGTGTCCGCCCTCTGCGGCGGATTTTCAATGCGGTTTATGAGAAGCGTTTTCTCCGCAAGGTGATCGATTCCCGTCCGGACGGGGTGATCTGCACGCATTTTTTCTCGGCGGAAGTTCTCGCGAGCGCGCGGCGAAAAGGTTTGCTTCGCTGTCCCTTGGTGGTCGTGATCACGGATTTCATGCCGCATGCCTTTTGGATCAACGAGGGGACCGATTACTACTGGGTGATGAACGAAAGCACGCGTGCGGAGATGGAAAGACGCGGTATTCCGTCCGAGCGGATCATGGCGGGCGGGATCCCGGTCGGGGAGAGTTTCAAGCCTCAGGGAACGCGGGGGCAAGTGCTTCGAAAATACGGGCTCGATCCGAGCCGGCTTTCGATCTTGATGACCAGCGGAAGTTTCGGGTTGGGGCCGTACCCGGCGATCTTGGAGCATTTGAAAACCGTAGCGAGCCGGGTCCAATGCCTTATGGTGTGCGGGAACAATCAAACCATGCGATCCGAGCTTGAGAAACGATCTTTTCCGTTTCCGATTAAAGTGTTCGGCTTTATCAACTTCATGGATGAATTAATGGAAGCGAGTGATCTCCTGATCGCCAAATCCGGGGGGTCGACGACGGTGGAAAGTCTGACGAAGGGAGTTCCGATGGTGGTTTTGAAACCGATTCCCGGACAAGAAACGAGGAATGCGGAATTTTTGAAGAGCCACGGGGCTTCTTTTTCGATGAATGCGCCGGAGCAGATCCTGCCGATCATGAACGCGATCCTCGGGCATCCGGAGATCCTTCGAGAGCGCAAAGAAGCGCTCGAGCGGATCGCTAAGCCGAATGCCGCCTCCGATATTGCCGATTTTGTTATGACCAAACTGGCCTATGCTTGAATTACGCGAAAAAAGACTTTTTCTGAAAAGCCTGACTCTGGATGGGATCGGGGAGTTTTATCTTGAAAATACAGCCCGGGCGATTCCTGGGCCTTCCCTTGCCCCGGTTCCGGAAAATAAGACGGGGAGCGGAGGGGCCCGGGAAAATCTTTTCCAACTTCGCGAGCAGGTCCTCCAGTGCAAAAAATGTGCGGAGCTCGCCTCGACGCGCAGGAAGGTCGTCTTCGGAAGCGGGAACAGCCGGGCCGAGATCATGTTCGTCGGAGAGGCCCCGGGCCATGATGAGGACCTTGCGGGGCTTCCCTTTGTCGGCGAGGCCGGTAAATTACTGACGAAGATCATCGCTGCCATAGGCTTTACGCGCGAACAGGTTTTTATTGCGAATGTGCTCAAATGCCGTCCGCCGGGAAATCGTCAGCCTCGCCCTGAAGAGATCCTAAATTGCCATGATTACCTGATGAAACAGATTGAATGGATCCGCCCGCGGATCCTTTGCGCCCTAGGGGCTTTTGCGGCTCAAACCCTCCTGAAAACCGGCGAAATGATCTCGCGGATGAGAGGCCGTGTTTTTGACCTTCCCGTTGTTTTCCGCTCGGAGCCGTCCAGGAGGGTCCGCGTGATTTGCACCTACCATCCGGCCTATCTCCTTCGAAACCCGGACGATAAACGCAAAGTTTGGGACGATATGAAAATGCTCTTGAAAGAGCTCGAAGGACTGCGTTCTCGTGAACCCCGCGATTGAGACAAGCGTCCTCTGTGCCGAAGTCGCAGTCCCGCTTCCCCTGAAATCCCTTTTTACCTACTGGATTCCCGAAGAGTATGCGGGGAGCTTACGATGCGGCATGCGCGTACGGATCCCGTTCCGGAACCGGGAAATGGTCGGCTATGTCGCGGATATCAAGCGCATCCAGAGGACTTCGACTCTCAAACCGATCCTTGGGGTCTTGGATCCGGAGCCGGTCGTTTCGCCGGAACTCATGGCCTGCGCAAAATGGGTTTCGGATTATTACGGTTGTAGCTGGGGGGAGGCGATCGAAAATGCGCTGCCCAAGTGGGTGAAGCATGGGAAAACCGCCCAAAAGGCTTTGGCCAACGAAGTCCGTCCGGCTCCCGCGGTCCGGGAAGGGCCTCAATGGCTGACGCTGAATGAAGACCAGGAGCGGGCTGTTCAAGGGATCCAGGCTGCCTTTGCGGCGCCGGAGGCAAAACCGATCCTCTTGTACGGGGTCACCGGAAGCGGCAAGAGCGAGGTCTATATCCGTGCGATCCATGCCACACTTGCCCAGGGGCGGTCCGCTATTTGTTTGGTGCCTGAGATCGCGCTCACGGAACAGCTCCGGCTTTTTTTTCATCAGCATTTTGGGGACTCCCTCGAAGTTTTGCATAGCAAGCTGACCGATACCGAAAGATTCCTGGCATGGAAACGGATCCAAAGGGGGGATCGGCGCGTGGTCCTGGGGCCCCGCTCGGCGGTGTTTGCGCCTGTTGTTAAGCTGGGCCTATTGATCCTTGATGAGGAGCACGAGGGTTCTTATAAACAGGAAACCGTTCCCCGTTATCACGCGCGCGAAGTGGCCCGGTGGCGGGCGCAGAACGAAAAAGCGGTTTTTGTCATGGGCTCGGCCACGCCGTCGATTGAGATCATGCGCCTGGCCGAACAGGGTGCCGTTACGAAGATGGATCTGCTCAGGCGTATCCGTGATAAAGCCCTCCCCGAAGTGCGGATCGTCGATATGCGGCAATTAGCCATCGAGAGAAAGAAACGCCATATCCTTTCTCCGCATCTTGCGGCGGAGATCGAAAAGAACCTGCAAAACAAAGAGAGCACGCTTCTTTTGCTCAACCGCCGCGGTTTTTTTACGCATATTTTCAATGCCCATTCCGGCGAGACCGAACAATGCCCGTCCTGTCACGTTTCTCTGACCTATCATCAGGAGGAAAATATCCTTCTCTGTCATTATTGCAATTTTCGACGTGCAGTTCCCGACACCTCGCCGGACGGGGCTCCCTTATTGCGTTTTTCCGGATTCGGGACCGAAAGGATCGAAAGCGAACTGGCGCAGCGTTGGCCGCATGCCCGGATCGCCCGGCTGGATGCGGATAGCGCTCGCGAGCGCGGGGCCCATGAGAGGATCCTCCGGGATTTTCGCGACCATAAACTCGATATTTTGGTCGGAACGCAGATGATCGCAAAGGGGTTCGATTTTCCCCACGTGACGCTTGTGGGTGTGGTATTGGCGGATGTTGGTCTGATGCTTCCAGATTTTCGATCCGCGGAACGCACTTTCCAGCTATTGACCCAAGTGGCGGGACGGGCCGGCCGGGGGGAGCTTCCCGGCCGCGTGGTGATCCAGACCTATTCACCTCATCATCCCAGTGTCGCCTTTTCGAAAGAGCATGATTACCTGAGCTTCTATCGATTTGAGAAACAATCCCGCTATGAACACCACTATCCGCCGTTCCGCCGGTTGATCAATTTCATTATCCGGTCGAAGGAAGAAAACAAGGCATACTTGTATGCCCGAGAGTGGCGAGAGATCCTGCGCGCCGAGATCTCGAAGGGCTTTGTGCTCGAAGAGGGATCGCCGAACGGGGTCAAGATCATCGGGCCTTCGCCGCTTCCGTTCTACAAATTGCGGGGACATTTTCGCTGGCATGTCATGGTGAAATTCGGAGTGGAAAAGGATCTCATGCCCGTCATCGCCGACTGCCTAGCCAAGATCAAAAAAAATTCCAAGGTCGTTATGAGCCTCGACGTGGATCCTTATAACATTCTCTGAAAAGGGGCGTTGGGGCTTGTGGTATAATTCCTCTATGGCGATTTTGAACGTTCGTGTTTTTCCGGATCCTGTGCTCAAAAAGAAAGCAAGCTCGGTCCGCTCGGTCGGGCCCGACGAGCGTGCTTTTATCGACGACCTGACGCAAACCATGTGGGAAAAAGACGGAGTCGGGCTTGCCGCGCCGCAGGTCGGTGTTCTTAAAAGGATCACGGTGATCGCGCCGACGCTGAAGCGGGGAGAAGAGATCGTCCTTATCAATCCCGAGATCCTGGAATCCTCAGGCAGGGAGGCCGATTCGGAAGGCTGTCTGAGCCTTCCGGGCATTCAGGGGGAGGTCCCTCGTGCCAAGAAGATCAAATTTCGCTATCAAGACCTCGAGGGGCAAGAGCATGTGCGTGAGGTCTTCGATTTTTTTGCCCGGGTTGTTCAACACGAATGCGATCATTTGGATGGGATCCTTTTTATTGACCGGGTCGATCTTGCTCAACGCCAGATCTTGTTGAGCCAATACCAGAAAGCCTAGCCCAGACCATGAAAGCCGTTTTTTTTGGCTCCTCCGAATTTTCGCTTTATGCCCTTCAGGCGTGTCTTGATTTTGGCGTGCAAGTGGATTGGGTTGTTACGACGCCCGATCAAAAAAAAGGAAGAGGCCTTCGCCCTGCACCTACGCCCGTGAAGGTTTTCGCCGAAAAGAAACTTTTGAATGTCCTCACCCCGGGCACCTTAAAAGAGGACACTTGCGAGAAAGAGATCCGAAGGACGGCTCCCGATCTCTTTGTGGTGTCTTCCTACGGGAAAATGATCCCTGGGGCATGGCTTGGGATCCCCTCGAAGATCGCTTTGAATGTCCATCCTTCGCTTTTGCCAAAGTACCGGGGCGCTTCGCCGATCGTGCGGCCTATTTTAAACGGAGATCGCGAAACCGGGGTCTCTGTCGCTGAAGTGACCCCGAAACTGGATAGCGGGGATATCCTGGCTCAGGCCAGGGTTGCATTGGAAGGCGAAATCGATGCCGTGGAGCTGCAGGAAAAACTTGGAGAGCTTTCTTATCAGGTCCTGCGCGATGTTTTTGTTTCTCTGAAGCAAAACACGCTTCACCGGATCCCTCAGGATGAGAGCGCCGCGACCTATGCGGCCAAAGTGAGCAAAGAAGAGGGCAAGACCTGCTTTGCTGAGACCGCCGAGGCGCTCAGTCGTAAGATCCGCGCCTTTCAGCCGTGGCCGGGAGTTTATTTTTTTCTTCAAAAAAATCCGATCCACCTTTTGAAAGCTAAAGCCGTGAATTCCGGGAAATCGGGAAAACCAGGGACCCTGCTGGAGATCGGTAAAGACGGTGGGATCGATGTGGCGACGGGGAACGGAGTGATCCGGATCTTTTTCGTGAAGCCTGCTGGTCGGAACAGTATGAGTGCGGCCGATTTTATCCGTGGCCAGAGGATCCAACCCGGTGTCTTGATCGGGGACGCATGAGAGTTCTTCACCTTACGACGCATCTCAACTCCGGTGGGATTACCTCCTATATTTTAAGGCTTGCGGAACCACTCCGTGCCCTGGGAGTCGCGACCTTTGTGCTGTCGAGCGGGGGGACGTGTGAGCCTCTTTATCGGGACCGGGACGTCGGCCTTTTCCGGATATCGATACGAACGAAAAGCGAGCTCGATCCCAGGATCTACGGAGCACTGCCGGCGTTACTTCGTATCATTAAAGAAAACAGGATCGATCTTCTCCACGCCCACACCCGCGTGACCCAGGTCCTTGCGGGATGGGCCCGCCGTTTTTCGGGGATTCCCGTGGTCACGACTTGCCACGGTTTTTATCGGGTCCGGATCGGGCGGCGCTTGAACCCTTCGTGGGGGGATTATGCGATCGCGATCAGTGCGCCGGTTGCCCAGCACTTGATCCAGGACCATCGGGTTCCGGCCGAGCGTGTGACAACGGTTTTGAACGGCGTTGATTTCCACGGTTTGGAAAAAAGTTACGCCCGGCATGACCCTCTGCAAAGAAAACGGGCTTATGGCTTCAGCGAAAAAGATCCCGTCCTGGGGATTGTCGCGCGCCTCGTCGAGGACAAAGGGCATCGCTATTTGATTCAGGCCATGCCGGCGCTGATTAAGAAATACCCGTCGATCCGTCTTTTAGTGGTCGGGGACGGAAAATACCGCGTTCCTCTCGAGCATCTGGTCTCTGAACTGAAGATCGTTCGTCATGTCGTCTTTACCGGTGCTTTGGCGGATGTGACCGAGGCGCTGGCGGCAATGGATCTGTTCGTTTTCCCCGCAACTTGGCGGGAGGGTTTCGGCCTCAGCATCGGCGAAGCCATGGGTTGTGGAAAGCCGGTCATCGTTTCAAACATTTGGGCATTGAACGATCTCATCGAAGACGGGAAGACCGGGATCTTGATCCCTCCCAAAGAGGCGGATGCGATCGTTCGTTCCGTGTGCCAAATGCTAGAAGATCATGCGATGCGGATCCGTATTGCCAAGGCGGCAAAAGAGACGGCGCTCCGACTGTTTTCTTTGACGCGGATGGTCCGAGAGATTCAAGGGCTTTATCAGAAAACGCTTCTAGACAAAAAAAAGATTTCAATCTAAGATTTGCGACGAATGAAATTCAGGATATCGTAAGAACAGGCGCATTCGGGAAGAGAGCTCCGCGATGAGCGGGGACTCCACGGTGCCGCCGCTGTTATCCCGCTCCCTGGACGTGATGAGGGGAGATCTCCGGGTTGCTTGAAGAAGACCACTGTCCAAGAGATGGGAAGGTCGATCGGGGATCGCGGGATGAGTCAGAAGACCGGCCTGTTCTTGATTGCTGAACGCCTCCGAGCAGAGGTCGAGACAGGCCCAGGCCCTTTCTTGCCCTTGCTTCGGGAAGAAAGGTTTTTTTATGCCTTGCAAGAGAGTTGTTTTGAATGGGCTTTTCGGGAAAGCGGCGTGGATTCTTTTCCTTATCAGTCTGCTGAATCTCGGCTGGATGCCTTTTTCCCAGAAAAAACGCGTGGAAGCCGGATCCGAACAACCGGTGACTGACGGATTCTCTTCTTCGAGTCGCCCCGATGCGGATGCGAGATCAGAAACCCCGGCGATCGAACTCGAGATCGACGGGAGCATCGCCCGATTGTCCGGCTTCAAAGCCTATCCCGGAGACATTCCCTCGAACGTTACGGTCAAATCCCGCCATGACCTTCGGCTTGTTCATCCGCATACGATCCAGGAAGCCGTTCAGGATGCGGAGGGGATCGTCCTTTACGACAGCGTTGGCAACGGATGGGACGAGACCCTCGGGCTTCGCGGTTTTTCGGAAGGAAGTGCGATGGCGGTTTTAGTGGATGGCGTTCGCGTGAACGAACTGGATGGGGGCGGGGTCATTTATCCGCTCCTTCCCATGCAGGATATAGATTCCGTTCAGATCGTGCGAGGGTCGGGATCCCCGATCTATGGTTCCGGGGCTTTCGCGGGTGTCATGAATATCAAAACAGGCCAGCCGAGCCCGAAGCCCGTTTCTCTTTTCGGCGGGTTCGAAGTGTCCAGTCATCAGGGGAAAAATTTCTATCAAGGGATGAGCGGGACTCTTCGGGATCCGCTGTTCCCTTGGGGCGGGAGATGGAAATATTATTTTAAGGGAGGACGTGATATCGGGGACGGGTTCCGCGGTAATAGCGGCTATCGGCTCACGAATTTTGATCTGAAGACCTCCTACGAACTCCCGGACGAAGACGGCCGGATCTATTTCAACTGGAAGCATGCGAACGATCTCATTAAAAATCCGGGTGAAATGACCTTCCAACAGTTCCAAGAGGATCCTTCGAGGACGAACAAGCCGCTCGATCGACGGGATTACGAGAGCACGATCCTCCAATGGGGAGCCGACAAGAATTTCTTCGAGGATCGGCTCCTGGCTTCTATGATGACGAGCTGGCGGTGGAATATTACGCATTTTTTCAGCACGGCGGTCCAAATGGTTAACGTTCCAGACACGGACCGGATCAGCGAAAAAACGCGGGCGACGGACCTTGTGTGGCAATTAATTTCTCAAGAGACTTGGCGTTGGCTTCATGCGCAGACTCTGTTTGGGATGGAATTTCGTGATGCGTCCGACCGTGTTCAAGAGTTAGACGCTTTCGGCGGCGCCATTACGCCTGACCGCGCGCCCGAAACGGAGCAGAGCGGGACGCCTCAGAGCATGGCCTTGTTTTGGAGGGAGCGCTTAGGATTCGGAGAGAAGGTCGAGATCCATTACGGCATGCGGCACGATTTTGCGCGGCTTCAGATCGATGACCAACTGACCCCGGCCAATGGTATCGATCAGCAATGGAAAGATTCGACCCTTTCAACGGGGATTACGGTGAAACCGTTGCGTTTCGTGGATCTCTTCGCAAATTATTCTCAGGGATTCCGCGTTCCCGACATGAGTGAGATCGCACCTTATTCTTCGACTTCGAGTTATCCAACCCTTCGTCCCGAAAAAGCCGATAGCTATGAGATCGGCACCCAGTTACGATTGAACGAAAAAGGGATGCTCAAATTCAGCTATTTTCTGATCGATGTGACCGATGAGATCCTCTTTGACAGCACATCGGTTACTCCGGCGAACCCTTGGGGGCAAAATACCAACATCGGGAAGAGCCGTCGCGCAGGGATCGAGATCGGGACTGAAACGACCCCTGTCCGGGAGCTCAAGCTGTACGGCACCTACACATGGACAAAAGCCTATGTTCGTGAAACCCAGGGAGACAATTGGGGAGAGCCTTGGGTGGATGGGCGTTCCTTGGGGCAGATCCCCGCCCATCGACTTACCTGGGGTGTCTACTGTTGGCCTTTGAAGCGATTCGGAGAAAACCTGGAAGGACTGCGAATAAGCATGAACGGGATTTGGACCGGCCGGCAACATCCGACGAGTTATGAATCGACCACCGAGGCGGTTCTTGCGGCTACGGGAAGCTCCGGCCACTGGATCAAATCCTATGCGGTTTGGGATCTCATGCTTTCGTATATCTGGAACGGGCAAGAAATCTACTTCAAGATCAACAATCTTTTCGATCAGCATTACTATTCCCGAGCGGTGAATGCTGAGATCTTTGGAACGGCGGCTTATCCCCTCGGAACCTATGCATTCGTGAATCCGGGAGCGCCGCGCGAGTTCGTTGGAGGGCTTCGATGGGAGATCGGATGAAAAGAAGATCGGTTTTTTTATTTTTGGCCCTGAGCCTTCTTTTGCTTTTCTGGGGGGAGGGGAGAACGGGACTTGCGAACGAAGCGGCCCGAGGACCCCGCCGGATCGTTTCGTTGAATTATTGTGCCGACGAACTTTTGCTTCAGCTTGTCGAGCCCGGCCGGATCGCGGCCTTGACTTGGCTGGCCGGAGATACCTTGGGAGAGGCGATGAGGGAGCGAGCGGTGGCGCTTCCGAGGATCCGGGGCGGGATCGAGGAGGTGATGGTCTCGGATCCGGATCTGGTCCTGGCCGGCCCTTTCAGTCCCCGGGGGACCCTTCGTTTCCTTCAGGCACGACGGATCCCGCTTGCGATGATGGGGATTCCCCGTGATTTTGAGGATATCGAAAATGAGATACGCAAACTTGCCCAGCGGCTTGGTGCCGAGGATCGCGGGGAAATCATGATCGCTTCGATGAAAGAGGCGCTCAAGAATTTTCCCGGTTCGGAGGAGCTTCCGCGAAAACGCGCGGTCTTCTTTCAGGGGCAGAACTATGTTCCGGGTGCGGATACTTTCGAGAATGCGATCATGGAAGCTGCGGGCCTTGAAAACCTTGCGGCCTCACGGGGGATCCGGGGATACGGTTCCTTGTCTTTGGAAGCTTTGATCCAAATGAAACCGGATGTGCTGATCCTGGCGAGTGATCAGGAAAAAAGTAGAACGGTTCGCGCGGAAGTACTCCATCATCCGGCGATTCGGAAGGCATTGCCGGACTTGAAGACCGTCGTCCTTCCTGCGCCTCTTTTGCATTGCGGATCCCCGGCTTCCGTGGAAGCGGTTTGTATTCTCGCACAAGCGGTGTCGTCATGAGCGCAACGTCCCGAAAGATCCCGCTCGCTGCCGTTTATAGCTGGCTAGCGGGGCTTCTGATCGCTGCTTTTTGGGGAGCGCTCAGCGTTGGGCCTTCGACTTTCTCGATCGCTCAGGCAATCCGCGATCCGGCATCGGACCTTGGCTTGATCTTGTGGGATATCCGTCTTCCGCGAGCGATTTTGGGGGCTCTTGTGGGGGCCACCCTGGGGCTAGCCGGGGCTTCGATGCAAGGTTTTTTAAGAAACCCATTAGCAGAGCCGGGTGTGCTTGGGGTGAGCGGAGGAGCTGCCTTTGGGGCTGTCCTGGTTTACTATACGGGCTGGGGAGCGCTCTTTTGGTTCTCTTTACCACTTGGCGGAATTCTCGGAGCGCTCCTGACCGTTTTTTTTCTTTATCTTTTTTCCGGGAAATTGAGCAGCGCACATACGCTGATCCTGACGGGCGTCGCGGTCAACGTCCTTGCGCTTTCCGGGACTTCTCTTTTTCTGAATCTCTGCAAAGATCCCTATGCTGTCCTGGATATTGTTTTCTGGCAAATGGGTTCACTTTCGGATCGCAGTTTCGAGCATGTGCTGCTTGCGTTACCATGCATTTTTGCCGGATGGGGGCTTTTGTTGTGGGATCCCCGCGCGCTCGATGCCCTCGGCCTGGGGGAAGAAACCGCGGCAAGCCTTGGGATCGGTCTTCGGGCCTTGCGGTTGCGGACGATCCTGGGGACAGCTTTTTGCGTTGGCGCTTCTGTCGCAATCTGCGGCAGTATCGCTTTTGTGGGGCTGGTGATCCCGCATCTTTTACGTCCGTTTGTGAATTATGAACCTGGGAAATTGCTCGGCGTGAGCGCGATCGGCGGGGCGATTCTGTTGCTTTTGTCGGATATTGCGGTTCGGCTGATCCCCACATCCCAGGAATTGAAATTGGGTGTGCTGACCTCATTGATCGGAGCCCCTTTTTTCATCCTCCTGGTCTTTAAAATGCGCAAGGATCTTTCCTGATGCTGCTTGAGGCTAAAAAGATCAGTATCAAGCTGGAGGGACGTCCGGTCCTTCACGAAGTGGACTTGGCGTTGCGGGACCGGGAACTTGTCGGTCTGGCGGGTCCGAATGGGGCGGGGAAGTCGACTTTGCTGCGGATTTTGGCCGGCTCACTGAAGGCGGATTCCGGGTCGGTTCTTTTTCGCGGAAGCACGAAGCGGGCCGAAGCCAGGGAGATCGCGTATCTTCCGCAACAACGAGAGATCCACTGGCCGATCCTTGTCCGCCGTCTTGTCGCGCTCGGGCGAATCCCGCATTTGATGCCATGGCGAGCCCCCGGCGAAAGAGACGAGAAGGCGATTTCGCAGGCGATGCGGGAGACTGATACGCTGGGCTTGGCGGACCGGCGGATCGATCATTTGGCGGGGGGAGAGAAAGGGCTTGTTTTTCTGGCGCGCGCTTTGGCGACCGAACCCTCGATCCTTTTGGCCGATGAGCCGGTGCAAGGGCTCGATCCGGCGCATGGGATCCAAGTGATGGAGCTTCTCAAACAGTTTTCGGAGCGGTCGGGTGGGGCGATCGTGGTGATGCATGATCTTACCCTGGCCGCCCGGTTCTGCCATCGTCTTGTTCTCCTTCACGAGGGAAAAGTTTTGGCCTCGGGCCAGCCTGCCGAGGTCTTGAGCCCTAAAAACCTTAGGCAAAGCTATCATATTGAAGCCCGTTACGGGGATTCGGATGCGTTTTATGTCGTTCCGTGGGAACGGATCCGGCGCACTTGAAGCATTGAAAGAGGATTCCAATGAAAAAGACAAGGCATGTTATCGTCTTGACGGGAGGGGGAAAAGGCAAAACGACAGCGGCCCTCGGTATGGTGCTTCGGTGTCTTGGTCATGGAGGTCGTGTAGCGCTTATTCGGTTCCTTAAAGGGTCGAGGATCCACGGTCTTGGAGGGGTGCCCGGGGAGATCACGGCTCTTAGAAAATTCGGCCCCCAGATCAATGTCTGGAGTTTTGGACGGAAGTATACTTGGCTTCACTCTTGGGCTGAAAATCGGAGGATCGTTTCCGCGGCTTGGAAAAAAGCCACTCGGGTCCTGCGTGATCCCCGCTATGACCTCATTGTTTTGGACGAGATCAATTATTGTATGAAGTACCGTCTGCTCAGCACTTCGGAGGTCCTGAAGGCGATCCGAAGGTTTTTATGCGCGAAACCCCGAGGGTGTGCCTCGGCGGCTGAGAAGTGTACGCATATTGTTTTGACCGGTAACGGCGCTCCGCGGAATATTCTGCGGTGTGCTGACCTTGTGACGGAAATGCGATGTGTTAAGCATCCCTTTGCGAAAGGAGCGTCGGCAAAACCGGGCGTTGAATTCTAGAGAGGCTGACGGCGGGTGCTTTTTGCCTCTTGGGAAGGATCGATTTTGCTTCTGATTTTTGCATGGATTTCCTTAAAGCGCCGTGCTTGACAGAATTAGGAAGTCGTTTATAATCCTCCCCTTAAATCGTCTTCTGTGTCACCTTGCTACAGTCTTAATTCCAAAGGAGGGAGATATGGCAATTCGTGTAGGGATCAATGGTTTCGGTCGTATTGGACGGCTTGTTTTTCAGGCGATCTGCGATCAAGGCTTGCTCGGGAAAGAGATCGACGTTGTGGCGGTGGTGGATATTTCGACGGATGCGGATTACTTCGCCTATCAAATCAAGTATGATTCGGTTCACGGCCGGTTCAAACACGACGTCAAGACCGAAAAAAGCTCTCCCTCCCTCGAAGATGCCGATACCCTCGTAGTGAATGGCCATAAGACGAAATGCATTCTGGCGACCAAAACTCCGGACCAGCTTCCCTGGAAGCAATTGGGGGTGGATTATGTGGTCGAATCGACGGGGCTTTTCACTGATTCGGAAAAAGCAAAACTGCACCTTGCGGCGGGCGCCAAAAAGGTCATTATCAGCGCTCCCGGAAAAGGGGAAGTCAAGACCCTGGTGATAGGGGTGAACGAGAATGAGTACGACAGCGGAAAGCATGCTGTCGTTTCGAACGCTTCCTGCACTACGAACTGTCTTGCGCCGCTCGTTCATGTACTTCTCAAAGAGGGGATCGGGGTCGAGACGGGGCTTATGACGACGATCCATTCTTATACCGCGACCCAAAAAACGGTCGATGGCCCTTCCAAAAAAGACTGGCGGGGCGGTCGCGCGGCCGCGATCAATATTATCCCGTCCACGACGGGTGCTGCGAAAGCGGTCGGCGAGGTTCTGCCGGCAACCAAGGGAAAGCTTACCGGCATGGCGTTTCGGGTTTCGACGCCGGATGTGTCCGTGGTCGATCTGACCTTCCGTTCGGTGAAAGAAACCTCGATCGAAGAGATCGATGCGCTTCTCAAGAAAGCTTCTCAGACCTATTTGAAAGGGATTTTGGGAGTCACCAGCGAAGAGCTCGTTTCGACGGATTTCATCCACGATGAGCGGTCTTCGATCTATGATTCACTGGCCACACTTCAGAATAATTTGAAAGGGGAGAAGCGTTTCTTCAAACTCGTATCCTGGTACGACAACGAATGGGGCTATTCGAACCGCGTGGTCGATCTGGTCCGGTTCATGGCCCAAAAAGACGGTGTAAAATAATCTCAAAGGGATCGCGCCGCTACCGATGCAAAAGAAAACAGTCAAAGATGTCAGCCTTCGGGGCCAACGCGTTTTGATGCGTGTGGATTTCAACGTTCCGATGAAAGGGGGTGTCGTTCAGGATGACACCCGCATCAAGGCTTCATTGCCGACGATCCGATACGCCTTGGATCAGGGGGCGCAGAGCCTTGTGTTGATGTCCCATCTCGGCGATCCCAAGAAAGATGCCCAAAAAGCCAAAGAAAAGGCCGAGAAGGACGGCAAGTCTTTTGATGAGAAAAAATACATCGAAGAAAAACATAAAATGGCGCCTGTGGCCGCGCAGCTTTCCAAGCTTCTCGGCAAAGAGGTTAAGCTGGCGCCTGCCTGCGTAGGCCCCGAAACCGAAGCGATGCTCAAAACCCTTCCCTCGGGCGGTGTTCTGATGCTTGAGAATACCCGCTTTCATAAGGAGGAAACTTCCAAGGATGCGGCTGAACGGGAGAAGATGGCCAGAGCGCTTGCCCAGTACGGGGATATTTTTGTCAATGACGCTTTCGGTTCTGCCCATCGCGCCCACGCTTCGACGGAGACCGTCGCAAAATTCCTTCCGGCTGTCGCGGGTTTTTTGATGGAAAAAGAGCTGGAATATCTCCAAGACAAAGTTGTCGATCATCCCCAGCATCCTTTCATCGCGATTATCGGAGGCGCCAAGGTTTCCTCCAAGATCGATGTCTTAAAGAGTTTGCTGGACCGGGTGGACCATATCATCATAGGCGGCGGTATGGCCTATACGTTCTTGACGGCGAAAGGGATTACCTGCGGTTCGTCTCTGGTCGAACCGGAGATGTATGGCCTCGCGCGGGAGATCCTTGAGAAAGCCTATAAGACCCATAAATATATATACCTGCCCATCGACCATATCGTCACCGAAACTTTTTCCGCCGATGCACCGCACCGGCATGTTCCCCGCAACGGAATCGAAGACGGCTGGATGGGCATGGATATCGGGCCTATGACGGTTGGAAAATACACCAAAGCACTGAAAGGCGCGAAAACAATTTTTTGGAATGGTCCGCTGGGAGTTTTTGAATTTCCGGCGTTTGCGAACGGGACCGTATCGGTTGCGAAAACAGTGGCGTCATTGCCGAATTGCGTGACCGTGATCGGCGGCGGCGATTCGATCGCTGCCGTTAAACAGGCGGGCGTGGCGGATAAGATGTCTCATATCTCGACTGGCGGTGGTGCTTCGCTCGAGCTGGTGGAAGGCAAGGTCCTTCCGGGCGTAGCCGCTCTTAACGACAAATGATTGCTTGAGCGGATAAGGAAGATTCTCATGGGAAAACCATTTATTGCAGGCAATTGGAAAATGTATAAGAACGCTGAGGAGGCGGTCCGCCTTGTCCAGGGGATCAAGGCTTCGGTGTATAACATGGGGGACTGCACGGTCGTGGTATGTCCTCCGTTCACTGCGCTGGATGCGGTCTCGAAAGAGATCCAGGGGAGCCGGATCGAATTGGGGGCCCAGAACATGAGCCCCAGCCATGAAGGCGCTTTTACCGGGGAAATATCTCCGACGATGATCAAGGATCTCGGGTGCCGTTATGTCATCCTCGGACATTCGGAACGTCGTCAGCTGTTCCATGAGACCGATGCCTATGTGAACCAGAAGGTCAAGACGGCCTTAAAATACAATCTTGTTCCGATCGTTTGCGTGGGAGAAACACTCGAACAGCGGGAAGCCAAGAAATATCATGAGGTGGTGAAAGATCAGATCCAGTATTCGCTGGAAGAGATTACCAAAGAGGATATTGTAAAGACCGTGATCGCCTACGAACCCGTTTGGGCGATCGGGACCGGGAAGACCGCGACGCCGGAACAGGCCGAGCAAATGCACTCCTATGTCCGCCGTCTCCTCAACGAAAAATATGGGCAGGATATTGGCCCGAAGATACCGATCCTCTACGGCGGCAGTGTGAAGCCCGAAAATATCGGCGACCTCATGTCCAAGCCAAACGTGGATGGGGCATTGGTGGGCGGGGCTTCATTGAAGGCCGAATCTTTCTGTGAAATTATCCGCGGGGCCTGCGAGGCTTCGTCAGTGAAGGGGGCTGCATGAGCATTCTTTTGATCTTGCTTCATATCGTGGTCTGTTTGGTGCTAATCCTGGTGATCCTTCTGCAGGCAGGACGTGGACAAGGGCTGACCACCTCGAGTTTCGGCGGAGGGACCGTCCAATCGATCCTTGGAACCAAGGCTTCTGATTTTTTGACGAAAGCGACTTCGTTTTGTGCGATTTGCTTTCTCTTTACCTGCATCGGCCTGAATATCCTTGAAACCTATAAGAGCAAAAGTCTTCTTGCAGGGGTGCGCGCGCAGGCGCCGGTCGATCTTGAGCAGATCAAGGAAGCTCTCGAAAAAGTGAAGGCCGCCCAGGCCGATCAAGCCTCCGGAACTTCTGCGGAACAAACCGCCGCGGAGGCTGCCGATGCCGCGTCCAATGTCGCTGAAAGTGTTCCGCCGGCAGTTGCGGATGCCGCTCCTGTCCAGTCCTGAACTTTCTTGCGCCATGCCCTCGGGGCGCCGATAACGAAGGAGCCCGATCGATGCAAGCCTTTCCGGGCGGATTTTCCCATCAGGAAATACGCTATCTCAAAGGGATCGGGCCTAAAAAGGCGGCGGCTCTGGAAAAGCTCGGGGTCCGGACCCTGCGCGATCTTTTCTTTTTATTCCCTCGACGATACGAAGATCGAAACCAATGGCAGCATATCGCTTCCCTGAGCCCGGAGCAGAACGCAACGATTCAGGGAGAGATCCTCTCGGTCCGCCTTCGTCCGATCCCGCGCTATCAGATCCTGGAAGTGACCGTGGGAGATGAGACGGGCACTTTGCCTGTTGTTTGGTTCAATCAGGCTTATTTAAAGAAACAATTTGAGATCGGAAAAAGGGTGATCCTTTTCGGCAAGGTCGAGGTTTACAAAAAGCGTCTGCAAATGACTTCGCCGGAGTACGAAGTCCTGGACACCGAAGAGGTCTCGATCCATACCGGGCGCATCACGCCGATCTACCCGTTGACGGAAGGACTCTTTCAGCGTTCGCTGCGAAGCACGATGTCGGATCTGATCCAGAACCGCCTTCAAGAAGCGCCGCCGGAATTCTATCCTCTGGAATTCCGGGCCCGGAAAAAGCTGATGGACCTTCATGAAGCGGTCCGGGAGATGCACTTTCCGGCCTCCTTTGAAACGCTCGAAACGGCCCGGCGACGCATTGCCTTTGATGAGTTCTTCCTTTTCGAAATGATCCTTCTTCGCCGTCTCGAAAAAATGAGGAAAACCCATCGTGCTTTTGCACTACCGGGAGGAAGTGAATTTCGCCCGGTGTTTGAATCGAGCCTTCCGTTCCGGGTGACCCAAGATCAGGGAACGGCTCTCGAAGCCTTGGCGCGGGACCTTGAACAAGAGATCCCCATGAACCGCCTTCTGGAAGGAGATGTGGGCTCCGGGAAGACCTTGTGCGCATGTTTCGCGGTCGCGTTGGCGGCCCGGAATAGCCGCCAAGCGGCGATCCTCGTTCCGACGGAGATCCTCGCGGAGCAGCATTACCGGACGCTGCAAAGATTCCTGAAACCCTTTACCGACAAGATCGCGTTGCTGACCTCTAGCACGCCGACTCCGAAAAGAGAACGCATGCTCGCGGAACTTCATCAAGGCAAGATCGATGTCCTCGTCGGTACGCACGCCTTGCTTCAAGAGGATGTTCGGTTCAGGGAATTGGCCCTCCTGGTGATCGATGAACAGCATAAATTCGGAGTTTATCAACGGTGCAAACTTGTTTTAAGAGAGCCTCGACCGCACCAGCTCGTGATGACGGCGACGCCGATCCCAAGGACTCTGGCGTTGACCGTCTACGGGGATCTTGCGGTCTCGACGCTTCGCGAATTACCCGCAGGGCGTCAGCCTATCACAACCTATTGGACATCCCGGGAAAAACAACGAATGATCCTGGAGCGCATTCGCCGCAAGATCGAAAAAGGCGAGCAAGCCTATTTTATTTTTCCACTTATTGAGGAGACCGAACGCTCCGATCTTCTGGCCGCGGAAAATGAATATCGAAAACTGAAGGACGGCCCCTTTCAGGGGATTGCCATGGGGCTTGTGCATGGCCGCATGTCGAAAGACGAAAGGGATCCGGTGATGGAGGGTTTTCGGAAAGGGGAGATTCGTATCCTGGTGGCGACCTCGGTGATCGAGGTCGGTGTCGATCATCCGAACGCCACGATGATGGTGATCGAAAACGCCGAACGGTTCGGTTTGTCACAGCTTCATCAGATGCGCGGGAGGATCGGGCGGGGAACCCAGTCCAGCGAATGTTTTTTATTCGGCGAACCAACGACCGAGGAAGGAAAACAACGATTAAAAACCTTTGCCAGCGTTCAGGACGGTTTTAAAGTTGCCGAGGAGGACCTGCGGCTCCGAGGGCCTGGGGATTTCCTGGGGGTGCGGCAGAGTGGAGAACCGTTTTTCAAAGTGGCGGACCCTTTGCGGGATGCCTCCTTGTTGGAAGAAGCGAGAACGGCGGCTTTGGAACTGATCGGAAGCGGAGCCGTGGATTCGGAAATCGCATGGAGGAATTTTCATAACCATATGCAGGATCAGGCCTTGCATTATTGATAAATAGATGATGCGAATCGGGCTGTATGGTATGATAGCCCCGTTTTTAAAGGAAAACGCATGAGAATCATTGGCGGAAAATTCAAATCCAGGAAAATACTTTTTCCGAAAAATCGGCTGACCCGGCCGATGACGGATCGGTCAAAAGAAACACTCTTTGATATCCTGGGAAACCTTGTCGACAGTAAACGGGTACTCGATCTCTATGCCGGGAGCGGGAGCTTGGGGCTCGAAGCTTTCAGCCGGGGGGCCGCCGAGGTTACGTTTGTCGATCAGGCGGATTGGGCGGCGCGCGTGATTCAAAAGAACATCGAGGCGCTTGCGATTCAGCCTTTTTGCGAGCTGATACGTCTGGATATTTTTAAAGCGATTGATCGATTGGAGAAAAAAGGAAAAAAATTCTCGCTTATTTTTGTTGATCCGCCTTTCATGAAAGGATTGGTCAAAAAGACATTGATGAGGCTAGATTCATCTGATATAGTAGCGCCCTTTGCGCAGGTCGTGGTCGGCCATGCGAGGCAGGAGCCGCTTCCGGAATCATTTTCCGCGCTCAATGTGACGCGTACGAAACGCATTGGACAAGCTTGTCTCTCTTTTTTATTTCGAGTGGGCTCAAAGGATGGAGAAACGAAAAGCTATTTATCCGGGGACTTTTGATCCGCTCACGAACGGGCATCTGGACCTGGTCCGCAGGGCCCGACGGCTCTTTGACGAGATCTATATCGTGCTCGCGGTCAATGGGCAGAAGAAAACGCTTTTTTCTCTCGAAGAGCGATTGCGCATGGTCCGCAAAGCGGTTGCGGGAATGCCCGGTCTGCATGTCGAGACCTATCGGGGGCTCACGGTCGATTATGCCCGAAAGCGCAAGGTGCGGAGTATTTTGCGCGGGGTGCGGGCGACCTCGGATTTCGATTACGAGTTCCAAATGGCTTTGACGAACCGTCAACTTTCGGACAATGCGATCGAAACCATTTTTCTGATGCCGTCCGAAAATCATTTTTATATCTCCTCGCGGTTGATCAAGGAGATCGCTGCGTGCCAGGGCGACATTTCGGGATATGTGCCTGGCTTTGTGGCGGCGGCGATGAAAGCGAAATTGAAGGCGAGATAAGGCGTTGGCCTGCGATGTTGATCACCTTATCGCGATTTCAGGAAAATGTTAAGGTTCCGGTCGAAGCGGAATATTCGCCCAAGGAATGGGAGCTTGAATTCGTTGATCTGACTTATCGTACTCCGGTGCGCATGTCCGGCACGGTGGAAAAAGGGCCGGAAGTGGTTGTCTTCGAGGGCCGGTTGGAATGTTCGGTAGAACATATTTGTGGACGGTGTTTGAAGAAGATCCCGGAACGGATCCTGCATGATTTTAAGTTGTATTATGAAACGAAGCAGTCCGAGGTCATTGATGCGTCAGGCGATCTGCGGGAGATGCTGCTGTTAAAACATGGGATTGCCTATCAGTGTCCGGATCCCAAGACATGCAAATTGCCGTATACGAAAAAACAACGGACGGATTCAAAGGCGAGCGAAGCGGACCATATGACCTATAAGGCTTTTTCCGGGTTGAAAGAAATATGGAATAAGAAAAGGGAGGCAAAGTAAGATGGCAAATCCAAAACGGCGTCATTCTAATATGCGCACACGTCTGCGGCGTTCCCATGATGCCCTGGCGATGAAATCGCTTTCGAAGTGTTCGAATTGCGGGGCGTGGATCGTTCCGCACCGTGTCTGTCCCTTATGCGGACATTATCGCGGGAAACAGGTCCTGACCTTGAAGGTCAAAGAATCGAAGGAGAAATAAAGACCAATGATCCGGATCGCGGTCGATGGGATGGGCGGCGATTATGCGCCGCAGGTGGTCGTTGAAGGGGCGGTGCGGGCCGCCAATGATTTTTCGGATCTTGAGATCATTCTGGTCGGACAGACCGAAGCGCTCAAGAGCGAGCTCAATAAGCACAAAGTGATCGGCGGGAAGATCCGCATCCAAGAGGCCTCCCAGATCATTGAGATGGGCGATTCTCCCGTGGCTGCCCTGAAAAAGAAAAAAGACTCGTCGATCGCCGTGGCCGTCGATCTTCTCAAGCGCAAAGAAGTGGACGCGGTCATGACGGCGGGAAATACAGGGGCGGCCGTGGCGGTTTCGACGCTGCATCTTGGGCTTTTGCCCGGGATCCGCCGTCCCGGGATCGCGATCGGGACCCCGACCTTGAGGGGTATTTCCGTGACGATGGATGTCGGAGCCAATATCAGTCCCTCGGCGGAAGAACTTTTCCAGTATGCGGTCATGGCCCAGATTTATGCGACCGCGATCTACAAAAAGAAAAAACCGTCCATTGCCCTTTTAAATATCGGAGAAGAGGAATCCAAAGGAACGGAAGCCCTGAAGGAGGCTTATAAGCTGCTTCGGGATTCGGGTTTGAATTTCGCCGGCAATATCGAAGGCCGTGATTTTTTCAGTGGGAAGGTCGATTGTATTATCTGCGACGGTTTCGTCGGAAATGTGGTCCTCAAAATGATCGAAAGCATGCTCGAGACCGCCGTGGAGCTGATGTCCCGCGAATTCAAGAAAAATCCTCTGATGCTTCTGGCGGCCGCTTTCTTCCGGCCTGCCATGGACGGGATCAAAAAACAGACGGATTTCGAAGAAGCAGGGGGAGCTCCGCTCCTGGGTGTCGATGGGACGGTGATCATCAGCCATGGGATTTCCTCAGCCAAAGCCATCCGCAATGCGATCCGGGTTTCCGGCGACATGGTCTTGCGACAGGTGAATCGGCATATCGTTGAGCAGATCGCACAGATCAACAACCATCATGCCAGCCGCAAGCCGGAGGGGGCCAAGGGTGAGTGAGAAGTTCGCGGTAGGGATCACCGGCTTGGGAGCCTACCTTCCGACCCGCATATTGACGAACCACGATCTCGAAAAAATGGTCGAAACGTCCGATGAGTGGATCACCACCCGGACAGGGATCAAAGAGCGGAGGATCGCCGAACCCCATCAGCGGACAAGCGATCTCGGACTTGAAGCCGCGAAACATGCGATCCGGGATGCCGGACTTACACCGGCTGATATCGAACTCATCGTGGTTGCGACCATCACTCCCGATATGTTCTTTCCATCCACAGCGTGCAATATCCAAGCCAAGCTGGGAGCCTCGTGTGGCGCTTTCGATATGGCCGCGGCTTGCTCGGGTTTTCCCTATGCGCTCGGTGTGGCGGAAGGATTTGTCCGTGCCGGGCTGTATAAAAATATACTTGTCGTCGGAGCCGAACTCCTCTCCAAGTTCATTAACTGGAAAGATCGTTCGACCTGCGTTCTGTTCGGGGACGGAGCGGGCGCCGCGATTGTTTCACGAGTCGATTTGAAAAAAGGACACGGCCTTTGCGCGTCTTATTTAGGAGCCGACGGGAACCAGGCGGAGCTTTTGCAGATTCCGGGGGGAGGTTCCGCGAATCCCTCTACGGAGGAAAGCGTCCGTCAAGGGCTCCACTTCCTCAAAATGCAGGGCTCCGAGATCTTTAAGATCGCTGTCAAGACGATGGAAAATGCGGTCCGCAAGGTCCTCGAAAAAGCGGGATGGACCATGACGGATGTCGATATGATCATTCCTCACCAGGCCAATCATCGTATTTTGACGGCGGTGGCCGATCGCCTGGAAGTTCCCATGGAAAAAGTCTTCATCAACGTCGATAAATACGGGAACATGTCGAGCGCTTCCACCATTGTGGCGCTTTGCGAGGCCGTGAAGTCCGGCCGGGTCAAAAAGGGCGACCGGATCGTTCTGGTCGCGTTCGGCGGCGGATTAACGTGGGCCGCAAGCGCGATCCGATGGTAAGGAAAGACGGACGCGCAAGATGAAGATCGGATTTTTATTTCCAGGTCAAGGAGCCCAGTTCGTCGGGATGGGCAAAGACCTCTATGAGCATCTTCCCGCCGCCCGAAAGATCTTCGATCAAGCGGATACTGTCGTTGGCTATTCCCTGACACGCCTTTGCTTTGAGGGTCCCGAAGAGGAACTGACCCGCACTTTATACGCGCAGCCCGCGATCTATACGGTGAGCATCGCCATGCTTAAAGCGCTCGAAGAGAAATACCCCGCGCTCAAGCCGGCATGGACGGCGGGGCTCAGTCTCGGAGAGTTCAGCGCATTGACTGCAGCCGGGGTTTTCGGATTCGAAGATGGCTTGCGGCTTGTGGTTTCTCGCGCTCAGGCCATGGAAGATGCGGCGAAACAAAGGCCAGGGACCATGGCGTCAATCCTGGGATTGGCGCAGAAAGATTGTGAGAGTCTTGCGGCTGAAGCCGGATGCGAAGTCGCCAATCTCAATACGCCCGAGCAGATCGTTCTTTCGGGGAGTGTCGAGACGATCCAAAAAGCTTGTGCGCTGGCCGAAGAACGCGGGGCAAAACGGGCGATCCCTCTGAAGGTAGGGGGAGCGTTTCACTCGACTTTAATGGAATCGGCCCGGCAGGATCTTGAAAAAGCTATCGGTCGCGTATCGTTCAAAGCCCCCGCGTGTGTTTTTGTCCCGAATGCTGAACCTCGGGCGGTTTCGTGTCCCCTGGAGATTCAACGGCTGCTGGCGAAACAGCTTACAAGCCCTGTGCGTTGGGTCGAGACGATGAGGCAGGCGCAAGGTTCGGGGTTTTTACATTACTTGGAGATTGGGCCCGGCAAGGTTCTCAAAGGGCTTGCGAAAAAGTGCCAACCCTCCCTTCAGATTTTTCCCTGCGGCGCCGTCAAGGACCTTGAGGAATTGGAAAAAACCTTATTGACCGAGAAAATCGTGAGGTGACTGCCATGATGCTCAAAGACCAAGTTGCATTGATCACGGGAGCAAGCCGCGGGATCGGACAGGCGATCGCGGTTGCGTTTGCGCGGGAAGGGGCGAAACTCGTTTTATCGGCGAGTTCCGAAGCAAATTTGAAGGACACGGAAACGATGATCAAACAATTTCCGAATTGTTCGTATGTCCTGACAGGGGCAAACGTTGCGAATGCTGACGAAGTGCAGGAAGTCGTCAAAAAAGCGCTTGACACCTATGGTTTGCTTAATATACTTGTCAACAACGCGGGCATCACACGTGATACGTTGATGCCGGTGATGTCCGAAAAAGATTGGGACGATGTTCTTTCGACAAATCTGAAAAGTGTTTTTCTGTTTACGAAAGCCTGTTCTCGGCCGATGATGAAGCAGCGTTCGGGTGTCATCATCAACGTGTCCTCGGTGGTGGGGATTACGGGCAATGCCGGCCAGGCGAATTATGCGGCATCCAAAGCGGGGATGCTGGCCTTCACGAAGTCGGTAGCCAAAGAGCTAGCAAAACGGAATGTCCGGGCCAATGCGATTGCGCCTGGATTCATTAAGACCAGCATGACGGAGAAATTGCCTGAGGAACTGAGAGGGAAGATTAAAGAACAGATCCCTCTCGGAAGACTAGGGGATCCTCAGGATATCGCGGATGTCGCGGTTTTCCTAGCATCAGATGCGTCCCGTTATATGACCGGCCAAGTGCTGGTAGTGGACGGGGGGCTTATAAGTTAAATCAAGGCAGTCAAACAGGAGGAATCCATGGCGATTCAGGATAAAATCAGTGAAATCATCGTTGAGCAGTTAGGCGTCAAAGCCGAAGAAGTCACACCCGAGGCTTCTTTCGTGGACGACCTTGGAGCCGATTCTTTGGATACCGTTGAATTGGTCATGGCCCTTGAAGAGGAGTTCGGGATCGAAATTCCGGATGAGGATGCGGAGAAGATCCAGACCGTGGGCGATGCGATCCGGTATATCGAAGAAAAATCGGCTGCAAAATAGCCCTCCTGGAACTTAAGGCGTTCTACGTTCAGCTCTTACCAAATCATGCGACGTGTCGTAGTCACAGGGATCGGGATGATTTCTCCCGTCGGCAATACTGCGGAGGAATCATGGCAAGCGCTCATTCATGGGAAAAGCGGGGTCGGCCCGCTTACTCAGCTTGAGTCCCGGCACTTCAATTCCAAAGTAGCCGGCGAAGTCAAAAACTTCGACCCCTCGCCGTTTTTCACGCCCAAAGAGATCAAAAAATCCGACCGGTTTGTCCAGTTCGCGGTGGCTTGTTCAAAAATGGCCATCGAGGATGGAAAGCTGGAGATCGCGTCCGAAGATCCTTATCGGATCGGCGTGCTGATTGGTTCGGGGATCGGCGGGCTTCGGGTCATCGAAGAGCAGCACAAAGTGATGCTGGCGAAGGGCCCGAACCGGATTTCGCCGTTTCTGATCCCCATGTTGATCGTGAACATGGCGCCGGGACAGGTCTCGATCAATTTTGGACTCAAGGGACCGAACAACTGCGTTGCGACTGCATGTGCGACCGGCTCGAACGCGATCGGAGATGCGTTCAAGATCATTCAGCGCGGTGAAGCCGATGTCATGCTGGCCGGAGGGACCGAATCTTGTATTACGATGCTTGGGTTCGGAGGTTTCGATGCGATGAAAGCATTAAGCACCTACAATGAGGATCCCTCGACTGCGTCACGGCCATTTGACAAGACCCGAAATGGTTTTGTGATGTCGGAGGGTTGCGGCGTATTGGTCCTGGAGACCTTGGAGCATGCCAAGAAACGGGGAGCGCGAATCTATGCTGAGTTGGTGGGATACGGGATGACTTCCGATGCCAGCCATATTACGGCGCCGGATCCGACCGGAGAAGGGGCCTCGCGTTGCATGATTGCGGCCATGAGAGATGCGAGCGTTAAGCCGTCCGAGATCGATTATATCAACGCCCATGGGACCTCGACTCCGCTTAATGATAAGGTTGAGACGCTTGCGATCAAGAAGGCTTTAGGCGAGGAGAACGCCAGAAAGACGAAGATCAGTTCGACGAAATCCGCGACCGGCCATGCGCTGGGGGCGGCGGGGGCGATCGAAGCGATCGCCTGCGTTCTTGCCATGAGGGACAGCCTGATCCCGCCGACTATCAATTACAAGGTTCCGGATCCCGAATGCGATCTCAATTATGTTCCGAACGAAGCTTTGCGCCAGAAGGTCCGCGTGGCCATGTCTAATTCTCTCGGGTTCGGTGGTCATAATGCCAGCGTGGTTTTTAAGGCCTACGAGGAATAAGCCGGATCCCTTTTTGTCCTTGTCTTCCGTTCGTATTCTCTCTCAAGAGCCCCCCGCTTTTTGCCGAAAATCTAATAACAAAGATGCGGTCTGCGCCGGGGCGAATTTCTTGTATCCACACTTTGTTTTTTCGTTCATAATGCGCTTCAAAGTGTGGATTAAAGGAGTCAGTTTGTATGCGTCTTAAAAAACTCGAATTGCTGGGGTTTAAATCGTTTGCCAACAAGACGGAGGTCTTGTTCGACCAAGGCGTTACCTGCGTGGTCGGGCCGAATGGCTGCGGCAAGAGCAATATCTCGGACTCGATCCGCTGGGTCTTGGGAGAGCGGAGTGCCAAACTCCTCCGGGGCGCGAAAATGGAAGACGTTATTTTCAGCGGAACGGATTTCCGCAAGCCTCTGGCCTATGCCGAAGTCTCCCTGACTTTTGATAATGCCGACCGCGGTCTTCCTATCGATTACAGCGAAGTGACCATCACGCGCCGCCTCTACCGTTCGGGGGAAAGCGAATACCTCATCAACAAAACGCTGGTTCGCTTAAAAGATGTTCAGGACTTGATCCTGGACACCGGGGTCGGTTCCAATGCCTATTCGATGATTGGCCAGGGCCGTATTGATTACATCCTGAATGCTGATGCGGACGAGCGGCGATTTCTCATTGAAGAGGCAGCCGGAATTTCGAAATACAAGGTCAAAAAGGAGGAGGCCCTCCGGAAACTCGAAAAGACCGAGCAAAATCTTCTGCGGATCAACGACATCGTTCAGGAAGTCCACCGTAATATCCAGTATGCCGAACGCCAGGCGAAGAAAGCGGAAAAATTCAAAGAAAAACACGAAGAATTGAAGACGCTCGAGATCCGGAAAGCTTTCTATGATCTCGAGCATCTCGAAAGCGAGAAAGACGCGGTCACCTCGGATCAGAGCCGGCAAAAAGCTTTTCTCGAGGAATCGCGCCAAAAGACCGAAGCGTTAGAGGCGAGAAAAATCGCCGAAGAGGCGGCCTATCAATCGGTGCGCGCCAAACACGCGGAAGTCGAAGCCAAACGGTTTGGGCTTATCAATCAGAAAGAAAAGAACGAGCAGCAGCTCCAGTTCAACCAAGAGAAGCGGCTCAACGCCGCGACGCGGAGCGGCGAGATCCAGACCGAACGGACCCAACTCGCGGAACGGCTGGCCAGGACCCGCGCTGAGCTTGCGGGAAAGTCTCAAAACTTCGAATCCTTCGCGACGGATTTTGGCCGGATCGAAAAAGAGATGCGCGATGCGGATCTTAAGCTCAAGGGTTCGGAAGAAGCTTTGGCGCAGTCCAAGGAACTGCTCAAGCAAGGGAAGTCCGCGGCGTTCGAACTAGCCGCCGAATTGGTTCGCGTTAAGAATGAATATCATCGTTTTGCAGCCTTCATCGAAACGAGCGACCGCCATAAATCCAAGATGGATGGGAATCTTGCCCGCTTCGGCAATGAGCGCGGACAATGGGAGCGTAAGAAAAACGAATACCAAAAGGAGATCGCTTCTCTTCTCGAAAAGATCCGCGGCGCCGAGGGAAAGTTTGCCGCGATGTCGGAAGAAAGTAAGCGTAGTCAGACGGCCGTTGACCGCTTGCGGGAGGAGATCCGCGCGCTCGAAAGGGAAAAAGACGAGCAGAGCGCCAAAGGAAATATGCTGCGCGAAATGGAGCCTTCGCCAGGTCGGGCGGAGAGCGCAGGCGATGAGATCTCGGAAGAAATCCGATGCGGGATGAAACGGATCCGCGAAGTTATGCGGGTCCGGCCGGGTTACGAAAAAGCCGTGGAAGCTGTTCTGGGAGTCTATCTCGAGGCTTGGATCGCGGCGGAGCCGGGCGCCCTCCGTGGATTCTGGCCTTATCTTTTGAAGGAAACTTCGAAAGGTTTTTCGGTTTTATTCGGCGCGCCTGGCGGAGGAACGAGCGGGGCCG